>SUZK01000004.1 GCA_015059955.1 Rikenellaceae bacterium
AAATTTTGAATATTAATCGTTAGCTCTAATCTCAAAGGTATTGTTTTGAAATTATCTCATAGGAGATAGATAAAACTTTAGCTGCTCAAAATCTTCAAAGAACTATATTCTAATTTTCATCAGAACTTTCACCTTAATCCCACTCAAAATTTAGAGCGGAAAAGCGGTTGCAAAGGTAAGAACTATTTTTGAAACCACCAAATATTTTTGGAACTTTTTTCAAAAATATTTTTCTAAGAACCTTTTTCGCTCATCGCCGTTTTAGAGGCGAAAGCGGGTGCAAAGATAAAACACTTTTTTGAAACTACCAAATATTTTTGGAACTTTTTTCAAAATTATTTCTAAGAACCTCGCTGCACGCATCCAGAACGCATCTTATCGTCTGATTGCGGCTGCAAAGGTAGTGCTTATTTTTGATTCTCCAAATGTTTTCTTAAAAATTTTTCAAAATTTACAATATTTTTAATAAATCCTCCGGTATACCTATATATATAATATATAATAAGGGGCGAGATGTTTGGTGGTAATACAGGGCCAGGTGAGCAATAAAAAGAACGAGGGCCCACACAGGCCCCCGTTACACTATATAGATTGATGGCAACTACTAAGCAGCATCAGCCGCTGGTTCTGGTTGTGGTCCGTCCACCAAAGACATCCCATCCAGTTCTCCAGCAAATTCACTGGTACCGTCACTCTTAGTAGTCTCCAGAGCAGTATCAGCAGGCTTAGAGACATGTTGAACAACGCCCTTAATATTTGCGGTGTTCTCGATAGCCTCATCCTTGAAGGTTATCTTAACAAGTTCATCGAGCTGTGCCTTCTGCGTGTCGTTCAGACGAGATAGGCCACGGCCATCCCACATCTTCTTAGCCACGATATTGAGATATGTATCAAGACCAGATGTCACCTCTCGCTCGATGGCCTCACGCATAGCCTCCGACATATCATCATCGTAAGTAATCACTACGTCGCTGAAACGAGCCACCTTTGGGCCGCCCTTCTCATTGCGGATGACAACATACTTCTCGAGGCAGTCGCTGATATAATATGCCATAGATTCCGAGTCAGATGAGCGGTCGCCCTCCTCATCAACAAATACACGGCCACACTTAAACTCACCCTCTACATATACTGTAGTGCATACCTCATTGTCAGCGATACGCTCAATCTTAACCTGCACCTCGTCGATATGTGAGAAGCCGGGCTTAGCCTCAGGCGAGCCGAAGAGGAGCGTAACAAGTAGGAATATCCAGTGTGCCGAGATAGCAGCAACAAGACCACCGATAGTGTGTGCGAGGATAGCCTTAGAGGTCAGCTTGCGGTAGCCAAGAGCATCGAGCATCGCAGTATGTGTGCTGAGGTAACCACTCCAGCACATACCAATAGCTGTAAATACTGCGATAGCATTACCATCGACCCAACCCTGCTCAATGAAGCCAGGAACAAGACCGAGGGCTGCACCCACAGCACCAAGAGCCGTAATTGGGAAGGCGATAAGGTGTGGGTCGCCGAAGCCAAAGAGCCAGTCGAAGAGGAAGTTAATCTGACCAGCTGCCCATGGCAAGAAGCCAACACCCTCATACGCTGCACCAGTGTACTCACCACCATCGCCAGGGCCAAAGGTAAGTATCATCACGAGTGTCGAGATAATCAACACACCAGGGATAATCGAAAGACCTACATCGACACCCGTCTTACCGCCATCGAGCAACGAGTTTAGGATACGAGTGAACATTGATGTCTCCTTAACCTGCTCCTCCTGCTGCTTATCCTCCTCCTCGATAAACGAGGCCATCTCATCCTTGAAGTTAGGATGCTGCTTGATAATGAAGCGCTGCATAAGGCGAGTAGAGACGATACAGCCGATGACCGCACCTGCCAAACCGATGAATGGCTCGATATAGAAGCCATTACTTACCATAAAGACGATAACCAATAGACCCATACCGAAGGCGGTACCGAAGTTGGTAAGCGAGATAAGCTGGTACTTCTTGAAGAATGAGCTAAAACGCTTATCCTTAGCAAGCGAGATGATGGCTGGGTTATCCGAGAGGAAGGTCATCACAGCGCCGAGCGAAGCCACACCTGGAAGACCAAAGAGGGGCTTCATGAGTGGGCGCAACAGGCGCTCCAAGAGGGCAACGACACCAAACTCAACAAAGATACGGCCGAGCGCACCAGTGATAACGCATATAGCCATAAGATAGAATACCGTATTGAGCAAGAGGTCATGAGCGGTATTCATGATGGTATTAAGCATATTTGGCAAACCCATGCCTGAGCTAATAGCACCAAACAATGCGATAACTATAAGCAGGCACAAGATACCTGCACCATACTTACTAAATCTATTCTGCGAACTCATAGATGTTTATTGATTAGTAGATTAGAATTTATTCTCGCGTTTCTGAGCCACCTTGTCGATGAGCTTCTCGACAGCCGACACAACGTCAATACGCCATGTAAGACCTACGGTGAGGTATGAGCCCTTGCCGACAGCCGTGCCGTCGATATTGGTATTAGCGCCGAAGTTGTAGGCATACGCAGCGTGTAGGCGTACGTCACGGTTACCCTTGCCACCCATAGGGTAGTACTCAACGCCACCACCTACGCGCGTCACCTCAGTACCTGGGAAGAGGCCTGATGCTACGACTGCACTACTGCCAATCTTGTCGTAGGTAGCCTTGGCGAAGATATTAACACGGTCTGCAACAAGATATGAGAACTCACCCATGATTGAGAAGTTGTCGAATAGAAGGTCCTTGAGCTTAGGACCACGGCTCATAAGGTCAACCTGGAGTGTTGCATCGCCAAACTTAAACTGGTTGCCGAGAGCAACATACTTGTCGTACTTGCCTGGGGCATACTGCATGAAGTTAAGCGAGTAGAGCGCCGTATAGCAGCCATGTGTACCACTCCAGTAGAGGTTAAATGCGTAGTAGTCTACATCGGGGCTTGTGGTATCATAGGGGCTCTGGCTTGCCTGAAAGAGGATGGTATCGTTACCCGAGTTTGTCGTATACGATACGCTTGCGCCAAGCTGATAGCAGTTTACGTTGTTCCAGAACTCCGAGCAGAAGTACAAGTCCATAGGGGCGCGGTCATACTCCCAGCCACCAATCATGAGCACCTGCTTACCTGCCGAGATAGCCCAGTTCTTCGTAGGCTTATAGGTGAGCGTAAGCCAATCGGTGTTCTGCGCGAACTCGCTAAATGAGTTTGCGCGATTAAAGCGCTGACGCCATGAGTATGTGAACTTTGATGCAATTTGGCCATCAAGACGAAGGTTAAAATAGCGCACCTTAAAGCCTGAGCCTGCCTTGCTATGTACGCCATCAACGGCCTGATTTAGATAGTCGAAGCGAGCCTCGATGCCCACCTTGAAAATCTCATTATCCTTCTCGTAGCCAGACTGTGCCTTAGCTGCGCTAAACGACATTATAGCCACCGCCAACACAAGCATGCGACGACACCACGACATGGTGGTCGTACCCTTTGTAGAATTACTCATAAGGTCTCTCTTCATAGAATTTAAGTAGCGTGAGCACACGGCCCACATTGGGTTAATCACAAATTGCTATTTAATAATTATACAAAGGTAAGAAAACAATTCAAAATTCAAAAAAATTTTTAGTAATTATACCATGCTAATCGTTAATTTGTTGTACCTTTGCAAGAAATTTGAGATAACTAAAAATTACATAGCACAATTATGATGGAACTCAGCGAACAGGAAGTATTGCGCCGCCAGTCGTTAAAGGCATTGCGTGATATGGGTATAAACCCCTACCCTGCTGCACGTTACGAGGTTAACGCCACAGCACGTGAGATTGCCGAGCAGTTCGACCCCGAGAAGGGCAACTTCCAGGAGGTGTCGATTGCCGGCCGTATCATGAGCCGCCGCATTATGGGCTCGGCATCATTCTTCGAGTTGCAGGACTCGACAGGTCGTATTCAGGTGTACATTCGCCGCGACGATATCTGCCCTGAGGGCGACCCAACCCTTTATAACACAGTATTTAAGAAGCTGCTTGATATTGGTGACTTCATCGGTGTCGAGGGCTTTGCATTCCATACCAACACTGGCGAGTTGTCGGTACACTGCCGCAAGTTCACCGTGCTCTCTAAGTCGGTACGTCCTCTGCCCGTTGTTAAGCAGAAGGATGGTCAGGTATTCGACGCCTTGACCGACCCCGAGGTACGCTATCGTCAGCGTTACCTCGACCTTGTGGTTAACCCACACGTCAAGGATACCTTCGTAAAGCGCGCCAAGATTATGCAGACCATGCGCGACTTCTTCAACGAGCGTGGCTACTTGGAGGTGGAGACACCTATCCTTCAGCCTATTCCTGGTGGTGCTGCGGCACGTCCATTTATCACCCACCACAACGCCCTCGACATCGACTTCTACATGCGAATAGCCACCGAGCTATACTTGAAGCGTCTTATCGTGGGTGGCTTCGATGGCGTATACGAGTTCGGCAAGAACTTCCGTAACGAGGGTATGGACCGCACGCACAACCCTGAGTTTACATGTATGGAGATCTACGTTGCTTACAAGGACTACATCTGGATGCAGGAGTTTACCGAGCAGATGTTGGAGCGTGTGGCAATGGCCGTAAATGGCACTACCGACGTGGTAATCGAGGGTAAGACCATCTCGTTCAAGGCACCATTCCGCCGCGTAACGATGACCGACGCCATCCGTGAGAAGACGGGCTACGACATCACCGGCCAGTCGGAGGAGCAGCTTCGCGAGGCTTGCAAGCGCCTCAACGTCGAGATTGACGAGACGATGGGTAAGGGCAAGCTTATCGACGCCATCTTCGGCCAGTACTGCGAGGGCGACCTCATACAGCCTACGTTCGTTACCGACTACCCTATCGAGATGTCGCCACTTTGTAAGCGCCACCGTGATAATCAGGACCTTACCGAGCGTTTCGAGCTATTCGTAAATGGCAAGGAGCTATGTAACGCCTACTCGGAGCTTAACGACCCTATCGACCAGTTGGAGCGCTTCGAGGAGCAGATGCGTCTCTCGGAGAAGGGCGACGACGAGGCTATGGTTATCGATATGGACTTCGTACGCGCATTGGAGTATGGTATGCCATCGTGCTCAGGTATGGGTATTGGCATCGACCGCCTTACGATGTTCATGACAGGCGAGACCTCTATCCAGGATGTATTGTTCTTCCCTACGATGCGCCCCGAGAAGAAGGTTGTTGCCGATGCTGAGGAGGTATACACCGAGGCCGGCATCCCACAGGAGTGGGTAGCAGTAATCCAGAAGATGGGTTACATCACCCTCGAGTCGTTCAAGAACACTGCTGCTACGGGTGGCATGAAGCTCTTCAACGACCTCTGCGGCTTCAACAAGAAGAACAAGCTCGGCCTTGCCACTGCCGAGATTAAGGCGTGGATCGAGAGCAACAAGGAGGCATAATTTAACACACAGATAAAAGATAAGATTATGAGAAAGAAGATTGTAGCAGGTAACTGGAAGATGAATACTCTCCCTAAGGAGGGCGTGGAGCTCGCAAAGGGTGTTGCCGCTGGTCGTGGCGAGGTATGCGACTCAGTTGAGATTATCGTATGCCCACCATTCACACATATCGCACAGGTTGTCGAGGCTGTCGAGGGCAAGAACGTTGCCGTAGGCGCTCAGGACTGCGCTACTGAGGTTAAGGGTGCTTATACCGGCGAGATATCGGCAGAGATGATTGCAGCACTCGGTTGCAAGTATGTCATCCTCGGTCACTCGGAGCGTCGCCAGTACTATGGTGAGACATCGGAGAGCTTGAACAAGAAGATGGCTCGCGCTTACGAGAACAACCTTATGCCTATATACTGCGTAGGTGAGAACCTTGAGGAGCGCGAGGCAGGTCGCCACTTCGAGGTGTGCAAGCAGCAGATTGAGGAGGTTGTATTCAACCTTACCGCTGAGCAGTTTGCAAAGCTCGTTATCGCCTACGAGCCAGTATGGGCTATCGGCACAGGCAAGACAGCTACCGCAGAGCAGGCTGAGGAGATTCACGCATATATCCGCGAGGTGCTTCGCTCGAAGTTTGGCGCAGCTGCCGAGCAGTGTCCTATCCTCTATGGAGGCTCATGCAAGCCATCAAACGCTGGCGAGATCTTCTCGAAGGAGAATGTCGATGGCGGTCTTATTGGCGGTGCTGCCCTCAAGGCTGAGGACTTCCTCGCTATTGGCAAGGCATTTTAATTAGACGCTATCTAAAAACAAAAGGGGATGACTAAAAAGTAGATTAGCCATCCCCAATTTGTTAGGAGGTTGAAGAAAAAGATGTAGTTTTAGGCATGTGAAGCCCGAAAAAGCGGAGTTTACTTGGCGTAAATGAGCATTTTGAGGGCAAGCATAACGACAAAATACACTTTTTATTCAGCCTCCTATTGTTTATGCTTTGTTGCTGTGCTTACAGAACTTACGCTTTATCCATAGGTAGTAACCCGTGAGCGGGAGCGCTGCACCTATAAGTGCTGCGATAAACCATAGTATGCGTGTGAACATACCGCCAATAGCGCCCGTATGTAGACTGCGTAGCCACTCACGCGCGCCCTCACCAAAGATAGCATAGAAGCCATCGCGATACCACTCAAACGACCAGACAAGGCCCGTAAGCGCCATGATAAGTAGCAGTATAACCGCGTAGAAGCCTGCCGACACGTGTAGGTCGTACCAGAAACGACGCCACCCCTTGGTAAATACAATCTTCAACCTATTCTTGAGCATCGCCACACTCTTAGGCAACCATAGCACAATACCCGATAGGAGGACTATTACCATAGCTAAGGTGCTGATACCCACAATCATCTTACCTGCCGTCATCTCGCCCTTGCTCTGTGGCGCATCCATCAGCCAGCGGTGTAGCTTAAACATTGTCGCGAAGAAGGGATGACGCTCGGGACGTCCTAAAACCTCGCCACTATACTGGTCGACATAGACCTTAGCGCGCTTCTTATTGAGATGGAAGATATAGCTACGCTCCTCATCATCAAGTGTCTCGACACGATTAATCTTCTCGCCCTTGTTGAGCGTCTGCTCGACATTTGCTCGTAGCTCCTCCATGGGTAGAGGCTCACTCTTGACACCATCTACATAGTAGTACTCCGACTGCAAGTGGGGTGTTATCTCCTTCTCGAAGATGAGCATGGCTCCCGAGAAGCAGGTGATGGCCATCACCACACCCAGGGGTATCGAGAGCCAAATATGTAGCTGCTTAAATATGTTTCTCATACTCTATTTTCTTATAGTGGATACGGCAAAGTTACAAAAAACCTTGCCGTATCGGAAAACTTTACAAAACTTTTTTAGTTAATTGGCGCAAGGCGACCGACGGCACCAATCTGCGTAGCCTCTACGGTAAGACCCTTTGTTGCCTGAGCTGTGGCACCATCAATAACATAGATTGCAGGATAGCTATCTGTCGTTGTCACAGCGATATAGGCCTTGCCATCCTCGGCATAAGGGGCATTGCCAAAGCCCGATATCACATCTGCCGAAGGTAGACCCTCGACACTTGTCAACGTGGCGGTTTCGGCATCAAATACTGCAAGCTGGTTAGCCTTCATCGACTTCGCGGGTGTGAGCGGGCTATCGTACATAAGCATCAAGAACTTGCTACCACCAATATACCATGTGCGAAGGAACGCACGACCGTCCGACAACTCCTCGATATTTACATAGTAGTTGGGGTCGAACTCCTCGGTGCCAGTCTTTATGCGCACAACGCCTGCTGGGAGTGTTGTCTGCTGACGCTCGTCTGCCATAGTCTTAGCATACGAGGGTGAGAATACATATACATCGCCACTCTCCGTCTCCCATAACATCTGGTAGTACTGCGACTTGTTACGGCCACAAGCGTAGCTAATCTTATCGGTGTGAATAAGCTTCTTAGAGGCGAGTGTCTCATCCTCGAAGATTGCCACCCAGCACTCATCGGGATACTGTGTCCACTGCAACTCGCCCTCCTTATAAGCACCTGAGCCTGAGCCACCGGCCTCACTCTTTACAAGGTCGGCGTAGCCCTCACGAATCCACTTGCCACCATCTACCTTCACGCCATACTGGCTAAGGCCCATAGGCACAGCTGCCGAATATAGCTTGCCGCTTACATCCTCAAGGCCTGCCAACGTTACGAACTCGCCATTGCCGAGGAAGTTCTCCGCGAGGTAGTGCTCCTCGAGCGTGTTATTTGTTGTATATGTCTCATTCTCAACGTCGAGCAGCGACACAAGGATGCTCTTTGGAAGGTAGCCATTCTCATCGGCCCACTCCGTAGGGCCATCACCCGTAGAGGTTGTCATAACGTATTTATCGTATACGCCTACGGTAGTGAAGCGGCGCACGGCATACTCCGCAGGACGTGCCGAGAGGGTATAGTCCGCGTTCATCACAAACGAGCGAGTTGTGCCAGCATTACCCTGGTTGTATGTTAGGCCATAGAGATACTTCTCGCCCCAGAACACCCAGTACGAAGCACCATCATTGACCAATCCGTCATTCATGCCTATCATGCCGCCATCCAATGACTCGGCAGTGAGTAGCGCGTTGGTCGTGGTGTTAGAGAATGTACCCTGCGAGGCGATAACATATGGTCGCTCGGTAGTGGGTGTCGTGTTGTTAGGCTTGTTCTGAGGTGCCTCCTCCTTCTGGCATGCCACGACGCCCATAAGCGCCATCGCCATGCAAATAAGTGTGCTTTTGTTCATAATGGTATATATGTGTTAATGTTACTATCTGCTTCCAAATGCCACGCGCAGCTTAACGTAGAACGCGCGGCCAGCCTTCTGAAGGCTAAAGTTATCGTACAGCGCCTCGTTCGTAAGGTTGCGACACTCGGCCGTTATGGTGTATCGACCATCCTTGATGGCATAGCCTATGGATATGTTGTGCGAGAACTGCGAGGGCACCATATAGTCGTTCTTATTCGTGCCTATGCGTGCCGAGTAGTAGTAGAAGCCCATAAGATAGCTATTGTCGTAGCTTATCGTGAGGGTATTACCACGCCATATGCAGTCGCGCCACGTGAACGTTATGTCGCTATCGGCAAAGAGGTATGGCGTGTTGGGCATACGGTCCTTATATCCAAGGTTAGGCATCGACGTGGTGCCGAGCGCTATGGGCATATTGTCGCGAACATCCATATAGGTGATATTACCGCCTATGGAGAGCCAGTTCGAGAAGGTGTAGCGCGCTGTGAAGTTACCACCGAGGGTCTTCACACGGCCATAGTTTATATATGTTGCCGCCGCCTTACCACCGCTCATATCGACGATGTTTCGCTGAATGTAGTCATCCGTGTTGCGCCACACAAAGCCACCCTCGAGGTATAGCCCATGCTCATCGGCATCGCCATAGCTACCTGTATAGCTGAGGCTTATGTTTAGGTTGTCGCTATGTTCGGGTCGTATTCCGATGTCGCCCATCTCAAGGTCCTCATCACCGAACATCTCCTCGATTGTGGGTAGGCGGTATGCCTTCTCGTACGACACCTTCGCCTGAAGGTAGGTGGTTGGGAAGTATGTCGCCGCCACGCCATAGCCGAGGGCGCTGTTGCGTCGCTGTGTCTCGACAAACGACGAGTTGTTGGCATCCGTAGCGATAGGGCCTCGCACGCTTAGAGCATAGTATTTTGCAAAGAGCGATATGCTCAATCGCTCGATAGGTGTCAGGCGATACTGAATGCCACTGATGTTCTTATGTGTGCGTTTCTTGATGGCATCCTCCTCGGGCTGTGAGGCCAAGAGCGAGGTGTTTGATCGCCTGAAGGCGTTGAATACGTGGTTGAACGTTATGGCGTGCTTATCGCCTATGCGGTACGACAGTGTGGCGGTAGCATTCCAGTTGTCGTTGAGCGAGCGTGTATGCTGGTACGACTGCTCGCCAGGCGAGTTTAGGCGCTTCATCTCACCACGCCAGTTGTACTTGTACTGCGAGGTGTCGACATTGAAGGTCGTATTTCTATTGTAGTTTGCCGTGACAACAAGGTCGAGACCCCTTGTGAAGAGGTTGCGCTTGCGGTACTCCACCGAGGGCATCAGCGAGTTACCACGACGGAACTTCGCACCATAGACAATATCTTGACGCACACCCGTCTGTATCTGCTTGTGCATCTGCGAGTATGTCATGCCAAATACCAAGCGGTCGGCCCACCTCTTGCCCACAACACCTATCTTGCCGACGATGGCCTCGTTGTGGTAGGTGTCGTTGAAGCGACGCACACGGTGCTTCGTGCTCTTATCTATACGGCCTGTGGCGAAGTCCTCGACGGGCGCCATCACATGGTAGTCGTTATCCGAGTAGTTCTGAAATGCGTTCACCTCCCACATAAAGCCATTGTCGAGGGTCTGACCCGCATTGACCGACGAGCGGTGCGTATTGAACGAGCCGTAGGAGTACGAGGCATCGACAAACCATTTGCGGCGGCGCTTCGATGTCACAATGTTGACAACACCGCCAAGAGCGTCAGCACCAAAGCCCACGGGCACCACGCCACGGTATACCTCGATACGCTCGGCATAGCCCGCTGGTATGTTATTAAGCGAGAATGAGCTACCCACACCCTCCTGAGGCACGCCATCGATAAATATCTTGACATGCTTGCCTGTAAAGCCGTCGAGCGTTATCGACATGTCGGAGCCTACGCCACCCGACTCACGGAGCTTGAGGCCTGGGGCCTTTGCCAGAGCGTCGCTGAGCGACTTAGCACCATTTGCAAGCTCCTTGGTGTCGATGGCTACGGCATTGAACGGCGAGCGCTTTACAACGCCCACACCCGATGCCGCCACCTCAACACGATCGATGGTCGTTGCCGACTCACTAAGCATGTAGTCTATGGTGTGGCTGCCACCGCTAAGCTCCATTGTGCGACTCTGGCTATCGTAGCCGAGCGACGATGCGACGATTGTCGACGCGCCAGCCTCTATCGTGAGTTTGTAGCGACCCTCGGCATCTGTTGTTGTGCCATTCGAGCTGCCATCGACATATACCGTAGCATATGGTATGGGCTTGCCCGCCTCATCGACAACGACGCCACGCACCTCGGCACTCTGCGCTGTGTGCGCACCATGCTTTGTAGGATGGTGGGCGACCACTGCTGCCGAGGCAACCGTCGCGCCATAGATAATGGCCGACGTTATATATATAAGGTATAGCGATAGCTTAACAATCATCTTGCGCATAGTTTCTGCTCCATTTATTCGACTGCAAAGGTAGAGCATCGCTCAAAGGTGGGCAATCCCCAAAATGTGGGAAATCACCATTGTTGCCCTCCCCAAATATTGGGGCAGTAAACTGCTTATGAACCAATTGCGGCTATTGATACTTTACTTATTTTTACTACCTTTGTGTAAAATAAGGAGAAGTTGTATGAAGCAATACGTAATTTCCATACTTTTTGCGCTATGCATGATGGCATGCACACAGCACTCCAAGCATTGGGAGACAATATGTCAGGTTGAATCTTATATTGAGGAGCAACCCGATAGCGCACTTGTGGTATTGCAAGGCATTGATGTCAGCGAACTATCTAACGACGAAGAGCGCGCCAAGCACGCCCTGCTGCTCTCAATGGCGTATGACATGAACGATATCTCGCAGACCGACGACTCGTTAATAAGCACAGCCAAAGCATATTACGAGCATAGTGACAACGTTAAATACCGGTTCCTATCATACTACTACTATGGTCGCGTGCTATGTAATCGGGGCGACTTCCCTCAAGCGATAGTTCTTTTCACCCAAGCCGAAGAACTTATCAACCAATTAGACAACAGCCAATTAGCAGGACAACTTTATATGCAGATTGGCGATATATACTGCAACCACTACGACTATGCCAAGTGTTTAGAGGCGTATGAGTTAGCTTACGACTACTTCATGAAGGCGAACGACAAATCGCAGGCCGCACACGCATTGATAAACATAGGCAAGTCACATTGGGGCGCTGATAACCATCAAGAGGGTATTGAGTATACTCACATGGCGCTCGACAAGGCGATAAGCCTCGATGACGACACCCTTAAACGACAGTGTTATAGTAATCTTGTCATCATGTATGATAAGCTGTGGGATGCCGATAAATGTGGTGAATATGTGGACATACTACTCACGCAATACGACATTGAACAGCTTAGCCCCAAATGCTTAGCCTCTATTGCCAGTCACTATGCCCAACTTGAGGATATAAACAATGCTGGTGAGTTTCTTAATCGAGCAAGAATGTGCTTGTCTAATGAGACAGACGCAATAGACTATTACTTTAAGTCGGCCCATATTATGAAGAGTATAAACGAGTATGCTCTTGCCTTACAGAACTTTGAGAGTGGCATTAATATCCAAAGAGTGCATCTACGCGATGCTATGCAGCAGCCAATTGTCTCAGCCCAAAAGGAGTATTTCAAAGATCAGTCGGCGCAAAAAGCCTACCGCCTTAAGAGAGAAAGAGGGCTATACATAACTATCTCGGTAATTGTAGTATTAATAATCATCGCCGTGGCGCTATATATTAGGCATAAGATTGCTACCAAAAATAGCGAGATTAACCGATATATGGAGGCGATGCAGGAGCTCGAGCAGTCGCTACTAACCAAAGATATGGCGGCCGACAGCATGGCCACAAAGATTAATACACTCTTTGCTTCACAGTTCTCGCTTATCGACAAACTGACGAACACCTACTACGAGACACACGGCACTAAGCGCGACAAGGAGGCAATCTACACCCAAGTACGCAACGAGATTGAGAAGCTACAAACCAACAAACGATATATCCAGGAGTTAGAGGCTATTGTCAACAAACACAAAGAGAGTGTCATGCAGATACTCCGCGAGTCTATGCCCGAATTTAGCGAGATGGACTTCCGACTACTATGCTTCATATATGCAGGATTCTCGGCCAAGGCCATAAGCGTCTTTACGGCAGATAGCATCGGCAATATTTACATGCGAAAATCAAGGCTCAAAGCCCGAATTAGCAACTCTAATGCTGAGAAAAAAGAGCTAATACTTAAATACTTGCGATAAGTAGCTGATAATCAATACACATAACGCGAAAACAGAATAGAATATTGGCGACACGTCTGAATATCAACCACTTACAATTGCGCATTATGGGCTGTTAGAAAACCATCATCTAACAGCCCATATATTTTACTCATTATCAACATATTACACACTTTATTTGTTAGATGATTTTTAGGTCAAATGCTCTCCATCGTCCTCCATTAGTCGTACCTTTGCAGTACGAAACAAACCTAAATTTTGGATTATGAAAAAATTACTTTTTTTACTTGTAGCACTAACTGTTAGTGTTTCGAGCATCTTCGCTCAGGAGGCAACAGAACTACCTCTTGATTGCAACGCTCGCATGGGTAAGCTCGACAACGGCATGAGCTACATCATCCGTCACAACGAGAAGCCTAAAGGACAAGCCAACTTCTACATCTACCACGATGTGGGTGCTATTCAGGAAGCCGACGACCAGCAGGGGTTAGCACACTTCCTTGAGCACATGGCATTCAACGGCACGAAGAACCTACCAGGAAAGGCAATCATCGAGAGGCTTGAGGCTGCTGGCTGCCAGTTTGGTCGCAACCTCAATGCTGCAACATCGTGGGACTACACACAATATACAATCATGGACTGCCCCGTTACCGATGAGACTATCGATTTGGCGCTCCTAATTCTACACGACTGGTCGCAATTTATCGCCTTGCAACCCAAGGAGATTGACTCGGAGCGTGGCGTAATAATGGAGGAGCTTCGCACTCGTGATGGTGCATCGTTCCGCGCACAGAACGATATGCTTAAACACCTCTTCAAAGGCTCTCTCTACGAGAGGCGTAACCTTATAGGTTACTTGGACGACCTTAAATCGTTCGACCACACAGCATTAGAGAGCTTCTATAAGAAGTGGTATCGTCCTGAGTACCAAACAGTAATCATAGTTGGAGATATCGATGTTGACCAGATAGAGACTAAACTTCGCTCGATAATGGCAGACATTCCCGCATCGCCCGCCGATGCCGCACAAAAGGAGGTCGTAACTGTTCCAACGACCGAGGAGCCCATAATCTCGATATTTACGGATGCGGAGCTTACACAGTCGAGCGTCATGATGTTTGCACGCCGTGAGGCTATGCCCAAGTATCTTAAGAACACATATATGGGTTATACCTACGACGTTATCAATACCTTTGCCAGCATCATGGCGAACAACCGCTTTAGCGAGATTGCAGAGCAGGCAGATGCCCCATTCTCGAGTGGTGGGATGTCTGAGGGTGGTATTGGTATATGCCCCACCATGGAGGCCACGATGTTCACAGTAACGGCACACGAGGGTCGCACCGACGAGGCATTTCGTGCCATGTACACCGAGATGGAGCGTATACGTCGTCATGGCTTCACAGCCGAGGAGTTTGAGCGTGCAAAGCAGGTGATGCTAAGTTGGGCCGAGCGTCAGTACGCAAACCGCAACGACATAACCAACTATGAGTATACGGAGCGCTACTTGGAGCACTGCAAGAGTGGTGCACCCATCATGGATGCAGAGAGTGAGTGGCAGCTATGTCAAATGATTATCAACAATCTAACTGTTGAGCAACTAAACGCCTCATACAAGGAGATAGCAACGCCTAACGAAAACCTTGTAATACTCGTACGCTCACCCAAGAGGGAGAATATTGCCGTACCCACCACGGAGGAAATACTCTCCATCCGCGCCGAGGTGGAGGCATCAGAGATAGAGCCTTACGAGGACAATGTCGTTATTAGACCACTCATTGCAGCCAACACAAAGCTACGAGGTTCAAAGGTCAAGACATGTGTAACAAATGAGTCGCTGGGCTACACCGAGTGGACATTGAAAAATGGTATCACGGTTGTTGTACGCCCCACAACACTCAAGGCTGATGAGGTGCAGATTGCGGCTACAGCGAAGGGCGGTAAGTCGCTACTTACCGACAGGTTGTGCTTCACAGGAGGCCTACTCCCCTCGGTGATGATGCAGTCGGGCATTGCTGACTTCTCGGCAACCGAGCTCGAGAAGGCACTCACAGGCAAGTACGCCTATACTAACATGTCTGTTGACAACTATATGCACAGCGCGTATGCGGGTGGCTCGCCAAAGGATATAGAGACTATTTTGCAGCTCTTGTATCTTAACTTCACTGCGCCACGCTTCAACCAGACTGACTTGGACAACATCAAAAATATCTACGTTCCCACATTCCGTAATCTGGAGACAGACCCATGGTATGCGATGAGCAAGAGCTATCTAAACACCCTCTTCAAAGACAACCCACGACGTCAGGCAGCAACAGCAGCCGACTATGAGGCACTCAACATTGTAGACCTCGAGGCAGTACATAAGTCGCTATTTGGTTATGCCGATGATTTCCGTTTCGTCATCGTGGGCAACGTCGACCTCGATACACTAAGGCCACTTGTCGAGAGATATATAGGCTCACTGCCAACATCCAAGAGTGTTAAATATGAGGTTGTAGACGACGGCGTGCGTAGGGCACAGGGCGAGGAGATATGCGACTTTAACGTAAAGATGCAACAACCCAAGGTATCGGTAAGCCTCAACTATAATGGCACTATCGAGGATAACGCCAAGAACCGCATGGTGCTCAACCTGCTCAGACGTGCTCTTGGCTCACGCTACATGGTATCTATCCGCGAGGAGAAGGGTGGCACTTATGGCGTAAGCGTGGGTGGAAATATCGAGAGATATCCTATCGAGAGTTACACCCTAACGGTGGAGTTCGACACCAACGAGGCACTCGCTGATGAGCTAATCGAGATTTGTGACGCCGAGTTGCGCAAGATTGCGGAGGAGGGTCCCATAGCAGAGGATATAGCCAAGGCAAAGGAGTTCTTGCAGAAGAACTACACGAACATTTTTGAGACAAATGACGGATGGATAACGGCAATTAACTATTGGTATGACGAGGGCTACAATTTTAAGGATGAGTACCTCGGCATCGTTGAGGGTGTAACAGCCGATGACATTAGAGCAATGGCGGCTAAGATTCTTGAAGATGGCAACCGCACACTGATAATTATGCGTCCCAAAGCAGAGTAACAGTCCTAATGCACAAGAGGCTACTTGACTTGTCAAGTGGCCTCTTTTCATCTGTTTTGGCACTGCATCGAGTAAAACACGCAGCAAATATGAGCGTACTAATTGTTTATTGCGCAAAATGTTGTATCTTTGAACATCGAAAAACGAAAACGTTGTATGAGTATGTTTGAACAGGAGAAGATAGTTATTGAGCGCGCGTGGGAGAATCGCGAGATGCTTGGCGACGAGAGCGTGCGCGAGGTTATACGTAGCATTGTCGAGGCTGTCGACAAGGGTGTGTTGCGTTGTGCCGAGCCAATAGATGTGGAGCGCAGCGAGTGGCAGGTTAACGAGTGGGTCAAGAAGGCAATCATCATGTACTTTCCCATACAGCCTATGCGCACCTTCACAGCAGGCGAGCTCGAGTGGTACGATAAGATGGAGCTTAAGCATGGTTACGAGGAGCTTGGCGTACGCGTTGTGCCCCACGCCATAGCACGCTACGGCGCATATATCGCCCCTGGCGCAATCCTTATGCCCTCGTATGTCAACATCGGTGCATACGTCGATAGCGGCACGATGGTCGACACCTGGGCTACGGTGGGTTCATGTGCACAGATTGGTAAGAACGTACACCTCAGTGGTGGCGTAGGCATCGGTGGCGTGTTGGAGCCTGTACAGGCCGCACCCGTCATCATCGAGGATAACTGCTTTATCGGCTCACGCTCGATAGTTGTCGAGGGCGCTCACATCTGCCGCGAGGCGGTACTCGGCTCGAATACCGTAATCACTGGCTCAACACATATTATTGATGTTACGGGCGACGAGCCTCGCGAGTATAAAGGCTATGTCCCTCCACGTTCGGTAGTCGTTGCAGGCACCTATAACCGTCGCTTCCCTGCTGGCGAGTATGGCGTGCAGTGCGCACTTATCATCGGCCACCGCAAGGAGTCTACCGACAAGAAGACATCGCTCAACGATGCCCTGCGCGACTTCGCAATATCATAATAATTAAGACATTAGCGATGAAACATCTCGTTTATATACTAACATGCATCGTGCTGCTCGTCGGCTGTAATGGCCACAAGCATCCCAAGCCCACGCCCAATGCAAACATTACGATAAAGAGCCCTACGGAGGTGTGGGTTGGATGGGCCGGCAATATAAACTACGAGATAGAGTGCTCGACAAGTGGTGGCAACGAGAGTACCACACTATGGGCAGAGAGCAATGTCAGCTGGATTACAAATATTCGTTGCTATGGAAAAAAGGTGATATACGATATTAAGGCTAACAATAGCGACGAGCGGCGCAGTGGAGTTATCACCCTGCACTACGGTAATAAGGGTGCCGATGTAACTGTCGTGCAGCAGCCTGAGGCCGACATGGAGTTTGAGGCACGCACGCTCAGCGGCAGCGATTACTACGGTAAGAGCGAGACCAATGACAACCTATACAACTACCATGTCATCCTATCCGAGGATGGTCTATCGGATGATGGGTATCTCTATGAGGAGTCGGAATACTACTTCTTAGACCTATATAGCGAAAAGTCTACGTCGTACTACAATCGTTGGACACTGCCCTACGGCACGTATAGTACAGATAGCGGAGATGTAGGCACCACATATAGCTATCGCATTAAGACCGAGTCAAATAACCTATATACGGAGACAGCCATCGCAACGGCAACTATCGAGGTGAGCAGCCAAGGTATAAACGCGCGCCTAACGCTCGAAACAGGCGAGAGTGTAAACGTGTGGTACTGCGGCACACCTGAGGTAAAGTCTAACAGTGGAGACGCTCTAAGCACCTTAGTGGAGGATTATACCTTCAACATTAAGGGGGCAACGCTTATTGGCACATTCGAGGATAGCACCTTTGGCAGCAATCGCAAGGAGTGCAAACTATACGTATTTGAGAAGTTAGATATGTCGACAGGTGACTATTCGGGCGATCTCTTCCAGCTGACGCTTATACTTCCCAAGAATGTCGATAGTATCGCCGGCACATACCGACGAGGCGTAACCGACTACTCGTTTGTTGCGGGAGGCATACAGAATATAAATGAGGAGGGAATGGAGCCAAGTGACTCATGGTATATGAGCGAGGATAATAGCCGTGTAGCTCCAATTAAGAGTGGCGAGATAACAATCAAGGAGGGCGAGGACGGCCTCTACACCATCACGATGGATGTTCGCGACGATGGTAACAATAGCATAAAGGGCACGATAGAGACAACCGTATATATCGTTGAGTAGCTGACAGAGGATAGCTGTGAGCAGATACAACGCTTATATTTTCAATTAGCATTGTGACCAAATTTGTTGTCAGAGTGGTGCAGTAGTGGCGCTGACATGAAAATGCTCTGGATGGATAGTACTTGGGGTACATTCCATTCAGAGCATTGATTGAAGCGTCGATAATGTGCCGCTATCACAACAAATTAATTTTTGATTAGAAGGGGCCAGGCTTGGTCTATCACAAAAGAGACTACCGCAGGATAGTACTTATGACGTACAGCCTGCGGTAGTCTACTTTTTGGGATGGGCCGAGAATGACCCCTTATCATCAAAAATTACTTGATGGCGATAGCATCAATCTCTACACGTGCACCCATAGGCAACGCTGCAACCTGATAGCAGATGCGAGCAGGCTTGTCACCTGTGAAGTACTCAGCGTAGATAGCGTTCATAGCACCGAAGTCGGCGATGTCGGCAAGAAGAACGGTAGTCTTAGCCACATTGTCGTAGCTATAACCAGCCTCGTTAAGGATATAACCGAGGTTCTTGAGAGCCTGGTGTGTCTGAGCCTCGATGCCCTCAGCCATAACGCCAGTAGCGCCGTCGATAGGAAGCTGACCAGAGATGTAGAGAGTTGCATCGTGAGCGATTGCCTGTGAGTAAGGACCTACGGCCTTAGGTGCCAAAGGTGAAGCGATAACTTTTTTCATTTTTCTATTCGTTTTAAGTGATTTGTACTATCTTTGTGCTACAAAGATATGTTATAATTTCGACTTTTGATATGAAACGCCTAATTTTATTTTTAGCCACGCCTCTTCTACTACTCCTTTTAGCCGTTGGCTGCTGCGACTGTCGCAAGCAGGCTAAGAACCACAAGCCGCTTGTAGGCACAAACTGGCAGCTTGTACAACTTATGGCGCATGATATTAATGCTGAGGAGGATAGCTATACGCTCCTCTTCCACGACAACGGCACAGCATCGGGCATGGGCGACTGCAACCGTCTAACAGCAACATATAGTATGACAACATCGCGCGACCTGACGCTATCCAACATCGGAGCTACGCGACGAATGTGTCCCAATCATGAGCTTGAGGCCGAATACTTTAGTATGTTGGAGCGTGTGACACACTACGAGATGGATGGGGACATGATGCTACTACTCTCGAATGGCGAGCTTGTGGCTATCATGCAGGCTAAGTAGCGCTTAGGGTACTGGGTCGTAGCCCGAGCCACCCCAAGGATGACACCTCAGTAGGCGACGTACGGTAAGATACACCCCCTTGATAGGGCCATGCTTACGTAGCGCCTCGATGGCATACTGCGAGCAGGTGGGCGTAAAACGACACGATGGGGGCTTCAACGGTGATATGCACACCTGGTAGAAGCGAACAAGAAGGATGAAGGGCTGTGCAAGAAGCCACTTAACAGCGCGCAGCGACCTCTTCAAGTATTCGACGAACTGCATGCTCGATGGTTTTATATGCTACGACATCCTTCGATGAGTATACCAAGGCTAAGTCTACGGCAACACCCTTTGTCTCGGCAGTCTGCCATAGCGGCTGCTTTTGTAGGCGATATGCCTCCTTGGAGCGGCGACGCAGAAGGTTACGTCTGTTGGCGCGCTTATGGTTGCGCTTAGGAACAGAGAAGAGTACCTCCACCGTGGTGAGGGTACTCTCTTCTATATATGTTGTATAGCGAAACGGATAGACAAAGCCCGAAACGCCCTCCGCGAAGAGACGACGCTGAGCATGCAGCGAGCATAGACGCTCGGCCTTAGGCAACCCGTTTTCCTTAAGCATAATAGCTGGTGTTACTGCGCCTTGCGTGGTGCGCGAGTGCGAGTCTTCTTCTGCAACTTAGTCTGCTGCGCGCGGATGAACTCCTCCTTCTCGAGGTTCTCCTTAACCTCGGCGTCCTCAACATCCATGCCCTCGGCAACCTTCTTGCAGTAGATATCCAACGCCTTGACCATAGATGGCGCCTCAGGTGATGGTGCCGACGCCTTAACCTTAAGGCCCGCCTCCTTGGCAGCACGCAACGTAGCCTCACCAAAGGTGGCTACAACGGGCAACTTCTCAACATCGAAGTTCTCGACAAGAGCCTTGACATCCGATGGCGAGTAGAGGGCAACGATGTCGTAGTCCGAAGGGTTAACCTCCTTCATATCAGCAGCTACGGTACGCGCGAAGACTACGGGGTCGAACTTGAGCTTGAGCTTCGTGAGCGTCTCAGGCAGCTCTGGCTTGAAAGGCTCCGTTAGAGCGAGGATAAACTTGTCATCCTTATGCTTTACAATAAGCTCCAACAGTGAGTTGAACGTGCCATCGGCAAACGATATCTTACGCTTGCGGTAGATGATATACTTCTGCAAATATAGCGCAACAGCCTCAGTGTTACATATATACTTCATGGTCTCAGGCACGGTGATACGCGCCTCCTCGCAGATGCGGAAGAAGCTATCAATGGTCGTACGTGATGAGAAGATGAGCGTTGTGTGATCCAATATCTCAGTACGCTGAGCTCGAAACTCCTTGAGACTAACACCAACAACTCGTATAAGGGGTTTGTAGTCTACCACAAGCTCATGGCGCTGGGCAAACTCATAAAAGGGAGACTTCTCCAAAACAGCCGGACGGGGCTGCGATACCAAAATCTTATTAACTTTCAAGGTCACTCCTTTTTAATTATATAAATCAATCACTAATATCATTGGCGGCAACGCCGCACTCAACACTCAATATATCAATCTTTTAGCGACACACGCTACATCAACTCCTTGGGAATTACCGTGCATAAGAAGCTGATAGGAAGCAATATTGCGGCGCAAAGGTACAAAATCCAATGTAAAATGGAAATTTTTTTCTCATTAAACATGAAAAAAGTCTCTTTCAGATATACTAAAAGCATCAATCCCAGAGCCACATACATCACCATAGACCACGTTGTTAGCGTATTGGCAGGGGCTATAAGCCATATGGTCACCAACGGATAGAGCAACACAATACAACGCACGAAGTTCATCGTCGTTATAGATGCTGCCTCGCTCATAACCGCCGAACGTGTGACAACACCCACGACGCTATGAAGCACGTAGTGCCACGCCACAAATAGCATCACGGCGAACATGGCATATAGGGGCATAAGCGTATCGATGCTACCACCATATTCGCTCGCATCTAACTGCACTGAGCTATCGACAACACGCACCACAACTAATGCTAAGAGCACCATGCCGAGGAGCGACACCGAGAGCTTAAAGCGCTTCAATGGCAGCTCACCACCCTCATCGCGCATATGACGCTCGCTACGATGGAGGAACATGCCATGCCATATCGAGCCGATAAAGTTCCACGAGCGTAGCAACATATATAGGTATGCCACAAAGCCGACGATGACAATGAGCTGAAACAGCCACCCATCAATGAGCGTAGGCTCCAACGGAGGTACACTATCGTAGCTCTCGACATAGGATGTCGCACCGAACATCTGCTCGGCAGTGGCCTCCTGATAGCCACCATTATAGGCCACATCACCCGTTGCCAACTCACTCGCCTTACCATATATCTGGTGAGTAGTGCCATCAACATAGCCATCCGCTTGGAGGCTGAAATAGAGCGAATCTCTACTCATTGTCGGCACGTTTTAGCGTTACACGTATCGTTGTACCCTTGCCCAACTCCGAGCGCACAACGGCAATCTTACCCTTATGGTTATCCTCGATGATGCGACGCGCCAACGAAAGACCGAGGCCCCAACCACGAGTCTTTGTCGTATAGCCAGGCTCGAAGATACGCTCCCAGTTACTCTTGGCGATACCCTTACCCGTATCACTCACCTCAACATATACGCTCTCCTTGCTCTCGCCAACGACGACATCTATCGTTCCCTTGCCCTGCAAAGCATCGAGCGAGTTCTTCATCAGGTTCTCCACTACCCACTCGAAGAGTGCCACGTTGATAGGGGCGGTG
Source organism: Rikenellaceae bacterium (assembly GCA_015059955.1). Taxonomy (GTDB): domain Bacteria; phylum Bacteroidota; class Bacteroidia; order Bacteroidales; family Rikenellaceae; genus Alistipes. The sequence continues at coordinate 22,306 of SUZK01000004.1, forward strand.
ATGGGCGCCATGGCCAAACCACCATAGTTGAGCGTCACATTGCGTGGTACACGTCGACGGAAGTACATCACCGTATCGCCAACAACCTCATTGACATTGGCATTTGTGAGTTGCGCCTCGGCACCAATCTTCGAGAAGCGGTCGACAATCTTCATCAAGTGCGCCAAATCTTTCGACATCTCGTCGACGGCCATCTGGTCGACAGGCTGCGAGCGTAGATACTCTATCCATCCCAGCAGCGACGATGTTGGCGTGCCCAGCTGGTGCGCCGTCTCCTTGGCAAGACCTACCCACACGCGGTTCTGCTCGTTCTGCTGCGTAGAGCGGAAGGCGATATATGCAAATATTGCGAAGATGGCGATGATGATAAGCTGCACATAGGGGAAGACTGATAGCGCCTGACGATGAGCACTCGACATCAGCGACGAGTAGTCGGTAAGGTCGTAGTAGATGGTATATACATCCTCCTGGCCGAAGCGTGGCGTCACCCTAACCTCTATAGGCGGATAGCTCGCATCGCCACTCATCTGCATAATCTCATCCATAAGGCACTGCTTATCAGAGGTTATCTCATCTGGCAGGTTCGACACCACCGTATCTAACCTCTTATCGGCGATGATGATGGGGACACTCGTATGCTCGGCGAGCTTCTGAAGAAGGCCTCGCTTGGTAGGGTCCGACAGGTCTGTCGATGCCACGATATCCTTCCACATCTCGACGGCATTGAGCTCATCACTACGAAGTTGCTTCTCAGCAGCCTCATCCTCATGTTTCATATTTGTCGACACGGTCAACGTATAGTACACCGAGAGGGCTGCAAGCACCAAGCCCACAGCAATAACAATGGTACGTCGACGCGTTGAGAAGAGGCGACGAGGGTTATATCGTGACGAGAGCTTCATCTGAGTTATTAGCTATTAGTGCATATGTAGATCCTGCTCGCTGAGAATACGACGATACTCCTCATCATCAAGGATGAGCGCCACCGCGTCGTCAACCATCTTGTCGTTGGCCACAGCATTCTCAACAGCACCCTCCTGATATGCGTAGCGGAGCATGAGCTCATAGTTGATGGCCTTAACAATCTCATCGCGATAAATCTGCATGTTGGACATCTTATCATCCTTAATCATCTGCTCCAAAGCATCGAGCGAGGCCTCAATGGTCTCATCATAGCGCTCACTCTCAGCAGCCTTGCGTAGCGCTGTCAGCGCCTGGCGTGTCTCCGACTCATAAGGGACATCCTTATCCTCGATAAAACGGCAGAAGTCGTCATACTCCTCGTCACTGAGCGAGAAGTTACGCACATCGACACTCTCGCCAACATGTCGACGCATATACTCATCGGCCCAATCCTCCATGTAGCCCATCGAGTAGAGCGTCAGAGCGAAGCGGCTCACATACTCTGGCTCGACCTTGATATCAGGAACGATACCGCCGCCATCGAAGACCTTACGGCCACCGCGAGTGCTATACTCCGTAATCAGCGAGTCAGGCACAATACCCACACGGCCATCGCTATCGAGCGTCGAGTAGTCACGAGCATGGATGCAGCGACCCGAAGGGATATAGTACTTTGCCGTAGTAATCTTGAGATAGTTGTTATAACCGACATGGTGTGTGCTCTGCACAAGGCCCTTGCCATAGGTGCGTGTACCCATCACCACAGCGCGGTCCAAATCCTGCAAGGCTCCTGCTAAAATCTCCGATGCCGATGCTGACGAGCCATTGACGAGCACCACGATAGGTATATTCTGAAGTAGTGGCGTGTGTGACGTGGTATAGTGATGTAACGATGATGAATCACGACCCATGACCGAAACCACCCTCTCACCACGAGGCACAAAGAGTGATACGATATCTACGGCCTCCTGCATTATACCACCGCCATTACCGCGATAGTCGAGCACCAAGCCACGTAGCTCGCCCTCAGCCATCAGCGCCTCAACGCTGCGGCGCACCTCATCGTAGCTACCATCAATAAAGTCGTTATGGCAGATATAGCCCACGCCATCGCGCAACATGCCAGCATAAGGGACACTCGGTATTGATATGCGGCGGCGACGCATGGTGACACTCTCCCTCGTACCATCCAAGCAGCGCTCCACCTCTACCGTGACATCACTCTCAGGGTCGCCCTTAAGGTTCGAGCTAATATCCTCGACATTAGCACCCTTCATATCCTTGCCGTCGATAGCGAGTATCTTATCGCCAATCTTGATTCCAGCAACATCGGCAGGCGCCCCCTTATAGGGTTGGGCAAAGACCACATAATCACCCTTCTTGCGAATTAACGAGCCTACACCTCCATACTTACCCGTTGTCATCACCTCGAAGGCAGCCATATCGCTCTCGGATAGATACTCCAAGTAGGGGTCGGTGGCCAAGACGATACCACGCGAAGCATTCTTGAGAATCTTATCTGCGGGCACTCTATCCACGAACTGGGTCTCTATCTCACGCATCATGTTCGCCAGAATCTCCGTTGTCTTGCCCAACTCGAAATCTGCCTTCGTACGCGACTCCTGAGCATAGAGCGGCGTAGCACTCATCATCATAAGCACAACGATAGCTACAACCCTCGCGCAGCCCTTAACCATTGAGTATATGTTAGTTATTTTCATAACGCCTATTATTGAGGTAGCCTTGAAGTTGGAATACCACGCGCGCCACCTGGCTGCGCAGGCCATAAAACTCAACACTACTACCAGCTTGTCTCAACTCTATTGTATCCTCAAAACGCAACATCAGGCGTCGTAGTATGCCCGCAGCGCGATATATGTGCACACCATCCTTGCAACCAACATATCGGAAGCCATATACCTGCATGGCGTTGTTTATGCGCACCTTATCTGCCTCAACATCACAGTTGTCGACCACCTTGCGCATATAGCCAAAGAGAGGGTATAGCGCAGCGAGCGCCACCAAGGCACCAAGCATAATATATCCATCCGTAGTGCCGAACTTATATACGGCATAATCCCATGCCGACATCTTAATATTGCTATCGAGGAGTGTCATCAGCCACACCAAAGCAAAGAGCAAAACGCCCAAATATATCAAGTACTTAACTGAGCGAATAACGTATCTCATAACTCTACCCTTTTGAGTGATTTATCTATTTCGTATCTACATGAAGCTGCTCCACAGCCTCTGCAACGCGCTCCATTAGCCAACGTGGTGTCGATGTAGCGCCGCAAATGCCGACACTCGATGCGCCATCAAACCAGCGTGCATCTATCTCCGACGCCTCCTCGATATTATAGGCGCGGCTATTATGACGACGGCAAACATCGTACAACACCTTGCCATTCGACGACTTTCTTCCCGACACGAAGATTACAACATCGACACTCTGCGAGAACTGCGCTAACGACGACTCACGACCCGCCACACGACGACATATCGTATCATCAATGGTAACGCTAACGCCCTCGGCTACGCGCTGAGTAATCTCGCGCCCCAACGTCTCGAAGAGCTCTATGCTCTGCGTTGTCTGCGATAGCAGGTATATTGGGCGTGTGAAGTCGACAACATCGAGATCTTCGACCCTCTCAACAACAACCACATCATCGCCCACCTGACCCGTGAGGCCCACAACCTCTGCATGGCCACGCTTGCCCAAGAGCACCACGCTGCCACCCTTCTGCTGCATCGTCTCGTATGCCTCGCGCACCTTACGTTGTAGGCGTGCCACAACAGGGCAAGTGGCATCAATTATGTTGACACCCGCAGCCTCGGCATGTTGGTATGTTGTTGGGGGCTCGCCATGTGCACGAATAAGGAGCGTGCGACCGCCAAGAGCAGCGATGTCGTCGTGTGTCACCGTGCGTAGACCCAAGGCCTCAAGGCGCTGCACCTCAACACGATTATGCACGATGTCGCCCAGCGAGAATACCTCGCCATGGCGCTGCAAGGCGCTCTCAGCCTCGCCTATGGCGCGCACAACGCCAAAGCAGAAACCCGAATTATCGTCTATGATGATACGCATATTAGCAACCTACAACACGACGGTACTGCTCATCAAACCACTCCATCTGCTGCTCGACGCTCATATGTGAGTTGTCGAGAACGATAGCATCATCGGCCTTGCGCAGAGGCGATATTGCACGTGTCATATCTGCCTTGTCGCGCGATACTACATTTTCGTATATCTCCTCGATGGTCACCTTATCGCCCTTCGCGGTAAGCTCCTTGAAGCGGCGCTCGGCACGTACCATAGGGTCGGCAGTCATATATATCTTGAGCTCTGCCTCGGGGAATACGACGGTACCTATATCGCGGCCATCCATCACAACGCCACGACGCTCGCCCATGCGCTGCTGCATAGCGACGAGCTTAGCACGCACCTCAGCAATAGAGCTTACGGCACTCACGCAGTTACTCACCTCGATGGTGCGTATCTTACCCTCCACAAGGTCGCCATTGACATAAATGTCGGATGCGCCACGCTGGGGGTTAAACCTAAAGTCAATCTCTATCTGTGGGAGCATTGCTACCACCTGACTCTCGTCAACAATACCCGAGTTGATAGCGCCATGCTCCAGGGCATAGAGTGTCACGGCACGATACATCGCACCCGTGTCGATAAAGATGTAGCCTAAGCGCGCTGCTATGGCCTTGGCAAAGGTGCTCTTGCCGCACGACGAGTGACCGTCGATGGCTATGATAATTCGCTTGTTATCCATCACAACTTATTTATAGCTTAATTAAAACCGAAAGAAGTGTATATATGCCAAGTATGCCTATCACTACACCTGCTATGTGGTTTATTGTAAGCATATGGCGTGGGCGGAAGCCCTTACGGAACAGATTGATAATAGAGGTTATGGCCAACCACCATAACATGGCACCAAGCAAGAAGCCAAGGATGATGAGCGAGTTGTAGAAGAGGCTACTCATTCCCTCTTCAGCCGTATCATTCTTCGCGCTCTCGGCCATACTCTCGACCTTAGCAGGCGTCTGTGGGGCGTTATCTGTTGCGCCATCCTTAGCCTCGTCCTCATAATTGATGACCGTCACCTTGGGAGCACTAACCTCAGCGTCCTTGTCTATCTCCTTGACACTCTGTGCCTCGACCACAACCTCAACCTTCTCGGTTTCCTCCTCTGCCTTAGTTGTCGAGAGGTCAACATTAAACATGGCGAAGAATGCGAGGATGTAGGGGATGATAACCACGAAGTTGGCAAGCGTGAAGCCAAACATCGAGGCGAAGTCCTGCCATAGGTTCTTCTTGCCCGCCCTATTCTTGCGTATCTGTGGCACAGGATTCTTAAAGAAGATGAAGACTCCGACGATAACAACGAAGACACCAGCGCATATCTGTATGGCGGTATTGTACTCGTCGATATATGACTTGAGCAGCGCAAATACCGAGAATGCGAGAATCGCAAGAAGGGCATCGGCGAAGGCCACACCCAAACCTGACATAAGACCAGAGAGGTGCCCCTTGCTCAATGTTCGCTGTATACACAACACCGCCACAGGGCCCACCGTAACCGACGAGGCCAAACCCACACACATACCAGCGAAGAGTATCTCCAATATATCGACAATCATACGTTTACTCTATTTTTCGCATATCTGCCTCGCGCCAACAACTACGCTACGCGTAATAGCACAATATGCGGTGCAAAGATACAATCTTTTTGTTAGATAACCGCTATAATTTTGCCTAATTATTCGTGAAAATCGCCATAGCGCACCAAATTCTTCCGCAGCCTAAAAATTGGAGTCGCGCGACCCTCGTGGCATGCCACATAAAATATTGTTCTAAAAGCCTCATAAAGGCCCATTTTCTTGGTAATAATTTTGTAGCTCACAAGAAACTTTGTATCTTTACCCAAAATTTCTAACAGTAATAAATATCGCACTATGAACGAAGTAAAGAAGCAGATTGAGATACATCTCGACGAGCAGGTTGCGCAGGGCAACTACTGCAACATAGCCATTATATCACACTCGACGTCGGAGTTTATCCTCGACTTTGCGACGATGCTCCCAGGCCTACCTAAGGCACGCGTGAGAAGCCGTGTGGTACTCACCCCCGAGCACGCCAAGCGTCTATTGTTGCAGCTCCAGGAGAACGTAACACGTTACGAGAGTGTCAATGGCAAGATAGATATCCACGCTAAGCAGCCCGTAATCGAGCCTTTTGGTGGCAAGGGTAACGCCTAAATCTCGGCTCACGAAACAAGGTATGCGTTCACATAACTAAATGGAGGTGGCTAATTTGTTTTTAGTCACCTCCATTTATGTTTATTTAGTTCGTGCCTATCGCTTCAAACGATTTGAAGTGGCAGCCTTTACGGGTTTGACGGCTGCAGGGTTAGCTGCAATAAACTCCTCGGCAGACGATACACCATCAGGTGTGAGTGTCACTACTGAGATAAAGCCTGGGCCATAGCTCTCCTCGCTATCCTTAGCGATGCCGAGGAAGGTGTATGGAGTATCGTACGATAGAACTGCAATACCACACTCTCTATTCTCAGAGACATACTCAGAACCCCACTTCCAGCCATAGGTGATTAGCTCGGCATAGATGTCATCATCGGTGCATCCCCACTCTGTGTAGTCACCATCATAGAATCCCGTATACCAAGCTGCGGCCGAATCATTTGGCTTTACAGTATAGGGCAATACAGCGTAGCCCTTGCAATTTAAGAAGCGTGCTGGGTCTAACTCTGCAAGTGCAGAGCCATCGTAATAGTTGCCAAACTCAATGGTGACTGCAGCATCACTAACGACCTTATCCAAGGTGCGGAAAGGCTCGCTTACAAAGCCCTTCTCGGATGCCAGCTCGCCTGTCTCCATATCCACAGCAATAGCATATGCAACATATTCGGTTGCGGGCTGAAGCTGGTTATAGAAGTTCTTCTCTTTACCTAATGAGGCTCCAAGATCGTAGAGATACTCAGCACGCGAGCAGTCAAACCACTCGGCACCATAGTCTATCTCCGAATTAGCAAGATATGCCACGCAAGCATCTGTTGTGCCATACTCATCAACAAGCAAATCGAAGTTCTCAGCCTCGGTATAGAATGTAAAGTAGTAAGCACCAACAGATGGGATAGTGGTCACATTTACAGAGTTATGCGTTATGTCGCTAACTTCAAATGTTACAACCAAATCGTCGAAATTACCCATTGCATCCGTAGTTGTGAAGTGGGTAATATGTGGTGCTGTTGTAGGTGCACCATCGTATCCAAAGCATACAACGATATAGTCTGTATTGGGCTGCAAACCACTTATGTCATTGAGTGACATGGTGCCCTTGTGCAGTGAGTCCTCAATATCCCCCCATACAGTGATATCGTCGACAATAGACTCTACAAGCGCCTCCTCCGATTCGCTCCACTCAAGCGATGATGCGTACTGTACAGAGCAGATGTATGTATCGTCATCGTTAGATGGCGTAACACTACCCTCGATATGGTCGTAATCGATCTTGGTGATATCCACCTCAAATGTTAGATCTGCAACCCCGGCAGCAATAGTCTCAAACTCAACTACTGTAGCCACGCTATTTGCAACAAATCTCTCGTCGATACCAATGGCGTAGGCCATATACTTTGTGCCAGCCTTAAGGTCCTTTACCTCCAATGATTTGGCACCAACGTAGCCAAGGTTAGCTACCATCTGGTCAGCTGTTGCGCCGAGCCCATAGTAGTAGTTACGCAACTTGTTAAGATGTGCGACAAATGCTGTCTCATCGCCACCATAATTCTGGTAATCCTCTTGACTAAAGACATTTACAAAATAGATAGCCTTATCGTTGTCTGGTGTTACTGCTACGGTGGCGGTGTCGTAACCAATATCTGTCACTTCAATCTCAAAGTTTAGCTCTGTAAGCTCTGTGCTTAAGGTTTTGAACGTCTGCTTATAGAGCGATGTCGTAACAATGCCATTATTTGATAGACCAAAGGCATATACGACATATTCTGTCGCGGGGTCGAGCTTGTCCTGAGTGTCGCTAATTGCGCCCTTTTTAAGGACTCCTTTGAGGTATTCGCTAAGGTCTACGCCAGCCTCATAAGCAGCATTGTCTAACCACGAAAGGTCATCCATGATGTAGGCCTCGTCATCCTCAAACTGGTCGAAATACTCTTTTGTCGTCATCATGGTGATGTAGGTCATCTCCTCATCTTCGGGGGTGATGGTAAACTCCACTGAGGTGTCCGTTACATTCTTAACCTCAATCACGAAGTCAGGCTTGTCTATTGGGTCAATAGGTGTAGGGGGGACATCGGGTGTCTCTTTACAGCCAACGAACGCTATGGCAAGCGTTAGCATGATACCATAAAATTTAGTGTTCATTTTCATGGGGATAAAAATTAATAGGTTTAGTAATATTTGTAAGGTTGTTGCTTTCGATTGTATAAGTATGTCTTAGTCGTAATGCTAATAGTCGTTTTAAAGTTAATTATATAATGTCTTTTTACTTTAAATATTTTACTTCGGGATGAGAAGACACAATTACAAAAAAGAGCGTAGACTCACCACCATACGCTGTCAAAGCTCACCACAAGCCACAAATCTTTATTGAAAAGTCCGCGCCATAAGGCACATGCTCCAACCATAATGTTAAACAAAATTAAATATAATTTTCATAATAAACAAGTGCCCGTGTGATTATTTGATTAGATTTAAAACAAAACAAGGAGGTTGACTAAAACGCTGTTTAGTCAACCTCCTTTACCTTAAAAAATTGAGAGACGAAAACCATCCTCTACCCTGCGCGGGTAACACACTATCGCTCAATGCATAGCGACGAAGGCATCAACATCGAGCGCGTACTGCCATCTAACTCCTCGACCAACGCCTTCAACACCTCAATATCGCCCCTATTCTCAGCTGTTGGCATGGTGTAGAGACGAGCTATCGCACCCATCTTGCCAGTGTTGTCGGTAGCATAGGCAAGAGCTGTCTGCTCGACATTCCAATCGGCAAGATAGAAGGTATATGGCGACGACACCATGCATGTCTTCCAATACCCATCGGTAATACCCCACAACTCGTTATCTGGGTATGACGCAGTGTTGCTACAATCGCCCTCGACCATCGTGGTAAAGAGCGTACGCACATTGTCCAAATCGTTGTACTTCACCACGGTAATAGCCTTACCCTTGGTAGCTGCCGCATCGCCAAACACCGCGCCTGCCTCCTCGTCACCTGAGAAGTAGCCGACAAGCTCGATTGAGGGATTAGCTACACCAAGCGTAGCGGTGCGCGCAACGTTATCGAAGGTATATGTCTTGACAACCTTGCCCGTGTGCACATCGAGGGCGAAGATATATGCCATAATCTCCATATCGGGCAGAAGACCACCAACCTTAACCGAGCAGTTGCCATTATAGTAGTATTGGTCGAGCACCTCGCAGATGGTGATTCCCGAATTAAAATCCTTAGAGCCAGTATAGTAGTAGTCGAAGGCCTCCTCTTCGTAGCCTATAAATGTTTGCTCATCATACTCGTCGGCAAGGCAAGCTCCTGGCACATAATATATTGTAGGGTCCGATGATGAGATATTCATCGTAAAGCCATAGGGCGTGATATTGCTTGTCGAGACTGTAAATTCGACCTCGTCGAGGCTACCGCCAGGTAACGTGCGGAAGGTCCTCATACATGCCTGGGTCGTAATACCACCATCATAGCCAAAGGCGATGATATAGTAGTCGGTATCGGCAGCTGGGAGCTTAAAGGCGTTAGCGCCTGCATGCTCAACCACGCCGCGGTCGTTGGACATCAAATCCATCCAGCCACCCCACTGCTCAACGAGCTTATGCATCTGCTCATCGGCTGTCGAGACACCATCCCAAGGGGCTACCAGTGCGCAATACTTATCCTTGTCGTTCGAGGGGGTGATGCGGAACGAAGCCTCCATCTGGCCAATACCCCACACCTCTATCTCGAAGGTCATCTCCGACTGCGCAGCACCCTCAGTAGTATACGCCTCGCGCTGCACGTCAGTACATATGACAATACCCTCCTCGTCGAGGATAAGGCCGGCAACCAAAATAAAGTATTCGGTATGCTCCTGAAGGCCCTTTGCCTCAAGCTGCAAATCGCCCTGATGTATCAGTGTGTCAACAACTTGCTGCTCGGTATACCCTTGCTGTAAAAGGGCGTTAATCTCCTGCTGGAAGTAGTACTCATAGAAGTACTCCTCGGTCATTTTGTAGCCATCCTCAGCCGTAATGTAGTAATCATATTGCGCTTTTGGCATGGTGCATAGATACCACTTGATCTCCTTATCCGAGGGGACAACAGACATAACTACCGAGTTGTTCTTCACCGATGTACTTACCTTAAAGTCGCACACCAAGCCTGTGACATCCGTTGTCTTGAACGCCACTTTTGTCACCTCGGTTGACTGCTTGTAGCCATCAGCCTCGTCAACGCCAAAGACAACGATATAGTAGTCGGTATGTTGCGTCAAGCCTGAGAATTTAGCCTCGGCAAGAGCTCCTCGGTCAACAACATCGGGCATATACTCCTCTAAGGTCTTACCTACATTTGAGGCCTCCTCGCGAAGCTCCTGAAAGATGGTCTCAACCAAGAACTCATCACGTGTAAACTCCTCATACTCAGCCTTGGAGTATACAGCACATAGATACGGCGCATCCATATCCTTAGGCTCAACACTAAATGTCACCGAACCACGTGTAGTGCTACTTATAGTGACCTCGAAATCGGGGGTATCGGGCGTTGGAGGGGTTGGGGTATCGGGGCTCTGTTGGCATGCCACCGTGAGAAGCATCACAGCGCCGAATAGCAGTCGAAATATTCGCATAGTATTTATGTTTAAACCGACTACGGAGCTATACACCATGTACAGCTCCGTAATCCGAATATCGTTTAATGTTTAGAGTGCAAAGCTCTTAATAACCTCCACTGCGATGATGTCGCTTTCAGCAACTGGCAATGGCTCAACCTCGTGGTACTTGACGAAACCAGCACGAGGAGCACCCACCTCCTCACTCCAGATGCACTCGATAGTAGGCTCAGCTACATTGTTGACTACCAACGACTGAGGCATAGCAACAGGCGCTGCGTTGACAGCATCAACATAGCCCTTAAGCTCATTGATATCACCATATTCAACAGGCTTAACAGCCAACGCTCCAACGCCAGCCTCTGCACCATTAGCATCCGTTGCATAGGCAACAACGGTCTGCTCCACATCCCAATCTGCCACGAAGAAGTGGTATGGGACATTGAGGTTGCTTACCTGCTGCCAGTAGTCACGCATATTAGCAATGATATATTGGTTTGTGAGTGACACTACATCCACATATTTGTCAGTTGTAAGGGCGGCATAGGCCTCAGTAGCATCCTCCACACCCGTAAGTCTAACAGCTACAATAGGACGACCCAGTGTGAGGTCGGCATCACCGAAGATAGTACCATTCTCATCATTACCGTTGTAGACGCCAAGAAGCTCCACGCCAGGGGTTACTGCACCCACAGGTGTAGTCTTAGCGATAACGTCGCTATATATGCAACGAGCGAACTTTCCAGTCTTGGTATCAATAGCCAATACATAAGCAATATACTCACGCTCAGGAGCAAGGTTAGCTACTGCAAAGTGACCGCTACCATTACGATATAGATGGCTGCACCTCTCCTCCAATGCCTCATGGATGGTAAGTGATGGGCTCTGACCCTCCATACACATCTGTATCACCTGTGCAAGCATCGCACTTGATGCGTCAATAGCTTCCTGTGGGTCAAAACCCGCAGCATAGGCAATACCTGGCTGGTAGTAGATGGTAGGGTCCTCAGCCACAATATCGAAAGAGAAATCGTATGGGCCAATGTCAGAAGCAGTGAACGTAAACTCAGCAGTCATAGGATCACCCTGCTCCGATGTCATGAACGACACGTACACAGGTGCAGAGGTGATAGTACCAGGGTTCTGGTCATACTCGCCAGTCTCCTCGTTGATAAGCTTGCCGTAGTTAGGGTTAGGCTCGAATGAGAATGCCACAACGTAGTACTCCGTCTCGGCGATGTTGAGCTCTACCTTATTATCACCTGTGAGGTCCACAACGCCCTTAGAAGGCTCACGACGCTTAAGCTCGGTGTAGTTATCCCAGTAATAGATATACTCCGTAACGGCGCTTGTAGCAATATCAATAGGCTTCATCTTGCTCTTCTGAGAGTTGATATAGCCAATATAGTAGTAGTACTCAGCATCGAGGTCTGAAGGGGTGATGCGAATCTCTGCAGAGTAGTGCTCTACGTTTGTCACATCGACGTCGAAGGTAAGAGCGCTGGTAGCAGCCTCACCCGAACGGTAACGAAGCTCCTTAGGAGCTGTTGTCATAAATGCTTCGCCATCCTCGTAAGATACGCCAGCAACGAATGTAACATACTGAGTCTTAGGCTGAAGGTTCGATGCGTTGAGTGTGCGCATACCCTTGTGGAAGAGCTTTGTTGCAATCTCGTCACCTGACAGGCCATCGCCCTCAAGAGTCTCAATCTCGGTATTAAGTGTATTCTGGAAGAGCTCCTCGTTCGACCAGCCATACTCACCATCGGCAGCGGTGTATGCATTATACTCATCAACAGGCATGTTGATAAGGTGCCACATCTGGTTATTGTCCGAAGGTGTTACGCTAAGAGCTGCACTTGTAAGGTGTACGCTTGCCTTAATCTCGAATGAACAAGCCGACTGCTGAGTCTCAGCGGTCTTAAACTTAGACATCTCAATAGCCGTAGATGCAGCATAGTCATTATCGCTATCCACACCAAACACGAGCAAGTAGTAGTTAGTCGCCTGAGTAAGGCCGCCCACCTCGTGGTTCTCCAACTTACCCCTCTTTACATGCTCAGCCATATACTCCACGAATGTCTGCTCCTGAGTCTCAGCATAAGCATTAATCTCAGAATAGATCTTAGCCACAAGCTCAGCATCTGTTGCGCACTGCTCTACGCTATATGCGTTGTAGACTACCGAGAAGTAGTCGGCCTCAAGATCCGATGGAGTTACGTTGATAAATGCCGATGTGCGCGTCACCTCCGACACTGAGATATCGAACGTAAGCTCAGTAGGCGTTGGAGGTGTTGGCTCTGGCTTCTCCTCTGGAGTCTTCTCGCACGCCACGACAGTGATTGCGGCTACCATTAGCGTAGCCATCATCCAGTAAAATTTTCTCATAGGTTTTATTTGTATTAGGTTATATATTAGCTATTTACACCATTACACTTGGAGTATTCACACTCCCCTCTCCTCACAGGTCGGGGGCAAGCGCCACTCCACCGATACAAAAATATATTTTTTTGGTCGTACCACCAAATTTTGTATGCATTTTTTCGTTGGGTTTAGTTGTTAGAGACGAAGAGACCAAAGCTGCGCTCTGGGGAAAACCGTTGCACTCGGGAAGCCCCCCTAATACCCATAGTCCCCATAATCCCCAGAGTGAGCTCTGCTCACGGTAATACCTACTGCGACAGATAGTAAAAAGAAGAGGCCTCGGGATAGTACCAAAACGTACAGCCCGAGGTCTCTTACTTTTAGAGATGTGCCGCAGATGCGGCCTTATAATCAAAAATTATAGGTAGAAAGGGCGAATATAACCCTCACCAGCCACAACGACATTAGGATTGAGTGTCGCCTCAACCTTGGCCTCAACGGCTGGAGCTACAGTCTCAACAGAGGTTGCTACTGGTGCACCTTTAATGGTGATACCTGTAGTCTCGCCAATAACGAGTGACTTTGGAAGGGCAAGCGACTTCTCAGCAGCATTAAGCTCGTCAACCAAGGCCTTAAGCTCATTGATATCACCCTTATTCTCCGCAGTAGGCATAGTATAGAGACGTCCCATTCCACCAGGAAGACCATTGCCATCTACGGCATAGGCGAAAGCTGTCTGTGCGTAGTCCCAATCAGCTACATAGAATGAGTATGGCTGAGAGGTCTTAACTGACTTCCAGTACTGAGCTGCCTCACCCCAGATGAGTGAGTCTGAGTAGGTTGAAGTGTTAGTCATATCGTCGCCAAGCATTGTTGCGAAGAGTGAGCGTGCACCATCGAAATTATTGTACTTAACAACGGTAATCGCCTTACCCTTGGTTGCAGCTGGCTGACCAAATACTGAGCCATTCTCCTCATCACCTGAGTAGTAGCCTACAAGCTCAACACCTGGAGTGATAGAGCCTACACTCTTTGTTGTAGCGAGGTTCTCGAACTTATGCATCTTTAGTACGTGGCCATCCTCTGGGTTGTAAACAACAACATAGCCTATAAAGCTGCTCTCAGGAACCAAGCCTGTAGCATCTGCCACAGCTGCATCGCGATAGTAGTAGCTCGAAAGAACCATTGCAACGGTAGTATCTGGGTTGAACTGCTGCGACATTTCGAGCATCGAATCAAAGATCTCGTTCTCAGCCGCAATAATAGCCTCCTCGTCATACTCCTCAGGAGCGCATACGTTGAACGAGTAGTATGTAGTAGAGTGTGAAGGAACTACTGAAAGCTTGAAGCTATAAGGAGTGATGTCAGATGCAGACATGGTAAATGTTGTAGTTGCAGGATCTGGAGCAGGGAGTGTACGGAAAGTAACCATCTCAGGCTCAGTAGTAACGCCACCTGCATAACCAAAGGCAATCACGTAGTAGTCAGTGTCGGGTGAGTCGAGCTTATACTTGTATGGGCTACCTGGGCCACCAGTATAGTCCTGAACACCAGAATAGAGCATCATACCCTGATTCATTGCACCACCATACATAGCTACGATGCCATTCATAATATCCTCGGCAGTCTGCTCACCATCCCAAACGCCACACATCCAGCAGAAGGTCTCCTTGGTATCTGATGGAGTAATCTTGATGGCTGCACGGATCATCTCGACATCAGTTACCGAGATATCGAACGTAAGATCCGAAGCCGTTGCATCGCCTGTCTTGTAAGTAGAGGTTGTAACATCTGTAGCGATTGTCACACTACCCTCCTCGGTTACGATAAAGCCAGCAATCATGTTGATATACTCGGTCTGAGCATTAAGACCCTTAGCCTGAAGAGTCAAAGCGCCCTTGTGGAAGATAGCATTCAAAATCTGATTATCGGTGTAGCCGGCATTACGATATGCCTCAATCTCTCTCTCAAGGCAGAAGAGCAAGAAACGCTGCTCGCTCATCTTATAGTCGCCCGCAGGGTCTGTATAAGCGTCGTAAGTAGACTTTGGAAGGGTATAGAAGTACCATACATCGTTGTCGTTAGATGGAGTAATCTGATACTGCGCTGTATTACCCTCAACAGTAGTGTTTACCTCGAAAGTAACATCGAGACCAACAAACTCTGTGGTTGTAACCTCAACCTTGGTTACTGCAGTATTAGCCTTGTAGCCATTAGCCGCATCTACGCCAAATATGACAATATAGTACTTAGACTCAGGGAAGAGGTTAGAGAACTCACCGTCGGTGATAGCACCCTTATCGACCACCTGAGGCATATACTCCTCAAGGGTCATACCCTTTGAGCGAGCCTCAGTCTCAAGCTCCTGGAAGAGAGTCTCCACGAGGAACTCATCACGAGTAAACTCCTCAACGGTCTCTGCATCATAGAGTACACAGAGGTACTCAGCCTCAAGATCCGATGGAGTCACCGTATACGACACACTCGATGATGTTACCTCACCGACAACAACATCGAAAGACAACCCCTCTGGTGTTGGGGTATCTGGGCCTGGTTCTGGTGCTGGATCACAAGCTGCAAACGCCAAAGGGAGTGCAAGCAAGAGATAGAAAAGTTTTTTCATAGTTTTAATAAGTTATAAGGTTTGAAATAAATCTACTAACATCTTTCATATGTCCTCTCAAAAAAGAGAACACCATCCATCGTGCAAAAATATATTTTTTTTGTCACTCCTCAAAATTTTCCACTCAAATTATATATATCCATATATAAAGTAACTACCTCGACACTATCTGCCGAGGTAGTCATGGGTTGGTCTTCTCTACAATTTGCCTGACCAATCAAGTGTTATCCTATGTGCAGGCGTGGCATCATCCACAGCATCAACAACAATACGATGTGTGCCATCACCATTATCCGAGATGGTTATAGTACCACCATATATTGGCGCTTGATGGATACCTCGGCCACCCTCTTTCAACTGATATAGCGACCCTAACATGTGCACGCCATCGTCAGATATACGCATGCCGGGGATAAATACTCCAGGGCCGAAGTTCGGTTTTGTGGGGTCCTCCTCCGAGAAACCCGACGAACGATAGACGCCTACGAAACCCGCTGACGCATCCAATGAGGTTGACAAGAGGTCGAGAACAAGATAGACGCCATTATTTAGGCCACTCTTAGATACGAACTCAATACCCCAATTGCGGTAGCCACACCCCCAATAATCACCATAGTCGTTCAGAGTAACATCGCAGTTAGAGACATCTATGACAACATCCTCGGTGAGATTAGATATCGTATCGGATATTATCGACTCCGTAATTGAGTACTCACCCGAATAGCTTACATGGTACTCCTTATTGTCAACTCGCGCAATCAACACAAAACTATTGCCATCAACGGTAAGCTCTGCATCATCAAAAGGTGTCACCCACCCCTCAAGGTCGCTGTCAACCCACATATAATCGGAATTGCCAAAATTGGGGATTGTATAGGGGGCAAAACTATTATATGAATCGAACTTATAAACACCGTCAGGGACTATAAAACGCTCTTCATGAGCTGGCATCGGAGCAAGAATATCGAAACGGAAGAACTCCGAGTTAGGCAGAACACTGCCATCCTCTATGCCACCGTCCGAGAGTATTAACCAATAATGGGCCAACCCCGGGGCAAGATTCTCACCATAATAGTTGCCTATAAGCAGCGTAGCTGCTACATCAACTCGCTCGATAGGTGCATTGCCATTCTCATCACCGGCCTGCAAAACCTTAACTGTCTGCGCTAACGAGCCATACTTAATAACCACCGCTCCCTCGCGAACATCGGTTGAAGTATTCGCCGAGATTGAGACCTTCACCTGACCGAACATATCGGCATCTGTTGCTGTAATCATCTGTGGATTAACAATATCAACCTCGACCTTCTGGCCCTCGACAGGGTTCGTTACGGAGTACTCGATGGTATAGATACCACCACTCTTATCAACACTAAGCGTAGTGTCGGATGTAATCTCAAGCTTAGGTTCATCAACGGTGGAATTATTGGTCTCGCATGACGAGACTACGATGGCACAAAGTGCCACAAAACAGAGTAAAAAATTTCTCATGACAACATAATTAATTAGCTAAGCACAAAGGTAAGAAAAATTTTTTAGTGAGCAAGAGGGTATAGGGAAGTTAACGAATTTCGGGAGATGTGAGGAAATTAGGGAGATTAAGGAGATTAAGGATAATCCCTAAGCTCCCTAAGCCCACTAAGCTCATTATTCGCCACCCCAATCAGCGAGATAATTTCTTGTCAGAAGGGGTTAGGCTTGGCTTATCACAAGATGCAATTTCTTGTCAGAGTGGTGCTAATGTGGCGCTGACATGATAAAGCCCCGAATGGGACATACTAACGTATTTCCCATTCGGGGCTTTGATTGAAGCGTCGCAGTAGCGCCGCTATCACAAGAAATAATTACATCTTCTTGCCTACATTAGTCTTCTTCGCACCCTTAGCAGCAGAAGCCTTAGCAGCAGCTGCCTTTGGAGCAGCCTTCTTAGCCTTCTTCTCAGCTACAACAGTAGCGTCCTCGGTTGCGTCGGTAGACTTCTTTGAGCGTGAACGACGTGTCTTTGGCTTAGCCTCAGCAGCAGCGGCAGCAGCCTCGCGACCGAATGTGTAAGTCTCGTTGAAGTCAACGAACTCGATGATGCACATGTCAGCACCGTCACCAAGACGGAAACCAGTCTTGAGGATACGAGTGTAACCACCTGGACGCTCCATGATCTTAGGAGCGATGGTGCGGAACAACTCAGTAACCGCCTCCTTCTGCTTCAAATATGAGAATACTACACGACGTGAGTGAGTAGTGTCCTCCTTAGACTTGGTTACAAGGGGCTCAATGAACTTCTGTACGGCCTTAGCCTTAGCAACCGTTGTCTGGATACGCTTGTGCAAAACAAGTGACGAAGCCATGTTCGAAAGCATAGCCTTACGGTGACCCGCCTGTCTGCCAAGGTGATTAAAATTCTTATTGTGTCTCATAATTAATCTTTATCAAGTTTGTAGATAGATACGTCCATACCGAATTTGAGGTTCAGAGATGCCAGCAACTCGTCGAGCTCCGTGAGTGACTTCTTACCGAAGTTACGGAACTTCAACAACTCGTTGCGGTGAAGCTTCACAAGGTCGCCCACTGTGTCGACATCAGCAGCCTTCAAGCAGTTAAGAGCACGTACGCTCAAATCCTGATCAGCAAGCTTTGTCTTGAGCAATTGGCGCATGTGCAAAATGCTCTCATCGAACTCCTCAACACCCTGCTGCTCCTCCTCGTCGAGAGTAATCTTCTCGTCAGAGAACAACATGAAGTGCTGAATAAGAATCTTGGCAGCCTCCTTCAACGCCTCCTTCGGATGAATTGAGCCGTCGGTAGTAATCTCCAAATTCAACTTCTCGTAGTCGGTCTTCTGCTCGACACGGTAGTCCTCGATAGAGTACTTGACGTTCTTGATGGGTGTGAAAATCGAGTCGATAGGGAGTGTGTCAACATCCTTCTCGATGCCCGCATTCTCCTCCGAAGGCACATAGCCACGACCCTTACCAATGGTAATGGTCAACTGCATCTTGGTCTCAGGAGCGAGGTGGCAGATAACCAACTCGGGATTCAAAACCTTGAAGAACGATAGGTAGTTCGAGATGTAGCCTGCGGTAAGCTCAGTAACGCCTGCGACGTTAATGGTCACCTTCTCGGCGTCCTCATTATCTACAGTGCGGATGAAACGTACCTGCTTGAGATTGAGGATAATCTCGATCATACCCTCCATCACACCGGGAACGGCGGCGAACTCATTGTTCACGCCGGCAACCTTCACGGTCGTGATAGCATAGCCCTCCAACGACGAGAGCAACACACGGCGCAAAGCGTTTCCGACAGTCATGCCATAGCCTGGCTCCAACGGACGGAACTCAAATTTGCCGAACGATGAAGTCGACTCCAACATGATGACCTTTTCAGGTTTTTGGAATGCTAATATTGCCATAATATTGAATTTGTTTGTAAGTTACTACTTAGAGTACAACTCGACGATAAGCTGCTCCTTGATGTTCTCGGGAATCTCCTCGCGCTCTGGGGTCTGGATGAACTTACCGCTCATAGTAGCGTTGTCCCACTCCAACCAAGCGTAGCGGCTGCGTGATGCACCCGACAATGCCTCGGTGATAACCTCCAAAGTCTTAGACTTCTCGCGTACAGATACCACATCACCTACCTTAAGTGCGTATGAAGGAATGTTTACTACATTGCCATTTACGCAGATGTGACGGTGTGATACGAGCTGACGTGCAGCTGCACGAGTAGGCGCGATGCCCAAACGGTATACAACATTATCCAAACGGCACTCCAAAAGCTTCAAAAGGTTCTCGCCAGTGATACCACCCATACGAGCTGCTGCCTCATATGTGCGAGCAAACTGCTTCTCCAAAATACCGTATGTGTACTTTGCCTTCTGCTTCTCAGAAAGCTGCTCGCCATACTCCGAGTTCTTCTTACGCTTGCGAGCAAGACCGTGCTGTCCGGGAGGGAAGTTGCGCTTCTCAAGAACTTTATCAGCACCGTAAATAGCCTCGCCAAAACGGCGGGCAATCTTCGACTTAGGTCCTATATATCTTGCCATAATCTTCTGTTTGTTAATCGATAAAATTAAGTTTATTTCTGTCTGCTTGAAACCTATCGCTCGGAATTATACACGACGACGGTTAGGAGCACGGCAGCCATTGTGTGGTAGTGGAGTAACGTCGATGATCTCCATAACCTCGATACCAGCACCGTGGATGGTACGAACTGCAGACTCACGACCCTGACCAGGACCCTTCACATAAACCTTAACCTTACGCAAACCCATATCGTATGCAACCTTTGCGCAGTCTGCAGCAGCAGTCTGTGCAGCATAGGGAGTATTCTTCTTTGAACCGCGGAAGCCCATCTTACCGGCTGATGACCAGCTGATCACCTCACCAACCTCGTTGGTGATGGTTATGATAACGTTGTTAAAGGTAGAGTGCACAAAAGCCATGCCCTGAGCAGAAACCTTAACAACCTTCTTCTTAACTGTTCCAGTTTTCTTTGCCATAACTCTCTAATATTACTTAGTTGCCTTTTTTTTATTTGCTACAGTCTTCTTCTTACCCTTACGAGTACGAGCGTTGTTCTTGGTGCTCTGACCGCGAACGGGAAGACCCAAACGGTGACGGATACCACGGTAGCAACCAATATCCATCAATCGCTTAATGTTGAGCTGTACGACTGAGCGGCACTCGCCCTCAACCTTGATGCCCATATCGGCAATTGCGCCACGAATGGCGCCGACCTGCTCGTCGGTCCAATCCTGAACCTTGATGTCGCGGCTTACACCTACGCTATCGAGGATCTTCTGCGCTGTAGAACGACCGATACCATAGATATAGGTCAAGCCGATCTCGCCGCGCTTATTTTTTGGTAAATCAACACCTACTATACGTGCCATAAATTACTTTTCTTTAATTCTGTTTGTTGAAACTAAAAATTATCCCTGGCGCATTTTGAACTTAGGATTCTTCTTGCAGATCACATAGAGCTTGCCCTTGCGACGTACAATCTTGCAATCCTCGCTTCTCTTCTTAATTGATGCTCTTACTTTCATAACCGAAGCATTCTTAATTATTTGTACCTGAAAGATATTCGACCCTTACTCAAATCGTAAGGTGTCATTTCTACTTTTACCTTATCTCCGGGAAGAATCTTGATGTAGTGCATACGCATCTTACCAGAGATATGAGCCGTGATAACATGTCCGTTATCCAATTCCACCCTGAACATTGCATTCGACAATGCCTCGATGATGGTGCCGTCTCTTTCAATAGCAGTCTGTTTTGCCATAAGATTTAGTTATTAATAGCCTCCTCAATGATGCTGAAGTCCGTCAAAATGTCGGGACCATCCTTGCCCACAGCCACAGCAAACTCGAAGTGCGCTGCCGGCTTACGGTCCTTCGTGCGTACGGTCCAGCCGTCACGCTCGAAGACAACCCTACGGTCCCCCATCGTAATCATCGGTTCAATGCAGATAACCATGCCCTCTTTCAACAATGGACCTCTGCCTCGTGCGCCATAGTTAGGTACGCCTGGCTCCTCATGCATCTTTCTGCCGAGGCCATGACCCTCCAACTCGCGCACCACGCCGTAACCAAAACTCTCGGCGTAGTCCTGCACAGCTGCCGAGATATCGCCCACGCGATTTCCCGCCTTCGCCTGTGCTGCACCCTTGCGAAGAGCCTCTTTGGTGACCTCTAACAACTGTCGTGTCTCGTCGCTGACAGTGCCTACGGCAAACGTATATGCCGAATCACCAACAAACCCCTTCATAACGGTACCCAAATCTACCGATACGATGTCTCCATCCTTGATGGCATAGTCTGACGGAATACCATGAACAACCTGCTCGTTGACAGATATACATGCCGAAGCGGGATAGCCCTGGTAGCCAAGAAAAGCAGGAATAGCTCCATTGTCGCGAATGAACTTCTCGGCAATGTCGTTGAGCTCACGTGTGGTGATGCCCACCTTAATATGGCGGCCTACCTCTGCAAGAGCTCTACTCACCAAGATATTATTCTCGCGGAGTATCTCAATCTCCTCTCGTGTCTTCAGAAAAATCATCGTCGTTAGCTATAAGTTAGTGGCCGCCCCCATTGGTTGCCCTCAGGGGGCGTCCCTATCTTGTGGTAAAATCTATTAGTAGCGACCCTGAATACGTCCTGTCTTCATAAGACCGTCGTAGTGACGATTCAAAAGGTAGCTCTCAATCTGCTTAAGAGTGTCAAGAACTACACCCACCATAATCAAGAGCGATGTACCACCGAAGAAGTAAGCAAAGCTCTGGTTGATACCAATCACCATGGCAATCGCAGGAAGTACTGTGATAAGTGCCAAGAAGATTGAACCTGGGAGGGTAATTCTTGTCATGATGTTGTCGATATAGGTCACGGTGCTCTTACCAGGCTTAACACCAGGGATAAAGCCGCCGTTACGCTTCATATCGTCAGCCATCATTTGAGGATTTACGATAATTGCGGTGTAGAAATAGGTGAACGCAATTACCAATACTGCAAGCGTAAAGTTGTACCAGAAGCCCGCAACGTTGGCAAATGAGCTACCTGGCCAGATGAGGCCTGGGATGAACATAAGTGCCTGGGCGAAGATAATAGGCATCACGTTAGCAGCGTTCAGCTTCAATGGAATGTACTGACGCACGCCACCGTACTGCTTGTTACCTACGATACGCTTTGCATACTGAACGGGAATCTTACGCACTGCCTGAACAATAGCGATGGCGAGCATGAATACCATGGCGAGGAATACCAACTCCACGATAAGCATGATGATGCTACCTGCGCTACCCTCGAGCTTCATCATAACCTCAGCAAGGAAGGCGTGAGGCAGACGTGCTACGATACCGATCATGATGATCAACGAAATACCGTTACCAATACCCTTGTCTGTAATCTTCTCACCGAGCCACATGATGAACATGGTACCTGCGATAAGAATGATTGTAGAGGTGAGGATAAAGCCACTCTCCTGCATGATAGCCGCCTCAGGAACCTGTGTCTTAAGATAAGCAGGAGCCTGGAGAAGCAACACAGCAATGGTAAGGAAACGTGTCCACTGATTCATCTTGCGACGACCACTCTCACCCTCGCGCTGCATCTTACGGAAGTAAGGTACCATGATACCCAACAACTGGATGATGATAGACGCGGTGATGTATGGCATAACACCAAGAGCAAAGATAGATGCCTGTGAGAATGCACCGCCCGAGAAGACGTTCAACAATCCCATAAGGCCACCATCGTTGTTCACCGACTGAGTCCAAGCCTCAAGCAGTGAGTGGTTAATGCCTGGTAGTGTCACAAAAGAGCCAAGACGATATATAAGAAGAAGGCCAAGCGTAAAGAGGATACGCTTACGAAGCTCCTCAATCTTATAGATATTCTTGAGCGTCTCAACGAGTTTCTTGTTGGTAGCAAGTAGTGCGACGAGAACTAACAAGATAATACCAACAATGATAAACTTATTCATAAATTTTAGGTTTTTTGATTCTTAAACTATACTCTGACGACAAGCGCCCTTAAAACTCCTATATATTATTTATATATTGTATCTCTTAGACATCGTCGTGCAGAAACGCTCAACTACAACTTCTCGATAGAACCACCTGCTGCTACGATAGCAGCCTCAGCAGACTTTGAGAAGGCGTTAGCCTTAACAGCCAACGCACGTGTAATTGTGCCGTTACCAAGAATCTTCACCTTGTCGTTACCTGATACGAAGCCAGCCTGTACAAGTGTATCGAAAGTTACCTCTGTGAGGTTGTTCTTCGATGCGAGCTCCTCGAGTGTTGACAAGTTGATAGCCTTAAACTCTACGCGCTTGATATTCGTGAAGCCGAACTTAGGAAGACGACGCTGCAAAGGCATCTGACCACCCTCGAAACCGAGCTTGCTTGAGTAACCCGAACGCGACTTAGCACCCTTCAAACCACGGGTTGAGTAACCACCGTGACCCGAACCGGCACCGCGACCCACGCGCTTATCGTGGTGAGTAGCACCCTTAGCGGGCTTAAGATTATGAAGTTCCATTTCTAATTCGATTTTCTTTGGTTAAACTTATTTTACCTCCTCGACCTTTACAAGGTGCTTAACGCGCTCAATCATACCCTTGATGATTACTGAGTCGCTGTGCTCAACACTCTGGTTGATCTTGCGAAGTCCCAAAGCGTCGAGGTTCTTGCACTGCTGTGTCGATGCGCCGATACGGCTCTTTATCTGAGTAATTTTCAATGTTGCCATAGTTGTTTCTCCTACTTTTAACCGTTAAACACCTTAGTAAGTGAGATACCGCGCAACTGAGCAACTGAGCGTGCGTCACGCAACTCGCACAAAGCACCGATAGTAGCCTTCACGAGGTTGTGTGGGTTAGATGAACCCTTGCTCTTTGCAAGCACGTTCTTGATACCTACTGACTCCAATACAGCACGCATCGCACCACCGGCGATGATACCGGTACCAGGAGCAGCTGGACGAATCATAACCTCTGAACCACCGAAACGCATCTCCTGCTTGTGTGGGATAGTACCGTTAAGTACGGGAACCTTAACCAAATTCTTCTTTGCATCCTCAACGCCCTTAGAGATAGCCACGGTAACCTCCGCAGCCTTACCAAGACCGTAGCCTACAACACCATTCTCGTTACCTACAACTACGATAGCCGAGAAAGTGAAGGTACGACCACCCTTGGTTACCTTAGTAACGCGGTTTATTGCAACCAAACGATCCTTCAACTCGAGGTCGCTTGTGCGTACTCTCTTTATGTTAGTATTTGCCATAATCGTTTAGAATTTAAGGCCACCCTCACGAGCAGCGTCAGCCAACATTTTAACACGACCGTGATAGAGGTAACCGTTACGATCGAACGATACTGCGGTGATACCCTTCTCAGCCGCACGTGCTGCAGCAAGCTTACCTACCAAAGCTGCAACCTCCGACTTATTCTTACCTGCTGCCTCTGCCGCTACCTCCTTGTCCAACGACGATGCTGTTGCCAAGGTTACGCCTGCGAGGTCGTCAATAAACTGTACGTAGATCTGCTTGTTGCTACGGAATACAGTCATGCGAGGCTGTGATGCAGTACCGTTAACGATCTTACGAATACGCATCTTGATTCTCGCTCTTCTTTCAATCTTATTCAATGCCATAATCTTGACTTATTTACTATTTAGCTGCCGACTTACCTGCCTTGCGACGGATTACCTCGCCGACAAACTTAATACCCTTACCCTTGTATGGCTCAGGCTTACGCATAGAGCGAATCTTCGCTGCAACCTGACCTACAAGCTGCTTATCGATACTCTTGAGTGTGAGGATAGGATTACCCTTCTTCTCAGTTACAGCTGTAGCCTGGATCTCAGCTGGGAGCAACATTGCGATGTCGTGTGAGTAGCCCAAGCTCATCTCGAGAAGCTGACCCTTAACCTCAGCCTTGAAACCTACACCTACGAGCTCCTGCTTGATCTCGTAACCCTTTGATACGCCAATAACCATGTTATTGATGAGAGCACGATACAAACCGTGCAATGAACGGTGACGGGGCTGGTTGGTAGGACGAGTTACGATAACCGCAGGCACCTCCTTCTGGCTCTCCTTCTCGATGTGTGTTCCAACTTCAACTTTGATGTCTGAGTCAACCTTCTGGCTCAGTGTCCCAAGTGGCCCTTTCACGCTTACCGTGTTGTCAGCTGCGATCTCAACAGTGACACCAGCGGGCAAGATTACAGGTAATTTACCAATTCTTGACATGTTGTAATAGTTGTTTTTTTGTTTGTTAATTCTCAGTTAATCACTGACTTGTTAATTTCCGGCGGGCGACGACTACCAAACGTAGCACAATACCTCACCACCTACGTTCTCCTTGCGTGCCTGTGCATCGGTCATAATACCCTTTGAGGTAGATACGATAGCGATACCCAAACCATTCAATACGCGAGGCATCTCTGCTACTGATGCGTACTGACGCAAACCTGGACGGCTCACACGCTTCAAGTTCTTGATGGCGTTTACCTTAGTAGCCGCATCGTACTTCAAAGCGACCTTAATGGTAGCGTGGCCCTTCTCGTCCTTGTCAAACTTGTAGGCGAGGATGTAACCCTGATCAAACAAGATCTTGGTGATCTCCTGCTTAATTTTTGAGCCGGGAGCTTCAACCACCTTGTGGTTGGCTTTCACCGCATTTCTAATTCGAGTTAGAAAGTCCGCAATTGGATCTGTCATAATGAATTAAAAGTTAAAAATTAATAATTAAAGTTGTTTATTTATGCTTTGTTTGCATTTTCTATCTTACTCACTTTCACCGCATTACACCTCCAAATTCGTCTCACTCTCGTATACACGCGAGGGCGCAATGCGCACAAAAAGCGGGCAAATATACAAATAAATTTCGAACCAACCAAACTTTTCGCCTAATTTTTAGGCATTTAGCTATCGTCACCACTACATAAGCCACAACCTACAACACCGTGCAGATAGCTCCCATGTAGCCTCAACGACCTATAATTCGTCCCTACGGGAGGACACACAAAATGCCAGCAACAACATCTTGTGCTAACATTTAGCGTAAAGGTCGAAGGCCTCGGAGAGCATCGCGGGAAATAGAAAAGGGCTCAGACATAATCAGACACCCTATTTCTCACCTCCCAACCATATCGCCACCCGTCAATAGAACGAGCCGCGACGCACAATATGCGCTCTTGGTTCGAGATTTACAAAACACAGCGCACTTCCACACGCTCATCAACCGAGAAGTTACCACCCTCTGGCGGCACTTTCCTCCGTTGCTGAGCAGGTGCTACTCGCACACTATGCCCATATAAGGTTGAGATTGCTTCGATGGGGCAACCCCATCTGATGGCACATAAGCACCGAGCAATATTCTACCTTATCCGACCCTTCAGCCGAGGCACCCTCGCGGGCACCTCGCCTCGGATCTTCTCTACCGGAGATGCGCTTTCGTCTGACGACGAGCTACACTCCTACATCTGAAGGCATTGCCTATATTATATATGTTGCACGAGCATCAAGCACCATGTGCCCCGTCATGAACACTTTTAGGCAACCCCTTGAATATCCATCTAACGCGTAGTACGCACCCCTTAGGTAATCCTTAGGGGTGGACTATACTACCAGCTAGCCTTCTTAACACCGGGAATCAAGCCGTTCGAAGCCATCTCACGGAACTGGATACGGCTGATACCGAACTGACGCATATAACCCTTTGGACGACCGGTGATCATGCAGCGGTTGTGCTGACGGATAGGATTAGAGTTGCGTGGCAACTTTGAGAGGGCAATCCATGCCTCCTCGTGATCCATCTCACCTGCCTTAACCTTTGCAGCGATCTCCTCGCGCTTGTGAGCATAACGCTGTGCAAGCTTCGCACGCTTAACCTCGCGTGCCTTCATTGACTCCTTTGCCATAGGTTACTGGTTCTTTTTAGCGTTCTTAAAAGGAAGGCCGAACTCACGAAGAAGTGCATATGCCTCCTCGTCAGTCTTAGCCGATGTTACGAAGGTAATCTCCATACCGAAGATCTTGGTAATCTTGTCGATGTCGATCTCAGGGAAGATAATCTGCTCA
The DNA here is from genome assembly GCA_015059955.1 of Rikenellaceae bacterium. GTDB lineage: Bacteria > Bacteroidota > Bacteroidia > Bacteroidales > Rikenellaceae > Alistipes. The sequence continues at coordinate 49,660 of SUZK01000004.1, forward strand.
GTGATACCGAGAGTGTAGTTACCCTGACCATCGAACTTATCGTTGATACCCTTGAAGTCACGGATACGTGGGAGAGCTACGGCGATCAAACGCTCCAAGAACTCGTACATACGGTTGCCACGGAGTGTTACGCGAACACCGATAGTCATGCCCTTACGCAACTTAAAGTTAGAGATATCCTTACGAGACTTAGTCTGTACGGCCTTCTGACCTGTAATACGGGTAAGCTCCTCCTGAGCAATCTCGATAAGCTTCTTATCGGCAATCGCCTGGCCCATACCCTGGTTTACGACGATCTTCTCGAGCTTAGGACACTGCATAACGCTAGTGTAACCAAACTCCTTCATAAGGGCAGCAATGATGCGCTCCTTATACTCGGTTCTAAGTGTAGGTACGTATGCCATTATTTAATCTCCTCCCCTGACTTTTTAGCGTAACGAACTAATTTACCTTTGTCATTAGCCTTGCGACCTACGCGAGTAGGCTTACCCGACTTAGGATCGATAGGCTGCAGATTCGAAATGTGGATGGGTGCCTCCTGCTCCAAGAGACCACCCTGGGGGTTCTTAGCGTTAGGCTTGGTTGCCTTCTTGCAGATGTTTACGCCCTCAACGATAGCACGCTGCTTGGCTGCATCTACTGAAAGAACCTTACCCTGCTGACCGCGGTTGTCACCAGCGTTAACATAAACCATGTCCCCCTTCTTAATATGCAATTTAGACATATCTTTACGTTTTTTAAATTACAATACCTCGGGAGCCAGTGATATGATCTTCATATACTGGTCACGCAACTCACGGGCTACAGGACCGAAGATACGAGTACCACGGATCTCACCCTGATTATTAAGGAGTACTACCGCGTTGTCATCGAAACGAATGTACGAACCATTAGCACGACGGATCTCCTTCTTTGTTCTTACTACGACTGCCTTTGAAACGGCACCCTTCTTGACATCACCCGAGGGAGAAGCGCTCTTTACAGCTACCACGATCTTGTCGCCGATAGATGCGTAACGACGCTTCGTACCACCGAGCACACGGATACAAAGAACCTCCTTTGCACCGCTGTTGTCTGCTACTACAAGTCTACTTTCTTGCTGTATCATAACTACTTAACTCTTTCAATGATTTGTACTAATCTCCAACGCTTCGTCTTGCTCAATGGGCGGGTCTCCATGATACGTACTGTATCACCCTCCTGAACGGTTGTGTCCAAGCACTCAGCGACAAACTTAGTGGTCTTATTCACGAACTTACCGTAAATAGGGTGCTTCACCTTACGTGCAACGGCAACCACAATGGTCTTCTCCATCTTGTTGCTGACAACCAACCCAATACGCTCTTTTCTAAGATTTCTTTCCATAATGGTAATTAACATTTAGAGTTCTTCTGGCCGAGAATTGTCAACATACGTGCGATATCTCTGCGAGATTTCTTAATGATTGATGGATTTTCGATGGGCGACACGGCGTGCTGCACCTTCAGCTGTGTGAGGTTGTCCTTCTCAGCTGCGATGCGCTCCTCGAGATCCTGCACCGACATCTCCTTTATTTCAGCACTTTTCATAATCTTTCAAGCTCCATTTTAGAGTGATGACTCGACATAGTCGCGTCGTACAATAAACTTAGTTGTAATAGGCAACTTCTGAGCTCCCAGACGGAGTGCCTCCTGTGCAATCTCCAAAGGTACACCCTCTGCCTCGAAAAGGATACGACCGGGGGTAACGGGCGCCACGAAACCTTCGGGGTTACCCTTACCCTTACCCATACGTACCTCGGCTGGCTTCTTCGTAATGGGCTTATCGGGGAAGATTCGAATCCATATCTGACCCTCACGCTTCATATAACGGGTGATGGCCTGACGTGCTGCCTCGATCTGACGACCTGTAATCCAGGTTGACTCCAAGGCCTTGATACCGAATGAACCGTATGCAAGCTGGTTTCCTCTCTGAGCGAAACCCTTCATACGACCCTTCTGCATTCTTCTGAACTTAGTTCTTTTTGGCTGTAACATAGTTTTTTCGCTTTAAAAGGTACTACTTATTGTTGTTACGACGCTTGCGACGATCATCACGCTTGCCGTCACGACGAGGTGCCTGCTCCTTGCCTGCGTGTGCTGATGCACCTGCTGCGATCTCGAACAAGTCACGCTTGCCATATACGATACCGTGGCAGATCCATACCTTGATACCAAGGATACCCACCTTTGTGAGTGCCTCAGCCAAGAAGTAATCTACATCTGCACGGAATGTGTGCAATGGAATACGTCCCTCCTTTATTGTCTCTGAACGTGCCATCTCAGCACCACCTACACGGCCTGAAATCTGCACCTTGATACCCTCAGCGCCCATACGCATTGTTGATGCAATAGCGGTCTTGATAGCGCGGCGGTATGATACACGACCCTCAAGCTGACGAGCGATGTTGTTAGCAACGATTACAGCATCTACCTCTGGGCGCTTAACCTCAAAGATGTTGATCTGTACCTCCTTGCCAGTGAGCTTCTTGAGCTCCTCCTTGAGCTTGTCAACCTCCTGGCCACCCTTACCAATGATGATACCTGGGCGAGCAGTTGAGATGGTTACCGTTACAAGCTTAAGCGTACGCTCGATGATGATCTTCGAGATGCTTGCCTTAGCCAAACGGACATTCAAATACTTACGAATCTTGTCGTCCTCAACCAATTTCTCTGAGAAATCACGGCCACCATACCAGTTAGAATCCCAACCCCTGATGATGCCAAGACGATTTGCTATCGGATTTACTTTCTGTCCCATCTCTTACTTGTTTTCTGCGGTTACCATTTTATCTACTACGAGGGTGACGTGGTTCGAACGCTTGCGAATACGGTGTGCGCGACCCTGAGGTGCTGGCTGTATACGCTTCAACATACGACCGCAGTCTACGAATACCTCCTTAACGCAGAGCTGTACGTCCTCGAGACGCTCGCCCTCGTTCTTAGCCTCCCAGTTGGCAATTGCCGACTTGAGAAGACTCTCCATTCTTATAGATGCCTCCTTCTTAGAGTAGCGAAGGATACCCAATGCTTTGTTGATCTCTACGCCGCGGATGATGTCAGCCACCAAACGCATCTTACGTGGAGAGGTAGGGCAATCGCGCATAATAGCGATAGCTTTCTGCTTCTTCTCGGCCTTGAGTCTCTCGGCCATCTGTGCTTTTCTTGCTCCCATAGTCTACTACTTTTTCTTGTTACCTGAATGACCACGGAAGTTACGCGTTGGCGCAAACTCGCCGAGCTTGTGACCGACCATATTCTCAGTTACGTAAACTGGAATGAACTTATTTCCGTTGTGTACGGCGATCGTCTGACCTACGAAGTCGGGCGAAATCATACTTGCGCGTGACCATGTCTTGATTACAGACTTGTTATTACCCTCTGCCTGTGCTACTACCTTAGCCTCGAGCTTGGGGTCGATAAACGGTCCTTTTTTTAATGAACGGCTCATTATGTACTCTATTTAATTATTTTTTCTTTCTTGAAATAATAAACTTAGAGGTTGTCTTCTTTGGGTTACGAGTCTTCTTACCCTTAGCCAACAATCCCTTACGCGAACGTGGGTGACCACCTGATGCACGACCTTCACCACCACCCATTGGGTGATCAACTGGGTTCATTACAACACCACGGTTGTGTGGACGACGGCCCAACCAACGCTTGCGACCTGCCTTACCCGAGCTCTCGAGGTTGTGATCAACATTTGATACAACACCGACAGTAGCGCGGCAAGTTACGAGTACCATACGAGTCTCACCTGAAGGCAACTTGATAATAGCGAATTTACCCTCGCGTGCCAAAAGCTGAGCATACGAACCGGCAGAACGTGCCATTGCAGCACCCTGACCGGGGTAGAGTTCAATATTGTGAATCAACGTACCAAGAGGAATCTCCGAGAGGAACAATGTGTTACCTACCTCAGGAGCTACGCCCTGACCGCTGACTACGGTCTGACCAACCTGCAAGCCGTTAGGAGCGAGGATATAGCTCTTCTCGCCATCAGCGTATACAACCAAAGCAATACGTGCAGTACGGTTTGGATCGTACTCGATTGTCTTTACGGTTGCTGCCATACCATCCTTCTGACGCTTGAAGTCAACCATACGATACATCTGCTTGTGACCACCGCCGATGTAACGTACTGTCATCTTACCACTGTTGTTACGACCACCTGTGCTCTTCTTGGGGCTCAAGAGAGACTTCTCAGGTGTTGAAGTGGTGATCTCATCGAACGTGCCGATAATCTTATGTCTCTGACCGGGAGTTACCGGCTTAAATTTTCTTACTGCCATCTTTTCTCAAAAGTTTAGATGTTACTGTAAAAATCAATCTGATCACCGGCCTTCAATGTGACAATAGCCTTCTTGAAGTTGTTGGTGCGACCCTGAAGCAAACCAGCCTTTGTATAGCGGCTCTTCTGCTTACCCATGTAATTGATAGTGTTGACATCGGTAACTGTAACGTTGTACATCTTCTCAACGGCGTTACGTACCTGCAACTTGTTAGCTCGGATATCAACGATAAAACCGTAACGGTTCAGCTTCTCGCCCTGAATCGTCATCTTCTCGGTCAAAATAGGCTTAATAATTACTTCCATGTTTGAAAACTTTTTAAGCTAACATTACATTGATTACATTCTCTGCGCCCTCTACCAATACTACTGCCGATGCGTTCATAACCTCATAGGTATTGAGGTTCTGTGCCAAGATAGGCTTCACCGATGCAATATTGCGGCATGAGAGCTGGAAGTTGACGTTCGTCTCCGGCAGAACGACCAACACCTTCTTGTTCTCTACGTTCAGAGCCTTAGTCAAAGCAACAACAGCCTTTGTCTTAGGTGCATCCATTGCAGGATTCTCCAATACCTGGATTGCACCAGCCTGTGCCTTGTAGGTAAGCGCGCTACGACGTGCAAGCTGCTTAAGCTTCTTGTTAAGCTTGAAGCTGTAGTCGCGGGGTACTGGACCGAATACACGGCCACCACCTGGGAACAAAGGTGACTTGATGCTACCGCAACGAGCACCACCGGTACCCTTCTGACGCTTCAACTTGCGAGTTGAGCCAGCAACCTCGTTACGCTGCTTTGACTTGTGAGTACCCTGACGCTGGTCAGCCAAGAACTGCTTAACGTCGAGGTAGATAGCGTGGTCATTAGCCTCCACGCCGAAAACTGCGTCTGAAAGGACTACCTTACGACCAGTCTCTTTTCCTTGTGTGTTCAATACAGCTAATTCCATACTACTTCTCAATTGTTAAATAAGAACCCTTTGCACCCGGAACAGAACCCTTCACCAAGATGAGGTTGCTCTCGGGAATTACCTTTACGACCTTAAGGTTCAGAACCTTAACTGTCTCACCACCCATCTGACCTGGAAGACGCTTACCAGGGAAAACGCGTGATGGATAAGATGATGCACCAAGCGAACCGGGCTTACGCTGGCGGTTGTGCTGACCGTGGGTCTGACCACCTACACCACCGAAACCGTGACGCTTAACTACACCCTGGAAGCCCTTACCCTTAGAGATCCCGGTTACGTCTACCCAATCCTCCTCAGAGAACATCTCAACGTTAAGGGTGTCACCAAGGTTCACTTCTGGCATACCCTTGAACTCAGCGAGCTTACGCTTAGGGGTAACACCGGCCTTCTTGAAGTGACCTAACAAACTCTTGCTGGTGTGCTTTTCACTCTTGTCGTCATAGGCAATCTGAACCGCCTCGTAGGTATCCTTCTCAACGGTCTTGATTTGCGTAACCACACACGGACCAGCCTCGATAACAGTGCATGGTATGTTCTTACCCTCGGCACTGTAAACGGAAGTCATTCCGATTTTCTTTCCAATTAGTCCTGACATTGTACTGTCGAATTACGTTTGTTTGTTAAATAGTGAATTTGTTATACCTATAATTATATAGGGTTGTGTTCGGCAGCGGGGCATCCCCTTTCGGGGCTGCCCATACCCGAACGAGTGTTTATCAAACCTTGATCTCTACCTCAACACCTGAAGGCAACTCGAGCTTCATCAAAGCATCGATAGTCTTTGGGGTTGATGAATAAATATCAATGATGCGCTTGTAAGTGCAGAACTGGAACTGCTCGCGTGCCTTCTTGTTAACGAAGGTTGAACGGTTTACAGTGAAAATCTGCTTGCGCGTAGGAAGGGGCACCGGACCGCTAACCATAGCATCGGTAGCCTTCACAGTCTTAACGATCTTCTCTGCTGACTTATCAACGAGGTTGTGGTCGAAAGACTTCAACTTGATTCTAATTTTCTGATTCATATCTAATCTCCTTTTATTACTCTAAATCCTTACGCTTGCCGCTCGACTTCTCGATGATTTCCTTTGCAAGGTTTGCTGGAACCTCCTCGAAGTGAGAGAACTCCATTGACGATGTTGCACGGCCTGAAGAGATGGTACGAAGTACGGTTACATAACCGAACATCTCTGAGAGTGGTACACGAGCCTTGATAACACGTGCAGTACCCTTAGACTCCATACCCTGGATCTGACCACGACGCTTGTTCAAGTCGCCGATGATATCACCCATGTTCTCCTCTGGAGTAACAACCTCAACATTCATCACAGGCTCCATAATTACCGAGCCAGCCTTAGGAGCTGCTACGCGGAAACCGTTACGAGCACAAATCTCGAATGAGAGCTGATCTGAGTCAACTGGGTGGAACGAACCATCCTTCAAGGTAACCTTCATTGAGTCGATGGTGTAGCCTGCCAAAGCGCCGTTTGCCATTGCTGACTCAAAGCCCTTCTGAACAGCTGGGATGTACTCCTTAGGCACATTACCACCCTTAACCTCATCAACAAACTGAAGACCTGTAACACCCTCGTCAGCAGGACCGATCTCGAAGATGATGTCAGCGAACTTACCACGACCACCAGTCTGCTTCTTGAATACCTCGCGGTGCTGAACAGTCTGAGTAAGAGCCTCCTTGTAGTTAACCTGGGGAGCACCCTGGTTAATCTCTACGCCGAACTCACGACGAAGACGGTCAACGATGATGTCGAGGTGAAGCTCACCCATACCTGAGATAATGGTCTGACCACTCTCCTCATCGGTACGAACGGTGAATGTTGGATCCTCCTCAGCAAGCTTAGCAAGTGCGATACCGAGCTTATCGAGATCCTTCTGAGTCTTAGGCTCAACAGCCAAACCGATAACTGGCTCTGGGAATGTCATCTGCTCAAGTACGATAGGTGCATTCTCAGCGGTGAGGGTATCACCGGTACGAATCTCCTTGAAACCGATAGCTGCGCAGATATCACCTGCCTCAACGCGCTCCATAGGATTCTGCTTGTTAGCGTGCATCTGGTAGAGACGTGAGATACGCTCACGCTTGCCGCTGCGTGCGTTGTATACGTAAGAACCGGCATCCAAAGCACCAGAGTAGACACGAACGAATGCCAAACGACCTACGAATGGATCGGTAGCAATCTTGAAGGCCAAACCGCAGAATGGGTCATTAACTGATGACTCACGCTTCTCTGGCTCGTCGGTCTTAGGGTTAATACCCTCAACAGCAGGAACATCCAATGGTGAGGGAAGGAATGCCATGATGTAATCGAGGAGCTTCTGAACACCCTTGTTGTGGAACGATGAGCCGCACATCATAGGTACCAACGACATGTTGATAGTAGCTACGCGGATAGCTGCGATAAGCTCATCTGGGGTGATTGAGTCTGGGTCCTCGAAGAACTTCTCCATAAGAGCATCGTCGGTAGCCGCAACCTCCTCGATAAGCTTTGCACGCCACTCAGCAGCCTCCTCCTTCATTGAAGCAGGAATCTCCTTAAGCTCGAAGTTATCACGTACAGTCTTATCGTCGTAGTAGTAGATCGCATTATTATATATAAGGTCTACCAAGCCCTCGAACTTATCCTCTGAGCCGATAGGCAATACTACTGGGAGAGCTGTTGCACCGAAGTGCTCCTTAATCTGGGCACATACGGCGAGGAAGTCCGCGCCAGTACGGTCCATCTTATTAACGTAACCGATACGTGGTACATTGTACTTATCTGCCTGACGCCATACGGTCTCAGACTGAGGCTCAACGCCACCTACTGCACAGAATGTTGCAACAGCACCATCCAATACGCGGAGTGAACGCTCTACCTCAACGGTAAAGTCAACGTGTCCTGGGGTATCGATAAGGTTAATCTGATACTGATTGTTTTTGTAGTTCCAAAACGCTGTGGTAGCAGCAGAGGTGATGGTGATACCACGCTCCTGCTCCTGAACCATCCAGTCCATGGTGGCTGCACCCTCATGAGTCTCACCAATCTTGTGGGTCTTACCCGTGTAGAAAAGGATACGCTCCGAAGTGGTTGTCTTACCGGCATCAATGTGAGCCATGATACCGATATTACGAGTGTATTTAAGATCTCTTGCCATCTTGGTCTACTTGTTTTAGAATCTGAAGTGTGCAAATGCCTTGTTAGCCTCTGCCATACGATGCATCTCCTCCTTACGCTTGAAGGCAGCACCCTGCTGGTTGTAGGCATCTACTATCTCTGCTGAGAGCTTCTCTGCCATTGACTTGCCCGAACGCTTACGTGAATAAAGGACAAGGTTTTTCATGGAAATCGAAACTTTGCGCTCGGGACGAACCTCCGTAGGAACCTGGAATGTCGCACCACCGATACGCTTTGACTTTACTTCGACCTGAGGTGTGATATTCTCAAGAGCCTGTTTCCAGACCTCCAATGGAGATTTATCAGCATCCTTCATCTTCTTGCCTACCAACTCCAACGCATCGTAGAAGATAGTGTAAGCAATACTCTTCTTACCATCCAGCATAAGATTGTTCACAAAACGTGTTACCTCCACGTCGTTGAACTTCGGATCCGGAAGTAGAATTCGCTTTCTTGGCTTAGCTTTTCTCATTGTTACTGCTAATTTAATAAATACAATTTCTAAATCTTATTACTTCTTACCTGCCTTTGGACGCTTAGCACCATACTTCGAGCGACGCTGACGACGACCGTCAACACCTGCTGAATCGAGGGCACCACGTACCAAGTGGTAACGAACACCTGGGAGGTCCTTCACACGACCACCACGAACGAGCACGATTGAGTGCTCCTGCAAGTTGTGGCCCTCACCTGGGATGTAGGCATTGACCTCCTTGCCATTAGTCAATCTTACACGTGCAACCTTACGCATCGCCGAGTTTGGCTTCTTAGGAGTTGTAGTGTACACACGGGTACAAACTCCACGGCGCTGAGGACACGCAGCGAGTGCAGGTGACTTACTCTTCTCCACCATGCTTACTCGACCGTTTCTTACTAACTGCTGAATAGTTGGCATTTCTAAAACGTTTTTGTCCTTTAATTTTTGTTAATAAATTCAATTCCCATTTGCGAGAAATTGCCCGCAAAGATACGCATTTTTTTTGACATACAATATATATACGACCTTTTTTCGACCAAAAATGTTGAAAACTTGTGAAAAGTCGATAGAAATTACTTATCACTTTTTTAAAAATATAATTGCCAATTTATAGCAAAAATCGCAATGCGCTAAATACTAACACATTACGATTTTTGGGCAATTTTTGAAAGTCGAACTACAGGAGCCAAGATTAACCCCGCGCCAAATTGACCACATTTTTTCTATTTTTCACATAAGCATTAACAGGATACTATCTTGTCAACTGCTCCAATAACAGAGGCTTTAGCACCGAGGTCCACACCTCGTATCCCCTACTATTAACGTGCAACAAGTCGGCCTCGAAGTAGCCATTGTCGACCTCGCCATCGGCACTCAAAAGAGGGGTGTTTACGTCGACAAAGGTGACCCCCGTAGCATGCCTTGCATAGTCCTCCATAAGGGCATTAAAGAGGCGATGTTCCTCGCGCAGTTTCGCTCTGCTCTCGTTGAATTTTATCGAGAGAACGTATATCGGCGCATCGGGATAGTCACTCCTCAAACGCTCAAATAGGAGGCGGTAGAGGTCGAACAACTGAGTGGGATATAGGTCGTGGCCGAAGCCGCCAAGGTCGTTATCGCAGTAGAAGACAAAGGCCTTGGGGCGGTAATCAGCAAGCACCGTCTCATAGTTGAAGTGTATGTCGCGCAACTGGGCACCTCCATAGCCACGATTGACAACCTTTAGGGGTGCCATATCCTCCTGAAGGCTACTCCACAGGCGTATCGATGAGCTACCGAAGAACAAGACATCGCACTCCTTATTTTCGGTTTTGGCACGCTGACGTAGCTCCTCAACATCGCTCTTATCGTAGCGCAGTATCCACTCCATGCTATCGGCGTAGTCGACAGGCAATGAGGATGTTATGTGGTATACATCACCACCATCACACCTCTCAACAGCGCCTACGCCAAGACTCTTAGGCACGCTACAACCTACCGCACATAGGGCCATAACGGCCATAAATAGTATCTCACGCCTCATACTCATATAATTATTCCCTACTCACGAACGCCACGAACAAGGGCTATCCTTGCCGATGGCGAGGCGTCGAGTTTTGCAATAAGTTCCTCCGCAGGGCGCACATCCGCTGGGGAGAACTTAAGCGACTCTGAGCGCCACATTGGGGTTACATTACCCTTATAGTCGAAGGCTGCAGCGCAGATGTAGTAGTTAAAGTCATACTGCGCCAATGCTGTCGACACTGGGTCGCAGGTATCTATCAGCAGGTCGAAGAAGATGACATCCTCACCATAGAAGTTATAGGTATCCGTATCGACAAAATAGGTAAATATGTCGTTTGTAGGGGTGTCGGTCTTGACCTCCATCCATACTATAAACATATAGTCATCATAGCCATCAGGCAGATTGGCAAAACGCACTGGGTCAAGCGCCCTCAACTCAGATGGTCTATATGGGCCACCATACGCAACATCTGAAATTGCCAACTCGCACTCACCCTCTGCCTCGGTGGTAAATACCCTCTTAAATACGGGTGTTGTCACCACACCTCCACTATAACCGAAGGTTACGACCACATACTCTGTCGCGGGATATAGACTACTTATGTGCGAAGAGACCTCACCACGGAATGTATATGCAGAATAGCTATACGTGTCGAGCACCGCCTCAACAAGGTCATCATCGGTATAACCCTGCTTGAGGTACTCCGTAGGCACTAACAGCATCTTATAGCTCTCGTCGTTGCTCGATGGAGTCACCTTAAGGTCGCAGACACGTACATAGAGGTTGTCAACCGTAATGTCGATGGTCATATCCGAGGGCTGCACCTGCTCTGTCGAGAAATTTACTACCGTTGGGCGCGACACCATCTGGTAGAATCCATCGACCTCATCCACAGCATATACCAATGCGGTGTAGAGGGTATATGATGCAAGCTCATAGCTTGGTTTCTGGGCCCCTGTCATACATGCAAAATCGAGTATCTCATCGACGCTGATGCCACCATCGAGGTTGTTACCAAACATCGTAATCCACCCCTCACCAACGCTACGGATATAGGCATCATCTACCGACAAGGCATCACGGTAGAGCTCCTCGTTGTAATCAAATATCTGAATGGTATAGAGGCCATCCCAGCCCTGTGGCTTAACATCAAACTCTACATTTGCTCCATTAACGTCGTATGTCACCTCGAACGTAGCATCGCCAAGTTCAGCCATAGGAGGGTCGATAAGTTTCCACACCACGTCGGTAACGCGTGTGCAGTCCGAGAAGTCCTCGTTAAACTCTATGCCATAGACATATAGCACCTGCTTGTCGGCGGGGCGCAGGTCGGGCCAGTTGGCGCGCGTAACATCCTGGAACAAGACTTTGTTACTATTCATATACTCCTTAAGCGTTACGCCGTCGAACGATGCACCGCGCTTGAAATAGAACATATCGTCCTCGAAGAGCTCGTCATCGGTGGTTATCTCACTGTCGCGGAAGTACTCTATATCGGACTTATACATAACGTAGTACATCTGCTTGTCGGCAGGTGTCACCTTCGATATACAACTTGTGCCATTGAGCTCTTCGAGTTCGATGGTAAAGGCTGCATCGGGGTCGGGTTCAGGTTCGGGGTCTGGATCGGGGTCTGGATCGGGGTCTGGATCGGGCGTTGGCTGCTCGGTGTTATCATCGGGAGGTGTATCAACGGGCTTCTCAGGCTCCTCACACGCATAGGCAAATAGCACAAGGCTACACATCAATAGGCCATAAAGATATTTTCTCATAGACATAGGTATTATAAATCTTTTTCGTCTACAAAGATAGAAAATTATTTTTTCTGTGCAAAATAAAGCGCCACTAAACAAAAAGTCGGGGCTACCAGCATGAATAGCCCCGATTATTCAACATACAACCCAGCGCGTTAGCTTACCGTGGTAGGCAGTGCGCCTGCGAACTCTATGATGCGGCCGTCGAGCGTCACGAAGCGAGCATTGTAGCTGTATGTTCCATCGCCATTATCCGAGTACTCGAAGGTGTAGTCCGACGCGTCGATGTCGATACTTATGCCCTCGTAGTTGATATATGGCATATAGACCTTGTTGCGGTCGTAGTTTAATACAAGCTCGTTATCGCGTGCATCGTAGAAGTAGAAGTATAGGCCCGCAAAGCCTGCATCCGACACCTCAACGTAAGTAGGCTTAAAATCGAGCTTCTGTCCCGAAACGTCCTCATAGGTATACCCCTTGACAGCACCTGTCCAGTCGAATGCATATGTCTGTCCGCCACATACCCAAGTGGCAACAAAGCGTGTGGTATTATCGCTCTTGTTCACTATTACCACCGAAGCACTGCTCATCTTCTCATAGGCGCCATTTAGATCATGGATGCAGTAGCTTAGGCTCATCGTACCCTCAGCGGATGAGTATGTGCCATCGGGAATAGGCTTTACCGCAGCTATGTCCGAGTGCTTGAAATTAAATTGGTGCTGCAAGCCACCTGCCGTAAAGAGTATCTGCTTCTCACCAGCCCTATCGTAGTTCACCTCGGCGGCTGTCACCTCTACTACTGTTGCGTTGGGGTCGATAGGTATCTCCTGCTCCTTGCTAAAGTCGAAGCCCTCTACTACGCCTGTCCACTCGAATGTTATGTGGTGGCCCGCTACCGACTTTATAAAGCCGCTAATGGTCGTCACGCCCTCCTCGGTGTGCGAGAGTGTCACCTCGGCATCCTCCAGTGCACATGTCTGGTCGCCCTCGATATTGTATGTCGAGTTTGTGTGGCCGATGTTATTGTCGCTAAACTTATAAACGCCTTCCGATAGATACTTGTCGTTAGGGGCAGTCTCATCGAGCAGGTCAAGCTCGTGGTAGCGAGCTTCGTCGATATATAGCTGCAAGAAGAAGTTACCAATCATCGACTTTACGGCAACCACCTTTGTGGGGGTGAACGCCTCAGGGCCGGTAGGACCTTGATAGATATTTGCCACCTCGCCTGTGTAGGTCACGATATGCTTGATGCCATCCGTATCGGTGAGTGTGATGCTGAATGTGTAGCTGCGTGTCGATGGTGGGAAATCATCTGTGCCAATGTAGCTTACCGTAGCCACCGCATCTGTGAGCTTCACTATGCCACTCTCGTTCTTGAACATTGTCTTCGCGAGGTCTATTGTACCGCTCTGCGAGCTATACTCACTACCCTCAAGGAGCCAATTGCCCGCCGCCTCTACGAAGTGTGCAATAAGCCTTGTTGTGCCATCCTCCGACGCAAAGACGATGCTAAACTCGGGGTCGGCATACTTGGTATCACGCTCGGCCGTAGCCATCGTATACTCATACTCTGTTTGTGGTGGTATATCCCACGGAACGTTAGGCTCTTGCATAATCTCCACGCTCTGCTCCTTGCTGTTGAACGCTATCTTCACCCACGCCTGGCGATACACCTCGTCCTCGTTTTCTGCCACATTAAGGGTAATTGTACCCTCGGCAACCACTATGTCGCTTATCCACTCTGCCTCGCACGACGCCTCGGGGAGTGTGTCGCTATCGCCGCTGAGGGTATAGGTTATTACCACCTCGCCACCCTCGGGCGATACCACCTCCTGCGTGCCAGAGGTTATCGTCAGCTCAACCTCAGGTTGTTGGTCGGGCTTTGGGTCGGGCTTTGGCTCCTCTACGGGAGCTTTCTCGCATGCTGTAAACAGAAGCGCCAGCGCCCCAAAGAGCATTGTCAATCTTGATACAAATGTTTTCATCTTTATTATTGGTTAATGTGTTGTGTGTGTCACTTTTCGGCTACTATCCATTACGCTTTTCGAGCCTTACACGTGTAAGCTTTTCCTTGAAGCCGCCCTCGCATCTAAATCGCTCGCCCTCAGCCGCTATAAAGCTCACGAGTATCTTATCCTCTTGGCTTAGCAAGACAATAAGCATATTGGCAATTGTTTCATCACCTCGACTCTCGGCGAGATTGATGTAGTAGCTACTATCTGTATGCTCCTTACCTATTTTACGCATAGCTCTATTTTGTGCTGAGCCTACACTCCACTCCGTCAGTCCCCGAGTACGCAGATAATCCCTGTAATCCTCTAATAGCTCCTTGAGACTACCTCGCGCTATGTTATATAGCTTTAAGGCTACCTCATATGATGTCGAAGCATCTGTATAACCCTCTACGATATTCTGCTTTCCGGAGCGAGCTGCCTGTATCATTTGGTCAAAAGTGCGGTCACGCTTGTCTATAAAACGCCTACAGAAGTGATATGTGAGGTCATAAATCACAACAGCCTTTTGATAGCAGAGGAGCGTTTCGTAGCTCCAGTGGCCATTGTCTATTATGCTCTTGGTTGTAGCCATAACGATAGTTTTAGTACAAAGGTAGCTAAAATGTTGGGATGTAGCAAGAGGGAGGTGATTTTTGTTTGGGGGATTTGGGGGATAACCGCAAGCGGAGCTTGCTCTGGGGATTATGGGGATTATGGGTAATATGGGGTGTTCCCCAGAGCGAAGCGGCTCTCCCCAGAGCGCAGCGGCTCTCCCCAGAGCAAAGCGGCTCTCCCCAGAGCAACGCGGCCCTCCCCAGAGCGAAGCGGTCGTCCCCAGAGCAACAGCGGCTCTCCCAGAGCGAAGCGGAAATCCCCAGAGCAACGCGGATCTCCCCAGAGCAACAGCGGAAATCCCCAGAGCGACTCTTTACACAGCAAAAAAATCGGAGCCTCCCGAATGGGAAGCTCCGAAAAGGTTTGACTATAGCTACAAATTACTTAGTAGGCTGACCTACAGAAATTGTGCCGATAGCTGTATAGTTCGTATCATTGATGGTAATTGTAACACTGTCATCAGTTACTACCATTGATGAACCATAGCGAGCACCTGTCAACTCCTCACCATTGTAAGTACCCTCAAGGCCGAACTGACCATCACTGTAGATACAATCATCTGCTGTGTAACCATCCCAAATTTGACCATAATAATAGTCATCACGCACATCAATCTTACCAGTCTCAAAGTCAAAGTCATTGTAGTTCACATAGAGGGTGATATCGTAGTTCTCGCCCTTCAATGAGTATACACCACAACCACCTGACTTACCGGCTGTAGGATTTACATCCCAGTAGCGACCGAGATAGGTGAATGAGTCACCTGACTCGTCACCGCCGCCAGCACCTGGAGCAGTAGCGCCCTCGCCAAGGTAGTTAACCTCGGTAGTAGGAATCTGAGTATCAACATAGATAGAAGTGCCATCAGTCAAGGTAGCGATAACCTTGTAGTACTTCTCGCCCTCTGCGCAATTGTAGTCGTTAGGCTGCTGAGTCTGGAGTGAAGTGTAACCCTCAACTACAGTACCATCGGTCTTAGTGAACTTAGTAGTCCACTCATAGGTCCATGAGTTGTTCTGGCAGTAGTGGCAAATAACCTCAAAAACATTGCCCTCCTCGTCATACAACCAGAAAGCGTACTCTGAATCGTTGCCGTTGTACTCATAACCGTCGAAATAGAGATCCAACTCAGCACGTACTGGATCGAAAGCACCCTCAGGAAGTGCGTTCTCTGCCTCAAGATATGCGCAGTTAGAAACAGTGCCATCAGTAAATGCTACGCCAAGAGCAAACTTGTAGGTCTTGCCAACCTCAAATGTGTCGTAAGCAACATCGTAAGGGATAACAACAGGGTTAGAGTTATCACTTGCAGTGCGATACAACCAGTTGTCGCTGTAAGCGATATCAGCAAGCTCTGCCTCAGTTAGGTTCTTGTAGTATGAAGATGTATTTGCAACATCTGATGAGTAGAAGTGAATGTAGTCAATATCAAGACCGTCGATACCTGAGAAGTAAACCTTAGCAGTACCATCGCCTGGGAACTCAACCTTGTCGATAGCGAGTGTTGCAGCATTGTAAAGTACATCCTTGCTGGTAAGCTCCTCCTGTACCAAAGTGTACTCACCATTAGCGTTAACGATCAAAAGACCCAAATAGCGAGTAGCAGCAGCCTTATCAGCAGCTGTAGAAGTTGAGAAGGTGTAACCATACTCAAAGTCTGTACGATCGTAACCGTTCTCGATAAGGTCAGCCTTAAGAAGGTCAAGCTCCATGTACTTCTCCTCATACCAACGAGTGTAAGCTACAGCGGTATCCTCGGGAACAGTAACGTCTACACCGATATTTGTGTAAGTACGCTGGTCGTTGTACTCGATAGTGTACTCTGCTGGAGTAGCAGCCGCAACGATGTCAGCAGTTGCGAAGTATACGTACTTAAGATCCTCTGATGTGTACTCAGTCTTACCCTCCTGCTCAGTGAAGATAGCCATTACATACTCAGTGTTAGGCTCGATAGCAAAGTAAGGTGCGTAGTCCAAAGTGTAACCAAGAAGGTCCATAAGAGCGATGTTACTCTCAACAACATCAGTAGATACCTTGAAGCCGAATGAGCTCCACTGTGGCTGAGCTACATAGCTCTGCATTGCCATCTCGAAATACTCCTCAAGAGATGCATAGTACCCCATGTCGATGTACTCCTCAATCTCAGCAACAGCTACTGGGAAGAGGTTGTATGCCAAACCACCACGAAGTGTAACGTTGAAGTAAGCATTGTTGAACTTACGCTCAGCCTCGTTCTCTACAACATTAACGTTGAGCTGCTTGAAAGGAGCTGCAAGAGCCTGATCGAGAAGAAGTTTACCGCTGTTCTCAACATCAGTAGGGATAACCAATACCATGAATGACTCACCCTCGTATGTGAGAGAACCGTAGTAATCCAAGTAATCAATAATCTCCTCAACGGTAGCAACTACTGTCCATGACTCGGTAACACCCTCCTCATATACAGTCATTGGGTTACGGTCGTTAAGGTTCATGTAGATATTGTTAATCCAACCACCAGCGCAAGGAACATTGAACTCGCCCCAGCTTGCGTTGTAGATAGACGCAAGATCCTCAGTGTAGTAGTCAAGAGGCATTACAGCCAAGTAGTAGTTGTTGAACTCTGAAATAAGCTCTGAGTTACCCCACCAGTCAGAGTACAAGTATGTGTCAACCAAAGTGTTGGTGATAGTTACATTACCAGCCTTGTCAACATCCAAAGTAATCTCTGCGAGGTTAACCTGAAGCTTAGCTACCTTACAAGCACCAGCAGCAGTGTTGAAATGAACAGATACGAAGCCCTCCTTCTCAGCATAGCCAGTAGCTACGAAATCTGCTGATGGAGCAGTAACCTTCAAAACAAACTCAGTGCCACCAGCAGCCAAGATGCCCATGCCTGGGTCAACATTCTCGTCACCCTCAGCGGCCTCCTCATCTGCAACAGCAGCCTCAACAGTAGCCTTCCAACCAAGTGGCTGGTTCATAATGTTGATGTCAGCAACAGCGTCGTTTACAGTGAATGAAACCTCCTTAGTCTCACCAGCCTTAACGTATGCCTGTGCACGTGTTGAGTTGAACTCGATAAGCTCAGCAATAACTACATCGAAAGTAGAGCCATCAGCCAATGTGAAGGTAACAGTGTCGTTATCGTTAACCTCAACACCAGTAAAGATCTGAGCACCAGCAGATGCTGCTGACAAACCTGACTCAACCCAAGTCTGACCACCGTCGATAGATACCAAGATGTTCTCACCCTCTACCTTGAACTGTGGAGCCACAGGTGCCTCAGGCTGGTATGGGTTGTCACATACGTTGTCATCCTCGTTGCCATCGTATACGGGAACCATCTCGCCGTTAACAAGCAACCACTCCTTAAACTCACCCTTCTCATAGATAGCGAAGTAAAGAACGCCATCCTGCTCTGCAACAGAGATGTAGGTGTTAGTGTCAGTATCAACTACTGTACACTCTGGATAAACGGTAAATGAAGAACCGTCAGAAAGAGTAACCTTAGTAGCGTCGCCGTCCTTCTCTACAGAAGTAACAACAACCTTACCGTTAATAAGAGCCTTCAAGGCATCAACCTCTTCGCCCAAACGCTTCTCAAGAGCAGCAACGCGCTCTGTCAATGCAGCGAGATCCTGCTCAACCTTGTCAACATCCTGCTCGATGCCGTCAATACGCTCGTTGAGAGCGCCATCATCATACGAACATGATGTAGCTAATGCCATAGCGCCAATAATAGTAGCAGCTACAACACTCTTGAGGGTAGTAAATATCTTCCTCATAGTGATAAAAATTAATAATGGTTAATAAAAAATAATAGTGTCTGTTTCGCAGATATATGAAAAAAACTTAAAAAATAAGTGCATATATCACTGCAAATATAAATAATTATTTCTAAAAATCAAATATATCGAAGAAAAAATTAACACTCAGACTCCAAATTATTAGACACATATAGAGATATTGAGCTACAAATTAATCACATAATGTAGCGTGCATATTGCCCATTACAGAGATAGTAGTGCATATCAACCCATAATGTGTGGGTATTTATGCGAGAAAAGATGAGGGTTCAAAGATGAAAGATGGGTAGACAGAGCGATGCTCCTTAATTAGAAGTGAGCAAATTTGTTGTCAGAGGGGGGGGGTATCGTAAAAGAGAGTGCCCCAACAAGATGTGCGCGAGCCGTTTTGTTGTCAGAAGGGGTTAGATTTGGAGATTTGTCGCAGGTTGCAAATCCGCAGCATACTTGGCGTATGTGAGGAATTTGCAAACAAGCAAAGCTTCGAAGATGACCCCTTATCACGGCAAAGGTTTTGTTGTTAGAAGGGGTTAGGCTTGGTCTATCGCAAAAGATGACCCACTACCACGGCAAAGGTTTTGTTGTCAGAAGGGGTTAGATTTGGAGATTTGTCGCAGGTTGCAAATCCGCAGCATACTTGACGTATGTGAGGAATTTGCAAACAAGCAAAGCTTCAAAGATGACCCCTTATCACAACAAAACAAAAAAAATGGAGGCCACCGAAAGATATTCAACCCACAACGAATCCGTTGCTGTTTTAGTAACGAAACCCGCATCTCCGTAGAGCCTGCGACTTCCGCTACAATCTTCCGATTGCCTCTCCAACCTAAAACTACTAACCTAAATGAACCTTAAAACTTCGCTGCAAAGGTAAAGCGCATTTCTTAAATTTCCAAGTATTTTATTAAATTTTTTCAATATTTTATTGATAAATTTTAATTAGGCGAATTTTAGGAGCTGTATTATGCAGATAATCAGCAGAATAGAAAATAGAGTAAAAATTATTTATGGATGTGGACAAAGATAAGTTTGCGATTTGGGGGAATAATTATTAATTTTGCGGTTGCCACGCGCGAGTGCGCGCATGTTATAATAGGAGTAATGAAACACAACCACACGATAGGATTTGACGCCAGGCTCGCTAACGCAACACCTGAGGGCAAGGGCCACTATGGGCGATTTGTGATAGAGGCGGTGGCTGCAGCGTGTCCCAAGAGGGGCTATATAAGGATGTATGTGCCCAAGCGCATGCCCAACGGCGACTACGACAAGATAGAGCTACGACCTAACGTAGAGTCGATGGAGCCAGATGGCATAGTGTGGCGATGGTTAGCACCCCTTTGGCGCATGGTGGGCGTGACACACGATGCCAAGGTGGGAGGTGTAGAGCTCTACCACGGCTTAGCTAACCGGTTGCCTCTCGGCCTATCGCGTGCCAACATACGTAGCATAGTCACCATACACGACCTGCGATTTATGCGCAAGGCAGCAGACGGAGGCTCACTTAAAACACTATACAACAAGGCGATATATCGCTACACATGTCAGCGTGCCGACAGAATAATCACCATCAGCGAGTTCGCCAAGCGCGAGATTGTCGACCACTTAGGCATCGACCCCGAGAAGATTGACGTTATCTACATGGGTTGCCACAAGCGCTTTACGGAGCGTATAACACCCGAGCAGTGCGAGAGCGTGCGCAACAAATACAAACTACCAGCAAACTACGTACTCAGCGTAGGCACAATCACCAACAACTCGAATATAGACCTCGTAATCAGGGCGCTATCGAAGAGCGAGATGCCTATCGACCTTGTGATTGCGGGACGCGCCTCGGCATACATCGACAGGGTGAACAAACTGATAGCGAAGTTTAACATGACCTCACGCGTGCACATCCTCCACGGTGTGGCAGCTGAGGATATGCCAGCGATATATAGCAATGCGATAGCCTATCTGAGCACCTCGCGCTACGACGGCTTTAACTACCATATCGTCGAGGCTCTTAATGTCGGCACAGCCGTTATCGCCACGAGCGGAACAAGCCACGAGGAGGCGGCAGGACCCGACGCAATCTATGTCGACACTGACAACAGCGCAGAGATAAGGGCTGCGATTGAGAGCGTCGCGGTAAACAGGCCCATGCGCGAGAGTATGATAGCCAAAGGCAAGATATACGCCCAGCGATTTAGACCCGAGGTGATAGCATACAACACGTTGAAGTGCTACAACCGCGTGGGAATAGAGATAGAGGGGTAAGCAGCGTTAGTAAAAAAGAAAAATAGAACAATGTCGCAACGCATTGTGTATTAGGCAATTAAAAAATTAATGGCGTTTTTATAGCGCAATAGTGGCGATTTATAGACAAAAATAGGTATCTTTGCAGTCGTTATTCCGTATGGGGTAACACGCAAAGAGCAAACGATAGAAACAACATACATACTATAACAGATATGGAAAAAGTTACAAAAATCGTAGTTATGGCAAAACAGGTGCCCGACACACGAAATGTGGGTAAGGATGCCATGACTCCGGAGGGCACAGTAAACCGTGCTGCCCTCGCTGCAATCTTCAACCCCGAGGACCTAAACGCCCTCGAGATGGCTCTTCAGATGAAGGACAAGATAGCTAACGCAACCGTATATGTGCTCACCATGGGTCCACAGCGTGCTGCCGACATCATCCGTGAGGCTATGTTCCGCGGTGCTGATGGTGGCTATCTACTCTCGGGTCGTGAGTTCGCAGGCTCGGATACACTCGCTACATCGTATGCGCTATCGTGCGCACTACGCAAGATAAACCCCGACATCATCGTAGCTGGCCGCCAGGCTATCGACGGTGATACAGCTCAGGTAGGCCCTCAGGTGGCTGAGAAGCTCAACCTCCCACAGGTGACATACGCCGAGGAGCTCGTAGAGATAAAGGAGGGTGAGATAACTATCAAGCGTCGCCTTGAGCGCGGTACAGAGGTAGTAGTATCACCACTGCCTGCCGTAATCACCGTAAACTCATCGGCTAAGGAGTGCCGCCCACGTAACGCTAAGCGCGTGATGAAGTTCAAGTATGCGCTCGCAACATCTGAGATGGCCGCAGCCGACCAGAAGGCGCAGAGCTTTATCGAGGAGCGCCCATACCTCCACATCGTAGAGTTCGCAGCAGCTGACGTAAACCCAGACCCTGAGCAGCTCGGCCTTGCAGGCTCACCTACAAAGGTGAAGAAGATTGAGAATGTCGTATTCCAGGCTAAGGAGGCTAAGAGCCTTACAAGTGAGGACAAGGATATCGAGGCACTTATGCAGGAACTTATCGCGAGCCACACGCTCGGTTAATCAATGAAGAAGAGTATGAATAACGTATTTGTATATATCGAGATTGAGGAGCAGCAGATAGCCGACGTATCGTTGGAGCTCCTTACCAAAGGTCGCGAGTTGGCAAACACCCTCGGCGTGAAGCTCGAGGCCGTAGTACTCGGCAAGAACATCAAGGCTCTTGCCCCAGAGTTGGCAAAGTATGGCGCCGACACCGTATGGTGCGCCGACGACGAGATATTCGCCCCATTCCGCACACTGCCTCACACAGCAGTGATGGTGGGCCTCATCAAGCAGGAGAAGCCTCAGATAGCTCTCTTCGGTGCTACACCCGTAGGTCGCGACTTCGCACCACGTGTATCATCAGCACTTCACAGCGGTCTTACGGCCGACTGTACGGAGCTTGTCATCGGCGAGCACAAGGATCCTAAGACAGGCAAGGAGTACGACTCTCTACTCTACCAGATTCGCCCTGCCTTCGGTGGTAATATCATCGCAACAATCGTCAACCCTGAGTGCCGCCCACAGATGGCGACAGTACGCGAGGGCGTGATGCGCAAGGAGGCACTCGCAACACCCGCAGCAGGCGAGGTACGCGACATCGACTGGAAGCCTATGGTGAAGGATACAGACCTCGCAGTGCGCATCGTTGAGCGCCACATCGAGGAGCGTAAGATAAACATCAAGGGTGCTTCAATCATCGTGGCTGGTGGCTACGGCGTAGGCTCTAAGGAGGGCTTCAAGCTCGTACACGAGTTGGCAGATGTCCTTGGTGGCGAGGTAGGTGCCTCACGTGCTGCCGTAGATGCTGGCTTCACCGAGCACGAGCGTCAGATTGGCCAGACAGGTGTCACCGTACGTCCTAAGCTCTATATCGCTTGCGGTATCTCGGGACAGATTCAGCATACAGCAGGTATGGATGGCTCGGCGATGATTGTATCTATCAACACCGACCCAGCAGCACCTATCAACAAGATTGCCGACTACGCAATAACTGGTAGCGTAGAGGAGGTGATACCTAAGATGATTAAGTATTATAAGCAGAACTCAAAGTAAAGGAAGCTATGGCAAATTTCTATTTAGATAATAAGGATTTACAGTATCACCTCTCTCATCCCTTGATGAAGAGAATCGTGGAGCTCAAGGAGCGTAACTTTGCCGATGCTAAGGTATACGACTATGCCCCACAGGATACGGAGGATGCTATCGACTCATATCGCCGCGTATTGGAGATTGTGGGTGATGTGTGCGGTGAGGTTATCGCACCCAACGCCGAGGGCGTAGACCACGAGGGTCCACGCGTGGTTAACGACCATGTAGAGTACGCCTCAGGCACAGTACGTAACATCGAGGCACTCAACGAGGCTGGCCTCGGCGGCATGACACTACCTCGTAAATATAATGGTCTTAATATGCCTGTTACATGCTTCGCCATGGCTAACGAGATGGTGGCACGTGCCGATGCAGGCTTCGAAAATATCTGGGGCTTGCAGGACTGTGCTGAGACCATCAACGAGTTCGCATCGGAGGATATCAAGGCTAAGTTCTTGCCACGCGTATCGGCAGGCGAGACCTGCGCCATGGACCTCACTGAGCCAGATGCTGGTTCGGACCTCGGTGCTGTGATGCTCAAGGCTACATGGGATGAGGCGGCTGGCGTATGGCGTCTTAACGGCTGTAAGCGCTTCATCACCAACGGTGATGGCGACATCTCACTCGTGCTCGCTCGTACCGAGGAGGGCACAAAGGATGCACGTGGCCTCTCGATGCTTATATACGACAAGCGCGATGGTGGCGTAAAGGTGCGCCGCATCGAGAATAAGCTCGGTATCAAGGGCTCACCTACATGTGAGCTTGTATTCAACAACGCTCCAGCAGTGCTCGTTGGCGACCGTAAGATGGGTCTTATCAAGTACGTCATGTCGTTGATGAACGCTGCACGTCTTGGTATCGCCGCTCAGTCGACAGGTCTTTGCGAGGCTGCTTACCGCGAGGCATTGAAGTATGCAGGCGAGCGCGAGCAGTTTGGTAAGGCCATCATCGAGTTCGCAGCAGTACGCGAGATGCTCAAGAATATGGAGGCTAAGACCCTCGCATCACGCGCAATGCTATATGAGACAGCACGCTTCGTAGACATATACAAGCAGCTTACACATATCTCTCACGACCGCGCGTTGGAGGCTGAGGAGCGCCAGGAGATGAAGTTCTACAATCGCCTTGCTGATGGCTTCACACCTCTTGCTAAGATGTTCGCTTCGGAGTATGCTAACGAGGTTGCTTACGACTCAATCCAGATTCACGGTGGTTCAGGCTACATGAAGGACTATGCTTGTGAGCGCTTGTATCGCGATGCTCGTATCATGAACATCTACGAGGGTACCACACAGCTTCAGGTTGTGGCAGCCATCA
The DNA here is from genome assembly GCA_015059955.1 of Rikenellaceae bacterium. Classification (GTDB taxonomy): domain Bacteria; phylum Bacteroidota; class Bacteroidia; order Bacteroidales; family Rikenellaceae; genus Alistipes. Next base: position 73,955 of record SUZK01000004.1, read on the forward strand.
ACCACGTAACAAAGGGCACATACCTTGAGCAGATTATGCGCTACGAGGAGAACGAGCGCACAGAGGCCACTAAGGCTATGGGCGAGCAGCTCGTTGAGCTTCGCAAGGTATACGAGCAGGTTGTCGAGCGCGTAGAGACTATCGACAAGGAGTGCAACGGCTACAAGGAGCTTCACTCACGTCGTCTTGTTGAGATTGCTGGTTACATCATCATGTCTCACATCATGCTTCGTCAGGCTGGCGAGATGGAGGAGGAGTATCTCAACCCAACAAAGATATTCGTGAAGTACGCAACGAAGAAGATTACCGAGGCCGCTGCATACATCAATGCATCGGAGGCTGAGGATGTTGAGCTCTTCAAGTAGTAGAGCCTATAACTAACGCATAAGGGGCTGTCCAGTTTTGTTGGACAGCCCCTTATCTTGTACAATAAGAGTTAATGTCATGAAGCAGGCCTCCTGGTCGTGACACTATAAATTATACCATTACAACCAGTGGCATGGCACAAAAAAAGTGGGCACCCATAAGGATGCCCACCAATTAACACTACCCCAATATTAGTTATATGGGTTTGCAGCGTACGAGATGTTATATGCCTCAGATCTACGTAGCTCCTGCTTCACATCTGTAAGCATACCTACAGTAGCTGTCTCGTGCACGCGAAGGTTTACAAGCATCTCGGTAGCCTTAGTGTAACCCTTCTCAGCCATACGCTTCTTAATATTAGTCTCAAGCATACTCTCACTGATGATAGCATCGTTGAACTGAATGCTCAACGCAGCACCCTCAGCATTTCTGCCCTCACTCTTACCAATCCAAACATTGGTTGTCTTCGACTTGTCAAGTTCTGAAACCTCATGCGCTTTTGGCACATTTACAACGACCTGCGGATCTGTGTCACGCATAGTTGTAGCGGCCATAAAGAAGAACAAAAGCATGAAGACGATGTCAGGAAGTGACGATGTCGACATTGCGGGCACTTCTCGCTTGCCCTTTTTTGACATTACAGCCATAACTACTTTGTTGTTTGATCGTTAGGTTCAGCCTCCGAAATTCTTGGAGGTGTCTTCTTTCTTAAATTATCCTGCTGCTCCTCATCAAGCTCGTCGAACGACTTACCATACAACTCGCCAGCAACATAGTCGCGATAAACGTTGAATGCATGAGTAAGCTCATCCTGTACCTGAAGATAAACATCATATGTCGTCTCCTTATCAGCCTTTAGGGAAACGATACCCTTGCTGATACCGAAGGTCTTGCCACCCTCAAACTCGGTTGGCTCCTTCTCAGAGCGGTTGACGTCAACGAGGAAGTCATAGGTCTCCTTCGAGAGGCGTGAGTGGTCGCCATTACGGTGTAGGTCAGAACGCTTATAGATCTGAGTACCCACCATGATATCACCACTCCTCGCTACGTTGACCAAGAGGATGTTTCGCTGATGGAGCTCGACGTTATCGTCCTGCTGGGCGCCAGCGATAGGAGGAAGCGTACGCCTCATACCCATATCGACATCCATTGTAGTGGTCACGAGGAAGAAGATCAACAGCAAGAATGCGATATCCGCCATTGAACTGGAGTTGATTTCACCAGCCTTTTTCTTCGACTTTGCCATATACTACTTTTTAATAATGCTGTTAATCCAAGACCAAATCCATGAGAAGATTGCTGCAACAAGTGCAAGGATAAATGCAATGTAAGTAATCCAGATAGATACATCGGCCATCATATACTCCTTCTCACCGAAGATAACTCGATCTGGGCTATCCAAAGAACCAAGACCGAATGCGATATCGGTAGGATTGCCGCTGGCGTCGAGCATGGTAAGAACATTGTGATCCCAGCCATGACCAAGAGCGATAGCGTATGCTACGCCAGCAACACCGGCAACAACAACCACTACAGCACCAAGCTTAATCCAGTTAGGCTCGTGGATGAGGTTGAGGAAGAAGCCTGCAATAACGAATACGACTGCGAATACCAACAAGAAGTATACCCAGTAGATATTCCAGTTGATAGCAGTTGCCAAAGCCATAAGGTGGTCACCCTCCTCCTTAGCAAGAACTACCGCCTTCTTGATAGTCTCGATGTTTGTAGATGTTGTGCTAATCTTGAACTCAGTCTCTGCGATACCTACTGTAAGCTCGCCATAACGCTGTACTGAAGCCAACACATCGTCGGTGATTGTTGCCTTAGAATCGTTGCGCTCAGCAACCATATCCTTCTTAAACTCGCGATCCTTCTCAGCCTTAGACTTCTCAGCGCGAACCTTATCCTCAAAGTGCTTAACCTGCTCCTTGTAAGAATCGATAGTTGCTACGTAGTCATCAACCAAATCAGAAGTCTCCTCGTTGTTAGGATCTACCGCCTTCTTCTTTACCTCTACTGCGAAGACCTTGCAAGCAGCGTCGAAGATGGCCTTGTTAGCCTCGAACTCAGCAGCATTATCCTTAAGCTCCTTCTGCATTGCCTTGAGAGAGGCATTGTAGCCCTCGAGCTTATCGCCCATGTACTCGAGAACGAGCTTAGACTCCTTGTCGAAATCAGAGCCCTTTACGCCCTCGATGCGCTTAGCCCAATCGCGGTCAGACTTAAGACGAGCAGCATACTCAGTCTCATACTTCTTAATACGAGCCTTTGCATCAGCATACTTCACATCAAGATCCTTCTGTGCCTTCTTATAAGCCTTGGGGTCGTTAACCTTTAGAGTGTCAATCTCAGCTACAAGAGCAAGATCCTCATTGTATACAGTCTCGTTTGCAACAAGGGTTGCATCAACCTCCTTAATCTCGTTAATAGTGTTAACGTAGTTCAAACTCTCAGCATGACGCATCTGATGGATGGTCGCTGTTCCCATTGCCTTGATACCATCCTCGACGGTAGCCACAGGCACAATATTACCAAGCGAATCCTTGAGAGGTACATAATCCTCATCGTGCTGACCAACAAGAGGCATAGTACCAGCGATCTTGTCTGACTCTGGAGCCGACATACCGACGATAACAGCCCATGCCATCAGTCCCACTGAGATGAGAACTAATACAAGGAGCGCTATTCTACTAATATGTTTTGTCATAATATCTAAATCTCTAAATTGTTATTTATCGATAATGTGACTTATCGGAGACTATCGCTTGCTATATGCTGTGAGCATATCAACCAAAGTGATAGAGGTATCCTCCATCTTAACTACCTGCGACTCAATCTTAGAGAGGATGTAGTTGAAGAAGATCTGAAGAATAACAGCAGAGATAAGACCAAACAATGTTGTCAAAAGAGCCACCTTGATACCACCTGCTACAACGGTAGGTGACATGGTTGCTGAAGACTCGATATCATCAAATGCCTGGATCATACCAACAACGGTACCCATAAATCCGAGTGATGGAGACAAAGCGATGAAGAGCGAAATCCAAGAAAGACCTGACTCCATGTGACCCTGCTGAACAGAACCGTAAGAAACAACAGCCTTCTCAACAGCCTCAAGACCCTGGTCGTAACGCATAAGACCCTGGTAGTAGATTGAAGCGATAGGACCACGTGTGTTGCGGCAGTACTCCTTAGCAGCCTCAACGCCCTCCTCATTGAGGATACGCTCAACGTTAGCAACGAAATTCTTAGTGTTGATCTGAGCGAATGTCAAGTAGAGGATACGCTCGATAGCGATTGCCAAACCGAGAATCAAGCAGACAAGCACTGGAAGCATCCACTCCCAACCACCTTCGAGGAACTTCTTCATCAAACCGAAGTGCAAAGGAGATCCCTCAGGAGTAGTGATCTTCTTCTCAGCGTCAGCCTCCTTAGCAGGCTCAGCCTTCTTCTCAGTCTCACCCGCCTGAGCAGCACCCTCATCATCTACCTGCTCAGTTTGAGCCTTTGTGTCATTGGCCTGAGCATCATTGTCAGCAGCATAAGCAGTGCCGAATGAGAGAGCGGCAACTGCCAAAACCATAAATAATTTTTTCATAGTGTTTTGTTTGTTAAAATTTTGTAATTTTTTTAGTTGTTTTCTCTTTATTTCGTTAGTTTTACTCAAATCGTCACTATGTGGCTCGGTTTGTGGATATGCTCTTGCGTACAGCATTGAGGCGCATCGCACGACCTTAAGCAAATATCTATCAACATATTACACCCAAAAACTGCGGAGATAGCCACGCTATCCCTACAATTCCAAGGCAATTATCAGTGCGAAATATACAAACAAAAAACGTAAAATGCAACGCTTTTACAAGGTAAATTCACCTCGTAGAGGACGACGCATCAAATCCAAAGTTTCCGATAATGGCAAATTCTTGCCTAAAACGTACATCAACTTGGTCACCGCAGCCTCGACCGTCATATCGTGACCCGACACCACGCCAGCCTCCTGCAAGGCCAAGCCCGTCTCATATAGATGCATCTGCACAGCGCCATCCTTACACTGTGATACGTTGACCACAACAACACCCTTGCTTATCGCCTCTTTGACGAGGTCGACAAACCACTGTGACGTGGGGGCATTACCCGCGCCATAGGTCTCAAGCACAACGCCACGAGCACCACTATCTATGAGCATAGCACGTAACGTCGCGGGACGTATGCCTGGGAATAGTTTTACGACAACAACATCATCCGATAGCGACTCGCTGATACGGAACTCGTCCGAGAAATCGGGAGCGTATGGCGCTATTACCGAGCTGTTATACTGGATGTTAACGCCCACATCGGCAAGTGGCTGATAGTTGAACGACGCAAAGGCATTCAGCGCCTCGGCGCTATGTTTCGTGGTACGGTTACCGCGGAAAAGGCGATTCTGGAAGTAGAGCGCCACCTCGGGGACAATGGGGTTACCATCCTCGTTGCGCGCGCCGGCAATCTCAATGGCCGTTATAAGGTTCTCGCGACCATCGGTACGCAGAATACCGATAGGAATCTGACTGCCAGTGAAAATTACAGGCTTAGCCAAGTTCTCGAGCATAAAGCTAAGTGCCGCAGCCGAATAGGACATTGTATCTGTGCCATGGAGGATTACAAAGCCGTCGTAGCGAGCATAGTTATCGCGGATGATACGAGCCATATAGACCCAGTTCTCCACAGCTACGTTCGATGAGTCGATGGGTGGAGTGATTGTGAAAACCTCGATATCAACATTGAGGCGTTTAAGTGATGGGAACTCCTCATATATACCGCTGAAATCGAAGGGAACGAGGGCTCCCGTAGCCTCGTCAGTCTTCATACCGATAGTACCGCCGGTATATATAATGAGAATCGTTGATCTCTTCATGTTGAAGATATCATGGCCTTAGTGCCACTATATCACAACAAAGATACGAATAATTTATGAGAGTGTATACATTTTGGCAACTTTTTTTGTCCAGGCATGCAACAATAACCCTCGGCTACGATTATAGAGCGAACATTCTACGTGCAGACGCCGTTGTTATCGCATCTACCTCATCGAAGCTCTTGCCGTGCAACTCGGCAATCTTACGGCACACGAACTCCACGTATGCCGACTCATTGCGCTTGCCACGATGTGGCACAGGCGTAAGGTAGGGGCAGTCGGTCTCGAGGAGGAGTAGCTCGGTCGGGAGCTCTGCCACCACCCTATCAAGGCCACTATTCTTGAAGGTAACAACACCACCGATACCAAACAAGAAGTCGCCCATACGCTCAATCTTGCGCGCTGTATCGACACTATCGGCATAGGCATGTAGAACACCTCGCAAGCCACGACCTCGGTACGTTGCAAGGGCATCGAGCATCTCCACATATGCCGAGCGTGTATGTATCACAACGGGCATATCGTGTTGAATAGCAAGCTCCAACTGTGCATGCAGAGCCTCGCGCTGCTCCCTGAAATAGTCTCTACTCCAATAGAGGTCGAGACCTATCTCACCCACACCACACAACTGGAGTGGTGGTTGCTGCAACATATGCTCGACCATATCCAACTCCTCGCGCCAAGCGGGATTATCGTTGACCGAGGTAGGGTGTAAGCCTGCCATAGCGCGACACCAGTCGCCATGTTCGGCGGCCAATGCAAGCATACGCTCACGGCTTGTCGAGTCTATATCGGGCAAGAGCAACATCTCAACGCCTGCACGACGTGCACGCTCCAACGCCTCGTTACGGTCGGAGTCAAACTCCTCGGCATATATATGTGAATGTGTATCTATCATCAATTCAGCATTTAAGGGTTTAAGTATTCACCACCTCGTAGCGCTGCCCAGGGAGCTTGCGCACAAGGCCTGCTATCTCAAGGCTCATTATTACCATCGCCAACTCACCCATGGAGAGCTGCGTCTTTTCGAGAAGCTCAACAAGAGAGATGGAGGTTGTCGAGGCTATGGTGCCATATACTAAGCGAGAGGTAGGGTCTAACTCGTCGGTAGGAGCGCATATCGTAGTCTGCGATGATGACGACCTCGTATGGCACTGCCACTCCATATCGTCAATAATATCGGATGCGGTAATCACTAAGCGGGCCTTGCCCGAGCGGATAAGGTTGTTTGTGCCAAACGAGTTACTATCGCTGATACGACCAGGCACGGCCATCACCGTACGACCATAGCTATCGGCGATATCTGCCGTGGCCAACGAGCCTCCCGATACGGGAGATTCGACAACAACAGTACCTAAGCTCAAACCAGCAATGATGCGGTTGCGTGCGATGAAGAGCGCACCATTCTGTGGTGACTGCGAGTGGAGCTCCGAGACGATAGCACCACCATGCTCGACAATGTCGTTGGCAAGTGCCGTATGCGCCGTTGGTGTGACCTCGGGAAGTGTCGAGGCAATGACAGCGATGGTATTTACGTTGTAGGTGAGGGCTGCACGATGGCAGGCAGCATCAATACCATAGGCCAAGCCGCTGACGATAGCGAGGTTGTCTACCCTCTCGCTGAGCTGCTGAACGAGCCTATTGCACACATCGTGACCACTGGGTGACATATCGCGCGTACCAACCATAGAGAGTAGACGCTGCGATAATGCACCGACATTGCCGCGCACAAAGAGAACATGGGGACGGTCGCTTGTCGCGCGCAGAGCCTCGGGATACTCCTCATCGGTGGCGGCGATAGCGCGTATATCGTGACGGCGACAGTAATCGACCTCGCGATAGGCGGGTATAAATCCCTCCTGCTTAACGATACGTTCAGCAATCTCGGGGCGTAGCTCGGCACGCATGATAAGCTCCTCCTTAGATGCAGCAAATACCGCCTCGGCAGAGCCAAACGTATCTATGAGGTGAACGATTGTACGAGAGCCCACGCCACGCGTGAAGATTAAAGCCAGGTCATCGATAGTCATAGTGCGTAGTTTTATGTTTATCGCTCAAAGCGCATGTCGTGCTCCAAGCGGCGGAGCTTACGTATCTGCAAGAATAGCAACACACCAGCCACGATGACGGCAGCAGCATCGGCAATAGGCATCGCCATCCAAGCACCCATAGCACCATACTCAGGGGTGAGGATAAGCAACATTGGGAGCAGGAAGAGGAGCTGACGTGTTGTCGAGAGGAACATTGCTAATGGTGCACGACCTATATATTGGAAGAAACCACCAGCGACAATCTGGAAACCCACCAATGGGAACACGAGCATCGCCACAGGTAGACCCTGGGCAACAATATCAGCCATGGCCTGTGCCGAAGCGCCCTCGCTCGTATCAACGAACATCGATGCCACCTGGTAGGGGAAGAAGTGACCTATAAGGAAGGCCATTGTTGTCACCACCGTAGCACACATGATAGCATACTTGAGCACCTTGATTACGCGGTCATACTGACGAGCACCATAGTTATAGCCCACGATAGGCTGCATACCCTGATTAAAGCCCTGTGCCACCATCACAAAGAGCAACAACACGCGGTTCATAATGCCATAGGCGCCAACATAGATGTCACCCACATCGCCCTCAACGGCAGCACGACTAATAACATCGTCAGCACCCGTACCTCCGTAGCTCAGCAGCGCCGTATTCATAAAGCGAGTCACCAGCGAGGCACACAGGTTGAGCAGGAAGGGGGCCATGCCGATGGAGATAATATTCCAGACTATATGTCTATCGAAGTGGAAGTTAGAGCGCTTAAATCGCAAGAAGCTCGTAGGCGCAGTATAGTGACGTATCTGAATGATTAGAGCAACAAACTGTGCCGTGACGGTCGCAAGTGCCGAGCCTTGAACGCCCCACTTGAAAACGAATATAAACAACGGATTGAGCACCGTACATAGAGCCATGGCAAGAAGCATGATATACATTGCCTTGCGCGGATAACCCGACGCTCTAAGCTGCTCATTAAGACCGAGATAGAGATGCGTTATAATATTACCAAACATTATAACCTCCATAAATTCACGCGCATAACGCAGTGTGTCGGCGTTTGCCTCGCCACCCGAAAAGAATATAAGTATCGGGTCGAGGAAGAGCAAGAAGAGGAGCATGATGCTCACGCCAAGCACCAAGTTCAACAGTACGGCATTTGCCAAGATACGCTCCGCGGCACGCTTATTACCCTCGCCCAGACGTATCGAAATGCGGGCAGCGGCACCCACACCCACCATAGCACCAAAGGCCGAGGCTATGTTCATAATAGGCAGAGTAACGGCCATGCCCGAGATAGCGGCATCACCAACACCGTGGCCTATAAATATACTATCTATAATATGGTACAGCGACGACGATGCCATGGCGATAATCGCCGGTATGGCATAGCGCATCAGCAACCGACCAACCGAGTCGGAGCCTAACGATACCGTATTATTATTCACTTTATCTCCCATCACACAAAACTATCTACACATATGTTGCCACTGCAACAACGTAGTTTTCATCAACAAAGCTAAATGCCACCCTCACCTTGGCGTCGTCACCAAGCACAGCATAGGCAACACTCTGGCTTGCATCGTACTCAACAATATGCATATCAACCAAGAGGTCGACACCTCGACGACCCCATAGCTTATAGATTGCCTCCTTGGCACTCCACACCATGGCGCTCCAATGCAGATGGTCGCTCAACGCAAGCTCCTCCTTGGAGATATAGCGCGAAGCAACACGCTCGAAGCCACGCTCGACACACTCAATATCGACACCCACGCGACTATCGGCAATAGCCACAGCCACCCACCTCTCGGAGGTGTGCGCCACACTTATATATATATTAGGTATATCGACAATGGGAGCACCCACATCGTTGTAATTGATATGCACCCCTCGTCCGAGCTCACGACGCACAATACGACGCCACGACAGATGCTCCGCGCGGCGTGCCTCACGCTGGAAGCGCGATGCTGAGGCCACATCCTCGGCTGTGAGCAGCGCATCGCAGCAGGCAAAGATTGGCGATATGGGCTCGACAACGAGATTAACCATTGACCTCAACCTTGATTTTATCGACCCTACGGCCATCCATAGTGGCTATGAAGAACTTGACACCGTGCGACTGCAACTCGTCACCACGACGTGGCAAGTCGCGCTTAAGCTCCATCATCAATCCTGCCAAGGTCTCAGCATGGCCCTCAACATCGGCGAAGGCCTCCTCGTCGAAGCCTATGACGCGCACGAACTCACCGATATGTATCTTAGCATCGAAGATATAGGTGTTCTCGCCAATCTTCTCATAGAGCTTATCCTCATCCTCGTCGCTCTCGTCGGTAATCTCACCCACGACCTCCTCCAAGATATCCTCCAACGAGACAAGACCCTGCGTAGCACCATACTCGTCGACGACGATGGCGATATGTATCTTCTTCTGCTGAAACTCCTTAAGCAGGTCATCAATCATCATGTGCTCGGGCACGAAGTAGGGCTTGCGGAGTAGCTTCTGCCACTCGAAATCGACACCCTGGGTGATATATGGCAGCAAATCCTTAACGTAGAGTACACCGCGAACATCGTCTAAATCCTCGCCATAGACGGGGATACGCGAGTAGCCCGTATCGACAATCACGCGGCGCACCTCATCGTAGTCGGCATCGTACTCCAAGCCTGTTATATCGACACGCGAGTGCATAATCTCAACCACCTCGGTCTGTCCGAAGCTGACGATACCCGACAACATCTTCTGCTCCTCCTCCGAGCCTGTCTCCGTGAGGTCTACGGCATCGGCAAGCTCCTCGATAGATATCTCAGCACCCTTGGATGCCAAGCGACTAACACGGCTACTTGTACGCATAAGGATGAATGCCAAGGGGTAGAGCAACCAGCGCAAGAACTTCAAAAGCGCAGAGAGAGCGCATGCCATACGCACAGGGTTTGCCTGCGAGAATACCTTAGGCATAATCTCGCCAAAGAGCAACAACAAGAAGGTGACAACGATGGTCTTAAAGACAAAATTCCATCCCGCACCAAATATAAACACCGCGTCGATAAGCTGCGTAGAGAGGATAACCAAGCAGATATTGACCATGTTGTTGGCAACCAATATCGTCGCCAACAACCTATCTGGATTGGAGAGCAGGTCTAACACACGGCTTGCTGAGGCGGTGTTGCTACTCTCGATATCATCCATATCGCTATGCGTGAGCGAGAAGTACGCCACCTCCGAGCCCGATGCCATCGCCGACATCACAAGAAGCAGCAGCGATACAACGCTCAGCAGAATAACGTTGTTAATATTGATACTCTCTTGCAGAGCAATAATCTCGTCCATCAATAAGTAAATTTGTCGTTAGTTACCACGGCGCACTAAAAGAGTGAGCCTGCGGTTATCTGCTCCGAGGTCTCCTCCTCGCGAGGCATAGGCCTGAACGTAGTCTTCGTCTGTGGCTCGTAACCACCTACAAGCGACATATTTAGGCGCTTATACGAAGGTTCCTGCTTCTGCGCTGCGATGATGCGGTAGCGGTTCTGCGAGGGTGTAATCTCGGTCTTCTCAGAGGCTGGCTGGCGCAGTGGTTTCTTCTCTGCCACCTGAGGCTCCTTCTTAACCACTGGCTCATCGTCGAATGGGTTGTCGAGCGTAGCCTCGCTATATGTGCTCTTAATCTTTGGCTCGTTGCCATCGGCAAAGCCCGTAGCAACAACCACCAACTCAAGCTCATCGTCGGCAAGTGACGACTTCTGACTGGCACCCCAGATGATATCTGCCGAGTGCTTGTTGCCATCCTCGTCGATGTAGCTTGCATGCTTCTGTATGTAGTCCGTAGCCTCGGTGACATCCTCGAGCATGAGGTTGTCGAGGTCCGACACAGCGAAGCTCAGAAGGATATTCTTGGCACCCGCAATCATATTGTCGTCGAGTAGTGGCGACGACAACGACGCCTCAGCAACGGTATAGGCTCTATTCTCGCCAGCGCCCTTGACAACAGACATATGCGCACGGCCACTGCCCTTCATGACCTTCATCACATCGGCAAAGTCGACACGCACCAACGCTGTCTCCACCGTGATAAGCTCGGCAATGCCCTTTGTTGCCATGCCGAGGATGTCATCTGCCTTGCCGAAGGCCTCCTTGATAGGCATCTTGCCATACATCAGGCGGAGCTTCTCGTTGTCGATGATAAGGAGCGAGTCGACATACTTGTTAAGCTCCTCGACACCACGCACAGCCTGGTCGTAGCGCGTCTTACCCTCCATCATAAGGGGCATGGTGACAACAGCCACGGTAAGTATCTCCAACTCGTGAGCCAAGCGCGCGATGACGGGTGAAGCACCAGTACCTGTACCACCACCCATACCTGCTGCGATAAACAACATCTTGGCACCCGACGTCTCGAGCAACGAGCGCAGCTGCTCCTCGCTCTCCATGGCGAGTTCGCGGCCCTTCTCAGGGTCGTTACCCGCACCAAGACCTGGACCCATCTGTATCTTATTGCTTACGCTGCAATTCTCCAACGCCTGCTTATCGGTGTTACTCACAACGAAGTTAACACCCGTGATGCCCATCGACTGCATGTGGTTAACAGCATTACCACCAGCACCACCTACGCCGATAACCATGATTATCGACTCCGAGTCGAACATCAAACCCGATGGGTTATCCTCAACCATAGCTGCAAGAACCTCATCTGTCATATTTTTATTCTGCTTACTCATACTCTTCAATGTTTTGCTTGTTTACCACCGCATTAATCGAACTCCTGGTCGCCATCATCCGAAAAGCCCTTGTTCACCGAGTCCCACACCTTCTTGAAGATGCCCTTAACCCTGCTTGGCTTAGAGACAATATCGCCATCGGGCTTCGTCACGATGTTTGTATCCGTCTCGACATCTACGGTAAGTGTGCTTGGCTTCACCTCGATAGGCTTCTCCTCCTTGGGCTCTACGACACTCTGCATCTGGGGCGTAGACTGTGGCTTAGCCACCTCGACAGCCTCGCGGCGCGAAGGTGTGGGCACCACGGCTACGGCACATGAGCCACGCTTAGCACCATGGATAAGTAGCGACACGACGGTTGAGTATGCCTGCGTCGTGATGTGGTTTATCTGTGACTCCTGCGTGATGTCGTACTCAGGGTATACCACGCGGACATCCTCGTAGCCGAGCTCACGAGCAAAGAGCTGCTCGATATCCTTCATTCGAGAGCCACCTCCCGTAAGCAACACTGCGGGGCGGAAGCGCGAGCCACACTGAGCCTCCTTAATCTCCTTCTTCACCCAGTCGGCAATCTCCTTGAGGCGTGCCTCGATGGCGATGACAAGGTTACGACGAAGGATGCTCTTGACCATGATATGGTACTTCTGCGGGAAGACAATCAGGTCATCCTCACACAGGTCGGCGATGGCCGAGCCATACATGATTTTGAGGTCCTCGACATACTTGGTGATGCTCAACGAGCGGATATCGTCGTTGATGGCGTTAGCGCCCATAGGTATCGAGGCTGCGTAGCGCACCTTGCCACCTTGCAACACCGAAACGTCGGTGATGCCAGCACCAAGGTTGATGACAACAGCGCCATCGACAACCTCGTCGGTAGTGGCAATGCCGAGGTGCGATATCATAGCGTTAGGCACGAACTCCTTGACGGTGATGCCCTGGCTCTTGATGCAGCCAGCGAGGCGGTCACGCATCTTCTTGTCGCAGAGCACAAAGTTATAGGTTGCCGCAAGCTTATGGCCATAGGCGCCACAAGGCTCCTCAACGACCCTATCGTCAATCATATAGCGTAGTGGCTCCATCGAGATTATTATCTCGCGGTCGTCGGGCAGCTTGACGCTGAGCATACGGCGGTTGAGCTCCTCGAGGTCACGGCGTGTGATGCCCTCATCCTGCACATACACATGGTCCTCGACCTGCGCACAGCGGATAAAGTCACCCGACATGCCGGCATAGGCCTCGGTGATGTGTATACCCAACTGCTTCTCAATCTTACTCTTCGCTGCAGCGATAGAGCGGGCTACCATCTCATTATTCTCGATGCGTCCCGCGACAACGCCGCCCACAGGCTCGCTCACGATGCCCATGATATCAACGCTGCCATCCTCCCTCTCTGAGCCAACGGCAATAACCACATTTGACGAACCTACGTCAACGGCTACAATCTGTTTACCTTTCATTGTTGTCTCCCTATTTATTATTATTCTATCTTTCAATCATCTATTTGCATACCACCTGCCCCTTATACCTCAGGCTTATATGCTTGTAGGCATCCCAGCCCACATTGCTGAGGGTGCTATCGTAGAACTTACGCAGCGTAGATAGCTTACCCACAAGGTTATCCGTGAAGCCTAAGTCGACGATAAAGTCGCCCGAGCGAGGTACGATGGCAACCTGCATGGGGGCATCGCCACCGCCACTAACAACAATCTGCACTACCTCGGCACGCCAAAATGCGTTGTTGCAGATGAACTCCGTGAAGGCTACAAGCTTCGAGAAGTCATCCACGGCGCTATGCACCTTGTCGGCATCGAGCGATGCTCGTAGCTTCTCGCTATCAAGCTCGTGCAAGCCCATCTCTATGGCTCTATCATCCTCGGCATGCTTGCGGCGCGCCTCCGACTTACGCTCCTTGAGGGCCTCAACACGGCCACGGTACTCGTTGTCGGACATGAATATCTCGCGCTTGACACCCTCCTTCTCGACGCTACGCAGCTTGGCATTTATCTCATCACGCCTCTCCAAGAGCTTCACACGGCGCTCCTCGATAGAGGCTACCCTTTTGTCTATGTCGGCAAGCAACTCGTTGGAGCTATCGCCGTGAAAACCGACAAACTGAGCTCCGAAGAGGGGCTTATAGTCGCCCGTGACCACTGGCAGTGACAACATATACCCATCCGACACGGGCAAGATGTAGCCATCCGCAGCGACATACATATCGTAGCCATCGATACGCAGGCGAGCAACAGCCCTACGCTGCGACACGCTGACATAGAGCTCACCATCGTAGGTCATATAGGCATTCACCCTCGACACGGCGTTATGCTCGGCGATGGTGGACTCCAACCTCCCGAGGTCCACCTCGGCCATCTTACGACCCATGGGGTGGATACTCTTCTGCGTGAGCCACTCCTCGACAAGGGCAGCATCGATGAGTGCCTCGCCACCGTTATCCTCGATGGTAATCTCGAACGACGTTATCGCCTGGTTCCTGCGATGCTCCGCCACGCTGCTATATGCCCAGAAGACAACAACAACGACAAGGAGCCACAAGAGGCCATAAACAACATCTCTTCGCGATATCTTCATTTAGCTCTTCATCTTTAGCTGGCGTGCGACATCCTCGCACACGACATCAATATTTCCTGCGCCAAACGTGACGACCACGTCGGTATCCATCGTAGCCACAAGCTTGGCGAGCTCCTCCCTCTCGGCAAGGCGCCACTCGACGCTGAGCATGCCACCTATAAGCTCCGAGGTGATGCCCTCGATAGGCTCCTCGCGAGCAGGATATATAGGCACCATGATAACCTCATCGGCAAGCGACAGCACCTCGGCAAACTCCTTGGCGAAGTCGCGCGTGCGGGTGTAGAGGTGTGGCTGGAAGATAGCCGTCAGCCTGCGCCCAGGGAAGATGCCACGTAGCGACTCTATGGTAGCGCGAAGCTCCTCAGGGTGGTGGGCATAGTCGTCGATATATACCTGCTTGGGGGTGTTCACATATACCTCCATGCGGCGCTTGACACCACCAAACTCACGGAGTGCGCGGCGCACAGCATCATAGTCGAGGCTCTTATGCTCAATGTGTGCGGCACACCACAGCATTGCCACCGCAGCCACCGAGTTCTCGATATGCACCCTACCCAAGATGCCAAGCTCGCAATCCTCAATCTTACCATCGGGCAGCACTATGTCGTAGAGGTAGCGGCCACCCTCCATAAGGCGGATATTCGTAGCCTCGAAGTCACCGCCATTGTCACACGAATAGCGATAGAGCTTACGCTCCGCAGTGTCGAAGTCGAGAGCTACACCCTGCTTCAAGATGAGGGCTCCGCCACGCTTTATCTGCGCAGCAAACTGCCCAAAGGCCTCGACCATAGCCTCCGCCGTGCCATATATGTCGAGGTGGTCGGCATCGGTAGCCGTAATCACCGCCACATCGGGGTATAGGCGCAAGAAGGAGCGGTCGTACTCGTCGGCCTCAACAACCAAGCGGCGTCCCTCGCCCAAGACGAGATTCGACGAGAAGTTACGAGATATGCCACCGAGGAAGGCACTACCCTCGCCCGCAGCAGCATGGTTGAGCCATGCGGCAAGCGTCGATGTCGTAGTCTTGCCGTGCGTGCCCGCAACAGCCATGACGACCTTACCCTCAGAGAGGTGGCCGAGCATCTGCGAGCGCTTCTCGATGGTATATCCCTGCTCCCTGAGCCACGCCCACTCGCGGTGGTCGGCAGGGATGGCGGGGGTGAGCACAACGAGGGTATCCTCCGCCGAGCGCATAGCCGCAGGGATGAGTGCGGGGTCGTCGTCGTAGTGCACCTCGGCGCCCTCAGCCTCCAACTGGCGTGTCAGGGGTGTCGATGTGCGGTCGTAGCCCGCAACGCGGTAGCCCTCATGTAGGTAGTAGCGCGCAATGGCGCTCATGCCGATACCTCCAATGCCGAGGAAGTATACGTTCTTGTATTCTCGTTCCACCCTACTTCGTATTTTTGAGTAAGCCCTCTATCTCGCGCACCACACGCTCCGCAGAGTCGGCGATGGCAAGTTTTTCAATATTGCGCCTCAACTTCGCAAGACGCTCCCCATCAGCAGCTAAGGCCACAGCCTCACGCATACCACGCGCCACAGCCTCCGCATCGCGCACTATCTCGGCAGCACCCTTCTCGACAAGCGCCATGGCGTTCTTCGTCTGGTGGTCCTCAGCCACGTTGGGCGATGGCACAAATATCGTGGGCTTAGCCACAAGGCATAGCTCCGACACGGTGCAGGCACCACTGCGCGATAGCACCACATCGGCGGCAGCATAGGCGTAGTCCATGCGGTCGATGAATGCACCCTGCCATATATTCTTCGTGGGGTGCTCCGCAAGGAAGGCCTGCATCTCGCGCTCGTAGAACTTTCCTGTCTGCCATATCACCTGCACAGGCGCCTCGCCATCGAGGGTCACTATCCACGCCTTCATCATCTCGTTGAGCGTGCGTGTACCTAACGAGCCACCAACAACAAGGATGACTGGCATATCTGCTGTGAAGCCGTAGTACGCGAGTGCCTCCGCTCTGTCGACGCCCTCGGCCGAGAAGCGACCACGCAACGGGTTACCCGTCATCACGATACGCTCCTTGGGGAAGAAGCGCTCCATATTGTCGTAGGCCACACATATACGCTTTGCGCGCTTCGATAGCAGCTTGTTTGTAAGACCCGCGTAGGAGTTCTGCTCCTGTATGAGCGTTGGCACACCGAGGCGCTGCGCTGCCCACAATACGGGTGCTGAGGCGTAGCCACCAAAGCCCACGACGATGTCGGCATTAAACTCACGAATGATGCTCTTGGCACGGCGGATGCTCGATGCCACCTTGAAGGGTAGAGCAAGGTTGCTAAACGCCAAACGACGCTGCAAGCCCGCCACAGGAAGACCCTTGATATTGTAGCCGAGTGCTGGCACCTTCTCCATCTCCATCTTGCCCTCGGCACCCACGAAGAGGAGCTCTACATCCTCGCCCCACTTACGCTTCAACGCCTCGGCAACGGCAACAGCCGGATAGATATGTCCTCCGGTACCTCCACCCGATAAAATTATTCGCTTCATCTATCTCTTTTTGGTATGGTGACACAAGGTCACCATGTAATACTATCACACTGAGTTACAACGTGTTATCCCACCACCCATTGGAGTTTGGGAACAAACACGCAATTTCATCCTACAAAATTATAAAATAGTGTGTAAAAAAGCAACGATAAGTGGGAGATTTTTTTAAGCGAGGAGCTGACAGGCAGAGCTTGCTTAGGAGCGCGAGGGCTTAGGGGGGTTAGGGAGTGTGGGGATTATGGGGAGTGTGGGGAGTGTGGGGATTATGGGGAAGTTGCTTCCTCAAGTCCCCATTCCTCTTTGAGCTTACCCCTAAAACGGGCAATCTTCGTCGTAGTGCGATAGCGGCTTTACGCTCTCTACCTCGACATCCAAGCCCGAAGAGTTGAAGATATCTAAGACCTTTTTAAAGCTCGGCGGTAACTCGCGCTCACCACTCACATCGCTCACATCACTCACACCGCTCACACCGCTCACATCACTCACACCGCTCACATCGCTCACATCGCTCACACCGCTCACATCGCTCACATCACTCACATCGCTCACATCGCTCACACCGCTCACACCACCCCTTGTGTGTGAGTGTGTGTGTTCGTTAGTGGGTAGTCCCGTAGCAATCCTTACACAGTTATCATCAAGCGTCAACACCCCCTTGTCGAGAAGTCGGCGTATGCGCATCCTCGCCGTATTAGCATTCATATTTAGCATCGAGGCGAGCTTGTTAACCAGCGTAAGTCGCTCAACAACACCGCCATACTCGTTGGTGAGCACCTCAACAATCTTATCATTGACATTTAAGTTTGTTGTCACTGGCATATCACACAACTGAGGTATGCCCTCCTCGCTGATACTGAAAGCGAAGCGCTCGAAGGGCTCGTTACGACAGAACTGAGGCTCTACAATCGAGCAGTCGCCATCGCGATGCACGAAGAGTACCGTCTCGGCCTTACGTTGCAACGATGAGCCGAGGTGACCTCGTGCCTTGTCGCTACCAGGATTGGTATGTAATACGCAGATAATATGCGTATTAGTCTTTGTCGATAGCGCCATCAGCGCACCTACCAAAGCATCACTCTCTTCGAGATTATTAGTGTTGCGTTGTAGGTCGGCAATACCATCTATCACTATCAAATCAAAGGGATAGCGATATATGGCATCGAGCATGATGTCGTAGCGCTCCGTAGGTGATAACTCGCGCAGTGCTAAGGTCGTAAGACGAGGCTCGGCAACAGCGCCACCCATCTTCGCACCCGTCATGTGGCTGATACGCTCGATAACCTTGCGTACATGACGCTCGCCCTGCTCGGTGTCTACCCACAGCACATTCATATTGCAATCCTTGTTAACATTCTTGAAGTTATCAAGTCTGCTAACAGGCATTGCCATTGCTGAGGCTACAAGGGCTGAGGCAAGAAATGTCTTCTTGCTCTTAGCCTCACCACATATTGCTGAGATGTTACCACGCGAGCATACACAGCTACCATCAATAGATATTAAGGGCTGCTGCTCAGGTAGCTCGCGCGACATGTCGACGATGTAGGGCGCAATACGCTCCTCGACGACATCCATCTCAAGCATCTTAACCTTGTTAACTACCGAATCAGTTAATTTATTGAACTGCTCGTAGTTAAACGAACTACCCCCTACTGGGGTTGTAATTTTACTATTCTCCATAATCGTAAAATTTAAATATTAATATAAAATATAAGGTATATACGCACGTGTAGTGGCGTTTATAGATAGGCATACGGATAGCGTATGCGATGTGCTTGGCGCGGTTGAATAACCACGGTGCAAATATACAACAAAAAAATACCGTTGTCAAGTATTTTAACATATTTTTTTGATGGGGGTACGATAAGTTACTATGAGTCGCTATGGAGTATTGTTGCGAACACACACAAACACACACTCACACACAAGGGGTGGTGTGAGCGATGTGAGCGATGTGAGCGGTGTGAGCGATGTGAGCGGTGTGAGCGACGTGAGCGGTGTGAGCGATGTGAGCGATGTGAGCGACGTGAGCGGTGTGAGCGATGTGAGCGACGTGAGCGACGTGAGCGGTGTGAGCGACGTGAGCGAAGATGAAAGAGAGATTAAGGAAGCACTTTCCCCATTATCCCCATATTCCCCATTATCCCCATTATCCTTAAACCCCAGCCCCCCTCGCATTGCTAATTGCAGACTACGTCTGCCATCTTTTTCCCTTCATCTTTGAACTTTCATCTTTTTTTTCTATCTTTGCGCCATTATATATATATAAGGTAAAAATCAAGAACAAAAACATAAAACTTTAACACTATGGGAAGAGCATTTGAGTATCGCAAGGCGAGAAAGAT
This sequence comes from Rikenellaceae bacterium, assembly GCA_015059955.1. Taxonomy (GTDB): domain Bacteria; phylum Bacteroidota; class Bacteroidia; order Bacteroidales; family Rikenellaceae; genus Alistipes. The sequence goes on from SUZK01000004.1 coordinate 93,404, forward strand.
GAAGCGCTGGGGACATATGGCGCGCGTATTTACGAAGATTGGTAAGGAGATTGAGATGGCGGTAAAGGCGTCGGGTCCCGACCCAGCATCAAACCTCCGTCTACGTCTGTTGTTGCAGAACGCCAAGTCGGAGAATATGCCTAAGGAGAATGTCGAGCGTGCTATCAAGCGTGCAACAGATAAGGACTCTGCCGACTACAAGGAGATGATATACGAGGGTTACGGCCCTCACGGCATCGCAGTACTCGTAGAGACCGCTACAGACAACACAAACCGTACCGTGGCATCGGTGCGTATGTACTTCAACAAGTATGGTGGTGCACTGGGCACATCGGGCTCTGTGGGCTTCATGTTCGAGCACAAGTGCGTATTTAAGTTCAAGCCTACGGCGGGTGCCGACCTTGAGGAGATGGAGTTGGAGATGATTGACTTTGGCGTCGACGAGTTCTACGCCGAGGAGGGCGAGGTTACGGTATATGCTGCCTACGAGTCGTTCGGTCAGATTCAGACATGGATTGAGGAGAAGGGCTTCGAGTTGGTATCGGGTGAGTCGGTACGCATCCCAACAGACCAGAAGGAGCTCACCGCAGAGCAGCGTGAGGCTGTAAACAAGCTCATCGAGCACCTCGAGGAGGATGACGACGTGACAAACGTCTACACCACAATGGCCGAGAGTGACGACGAGGAGGACGAGGAGTAAAGAACAATTAGCAATCAGTAATTAGCAATGGGCAAGTTTAATGAATATAAGGGTCTTGACCTCGCAGGCGTTGCCGACGAGATGTTGGCACGCTGGACCGAGGACGACACCTTTCACAAGAGCATAACAACACGCGAGGGTCATCCCACCTTCGTCTTCTACGAGGGTCCCCCCTCAGCAAACGGCACACCAGGCATCCACCACGTGATGGCGCGTACCATCAAGGATGTGTTCTGCCGCTACAAGACACAGCAGGGCTACCTCGTACACCGCAAGGCGGGCTGGGATACACACGGCCTACCTGTGGAGCTTGGCGTCGAGAAGAAGCTCGGCATCACCAAGGAGGATATCGGCAAGAAGATAACCATCGAGGAGTACAACCGCCAGTGCCGCGAGGCCGTGATGGAGTTTACGGACATCTGGGAGGACCTAACACACAAGATGGGCTACTGGGTAAATATGGACGACCCATATATCACCTACGACAACAAGTTCATCGAGACCCTCTGGTGGCTCCTCAAGCAGCTCTACGAGAAGAACCTCCTCTACAAGGGCTACACCATCCAGCCATACTCGCCAGCAGCAGGTACAGGCCTCTCGACACACGAGCTCAACCAGCCTGGTTGCTACCGCGACGTTAAGGATACGACATGTACCGCTCAGTTCCGCATCCTCGACCCCAAGGCCGAGATGGAGGGCTGGGGCACTCCCGTATTCTTGGCATGGACAACAACACCATGGACACTGCCATCAAATACGGCGCTCTGCGTAGGCCCTAAGATTGACTACGTCGCCGTACGCTCATACAACCCCTACACCGCAGAGAAGATTACCGCCGTTGTGGCAGAGCCTCTACTCTACTCTATCTTCAACAAGAAGGCCGAGGGCATCGCTCTCGACGAGTATAAGGCTGGCGACAAGCTCATACCATTCGAGGTTGTGGGCAAGTGGCGCGGCACGGAGCTCGAGGGCATGCACTACGAGCAGCTACTACCATGGGTTAAGCCTGTGGAGGCTGACGAGCAGGGCAACTGGCATGAGGCTGCCGACAAGGCCTTCCGCGTAATCCTCGGCGACTACGTAACCACTGAGGATGGTACAGGTATCGTGCATATCGCACCTACGTTTGGTGCCGACGACGCCTTCGTAGCGCGTCAGGCAGGTATACCATCGCTCTTCATGATTAACAAGCGCGGCGAGACACGCCCTATGGTCGACTTCACAGGTAAGTTCTACCTCAAGGCTGAGCTCGACGAGAAGTTCGCTGCCGAGTGCGTCGATGCTGCCTACGACGAGTATGAGGGTCGCTTCGTGAAGAATGCCTACGACCCACAGTTCACCGTTGATGGCCGCTATGACGAGAAGGCTGCTGCTGCCGCCGAGAACCTCGACATCTACATCTCTATCAAGCTCAAGGAGTCGAACAAGGTCTTCAAGATTGAGAAGCACACGCACAACTATCCACACTGCTGGCGTACAGACAAGCCTGTGTTGTACTACCCCTTGGACTCATGGTTCATCCGCACCACAGCGCTCCGCGAGCGTATGATGGATTTGAACAAGACCATCTACTGGAAGCCCGAGTCTACGGGTACTGGCCGTTTCGGCAAGTGGCTTGAGAACATCAACGACTGGAACCTCTCGCGCTCACGCTTCTGGGGCACTCCACTCCCAATATGGGCTACCGAGGACCGCTCGGAGCTTAAGTGCATAGGCTCTATCGAGGAGCTTATCTCGGAGATTGAGAAGGCCGTGGCCGCAGGCGTGATGACGGAGAACCCATACAAGAACTTCAAGGTGGGCGACATGTCGAAGGAGAACTACTCGACAGAGAATATCGACCTACACCGCCCATATGTAGATAACATCATCCTCGTATCGTCGAAGGGTGAGCCTATGCGCCGTGAGCCCGACCTCATCGACGTATGGTTCGACTCGGGTGCCATGCCTTATGCACAGGTACACTACCCCTTCGAGAACAAGGAGGGCTTCGACCAGATATACCCTGCCGACTTCATCGCCGAGGGTGTCGACCAGACACGTGGCTGGTTCTATACGTTGCACGCCATCGCCACGATGTTGTTCGACTCGGTGGCCTTCAAGAATATCATCTCTAACGGCCTTGTGCTCGACAAGAACGGCAATAAGATGTCGAAGCGTCTGGGCAATGCCGTAGACCCATTCGAGGTTTTGAAGAAGTATGGTGCCGACGCCACACGCTGGTATATGATATCGAACTCACAGCCTTGGGATAACCTCAAGTTCGACGTCGATGGCGTTGACGAGTGCCGCCGTAAGTTCTTCGGTACACTCTACAACACCTACTCGTTCTTCGCGCTCTACGCCAACATCGACGGCTTCACAGGCCGTGAGGCTGAGGTACCCGTTGCCGAGCGCTCGGAGATTGACCGCTGGATACTCTCGGAGCTTAACTCTCTTGTACGCGACGTCACCACATCGCTCGAGGAGTACGACCCAACGCCTGCGGCACGCCGCATCGACCAGTTTGTCAACGAGAACCTCTCGAACTGGTATGTGCGCCTCAACCGTAAGCGCTTCTGGGGCGGTGAGCTCACACAGGATAAGCTCGCTGCATACCAGACACTGTATACCTGCTTGGAGACCGTCGTGATGCTTGCAGCACCTATCGCGCCATTCATCACCGACCGCATCTTCTGTGACCTTAACGCCGTCAGCGGCCGCCACACAGAGTCGAGCGTACACCTCGCCGAGTACCCTAAGTGCAACACCGCACTTATCAGCGAGGAGCTTGAGCAGATGATGTCGCTCGCACAGCGCACATCGTCAATGGTGCTCGCCCTACGCCGTAAGGTGAACATCAAGGTGCGCCAGCCACTTACCAAGATTATCATCCCTGTTCTCGACAAGGCTATGGCCGCACATATCGAGAAGGTACGTGGCCTCATCATGGGCGAGGTTAACGTCAAGGATATAGAGCTCATCTCAGATACTACGGGCATCATCACCAAGCGTATCAAGCTCAACTTCAAGGCCTTCTGCCAGCGCTACGCACAGCTTGCTAAGCCTATGTCGGCACTCGTCGCTACCTTCACACAGGAGCAGATTGCCGCTATCGAGGCTAATGCCGAGACCACGCTCGAGGTTAACGGCCAGCAGGTTGTCGTTACGGCTGCCGACTTCGAGATTACATCGGAGGATATGCCAGGCTGGTTGGTAGCATCGGAGGGTAAGCTTACCGTTGCCTTGGACATCACCATCACCGACGAGCTTCGCCGTGAGGGTGTTGCACGCGAGCTTGTCAACCGCATCCAGAATATCCGTAAGGAGTCTGGTTTCGAGGTTACGGATAAGATTAGCGTTGAGATTGAGGCTACGGAGCTTACGGCACCCGCCGTTGAGAGCTTCGCCGACTATATCGCCCAGCAGACCTTGGCCATCGCGGTTAAGGCTGTGGCAGCTCCTACGGGTGAGTTTGTTGTCGACTCCGACATCGACGAGGCACCACTCAAGATTGCCGTTACAAAGGCATAGGAGCGCGATTTAGCCCATATATTAAGAGTGTAGTCTAAAGATTAGGCTACACTTTTTTTTGATTATATTTGCGTATGTCATATTTTTTGCTTAATTTCGCTTATTAAAGATGTATAACCGTACTAAAACGTTACGATTATGGCAGAGGAGAAGACACGTTACAACGATGCTGAGCTCGAGGAGTTCCGCCAGTTGATAGAGCAGAAGTTAGCATCGGCACGCGCCGACTACGATATGTTGCGTACGGCAACAAGCAACGAGAACGACACCGAGGACTCGTCACCAACCTTTAAGGTTATGGAGGAGGGTGCCACAACACTCTCTAAGGAGGAGTATGGCCGCCTCGCAGCACGTCAGGTGAAGTTCATACGCAACCTTGAGATGGCCCTTGTGCGCATCAACAATAAAACATACGGCATCTGCAAGACCACAGGCAAGCTCATCCCACGTGAGCGTCTGATGCGCGTACCTCACGCCACCGAATGCATCGAAGCCAAGGAGGCACGCAAATAGCAGTAGCGAGTGGGGGGGGTGAGTGAATGAGAGTGAGCGAGGAGAGAGTGTGAGTGAGAGTGTGAGTGAGAGAGAGTGAGAGTGAGTGTGTGTGTGAATAGGAGAGAGAATATAGAAGATATGAAAGATGGGTATTGTCGTAGGACAATGCCCATCTTTAATTTAAAGAGCTAAGAGAGAGGATATGAATTAGGGAGTTTAAGAAGTTTAAAGAACAACCTCTAAACTCGCTAAACTCCCTCATATCAAAACATCATACGAAGACTACATCTCTGCCTTCCAGAGGCCATGGAGGTTGCAGTACTCGTATACTGCTGTGACATTGGCATCGCCCACATATACCTCCGCCTCAGGCTTATCGGTAAGGTCTACGCGAATGCCACCACGATCTGTCTCTACGTAGATAAATGCGATGTGATGCTCCGCAAGCATTGGGTGCGGCACGCTTCCCACCTCTACCTTAATGCGACCCTCGCCTATGAGCGTCACCACGGGAACATGCTTCTCTCCACTGGCATCTACGGTGTTGGGGATAAGCTCCTCCATCTTCTCACCACAGCATACGAGAGGTACACCAGAGTCAACTACCTTGATTGCTACATTGCCACAACGGCTGCACTTGAAAAACTTTGTTGCCATAATATATCTGTTTTTATCGGTTATCAACTTTTGTCAGTGCAAATATAGGGCAAAAAAATGATAAGTGCAAGCTAAAAATTTTTATACAACTATAAGTGCCATTTATAACCAGGGGTGTAAACCTTTATTAGCACCGCAAAAGAGACTACCACGGGATAGTACACGAAGTACAGCCCGTGGTAGTCTACTTTTTGGGATGTGCCGCAGATTGCGGCTTATCACAACAAATTAGCAGTTCATGGCACCACAACAGTGAATAACCTGACCGCTAACATATGACGAGAGGTCTGAAGCAAGGAACAACGCTACGTTGGCAACATCCTCAGGGGTGCCACCACGACGCATAGGTATCTGCTGTGCCCACTGGTCCTTAATCTCCTGAGATAGCTGGTTAGTCATCTCTGTGATGATGAAGCCTGGGGCGATGCAGTTAGCACGGATGCCACGAGGACCCATCTCCTTAGCGATAGACTTAGCGAGACCTATCATACCAGCCTTTGATGCTGAGTAGTTGCACTGGCCAGCATTGCCGCTGACACCCACAACTGATGACATGTTGATAATAGAGCCACCGCGCTGCTTAGCCATGATAGGCGTTACGGCGTGGATGAAGTTGAACGCCGACTTGAGGTTTACGTTGATTACAGCATCCCACTGTGCCTCAGACATACGCATCATAAGGCCATCCTTGGTGATACCTGCGTTGTTTACAAGGATATCGATGCGACCAAAGTCCTCGACAATCTGCTTTACAACGTCGTGTGTCTCGTCGAAGAGTGCTGCGTTAGAGGCGTATGCCTTAACCTTGACGCCCAATGCCTCGAGCTGCTGCACGGTCTCCTCAACAGCCTCGTTAATTACCAAATCGGTGAATGCCACGTTGGCACCCTCCTCGGCAAAGCGCAAGGCGATAGCCTTACCAATGCCACGACCAGCACCTGTTACGAGTGCTACCTTACCTTCGAGAAGTTTCATATACTCTTTGATATTATAGGTTTCTTCTATTTGCTGTCCCACTTGCGGAGTGCCACACAAGCGTTGTGGCCACCGAAGCCGAGTGAGTTAGATATTGCTACGGTGAGATCTGCCTTACGCGCCTTGAGAGGTGTGTAGTCGAGGTCGCACTCAGGGTCAGGGTTGGTAAGACCAATGGTAGGCGTTACCACGCCGTGGTGTAGTGAGAGCGCCGAAGCGATAAGCTCCACAGCACCCGTAGCACCAAGCATATGACCTGTGATAGACTTTGTAGATGTTATCATCGCCTTCTTGGCAGCCTCCTCGCCCATAGCAAGCTTGATAGCCTTGGTCTCGGCAGCGTCGTTAAGAGGCGTACCAGTACCGTGGGCATTGATGTAGAGGAGGTCCTTGTCGGCATCGAAGTGAGCCTCATCAAGAGCCTGCTTGATGGCGCGTGATGCTGGAACACCATCGGGACGTGGTGCTGTGAAGTGGTGAGCATCGCAGCTGTTGCCATAGCCCACAACCTCAGCGTAGATCTTAGCGCCACGCTTGAGAGCATTCTCCAACGACTCGAAGATCATCATACCTGCACCCTCGGCGATAACGAAGCCATGGCGGTCTGCCGAGAAGGGGAGCGATGCCTGGAGTGGGTCCTCCGAGCGTGATAGTGCCTTGCTATTAGCGAAGCCACCGATAGCCAATGGGTGTACCGAAGCCTCAGCACCACCAGTGATGATGGCATCAGCATAGCCATGCTTGATGGCGCGGTATGCCTCACCAGCAGCGTGGGTACCAGTAGCACAAGCGGTAACCACGGGCAAGCATACGCCCTGAGCGTTGTGCGAGATAGCTACGTTACCCGAAGCGATATTCGAGATCATCATAGGCACGAAGAAGGGAGAGATGCGGCCTACGCCCTCCTCAAGAAGCACCTTTGTCTGGTTCACGAAGGTATCCATACCACCGATACCCGAACCGATATATACGCCCAAGCGCTCAGGCTCGATGTTCTCGCCACTCTTCAGGCCTGCGTCCTTCATGGCGTCGGCCGCTGCTGCCATGGCGTATACACAGAACTTATCGCTGCGGCGTGCAAGACCTGCGTTGAGCTCATACTCCGACTGATCGAAGTTCTTAACCTGACCTGCCACCTTCACGGGGAGGTTAAATTCGTCGTAACCCTTGATGAAGTCGATACCGCAGTTACCCTCAACGAGGTTCTGCCATGTCTGCTCCACGTGGTTGCCGACCGGGGTAATTGCACCGATACCGGTGATAACTACTCTCTGTTCCATTATTCTCTGTTTTTGTGCGACGACACCGCGCCGCAATGTTGATTACTAATTAAATACCCCACTCGATTACGCAAGCAGCTGTTGTGAAGCCTGCACCGAATGCACTGAATACGAGCTTGTCGCCCTTCTGGAGCTTACCAGCGCGGTTTAGCTCATCGAGGAGTGCGGGAAGTGCCGCCGATGAGATGTTACCGTAGCGCTCGACGTTGTGTGGCACGCGCTCCTCCTCGACACCAAGGAAGTTGCGGATAGAGTCGATGATACGGCGGTTAGCCTGGTGAAGCACATAGTACTTGATGTCGGTAGCCTCGAGGCCTGTCTCGTTAAGGAGCTTGCGGATATCGCGGCACGAGTTGGTCACTGCGTGCTTGAATACCTCGCGACCCTTCATCACCAAAGGCTCAAACTCCTCTGGCTTGTCGATGTAGGGAGTAGGCTCAAGGTGACGCTGGTAGTACAACACCTCGGTAAGTGACGATGTGGTGAGGCGAATAGCCTTAAGATCATCACCCTGTGTTACAACAGCAGCACCCGCGCCATCACCAAAAAGGACACAAGTGCTTCTGTTCTCCCAGCTCACCATGCGTGAGGGCTCCTCGGCGCAGACGATAAGGATGTTCTTGGCCTTGTTGCACTTTAGCTTATCCTCAGCCATATCCATAGCGAAGACGAAGCCAGCGCAGGCAGCGTTTATATCCACTGTGGGACATGTAGCACCAATCATACCCTGGATGATACAGCTGAGGGCTGGTGTCACATACTCATTTACGACGTTCGAGCAGATGATGAAGTCGATGTCAGCTGCCGTAAGACCAGCATTCTCGAGCGCTCTGTTAGCGGCAAGAGCCGCCATATCCTCCAACTTCTCGGAAGATATCACGCAACGCTCCTTGATACCGGTACGTTCAGTAATCCACTCATCGCTCGTATCGAGAAACTTCTCAAGCATCTCGTTGGTTACTGCACATTTTGGATGAGCCGATCCTGTTCCAATAATTTTCATAATATTCTGTTAATTTGACATTATTTTCGCTTAACAATAGCCAGTGCATATTCATTTATTCAATGCATACGCGACCGACAAAGCAGTGCAAAGATACTTGCTACATTCATACGCACGCGCAAATTGTGGTGAATTACGCTATTTTGTGGTAAATTTACAATATATGTGGTAAGAATTATGCGATATGAAAATATTTTAATAACTTTGCAACATAATTTAATATTTTACAACGAAGATGGCAAGACGCGAAATCCCCAAATACCTTGTATCGCGAGGCTACATATCAGCCCTCATTAGCTTTATCGTAATCTTCTCGACGATATTTATGCTTCAATATGACAGATACTCCGTAGCCGTATGGTTTAGCGTCGACGATATGCTACGCTTCAGCATGACAACGCTCTTCTACGTAGGCGCCATCGTCATACTTATAGTAAGTCGATATGTGATGAATACTCTTCAAGACAGATTGGAGATGACCGTGACGCGATACATATGGTGGTTGGCAAGCGAGAGTGTTGCCATTGCGCTATTCTACACCGTAATCACCGTATCGCTATTTCCTGTCGAGGGCGTATCGACACCCGTGATAGCTCTACGCGCCCTATTTTGCGTAGCTACAATCCTTGCGATACCCAATGGAATGATATCGTTCTACGCAGCGTATCGTTCTAAGTGTGAGGAGCTTGAGGCGACACAATATCAGCTTCAAAGAATACGCGAGGAGAACGTGCGACTTACGGCTATCAACGAGAGCGATACACGACATATGGCTGCTGCTGCCGAGATAACACATCGAGCAAACGAGCGAGCACCACGCATGGTAAACCTCAAGGATAATAGTGGAACAGTGAGGCTCACGATAAACATCGACTCGCTCTACTACCTTGAGTCCGACGACAACTACATCAAGGTGCACTACAAACATAATGACAAGATAGCGTCCTACATGCTACGCTGTCGCACGAAATTAGTGGAGCAGATGTTGCAAGGTACAGGCATGGTGCGCTGCCACCGCTCATATATCGTCAACATCGCAAAGATAGGCTTCGTAGGTGAGGAGCACAGAATGCACTACATCACGCTCGATGACGACTCAATAAAGCGAATACCCGTATCTAAGAGCTACTACGAATCGCTGATGAGGGAGCTTAAGTCGGAGATATAATATATAGAAATGTAGAGGCAACAAGAGCAAGATAAATATAAAATTGCTAATTTTGTGGCATAGCAACAAGAAAACCTAAAACTATACAATATGGAACATACAACAGATGCACAACTTTGGGTCGACGACATCCTCGTAAGGATGGGAATGACACTCGAAGAGGCCAAGGAGATTGACGAGTGGATAGTCTTTGGAGGTGTAATCATCTTAGCGCTGATAATCAACCTAATACTACGTATTGGCGTGCTACGCGTAGTCAAGAACATTGTCCGTAAAACGAAGGCGAAGTGGGACGATATACTCTTCGACAACAATGTGATGACACGTCTGTGCAACATCGTCACGCCAGTGATGATAGCAGCAATGTTGCCAATGGCATTCGGGCCCAAGGATGATAACCCAGAGGTACTATACACGATAATCGTGAAGCTGCTTGACATCTACCTAATTATCAACTGCTTGCTCTTCATCAATGCTATTATGAAGTCGCTCTTCAGCCTCGCATCACAGCGTCCCAGCTGGGAGGGCAAACCTATCAAAGGCCTACTTCAGATGGCACAGGTTATACTTATCTGCATAGGCATAATCCTTGTCGTATCAATACTTTTGGATAAGTCGCCAGTAATACTTCTAACAGGTCTTGGTGCCTCGGCAGCGGTACTTATGTTGATATTCCAGAATAGCATCCTCGGCCTTGTGGCGGGCGTGCAGCTCTCGGCAAATAACATGCTCAAAGTTGGCGACTGGATATCTATGCCTAAGCACAATATCGACGGCGTTGTTATCGAGATATCGCTGACAACAGTGAAGATTCGTGCGTGGGACAACACAGTGCAGACCATTCCGCCCAATCTCCTTGTAAATGAGGCCTTCGACAACTGGCAGCCTATGTTCGAGCGTGGTGGTCGCCGCATCAAGCGCTCGCTAAATATCGACACACGCAGCATCAAGTTCGCCGACAACGCCTTTATGGAGCGTATCCAGGCCGACGAGATTACAGGTAAGATGGTTAAGTCTATTACCTCGGAGACAGCTGAGGGTGAGACCATTACCAACCTCGACCTCTTTATGCGCGCCGTAAACGCATACTTAGACAAGCACCCACGTATCAACCACAATATGTTGGTTATGGTGCGCCAGCTTCAGCCTACGCAGTGGGGTCTACCTATCGAGTTCTACTGCTTCTCGGCAAACGTCAACTGGGTACCATACGAATGGTTGCAGTCGGAGGTTATATCGCATGTCATAGCCCTCGCTCCAAAGTTCGACCTTGTGATATACCAAGCACCTGGCACAGCGGACAGGGATGAGACTTACAACGTACTAAGCGACAACAGATAAATAGCAACAACAGAGCCCAGAGATAGACCTTTGGGCTCTGTTGTTATATTATAGTATCCTAACGAGAGGCTTATCAACGGATAGCCCGTCGTTGGCCAACACTGTGCCGTAGCCAATCTCTCGATTGTTGGAACGTGTCAAACCCATAAGACGTTCTAAAATCTCCAACAACTCATTAATATCGCGTTTATCCTCAATATGGAGTGTAAATGGCTCAGATTTATAGAGCTCCGAAAGATTACCCTTCTCATCCATCAGTACGCACCATACCGATATCTCCTCAAGGTAGAAGACATTATATATAAGCAACTTGTCAGATTGCATGGTGAGCAGATGGTTATATGCACGCTCAGGCGTGTACTCCTCAATATCCTGGGTAGCATATACATGGCTAAATATTTTGTAGGGCTCGCCCTCGGTCTCAATCTCATACCACATCATCGTATAGCCACGCGACTCAAGATACTTCCAGTCGGGGTCGGAGTATTCGCTACCTGACTCATGGAGATCGCGCAACGAATAGGGACCATTATGCTTAATATCCTTGACCGATACGCTACATGGCTCGGCCGCCTTGGTGGTGAACGTATAATACATAAGGTCGGTCGTAACCATACCACCATGCGAGCCCACGATGCATACAACATACTCTGTTTCTGGCTCAAGGAGTGTTATTTCGCCACTATGTCTACCATACTTGACACCATTAATAGGGTCAACATCCTGCGTAAGCATGCCAACGAGAGTCGACTCAGGGATGACATCGAAGTCGACCTTTTTCATCACGCCAGAGACATAGCTATCCGTGTCATTAGAGGGTATGAGTTCGTAGCGCAGGAGTCGCCCATAAAGCTCATTAATCTGAAAGTCAACTGTCAGGTCGACAGGTTCAACACTACCAGTACGGAAGTGGCGGTAGTCTATCTTCGAGACAATCTGAGGGATACCCTCGACAATATCTACGGCGTAGGCAACAAGAAGGTAATCCTCCTCGGCAAGTAGAGTGAGGTCTACCTCCTGAGGCCCTTTGAGGCAATATTCTGCCATAAACTCGTCGAGCGAGATACCATCAACCATCACCCTATAATAGTAGTCTTCGTATAACTCAAGCGCCCATCCTCGGTGTATCTGCTCGGTAAGTTGCTCCGAAGGAGGGAAATAGATTGAAGAGTGGCTCAAATGACTTACAATCTGGTAGTGGTAGTAACCATCCCACGCCCCCGGGTCAAAAGTCATGCTGAGGTCGGCACCATTGATATCGAGGCTCTCTACCAATTCAATATCCCTCTTAGGCTGCGTAGGCACATCAAATGCTTTGTAGTATAGGGGTGTTATAAGCTCATAAGCGTTACTTTGTGCATCGTACGTGATACCAAAGGCGCATAAGTTAAACACATCACCAGGTATAAGTTTATCAAAGTGATATTGAACCGTGCCATAGCCACCGCGATTAATCATCTCAAGGTAGTCGACAAGCGACATATCAGCCTCCCATGCCTTGTTCGCATAAGAGCGCATTATATCTGAAACAAAGAATTGTGGCGAGTCGGCATAATCCTGAAATTCGACATAGTTGTTAACGTGTATAACAATCAGCATATCATCGTTCTTAGACTTCGACTTAGCTGTTAAATCACACGTGCGCGAGGTAAGATTGCTTACCGATAGCTCTATGGCACGCTTACCATCATAGGCCTTCTGTCTGACGATAATAGAGCTATTATCTCCCGTATTAGGGTTGGTGAAGTATACGTGTGCCTCGCGCTCCGCCCCAAAGTTCTTATCAGCCCTAAGCTTCAGCTCGGTTGCCGAGAGGGTCTCTATCTCAAGCCAAGGGTCATAGCATACAACATGTGGCGGACGTATCTTGCCATTTATTGCAAAGTCAACAAGCACTATACCGCCATCACACGACACCTCATACACACGCTTATCGAAGGTGAAGCCATCTGTTACATACTCCTTGCTACACGACGCAACAAAAAGCGACAAAGCGAAAATAAGTAATAGTCGTCTCATACTCGTATACCTTTAAATTGTTACTTTCTTAGTCACAAAATTAGGTACAAGGTCGCAGAGCTCCAAATTTTCGAGCAACAAAAAATTCATTTCACTCCACCGGAACACCCTGACACTCAGCGCATTACAAAACAGAAGAGTGTTGATTTTTCATAGCGCTGATTTTCAGCCACTTAGACACATGCTCTTGTATTACAGATACTTACACAAAAACGAGAGATTATAGGCACGATGACTCACTGCATCATCCCTATAATCTCCCAGGTCAAACGTCGACAAGAAGTCACTCCGCTACTTAGCGCGGTAGCTATACTTGCCCTCCGTTATCTCCTCCAACGATAGGCTCTCATAGACCATATTGTAGCCACCATACGTGTGGGCACTTACACCATAGGTCTCCTCCTCGTAGAAGACGCCGAGGTTGTTATCCTTCTGCCATATCATTGTCGAATATGCCGAGTTGAGAGTCGATACCTGAAGTACGCCATCCCAGTCGCGAGCAATCTCATATGGCGAGATATAGTCCTCAACCTCCGAGGCAAGCTCCTTATAGTAGATACCTACATTTGCGCGCTGTGGGCCCATAGGCAACGACTGCAACAAGATATGCATCTCTTTGCCATCCTCGTTACGAACTACCGGAAGGATAACGACCTCGCCATTTGTAGAGTTATCGATAGCGGTCACGCCATTATTGTTTGCACCAGAGAACTGCGCCTCATCCCACGAGCCTGCGCCAGTGGCAACATCGCTGAATGTGAAGATGTTGTAGTATCGACCACCATTGTATCGCGAGCTGATAAGGATGTTGCCATTGGGAAGCTCCTCAACCTTAGGCTCATCGGCAGTACGATATACGGCTGGCTCGTTGATGTCGCCAAGCACCTTCCAGCTACCACCGAAGTCATCCGAGAATAGGACATAGTTCATGTGCGTTGCCGAGTTATCGCGCACAAGTACAGCACAGTAGAGACGATAGTGGCTACCCACCTTAACGGTGCTACTCTGCATGATACGTCCCGAGGCTACAAACATTGAGCGCACAGGGCCGTACGACGAGGCGTCGAACTGCGAGTATATAGACTCGGCGATATCCTCAGGCTCGCTCCAGGTTATGCCGCCATCCTCCGAGTAAAAGCGTGCAATGTTCTGGTGGCGCTGACGTGTGCCATTCTGGAAAGAGACATTGCCCGCGCAGCTCATTACAAGCACCTTGTTAGACTCTCTATCAGCAACGATACATGGGTCGCCATAGCCCACGCTCATAAAGTCGGTAGCCTCGGCACCCTTACCCTCGATAAGTACCTCTGTATCGCTCCAAGTGTGGCCATTATCGTCGGATATACGGTAGTGCAAGTCGATACGACCGTTGTTAACAACGCCTATATCGGAACGCACTATGCGGTAGTCAACGACCGTGATAAGACGACCATCGGGCGTTACAGCAATCGCAGGAATACGATATGCTATATCTTCGGCTCTCTTTACGGCAAAGAGGTCGGTACGCTCAACCGTAGGCTGAGGCTGAGGTTGAGGCTCGTCACCAGTTGGAGCATCAGGCTTAGCGCAGCTGCAAGCAAAAGTCGAGATGCTGAACAGCGCAATAAATAGTGTAGTAATGTTACGCATCATATTGTAAATCGGTTATTTGCGGTAAGTATAATAAGCACCTGCCTGACACGTAGGCATCAGCACAATATCGTTTACGTTCATGTGTGCGGGGAGCGATAGCATCCAGTGTATAGCCTCGGCTATATCCTCGCCTTGGAGGGCCTCAACACCCTTATAGACGCCTGCTGCACGCTCCTTGTCGCCATGGAAGCGCACCTCCGAGAACTCCGTCTCGACCATGCCTGGTCGCACCTCCCCCACCTTGATACCTGCTGAGAGCAGGTCGGCACGCATGGCCTGCGATATGGCGTGTACGGCGTGCTTCGAGGCGCAGTATACCGCGCCATTCTCATAAGGCTCAGTGCCGGCAATAGAGCCTATGTTGATGATGTGGCCACCCTTGCCAGCCTCTACCATAGCACCGCTTATAATCTTCGTAACATATAGCAGTCCCTTGACATTTGTGTCAATCATAGCATCCCAATCTGCCGAGTCACCCTTGTCGATATGCTCAAGGCCAGCAGCAAGACCTGCGTTGTTGATAAGGATGTCGACACGACCCAATGGTTTGAGGTTATCGATACACTCCTGCTCCGAGCGTACGTCGAAGTGTAACACCATGCACTCGGCGCCCTTAGCCTCGACCTCTGCTTTGAGAGCCTCAAGACGCTCCTTACGGCGACCAGTGATGATAATCTCGGTGTCGGCAGCAGCCAACCTCAATGCAGTAGCTCGGCCAATACCCGAAGTTGCTCCAGTAATTAGTATTCTGCGTTTCATAGTCTTAGGTTATATTGTTGATTTATTTACACATATCTACGATATCGTCCCAGAATATATCGCTCACCTCCTCGATGGAGAAGCGTCGTATAACAGCCTCGCGCTCCGCATAATTAGGGTTGCTGTGTGCGCGCTCCAGCGCGAGCTTCATAGCATCGTAGAGGCTCTCTGCGCTGTGGTCGGCAAGGATTATCGTGTCGAGACCTGCGAAGACCTCGCGCGAGGGGGTGTCGCGACCCGTCTCGCATACGATGATGCGGTTTGTTTTGAGGTAGGTGATAATCTTGCTCGATAGGAATGGGTCCTTCTCTCTGTCGGCATTTATGTCGACAAGCACCGTGGCACGCCTAAATAGAGGTTCAAGGTTGTCGGTATGGCCTAACACCGTGACGCGCTTAAGCTCCTCGGCGCTAAGTATAGAGCGCATATTGCGGAACTTCATGCCCATACCCACGAATATAGCCTCCGCATCGGGGTACACGCGAAGTAGACGCTTGAATGCCTTGAAGAAGTAGTCGGGGTTACGCAAGCCGTATAGCGAGCCTGTGTATAGGAACGTAGCGCGCTCACCTGCGGGGAGGTTATACTCCTTAGCAGGCGAGGGTGTGAGCAACACGTTGGAGCGCAAGCCCTCCTTATGTTTGAATGTGGTGAGCTGAAAATCGAGCATATGGGCATTCGACGATGCCACATAGTCAGCAGCGGCAAAGTTACGTGCCACAACGCGCATCTTACCACGATACTCGCGAGGCTTGGTCCACCCACCAGGGGCGGGTATAGCATCTACCGAGTAGATTGCAAATTTTGTGTTGTGCTGCTCGGCATAGTGTCGACCAAAGACTACGGGCGTTAGCTGTGCCGAGGTGACAAAGGCTATCACAAGGTCGTAACTATCAGTAAGTTGTGTCATTGCCTCACGGCTCCAGCGCGATGAGAATGGCGTTGCTCCGAACCACCTCACGAACTTACGATACCACTTGCTGCGCGACTTCGAGAATGGATGAGTATAGATGTTGCGCACGCTCTTCATATTGGATATGGGCGCTTGGTCGCTGAGGATATCCACCTCGGCATGCTTTGCGAGGTGCTCAATAACGCGCTCGTAGATTACCGAGACGCCACTACCGGCACGAAAGTATACGGCAAGAATCTTCATACTCAACAATAGGTTTGCGGTGGTTGGTGCCAACGAGGCATACCATTTCGCAAATATAGTAAATTTTTGCCGTAATCGCAAGCCGTAAGAGAAGAGATGACAGACGAGGCTCTGCCTAGCCCTTGATTGGGTACTGGCAGAGCCTCTCAATCTTTTACGTTAAACCCTCTACGTCTATCTTTTAAGTCGCTGGTAGTGGCAGAGTAGCAGGTTTTCGTCATCGTCATAGAGGTGCATACCGTTACCCTCGCAGTACTGCCACATCTTACAGTCGGCGCACTTGCCCTTCTTCGCCCACGCGCGGTTGCGGAACTTCTCGAAGCGATTTTGCCACACATCCCAGAAGTTATCCTTATAGATATTTCCCTGCGTGAAGTTGGCACGTACCGATGTGCAGCCCGAGATATCGCCATTTACGCGTATCGAGGCGGTACCCACACCGGCGTAACACTCAAAGGGGTTGGTTCGTACACGCATCTCGTAGCCCGCGAGGAAGCCCTCACAGCCATATGCTGCCATGATGCGACCCTCCTTGCGTGTGCGCTCGATAAACTGCATGAGATAGGTGAACTCCTCGTCGTTGAGCTGCAACGTGGGGTCAGTGGCAGCACGACCTACGGGGAAGATGGTGAATAGTCGCCAGCGACGCACACCGAGCGAGTATAGGAACTCTTTGAACTCGTCGAGGCGGGGTAGCAAGGCGGGCGTTACACACGTAACCACATCCGAGGCGAGCTCCTTATCAGCTGAAATCATCTTAACAGCCTCCACCGCACGTTTGAAGCTCTCCTTATTCTGGCGTATATGGTAGTGGTGCTCCTCGAAGCCATCGAGCGAGACGGTAATAGAGTGTAGACCAGCACGCACCAACGAGTCAAACCTCTGGCGTGTGAGGCCCATGCCGTTGGTCACCATACCCCAAGGGTAGCCACGACGATAAAGATTTATGCCTATATCTTCAAGGTCCTTACGCACGAGCACCTCGCCTCCCGATAGGATGATAAGCACCTTGTTGGGGTTTACGTGTGGCGTTATATCGTTGTCGAGCACGCGAAAAAAATCCTTTGCGGGCATATCAGGAAGCATAGTATCGACCTTGCAGTCGCTACCGCAGTGGCGACATTGCAGGTTACAGCGCAGGGTGCACTCCCAGAAGAGTGTATTTAAGAGGTGCTCATCGCGACGTATCTGTCGTAGTTTCTTGAATAGTTTGAGTGCTATCCACTGACGCACTCCAAGTCGTTTTCCCATAGTTGGTTATTTATGGTTTTCAATACTTAGTATCGGGTCGACACGGTCGAACGTGCCATATAGCTGCTCCGAGGCAGCACGACACCCTCCGCGACACTGCTCCCATAGCCTGCACGACACACACTCCACAGGGCGCTTGTCGAAGTAGCCATCACTCTGTGAGCGCTCCAAGATTGCCGCCAACGGCATGTCGTGGATGTTGCCCAGGACGCGTGGCGAGTGGTTGCAGAAGCGCACCTCGCCACGATAGTTTATCGTCAGCGGACGCGACATAAGCTCCGTTGTGCAGTGGGTGAAAGTTATGTTCGAATACTCCTTGGGGTTGAGCACACACATAGGTGTACACACTCCACTATGCGCCCTCAATCCAAGCTCCTTGAGTTTGTTGTCGGCACGCTTAAAGGCTGCACGTAACTCGCTGTGGCTCAGGCTAAGCTCCGAGGCATTGCCAATGCCGAGGCCTCCGACATTAAAGCGGTTGACAAGAATATTCGTTGCCCCAAGCTCAGCATATAGCTCCAAGGTAGGCTCTATGGTGTCGAGGTTTTGGCGCGTGATGATAAGCACCGGCGCCAACCACCCCTTGCGCCTCTCAGCCACCCTGCGAGCGCCCCTCATAGCACGCTCCCACGTTCCGCGAATCGTCGTCAGCGCATCGTGTATTTGAGCATCCGACGAGAGTATAGGTATCTGTATCAGCCCCACGCCGAGGTCGTCGAAGATCTTGACATCGTTATCCGATAGTAGCGTGCCATTGGTAAGGATATTAACGTTAGCACCCGTAAAGCGCGCCTTAAGCACCAAGTCGTGAATATTGGGCATCAGCATAGGCTCGCCACCCGACAGCGAGAGGCTTGCGATGGACGCCTCGTCGAGGAGCCTTTTGAGCGTTCTGTGTGCCATAGCGTAGTCTGGCGCAGCAGGGGCGCAATACCCCTCACACCCCTTGAAGTGGTTGTAGCAGAACTTACACGCCTGGTTGCAGGCATCGGTAATCTCGAATACCACAACACCGAGCTTTAGCTTATCACGTCGCGCAAAGAGCATAGGTTAGTCTACAATAGCTACAAAGATACATGCAAACGGCCAGAAGCTCTCATCGCCATCCTCGTACTTATCATACTCGACACATAGCTCGGCGCGACCGCGATAGTCGCCTGCATCGATGGTAAACTCAAGCTGATTGTCTCCCTTTGTCACCTCGTATGTCTGGCTGCAAAGCACTCTATCCTCGCCCTCATCATCGGTGATAAGCGATATCTTTACCTCGCTACCAAATCGACATTCGTAGTTAAGCACAACCTTATCGCCATTGCGAAGCTCGCTATTGGCAACACCCTGACTCCAACGATGCTCATTCTCTGGGGGTGGTGCTGGGTCGTAGCACGACACACCATACTCGTTGCCTGCACCGCACGAGGTGAGCGAAATCATTGCCGAGAGGGTCAGCATAGCGCCACCAATACGGAACTTAGTGCGCACGGCACGCGCGCTATGGCCACCGCTGAGCATAACCCACAACGATGCCACAACAAAGGCAACGCCGAGAAGGGCTAAACCTATTATTGCAAATGTTCGTTTCATAACTACTCCTGATTAGATTTTTTGGTTAATACTACATCGCCAATATGGCCACTCATTGTGTGTTCCTCTGTCACTTCCACGTACTTTGTCTCAAACTCACCACCATTCTCCTCTCCATCGATATCCTCAAAACGCAGATAGGTCGACCCCTCATCCACATATCCCGAGAAGAAACCATCCGAATCGGTTATTGTTACATACTCAAAGCTCTTTGGGTTATCCTGCGAAACGCCATGGCTAACCTTGATGCCATTAATTGGGTTACCCTCTGCATCTACAACACGCGCCGACATCTGATACTCTCGAAACGGCACTCCGTAGGCATCCAAATTGCCACCACCATTGAGCCCCTCGCAACTTACTGCGCCAAAGCCCAACAACGACAGCATGTAAAAAATTAGTCGTTTCATATCTATAAACAATTAGTAATTAGCAATTTTAAGTACTACTCCTTGCGTGTGAGGGTCACGTCGCCAAGCTCGGCCTTATAATCTCCCGCATACCAACTACCCACACCCTCGGCAGTCTGCTCAACCTTGTCGGTAATATCGAGTACAAGGGTCTCGAACTCGCCACCATTCGCCTCGCCATCGACATCCTTGAAGACTATCTCATACTGATTGCCTGGGAATGTCGAACCTAAGGCATCTATCTCACCGAGGTTATCGGACTCTGCGAGCTTTCCCCAGTCATTGTTCAACCTAACCTCAATACCAGGTATAGGCTCGCCCGCCTCATCGACAACACGCGCTTTAAGGTTGAAGTTGACGTATGGGCAGCCATACTCAGGAGCAGCCCTATCCTCACCTTCGCACCCCACCATGCCGAAGCCCAAAAGTGCCATCAGAGCATATATCAATCGTTTCATTGTTAGTGTGTTATTAGTTGTTATTGTCCATGCGCGACATCACCACCTCACCGACATCTGCCTCGTCTGACTTTAGATATATCGGCGCGGCGACAAACTCACCGCCATTCTCCTCGCCATCGACATCTTCGAGGATAAGTGTCGAGCTATCACCGCGAAGACGGAAGTGACCATCGTTATCGGTATATGTCGACTTCGTGCCCATCTTAGCCTCGATGCCCTTTATAGGCTTGCCCTCAGGGTCGACGACACGTCCCGATGCCACGAAGCTGGGGTTAAAATCGGCCTCGGGAACACCATAGCACGCAACGCACGTCAGCGTCATGCCAAATAGGGCAAACAATCGCGTTAATATCTTGCCAAGCATAATGTTACTCTTCCTTTAATTTCATGGTCACATCGCCCAACTCTGCCTTAAAAGCGCCATCATACCAACTGCCAGAGCCATCTGCGGTCTGCTCTACCTTATCAGTAATATCAAGCGTCAAGGTCTCAAACTCACCACCATTCTCTTCGCCATCTACATCCTCGAATCTAACCCGATTCTGGCTCCCCGTGTAGACCGAACCGTTAATGCTGATTTCACCATCTTGGTTGGTATACTCCTCAACCCAATCCACGCGCACCTTAATGCCCTCGATAGGCTCTCCTGCCTCATCGACAACGCGTGCCTTGAGGCTAAAGGTCACATGTGGCACACCATACTCACCTGCGACATCGCTATTTACCTCCTCGCACGCCACAGCGCCAAAGCCCATAAGAGCCATTAACATATATATTACCCTCTTCATACTATTACCTCTATTATATTACCATTCACCATCGCACCTTTCGCCATGCGAGACATGCACACGACAATCGGAGAACTTGCCCTTCTTAACCACAAGCTCGTCACCGTCGCTACTTACACCTCGGAAGCTGAACTCGCCCGACAGGAGGTAGCTATGCTCGCTATACTTCTCCATCTCGGTGAAGAGGATATACCCATCCTTAGCGTCATACGAGTAGGTGATTATATCCGTAACCGTCGTACCACTGGGCAGCGTGTGCGTAGGACCCCGCTCTTGGAAGTTAACCTCGGCAAAGGAGTCGCCAACGACTATTAACGAGTATGTTTTGTTGAGCTCGAACTCGGAGTACTCGTTCTCAATGCAGAAGTACAACTCGGCACTCTTCTCGGAGTCGCATGCGAGCGTGCGTCGTAGCTCGAAGGTGAAGCCACCGCCGTCGTGGAGTACCAAGTCGGGGTGATTTCGCATAGCATAGATACCCACATCGCTTGAGAATAGCTCCTCATCCCACTCATAGCGCGAGCCGTTGAGCTCCATAGATATTGGCGCATCGACATCTTGGCGTAAGATATAGCCAAAGTCCTTCATGCACGATGTCATGCCAAACACCGCAACAGCCAACACCATTATATATAATATACCTCGTCGCATGGTTTATTACGCATTGTGATTTTAATTCGATTACTTCTCATTGACATCTGCTGTACTCTGCTTGAGCTTAAGCGTCACCTCGCCCAACTCCGCCTTGTACTCACCCTCGCGCCAACCATTAGAGCCCTCGGCAACCTTCTTAACATTATCCGTAATGTCAAGCTCGAGAGTCTCAAACTCGCCACCATTCTCCGCACCATCGACATCTATAAATCTCACCTTATATTGATCACCCGGAGGGAGATTTCCACTTACATCAAAGTAGCCATTCTCGTCAGAATAACAATTATTGTCGAACCAGTAGTGCTCATTAGCATCCACCTCTATACCCTTGATAGGATTACCCTGCTCGTCGACAACGCGAGCCTTGAGGCTAAACAGCACATGGGGAGTACCATAGGCATTCAAGTTATCTGGACTGTCGCAACTTACAGCCGTGAATCCCAAAAGGCCAAGCAAGAAAATGATTAGTCGTCTCATGGTTGCAATCTGTTTGGTTTCGTTAGTGCAAAGTTAGGCTATATTGCGGCAATCACCAAATTTTCGAGGCACTAATTTTTCCATTCTATGTTTCATAATTCACTGATTTATAAGCGGTTATATGTGTATAGAAAAGTCGATTTTTCAACTCGCTGATTTTCAATATGTTACATATACACAACACAATGTGCTGATAATCAACGTATTAATAAGTTGTCGCATATTTTAATAGATAAACCAATAAAAAAGGTTAACTTTGCAAAAAGAAACACTCTATTATGTCAACAACACTCAAATATAGCCGTCGCGCCACCCACGAGGTGAGCTTCGGAGGGGTGACAATAGGAGGTCAGCACCCCATTGCCGTACAGTCGATGACCAACACCCCAACTGCCGATGTCGAGCTATCGGTAGCCCAGACCATGCGCATTGCCGATGCAGGTGCCGAGATAGTGCGTCTCACAGCACAGGGACGCCGCGAGGGAGAGGCACTCTCGCCCATCATGGCGGAGCTACGCACAAGGGGCTGTCGTGCGGCGATAGTGGCGGACATACACTTCACGCCCGAGATAGCGATGATTGCTGCCGAGGCGGTGGATAAGGTGCGCATAAACCCTGGTAACTTCCGCACCTCGAATGGCGAGCTGGAACGACTTATTGAGATATGCCGCCGTCGCGGTGTAGCGCTACGCATAGGCGTAAACCACGGCTCGTTAGCCAAGCGCATATTCGACGAGTGGGGCGACACCCCTGAGGGCATGGTGGCCTCGGCGATGGAGTTCTTGCGTATGTGCCGCAAGGCCGACTTCCACGATGTTGTGGTATCTATGAAGTCGAGCAACACGCGCGTCATGGTTCATGCCTACCGACTACTTGTAGAGGCTATGGAGCGCGAGGGCATGACATACCCTCTGCACCTCGGTGTTACGGAGGCAGGCGATGGCATCGAGGGTCGTATAAAGAGTGCTGTGGGCATCGGCGCACTCTTGGCCGACGGTATAGGTGACACGCTACGTGTATCGCTCACCGAGGCACCAGAAAATGAGGTGCCTGTGGGGAGGTTCCTCGCCAACTACTTCGAGGGTCGCACAGCACACTTCGAGGTTGACAATACAGCGCATTACTCACCTACAACGTTTAAGGCACGCACCAATCATAAGCCAATAACACACAGCGAGATAACATCAGAATATAGGGTCGTTGAGGCAACGAGCGACAACCCAACGCACGAGTGGCGTGCAGCGATACTCAACAACCCAACAACAGAGGGTATAGTCATCAAACGCCGCTATGAGAGCAGCGACAAGGAGATAGTAGCACTATCGGCAGCTGCCGACATGGGTCAGCTTCTTATAGATGGTCTTGCCGAGGGCGTATGGATTGATGCGCCACACCTTACGGCAGAGGATGTTAACGACATGGAGCTTATGCTGTTGCAGGCATCGCGCCTACGCTTCACACGCACCGAGTATATAGCCTGCCCAAGTTGTGGTCGCACGCTCTACGACATACAGACAACCTTGGCGGCAATCAAGGCACGAACCTCACACCTCAAAGACCTCAAGATAGGTGTTATGGGGTGCATCGTCAATGGCCCTGGCGAGATGGCCGATGCCGACTATGGCTATGTAGGCTCGTCACCCGAACATATCACCCTCTACCGTGGCCGCGAGATTGTCGAGCGTAACATCCATCAATCCGAGGCGCTCGACCACCTTATTGAGATTATCAAGCGCGACGGCCGCTGGCACGACTAAACTAAACAATTAGCAGAGAGTAATCAGAAAAGATGTCGATGAAGAGTTATAAGGCGCGTGGCATCGTTCTCGGCACACTCAAGTATGGCGAGAAGGGTGTCATTGTGCATATACTCACCGACACGATGGGTCGCCAAAGCTATATGATACAGGGTGTACGCCCCACGGCTAAGGGGTCGAAGATGGCTCTGCTGCAGCCCATGTTTGCTATTGAGTTCGAGGGTCTTACGTCGACGAAGATGAGCCTACACCGCATGAAGGACTTGGCGCCCGGCATAGTGCTTCAGTCGACACCATTTGATGTACGCAAGTCGACGATGGCGCTCTTTATGGCCGAGGTGTTATATCGCCTTATCAAGGAGAGCGAATCGTCGGATAGACTCTTCGACTTTGTGTGGGGCTCGGTGGCAGCATTGGATGCATTAGATGAGGGCATCGCCAACTTCCACCTCTGGTTCCTTGCGAACCTCAGCCGCCCCTTGGGCTTCTCACCCGATAATGAGTATACGGATGGGGCATGGCTCGATATCCGCGATGGTCACTTCACACCATATGCCCTGGTGCCGAGCTATGCGCTAACACCCGAAAATGCCCGTATACTACACGATATGTTGGAGTGCGACGTGCGCTATTTGGGCGAAATAGGCCTCAACCGCACGGAGCGTGTAGAGTTCCTCGACGCCATGCTACGCTACTACGCCTACCACCTCGATGGCATCCACAACGTAGAGTCACTACGCATCCTCCGCGAGGTCTTTTAGCGACGAAGATACGCAGCGTAATTAGCGCTGCAACACAACTTATTACCAGAAGGGGTATAATTTGGTCTCGACATGAAATTAGCCCAGATAGGACATACTCGACGTATTTCCTATTTGGGCTAATAATTGAGAGGCCGAAGTTAGGCCCCCTTATCACAACAAATTTTAGAAGTAGATGCCTAAGCCAATGAATACCGACTGGTCCAATTTGATGCGCTCGACATCCTTAGGGTTGTATTGGAAGCCACCATTGAGGTCAGGATGGGGTCGCATCATAAGTGCCTGGTAACCAAGAGATATCTCGAATTTATTTTTGCTGTCGGGGTTCTGGATACGGATGCCGACACCACCTGCACCATTAGCACCAAAGCGCACACCCTTGTTAAGGAGCATGTTAGTACCCACGTTCACGAAGTTGAAGAAGCAGGTTTTGCGCTTGCCGTAGTAGTAGTGTAGTGTAGCTACGATGGGGGCTACGGTGTGGTCGTACTGAATCTGAGCACCCACCTCAACGCCCAAGCGCCAGTGGTTATCAAAGAAGTAGCCACCGCCAATCATCACGCCACCGCCAAACTTAGCCTGTGCACGGTAGTCCTTAACGCCAGTCTCACCCTTAATCTTCGTATAGTTCATATCGTAGAATACAAGGTTGAAGCGACCCGACGCGCCCCACTCCCAGCCCTTATAGCTACGTGTCTTACGCGCGATCTCTTCGGGTGTCTCTCGCTTCTTAGCCTCGGCCGAGGGGACGATTATCGCCATGGCGAGTAGCAGAAGTATAAATCTCTTCATAGGTAGTTTAATTTTCAGTTATTAACGTCACAACAACACCCTTTATTGCTTGATGTTGCGAACATGACACTCCCACGCCCACGCTGAGCGAAGGGTATCGGTAAGCTCACGCTCGGCGCGCCAGCCAAGCTCCTCGTTTGCGAGGGTTGTATCTGCCCATACGGCGGTCACATCACCTGCACGTCGTGGCGCCACCTTATAGTTGAGTTTTAGGTTGTTAGCCTCCTCAAAGCCGTGTACCAACTCGAATACCGATACGGGGCGACCTGTGCCAACATTGAATATCTCGAACGCCTCCTTATTGCGACCCTCTACCATGCGGTCGATGGCCACGACATGGGCACGTGCGAGGTCGACGATGTCGATATAGTCGCGTAGACACGAGCCGTCGGGTGTTGGGTAGTCGTCACCAAAGATGCTCAAGCACTCGCGCACGCCCGCTGCTGTCTGCGTGATGTAGGGCACGAGGTTGTTGGGCACACCGCGAGGAAGCTCGCCGATGAGTGCCGAGGGGTGCGCACCTATGGGATTGAAGTAGCGCAGAGCTATTCCGTTGAGATGCTCGACGGCGGCCACGCTGTCGCGGAGGATATCCTCGGCCATCTGCTTGGTGTTGCCATAGGGCGATGTTGCGGGCTTGCGTGGCGTGCGCTCCGTTACGGGGAGCACGTCGGCATCGCCATACACCGTTGCTGATGATGAGAATACGATGTTGCGACGCTCGTATCTTCGCATGAGGTCGAGGATATTTACCAACGACCCGATGTTATTCTGGTAATATTTAAGCGGCTCGGCAACAGACTCACCCACAGCCTTGAAGGCGGCAAAGTGAATTACCGACTGGAAGTCGTGCTCGGCGAAGAGGCGCTCCATGGCCTCCCTGTCGCAGCAGTCGGCCTCGACAAATGTAGGTGTTACGCCCGTTATTGCAGCGATACCTGCGAGTGACGAGCGGTCGCTATTCGAGAGGTTGTCGACGATGATAACCTCGTAGCCGGCATTTATAAGCTCCACGGCGGTATGTGAGCCGATATATCCTGCGCCACCGGTGACAAGAACTTTTCTATTACTCATAGCTAATAAAACTCTTTTCAACTTACAAAGGTAAAAATTTTTTTGCTCACTGCAATAATCATGATAAAAAAGCAGCATAATAGGATTAAGATGCAAGTTCAAAGAAGAATGATGAAAGATAAGCAGGCTTTGCCCGCAGAGAGACAGCAGGGACAACGCCAATACTTCCTCTATCATCTTTGAACTTCACTCTTCTTTGCACTTTCATCTTTTTTTACTATCTTTACGCCGTAATGTACATATACAAGTAGGAAGACAATGAGTTGTAACAAAAAACATAATCCCGAAATGGGGCGCGGAGCCATCTTCTGCGACTGTGGCGATGAGATTGAGGCAATAGCTGCCGAGGGCTGCTACAAGCTGCACGAGACAAACTGGCTCGAGGAGTACCCCAACAACATACCCACCGACATCTTTGAGGTGCGCTTCAAGAATACGCGCCGCTCGTACTACCAGAATGTCAACAACCTCGACCTCAAGCGTGGCGACATCGTCGCTGTGGAGGCGTCGCCAGGTCACGACATCGGCATCATCTCGCTCACAGGCGACATGGTGGCAAAGCAGATGCGTCGCGTGGGCTTCAACCCCCACAATGGCGAGTTCAAGAAGATATACCGCAAGGCACGCCCCTACGACATCGAGAAGTGGCAGGAGGCGATAGCCCTCGAGCATGAGACGATGATTGCCTCACGACAGATTGCTGCCGACATGGGCCTCAACATGAAGATTGGCGACGTGGAGTATCAGGGCGACAAGATAAAGGCGATATTCTACTACATCGCCGACGAGCGTGTCGACTTCCGTGAGCTTATCAAGGTCTTTGCCGACCGCTTCCGCATACGTATCGAGATGAAGCAGATTGGTGCACGTCAGGAGGCTGGCCGCATTGGTGGCATCGGCGCCTGTGGCCGAGAGCTATGCTGCGCATCGTGGATGTCGAGCTTCTCGAGTGTGACAACAAACGCGGCTCGCATGCAAGAGATATCGCTAAACCCACAGAAACTTGCGGGCCAGTGCTCGAAGCTCAAGTGCTGTCTTATGCACGAGTACGACGTATATGCCGATGCGCGACGCACCATACCGCGTCTACGCGATGCCTTGCAGACCCTCGATGGCGAGTACTACCTTGTAAAGGTAGACCCACTAGCGCAGACAATGACATTCTCAACAAGCAAGGGCGCTATGGTAAACCTCACAACATTGCCTATATGGCGTGTTAAGGAGATTATAGCCATCAACCGCGCCGGCGAGAAGGCCGAGACGTTGCTCGGCGACAGCGATAGCGGCAAGGTCGAGGAGCCTACATACCGTAACGAGGAGGATAGCATCACCCGCTTCGACAGCAAGAGCAAGCGCAGCAAGCGTAACAAGCGCCGCGGCAACAAGGAGCGAGGCGCCGAGGGTGGCGAGCAGAGCACCGAGAAGCAGGAGGCACAGGAGCGTAAAGAGAAGCCTGCAAAGGAGCAGACACCTAAGCAGGAGCGTGGCGAGCAGCGCAACGAGGGCGAGGCTGAGCATCGTGGCGAGGGCGAGGAGCGCCGCCACAGAGATAACCGCCGCCAGCGTCCAGGGCGTGGTCGTCGTCATGGCGACAGAGGCCACCGCGAGCAGGGTCAGCAGGGCGAGAGCAGACCACATAACGAGAACAAGGAGTAGGCGATGAGAGGGCTTATAGCACGATGGCTACTGCCAACAGTAGCACTACTCATGGTGGCGTGTGGCGGTGGCGAGAAACGTCACGCCGAGGCACACGACATCGAGGGCGAGGTGTGGGACAATACCGAGGAGTTTGTATACAACAACCAGGACTCGTTAGCGGTACGCGACATAGCCATCATCGTGCGCTACGATATGGACTATGTTGCCGACTCAGTGCCCCTACGCATACTCACCATATCGCCCGACTCGCTAATATATGAGGAGCCGTTCACACTGCACATACCACACCTCGCGGATATGTATCCCGAGGAGCACACCTTCGTATATCGCCGTAACGTGACACTACAACGTAAGGGCGACTACCGCTTCCGCATAACACCCGAGGCACCTGTCGAGGGTATTATGGCTGTGGGCATGGTGCTAAGCGACAAAGAGTAACACCGACAAATAACCATCCGTATGGGAAAAGATAAGCTACGTAAGTTTGCCGAGAACCTGACGTTCAAGTGCTTGGTACAACCCGAATTTGAAGACATCTTCCACAAGGACCACCCCCTAAAGGGGCACTGGCATAAGGAGTTCTTCCACAACGACAACCCCATAATCTTGGAGCTCGGCTGTGGCCGCGGCGAGTACACCATAGCTCTCGCCGAGCGTAACCCCAACTGCAACTACATAGGCATAGACATCAAGGGTGCACGTATGTGGCGAGGTGCTAAGACCGCCACCGAGCGCAACATGACAAACGTGGGCTTCGTGCGTACGCGCATTGAGTTCATTCGCTCGTTCTTCGCCGAGGGCGAGATATCGGAGATATGGATAACATTCCCCGACCCTCAGCTCAAGAGCCGCCGCGCCAAGAAGCGCCTTACATCGCCCCTATTCCTTGCCGACTACAAGAAGATGCTTGCAGAGGATGGTGTCATCAACCTCAAAACCGATTCGCAGCACCTCTATGCCTATACCGCTGCTGTCATCGACCGTCTTGGCCTCGACGTGGAGGTGCAGAACGACGATATCTACGGCTCAGGGTATGCCGACGAGGTGCTATCTGTAAAGACCGCCTACGAGACCAAGTTCGTAGCCATGGGTCTGCCTATAACATACACCCGCTTCCGTCTGGGCGCCTGCACCAACTTCGACTACTTCGACTGGGAGGGCGACGACGTATTGGAGAAGGATGCCGAGAGCAACAGAACTAAAGCCTTTTAACGTAAGCAATCATGGGAAAGAGAAGAAAGGATTACCCCCTTATCGAGGGTCTACATATCACAACCCTTGCCGCCGAGGGTAAGGCGATGGGCAAGGTCGACAACCAGGTAATCTTCGTGCCTATGGCCGTACCTGGCGACATCGTGGATGTGCAGGTGCGCAAGCACCACCGCCGCTTTATGGAGGCAACCATTGTGCGCTTCATCGAAGAATCACCCCTCAGAATAAAACCATTCTGCGAACATTTTGGCGTGTGTGGCGGCTGCAAGTGGCAGAGCCTACCCTACGACGAGCAGCTAAAGCAGAAGCGCCAGCAGGTCGAAGATCAGCTTGTGCGCATCGGTCATCTCAATATCCCTGAGGTGCGCTCATGTCTTGGCTCGGAGCGCACGCGCGAGTACCGCAACAAGCTTGAGTTCACCTTTGCCGACAAGCGCTGGCTTACCTACGAGGAGATTGCCGAGGGTGGCGACATAGCAACGACACCCGCCGTAGGTTTCCACATTCCTGGCTGCTTCGACAAGGTGCTCGACATCAACAAGTGCCACCTTCAAGTGGACCTCTCGAACCGCATACGTCTTGCCACAAAGCAGTTCTGCATAGATAACAACTACTCGTTCCACAACGCCAAGGCTCACGAGGGTCTTATGCGCACGATGGTCATCCGCACCGCCTCGACAGGCGAGGTGATGGTAATAGTCGTCTTCAACGAGAACGACACGGAGCGCATCAACGCCCTTATGTCGTACTTGCAGAGCTCGTTTACGGAGATTACGTCGCTCATATACATGGTTAACGACAAGTGGAACGACTCGCTCGGCGACCGCGAGCCTATATGCTTTGCGGGCAAGGACCACATCATTGAGGAGATGGAGGGACTGCAATTTAAGGTTGGCCCCAAGTCCTTCTACCAGACAAACTCAGAGCAGGCATACGAGCTATACAAGGTCACGCGCGACTTCGCCGAACTTAAGCCAACGGATGTCCTCTACGACCTCTACACAGGTACGGGAACGATTGCCAACTTCTGCGCACGCCGCGCCGCCAAGGTTGTGGGTGTGGAGTATGTACCTGAGGCTATCGAGGATGCGGTAATCAACTCGAAGCTCAACAACATAGAGAATACTACCTTCTACGCTGGTGACATGAAGGATGTGCTTAGCGACGACTTCGTCGAGCGCAACGGCCGCCCCGATGTCATCATCCTCGACCCACCACGCGCCGGCGTCGACGAGCGCGTATTGGAGGTCATCAAGCGTGCAGCCCCCGAACGTATGGTATATGTTAGTTGCAACCCCTCAACCCAAGCACGCGACCTTGCACTACTCGACGACATGTATGAGATATTGGCCGTACAGCCTGTCGATATGTTCCCACATACGCACCATGTCGAGAACGTAGTGAAGCTACGCAAGAGAGGTTAAATAGCAACAAACGACAATAACTCGCTTATTATGAAAAACTTATTGCTTAGCATTGTGGCGCTACTAATGGTTTGCGGAGTTAGCGCCAAGCGCCCTATTACACTCAGCTCACCCAACGAGCAACTTAAAGCAACGTTTCATATAGACAAGAAGGGAACACCTCGCTACACCCTCAGCTTTAACGACGAGGAGATTATCAAGGCATCGCCCCTCGGTATCGTCACCACTGAGGAGGATATGCGTAGCGGGCTGCGTCTTTGTGAGGTTACACACTTTGCAGAGGATAACACCTGGGAGCCTGTATGGGGTCAGTATGCCACCATCCGTGACAACTATAACGCCATGAGTGCCGAGCTGATGACCAAGCGCGACAATGTACTTTATATAGATATGCGTCTTTATGACGATGGCCTTGCCATACGCTATCGTCTTGACGGCAAGGGCGAGGCAACAATCATCGACGAGACAACGTCGTTCACCCTCGGTAGCGACGCCTACAACACCTACTGGATTGCTGGCAGCTACGATGACGATGAGTTTGGCTATGTTAACACAACGCTCAGCGGCATCACACGCGAGAATATGGAGCTATCGTCGAGCAGCGAGCGCAAGCTACCTTACCCCGCGGTAAACACACCCGTTACGATGGTCACCGAACGTGGCACCCATATCTCGATACACGAGGCGGCGTTATGGCACTACCCCGCCATGAGCCTACGCTATGACGCCAAGAGCAACACTCTCACCTCGGACCTCGCCTCGGTAGGCAAGGTTAAGAGTGAGGTTACATTGCCCTTTGCCACACCATGGCGTGTAGTCATCGTTGGCAACCGCGCAGGAGCGCTCATTGAGTCGTCGCTAATACTCAACCTCAACGAGCCATGCCGCTTAGAGGATACATCGTGGATTAAGCCTATGAAGTATGTGGGCGTATGGTGGGAGATGCACCTCAAGCGTTCGACATGGGATATGGATGGTGGTGCGCCACACTGCGCAACGACGGAGAATGTCTGCCGATATATAGACTTTGCGGCCGAGAATGGCTTTGGTGGTGTCTTGGTCGAGGGCTGGAACGAAGGCTGGGGCCGTGGCGAGAGATTTGACTACTGTCAGCCATACCCCGACTTCGATATAGACTACATCACAGCCTATGCACGCGAGCGTGGCGTGATGCTCATAGGTCACCACGAGACATACGCCAACGTCGAGAACTACGAGGCGCAGATGAGCGACGCCTATGCCTACTACGCCTCGAAGGGTGTTGGCTCTGTTAAGACGGGCTATGTCGGTAATATCGCCAACCGCCTGCATAATAGCCGCGATATGGTAGACCACTATAATAGAACGGTTATGGAGGCTGCCGAGCACCGCCTCACGGTGGACATCCACGAGCCAGTGCACCCTACGGGTATCTGCCGCACATACCCCAACTTGGTGAGTGCCGAGGGTATGCGTGGTCAGGAGTGGCAGGCATGGAATAGCGGTAACTCGATAAGCCACAACACTATACTACCCTTTACACGTAACGTGGCAGGTGCTATGGACTTCACCCCAGGTATCTTCGATGTGCGCTACCATAACACCGTAAACAAAGCGGCTGCCAACGAGGAGTACCGCGTAGATGAGAACTACAACTACACCTATTTCGTGAACTCGACTCTCGCGCACCAGTTAGCGCTATACGTCGTATTTTATAGCCCTATACAGATGGTTGCCGACCTACCGGAGAACTATGCCGAGCACCCCAAGGCGCTCACGTTCATCCGCGAGGTGCCCGTTGACTGGTACACCACAAAGGTACTCGATGCCGAGGTGGGCGACTATGTTGTCGTGGCACGCCGCGATAAGCACTCTAATAGTTGGTATGTGGGTGGTATCACCGACGGCACGGCACGCGAGGTGAGCCTATCGCTCGACTTCTTGGACAAGGGCTGTAACTACAAGGCTACGATATATCGCGACTCGGAGCGCGCAGCGTGGAACACCTATCCTACGGACTACGTCGTTGAGAGCAAGAGTGTTACGGCCAACGACACGCTCACCGTACGCATGGGCGCAGGTGGCGGATTTGCGATGACCATCTCGAAGGAGTAACTCGATAACACAACAAAAATATTAGGCGGTAGCTGATGACTACCGCCTATATTTTTATGTTATATGCCCGACTACTTCGTAGTCTTGATGACAATCTTTGCTGACTTAAGGCCCTTAGCCGTTGCCGTAAGCGTTATCGTACCCTCCTTCTCGGTGCTCTGCACGATGGCTGTCATCATACCATTAAAGACCTTCATCTTAGGCTCGTGGAAGGGCTCCAACGATATCGGATTGCCACTCGCGCCTGCACGATACCAGCCATCGCCCTTAACGCTATACTTTATCTGATGCTGGGCATCGGGGCATAGGTTACCATCCTTATCGACCACCTTGACGGTGACAAACGCGAGGTCGCAGCCATCGGCAGCAATTGTCTCTCTATCTGCCACAAGCTCAATATGGTGGGGAGCACCCGCTGTGCGCACCTCACTCTCGGCGACAGCCTCGCCCCTGTCGTTGTAGGCAACAACCTTGACAACACCTGGCTCATACTTCGTATCCATCCACATCAGGCGGTAGCGCTGCTGACGCTTGAAGCTCGTCTCGCTCTCTTGCTCCTGCATGGTGTTCTCCGCCGTGATGCTCATATCCTTGGTGCGCACACCCTGACTCACGCCATTGATGAAGAGCTCGGCACTTGGGTAGTTCGTATAGACGAATACGGGGGTTGTCTCACCCTCACGGCCTGGCCATGTCCAGTGTGGAAGGATGTGGAGTGTCTCGACATCCTTGTTCCAGTGGCTACGATAGAGGTAGTAGCGGTCCTTGGGTAGGCCTGCAAGGTCTACAATGCCGAAGAGCGACGAGTGGCTTGGCCAGTCGGTATAGTATGGCGTAGGCTCACCGAGGTAGTCGAAGCCAGTCCATACGAACTCGCCGATGCACCACTCCATGTCGTCGTGCCATACCCAATCGTCCTCAGGAAGGTTCGACCACGAGCAGTGCTCCACATCGTACGATGAAGACTGGTGGTCGTCGTAGGTAGCCATCGAGCGACGCTCGACGGGGAACTTATAGACACCACGACTACTTACCGTCGAGGCGGTCTCCGAGCCGAGGATAATCTGCTGAGGCAGGCGTAGATAGTTGTCGGGATAGCGGTGTGGGCGGTAGTTGAAGCCCGCAACATCCATCGTCGCTGCCATATTGTTGTATACCACATTGTGAGGCTGGTCCATACCCTGCGTTACGGGACGTGTTGGGTCCTCGCGGTGGCATATGTTCTGAAGCATAAGCGAGAGCTTAGGACCCCAGATAAGGTCGCCTTGGTCGGGAACCTCATTGCCGATACACCACATGACGACACTTGGGTTGTTACGATAGTGGTGCACGAGGTTTACGAGGTCGCGCTCCGCCCACTCGTCGAAGTGCTTGTGATAGCCATTCGAGAGCTTTGGGGTACGCCACTCGTCGAAGGTCTCGAGCATAAGCATCATACCCATCTCGTCACATGCCTCAACAAGCTCTGGCGCGGGCATATTGTGCGATGTGCGGATGGCATTACAGCCCATATCCTTCATTATGCGTATCTGACGACGTATGGCGGCATCGTTCACTGCAGCACCCAAAGGGCCGAGGTCGTGGTGGTTGCACACGCCGCGGAACTTCTCAAGCTCACCATTGATATACATACCCTTGCCAGGGACAATCTCTATGGAGCGAATACCAAAGCGTGTCGAATACTCATCGACGGGCTCATTATCGAAGTAAAGCGTTGTGTGCGCGGTATATAGCGTAGGGCTATCTACACTCCATAGCTTGGGGCTCGCAACGTCGAACGACTGCTCAAAGAGCGAGCTCTCATAGGGGCTCACCTTATCAGTTGACGAGGCTACGACTACGCCCTTATCATCTATGATATCGGTCTTGATGCTTATGCGCTCAACGTCATAACCACCCGCCTCAACCTTTGTGCGTAGCTCTACACGCGCCAAGGCGTCGGTGATACGAGGCGTT
The DNA here is from genome assembly GCA_015059955.1 of Rikenellaceae bacterium. Lineage (GTDB taxonomy): Bacteria > Bacteroidota > Bacteroidia > Bacteroidales > Rikenellaceae > Alistipes. Next base: position 128,456 of record SUZK01000004.1, read on the forward strand.
GTAACCTGCGTACCCCATACAGGGATATGCACATCGTTGGTGACTACAAGGTGTACGTTGCGATAGAGACCAGCACCTGGATACCAGCGCGACGACTCGTTCTCGTTCTCAAGACGTACGGCGAGGATGTTCTTCTCGCCTATCTTGAGGTAGTCGGTGACGTCAAAATGGAACGAGTTGTAGCCATAGGGCCAGTAGCCCACCTCGTGACCATTTATATATACGCGCGCGTGGCTCATAGCACCATCGAAGATAAGCGTTGCGCGCTTGCCCTCGGCGAAGTCATCGGCCTCAAACTCAAGACGATACCAGCCCACGCCAACAAAGGGAAGGCCTCCCGTGCGGCCAGCATGCTCCATAGCCTCCTTCTGGCCATCCTGCGTGATGGCTACGTTCTGCTTATCGTTGTTGATACTGAATGGGCCATATATCGCCCAGTCGTGGGGTACTGTCACCTGCTGCCACTTGGCATCGTCGTAGTCGACCATGCTAAAGGTGGCATCATCATCGCGCGTAAAGCGCCACCCCTTATCCAAGAGCTGCTCGCTACGTGTCTGAGCCTCAGCCACTAAGCCAATGCTAAATAGTGCCACGGCCAATAGAAAAAATCGTCGCATATATCTATACTTTTAGTTACTTCATGTCTTACAAAGGTAGCAAATTTATTTGAAAGATGAAAGATGAAAGGGTGTTTCGCTTAGTTAGGCACAAGCAGGACCTGCTTAATCGCGCGCATCGTTTAATCCCATGCAGGCAAAGCCCCCCCATCTATTGCTAATTCATAATTGCTCACTGCCAATCGCCATTAAAGGCATACACTACTTATTAATCAGCTCGTCGAGTTTCGTAACGCGCTGCTGGATATAGCTCTTTATAGTGCCCACCTCCGCCTCGTATGAGCCGAGGGCCTGGAAGTTCATATGTACCCACTGGTTGAGAATTGGCCAGCGCTTGAAGTTAAGCTGCTGCGACTCCTCCAAGAGTGCGGCAGTCTCGTCGATATAGGCTATGAGCGAGGTGGCATCTATGCCATTCTGCTTTGCCCAGCTCCATAGGCGCTTCAGCTCTGCACGCGCCGCTGCATCATTCTTAATGATGCGGTTGTTCATCTGATTGACAGCCTCGCTCGCGCCCGAGCTCTTGCCGCAATACAAGAAGTCGTCGGTATTGTTTATAGGATGGGTGCGGTAGTCGTTCTCAAATGCTAAGTCGCAGTCCCACACAGGGCCTACGTAGAACCTATCATCGCCACGCTGCTTATACATATAGACACTCCAGTAGGTGTCGGTATTTCCGATAAACTCGCCAACGATAAAGTGACGCAAGTAGCTATCCAAGTCGAGGTACTTGCGGTAGCCACTGCTGGCATCAGTATAATTGCCCGCAAAGACCGCTGCCTCCATGGTGTTAAAGTGATCCTCGATATACTTGCGCTGCTCGGCAGTAATGTCTTCATCATCAGGTGATTTGATGGTTACGGGTGTACCATGCTTAGAGTAGAAGTATACCTTCTCGGTAGTCGAGGCGTAGGCGTCAATCTCGATAAGGTAGCCTCCCGTGAGGTTGGTGCCCGAGTTATCCGACTTCTTCATCTCGGTGACATCGACACGATTTTTGCGCACGTCAACCTGGTCGCACAGCTGGTAGCAACCCTTATACTCGCCATTGATAATAACGTCGACAGGCTTGCAGAAGGGGGTATATGCCAATCCAAGGCGGCGGCTGACCTCGAAGGCCAAGATATTACGCATCAAGGTCTTATCGCCATGGTTACTAAGAAGTGTCCACTTCTTGGCCTCGGCGGGTGCACCAAGCGGGCTGCGCTTCTCGCTAAACTTCAGGCGATAGGGTTTCTTCTCGAAGTTCCAACTGGCGTTGCCACGACCGCGCACTCCCGTCTGGGTATCGGTCAAGAGGTGGGTGCCACCCTGCGAGATAATGTGCACGGTGCTTGTTATCTCCACCTCCTTAGATGTAATATCCTGAGCATTAGCCGTATTGATAACTACGGTAGGTAGATTTGTAAGTTGATATAGCTGCGAGTCGTCGCCGGCACTCTTATAGCCGTAGAACTCCAACTCGGCGAGGTTGCAGCGCTTGTCGTTAGGTGTGACGTAGCGAACATATCTGAAGCCGCGCGAACACGTAACATCGGCATAGGTCATCACGCGCTCAGTCGCCGACGACTTGATGATGTATATAGGTAGGGCGTCGCTAAAGTCGGCGTTGTTAGCACCCTCGATTAGAGCCAACTCCACACGCGAGGGCTGCGTGACACGTGGCGAGTAGCCTATGCGTGTTATCACATGAGGCTCGCCGAGGTCGTAGCCCACCCATGTGTTCGAGCGGTCGTACGAGGCGAAGAAGGTATCGTAGTTGCCATCAAAGACATTGGCCTTTGTGTTCACCGTCTCACTCATCTGACCATTGTCATAGTTTACCGAGTAGCGCGTGCCGATGATGGTGCCCGAAAGTTTCTCGCTCTCTACAACCACCCCGCGCTTCGGTATTGTCATCTCGTAGGCGTACTTCCTGCCCGCCTCCATCTTAAGATTTTCGTGTAGGTTGAAGGTGTACTCCTCATTGTTGACCGTAACCTTAAATAGGCATGTCGACGCGCTAATATCCTGAGGCACAACGATGGCCGCAAACCAGTTGTCGGAGCTGCGCATAGTGATATCTGAGGATTTGTCAGCAGGCGTTGTCTCTCCTGTGGCGATATTAAACTTCACCTCGGTAATGGTGTTGCACACCTTGGCGCTCTTCGTGGCGCGCTCCCACTCGCCACTATCCCAGCCAGCGCCTCTCTTAATGGTGAGCTCAAGGTTAGCCATCTTAGGCTCCATGGTGATGACAACGGCCTCCTTGGTCGGCTCCACATGGCTCACCTTACCCCACATAAGGTTCGACCCCGCTGAACTCTTTGACTGATCGCTATCGACAGAGAATGGATGTGCACTAATCTGCTTAATATCATCAATATATGGGTAGTACGCGATGAGATTTACCGCCGTTTTCGCATCGCGATAGTATGCCGGTGATGTGGAGCTCCACTTACCTCCTGCGTAGCTATACTTCACGTTATCGGCCTGGTTGCCCGTTGTCGTCATACCCACAGTGGCATCGCCATTATAGTTGATGGCGTAGAGACCTATGCAGTCACCACTCACAAACTGCGAGCCCTCCACCGTTGCAGAGATAGATATGGCCATATAGCCGTTAGGGATGTTGACCCCACCGCCACTGGTATTGTCTGTCGAGCAGCCGCCAATAAGTGTGGCAGTAGCTATGGTTAGTAGTAAGTCTCTGAGTCGCATATTTTAGTGTATTAGTGGGCCTCAAGCCATGTCGCCCCATCGTTAACCTCTACGGTGAGTGGCACGCGCAGCGTTGCAACACCCTCCATAGCCTCCTTGACAACTCTCTTCACGGTGTCAAGCTCCTCAACGAGTGTGTCGATAACAACCTCGTCGTGTACCTGCATAATCATCTTCGAGCGTATGCCCTCCTCTCGGAAGCGACGCCCTATCTCGACCATCGCCAACTTCATGATGTCGGCAGCAGAGCCCTGTATGGGGGCATTGATGGCGTTGCGCTCGGCAAGGCCGCGCACCGTGCGATTAGAGGATGTTATGTCGTGCAGCATACGGCGGCGCTGGAACATCGTCTCGACGTAGCCTCGCTCGGCAGCCTCCGCAACGACACGCTCCATATATGCCTTGACGCCCGGATAGCTCGCGAAATAGCTGTCGATAAGCTCCTTAGCCTCGCGGTTGGGAATATCTAAGCGCTGTGCAAGGCCAAATGCCGAGATGCCGTAGATGATACCGAAGTTGGCGGTCTTGGCGCGGCGACGCTCGTCGGGGGTGACCTCCTCGGGGCTCTTATGGTAGAGGCGAGCAGCCGTAGCCGAGTGGATGTCCTTATCGCTGAGGAAGGCCTCAACGAGGGCCTCATCACCGCTAAGGTGCGCCATGAGGCGAAGCTCTATCTGCGAGTAGTCGGCAGCAACCAACGTATGCTCCTTGTCTGAGGCGACAAAGGCAGCGCGGATGGGCTTGCCCAGCTCGTCGCGGATAGGGATATTCTGCAAGTTGGGATTTGTCGATGACAGTCTACCTGTGGCCGTAACAGCCTGATTATACGATGTATGGATGTGTCCTGTCTCTCTATTAACAAGCTCCGGCAACGCCTCTACGTATGTCGAAAGTAGCTTCTTAACACCACGATATTCGAGTATCTTGCCGACGATGGGGAAGTCGTGCGCGAAGCCTTGCAGGTACTCCTCCTCGGTGGAGAACTGCTTGGTCTTGGTCATCTTGGGCTTTGCGGCGATACGTAGCTTCGCAAATAGCACCTCGCCGAGCTGTCGCGACGAGTTGATGTTTAACTCTGGTTCGTCTGCCATAGTGCGCACCTCGGCTTCGAGCTCTTCGAGCTTGGCACGCAACACCACAGCATAGTCTGCCAACGCAGCACTATTGATGGTCACACCCTCAAACTCCATGTCGGCGAGAATGTCAATCATAGGCTCCTCAATCTTGTGGTACAAATCAAGCATACCTTGCTTCGTAACCTCCTCATAAAGAACGTGTTTGAGGCGCAACGTGACATCGGCATCCTCGGCAGCGTACTCCGCAACACGCTCTACGTTAACGAGATCCATAGTAAGTTGCTTCGCACCCTTGCCGATAAGTGTCTCGATGGCGATAGGCTCATAGTTGAGGTAGCGCATGGCGAGGTAGTTCATATTGTGGCGTGACTCGGCATCGAGGAGGTAGTGCAGAAGCATCGTGTCAATCTTTGCTCCGCGCACCTCAATGCCTAAGCGGCGAAGCACCAACATATCGTACTTGATGTTTTGACCTATCTTCGTGGTCGAAGCATCCTCGAATAGTGGGCGCAGGCTATCTATATAGGCCGCTCTATTGCTGTGTGTCATAGGCACATACCACGCCTTGTGAGGCTCGGCAGCAAACGACAGACCGACGATGACACTGCTTATGGGGTCGATGCCCGTAGTCTCGCTATCGAAGGCAAACTCCTTGAAATTAGATAGATATGCACATAGAGAACGTAGCTCCTCTATGTTCCCTACAATCTTGTAGTCGTGCGGCGTGTTGCTTGCATTGCGTACCACCGCATCCTCCTCCTCTATTTGCTGTGGCTCAGGCTCCGCGGGCTCAGGCTCCGCGAGTGCGCTGTCGAACATGGAAAAGAGGTCACCCTGACCCTCCATCTTGGCCTTGCGACGCTGCTCGGCCTTGGCGCGTGCCACCTCCTGAAGTTGTATCTGTGGTTCCTGCGTAGGACCCTCGACAGGCTCTGCTTCGGGGGCAAGGTTCTCTATATCGCGCATAAAGAGCGTGAAGTTGAGCTCGGCATATAGTGCGCGTAGCTCCGTATAGTTGGGTGTCGAGATGGCAAGAGCCTCTGTATCAAGCTCTATTGGCGCATCCAAGCGTATGGTTGTAAGTTCCTTGGCAAGGCGTAGCTTATCGCCCCACTCTGCGATATTTTTGCCTGTCTTGCCACCAATCTTATCGGTATTTTCAAGGATATTCTCCACCGTGCCCCACTCGCGAACGAGCTTGCAAGCGCCCTTCTCGCCGATGCCTGGCACGCCAGGGATATTATCCGACGAGTCGCCCCATAGTGCCAACATATCGCGCACGAGGACTGGGTCAGCAAAGCCATACTTCTGCTCTATGGCGGCGTTGTCGACAATCTCTATATCGTCACCCTTCTGCTTGTATATCACGCAGTTATCCTCGACAAGCTGTCCATAGTCCTTATCTGGAGTTACCATATAGACACTAAGGCCAGCGCCCACGCCCTGCTTGGCGAGTGTGCCGATAACATCGTCTGCCTCGAAGCCCTTGACCTCAAGGATGGGTATGCGCATAGCCTCCAAGAGGCGCTTCACGTATGGCACCGACAGCTTGATGTCCTCGGGTGTTGGGGGGCGGTTTGCCTTATACTCAGGGAAGATGTCGCGGCGGAAGCACCCTCCAGGGGGGTCGAAGGCGACACCCACAAGGTCGGGCTTCTCGCGCTTGAGGATGTCGCGCAAGAACTTTGTAAAGCCAAAGACAACCGAGGTATTCAACCCATCACGGTTGCGCATGGGGCGTCCCATAAAGGCGTAGTAGTATTTGTATATCAGCGCGTAGGCGTCGATAAGAAAGAGTCGTTTAGCCATCCTGATATGGGTGTTTGTTAGAAGTTATCCGAGGCGTACCACTCGGCAAACGAGGTGGCGGTCTCGTGTAGGCGTAGTGAGTGTAGCTCGATGTCGTCGGGTAGAGCGCCAAGAAGTCGCTCGGCGAAGTCGGCGAGCATATTCTCGCACGTGGGCTGATACTCGGTGAGTACCACCCTTGTAAAGCGAGCACCAAGAGCTGCCACGGTATCCTCGGCAGCGAGCGTGTTACGCATCATTAGCGAGTGGTCGAGACGGTCAACAATCTGCTCGTTGACAATGCGTTTAAGCACTCCGAAGTCCATGACCATACCGAGCTTTGGTGAGTTGGGGTCGCTCTGTGGCTCTCCCTTCACGGTAACAAATAGGCGGTATGAGTGGCCGTGAATCTCGCGGCACAAACCATCGTAGCCCTCAAGCATGTGGGCTGCCTCAAACGTAAACTCCTTAGTAAGCCTAATAACTGACATAGTATCTATATTTTAGCGATGTACTGTAGTAAAGTGTTTGTTCGTCGTAAGGAGTCAATGCCTTGCTCGCATCTGAATATTCGGAGATATAGCTCTAATCTTCAAATGTAGCTGTTGGAATCGATACTCCACCTTAGCAACATGCAAGAGTGCAATAACCACACAATCATGCAATGTAGTACAAAGATAGGAAAAATTGTTGAACTCAAACATACTCTACGATAAAAACTGTGGTACAAATGTTTGAGGCGCTTCATCAATGATGCTGCAACGAATCATTTTAAAGGCTACAAGGAGTCACCGAAAAAGGGCTAACATCTGACTAATTTGGCTCTTCTTGGTTCTATTAACTGTGGGGATTGGCCGTTCGACAAAAATATGTTTACTTTGTATTATTCCCAAGAGAATATTTATTGTTAGGGTATTGTCTATCTTGCCGTCATTCGCCATAGAGGATAACAAAAAGATAGTTGACTCCATATCCTGTATTTGAGTTAAACATGCCGTGGTGAGTCAAAACGGCGCCCAAATCACTATTAAGATGAAAAAACTTCTATTTTTCGTTGCCTCGGCGGCTCTCTTCGCATCATGTTCTGGTGGTAGTATGTTGGCTAAGCCTGTAACAAACACAGTTATTAGCACAGCCTCACATAGCAATAACGAGGCTCCTAAGATTGTATCAGCAGTGTTTGCCGACTTGGATGTTTCTCCAACACGCATTACCCATGCATACTTACCTCCAAAGAGCATCGCTATGTCGGGCGAGGACAATGTTGTAAATACAGCCGTACGTGAGGCTCTTACTCAAAATGGCGGCGGTGACGTAATCGTAGCTCTTGAGAAGCAGATAAAGTATGGCCCTACTGGAGAGATTCAGTCTGTTATCATCACTGGTTATCCTGCTACATACGTAAACTTCCGCAACCCTGGCGACGACTATCTTAAGCAGTTAGGCGCTACATCGGCTCAGCCTGTTGTTGAGGAGTCGGCAAAGAAGTCTTTATTGCCATTCTAATGATGTCTATTTCAACTCGTTTGTAAGTAAATCATGAAACGATTTATACTATTATTGTTTTGTGCCATAACATCGCTGAATGTTATGGCACAAAATGGTCGAAAGGTAGAGGGTATCGTTGCCGATGATAACGGCCGACCACTACCTAATGCCACTATTTCGGCCGTGGGAGTAACCGAGAGTGCTAAGTGCGATGAAAGGGGTAACTTTGTGATGTATGTGAGCTACAACACTCATGCAGTCACAGCTTCGTGCGAGGGCTACTATTCATCTACGCAGGAGCTCGACGGTATGATGCTCATATTCCGTCTAAAGGTAGACCCTCAGTATGCGGCAGCAAAGGCTAAGGCTGAGGAAGAAGCACGTATTGCAGCGGCTGAGGCTGCGGCGGCCAAGGCTCGAGCCGAGGAGCAGGCACGTATTGCAGCTGAGCGTGAGGAGGCGGCCAAGGCTCGAGCCGAGGAGCAGGCACGTATTGTAGCTGAGCGTGAGGCGGCAGCAAAGGCCAAGGCCGAGGAGCAGGCACGTATTGCTGCTGAGCGCGAGGCGGCAGCTAAGGCTAAGGCTGAAGAGCAAGCACGTATAGCGGCAGAGAAGGCTGCTGCAGCGGAGGCGGCAGCCAAAGCAAAGGCTGAGGAGAAGGCTCGCATAGAGGCGGAGCGCGAGGCGGCAGCCAAGGCTAAGGCTGAGGAACAAGCACGTATAGCGGCCGAAAAGGAGGCAGCAGCGAAAGTAGCGGCAAAGACCAAGGCTGAGGAGCAGGCACGTATAGCAGCCGAGAAGGAGGCGGCAGCGGAGGCGGCAGCCAAAGCAAAGGCTGAGGAGGAGGCTCGTATAGAGGCACGAATAGAGGAGTTGGCACGTACTGAGACAGCTAATGGAACCTTGGATTCGGAGTCATCAAGTTATGACAAGCTACGACGACAGGCAATAAAGGAGGAGAGACGCATGCGTATAGCTGCACTTAATGTTGAAGAACTCTATACAGGATATGCCTCAATGGTTGATCTCTCGATGACCATAATGCATAACTATCGTGTGGGCGTAAGCTATATTGGTGGTTATAGCTTCAACCAGAAGGTATTTGCTGGTGTGGGCGTAGGTATCGACATGGCACTAACACAGGGCGATGTAGTCCTCGAAAATGGTGCATCCACAACACTCCCAAGAGGTTGTTACGCAATCCCTGCATACCTCTATTTCCGATACAACTTCATGAAGAAAAGGTTGTCTCCCTATGTCGCCATAGCGGCAGGTGGCCACTTCTCATTTAAGAGAGAGGTTCAGCTCCCCCTATATCGCTTTACGATACCTGGCATTAACGTGATGGTTAATCCTCAAGTTGGTGCAAGAGTGCGTCTTGCCAACAAGCTCGACCTAAACGTCGGTGTAGGTCTCAATGTCTATTCAACAACTCATTGTTTGAAGGCATGGCCATTAGGAGCAGGTTTGCAGCGCAAGCTACAGTGTGCAATGGATTTGCATGTGGGTATATTTTTCTAACAGATTCAATAAAATAGTATAAGATGAAAAGAGTGATTTTTTTCGTTATGGCAGCATGTAGTGCACTCCTAAATGCTGGATGCGAGCCGTATGTTGTATCTGAACAAGAGTTGATAAGCCTTCAGTATAAAACAACCGATGGTAAGGTGTTGGAGTTAGATCCCGAGAATTTTAACCCTGCAATTGCTGCAAATAAATATGGGGACTTGGGTGAGATATTATTCTGTGGCAACCTGACAACCATACATGCAAGTGCCTTTGAGAACCAGCATAGACTCACTATGGTAGATATGCCTCTTGGTTTATCTGATATTGGTGAGAGAGCATTCTATAATTGCAATAATCTTGAGACGGTACATATTCCATGGACAGTTATTCGTATTGGTAATTATGCGTTCTACAATTGTAACAATCTCAAGGAGGTCTATTTTTATGGAAGGCCACCAGTTTTGGGTAGTATGACGTTTAGTGATAGGGCCTCAGAGTCTATGGTAATATATGTTCCAAAAGAATACTATGGTTACTACCAAACTGGCTGGGGCGATAAATATTCAAAAAGCATAATACCCTTTTAGCCATCTCCACGCTCTCCCTATACAAGCAAAGGCTGACCTACTAACTGGTCAGCCTTTGTTGTTGTAGTCGCTTTTGCTTCTACTCTCTAACGTAGTGGGGCATGCTCTCGGGAATCTCCAACGAGAACTCCACCAAGCCCGCAACACGACCCTCGGCACGCCATGGCGTCTGGTATATCATCTTACGCAAGCCACGCTTCTCGATGGTATAGACATTATTCTCGCCATTGGTAATAAGGCGCTCGATAATCTGTCGTGAGCGCTCCGAGTGACAGGGGAGCATCGAGCGGCCACGTACATCGCCATTGACAGCGATAGAGCGCTCGTTCTGGTATAGGACAATGCCCTCAAGGTCGGCAACGGTGATGGCGCATGTCTCAAGTGTGTCGCCCCAAGGGCAACGAATATCTGTAAGATTCATAGTTATAGGTTATTTACATTAGTTTATTCTATATACGTTTTTGATGCCCTTGATACGACGTAGCGAGTGCATCAGCATATCGCACACACCAGCACTGGGGACCTCAACAGAGAGCTCTGCCGATGCTGTGCCATCTCCCTTAGGTGTGAAGTTAATGCCGCGCACCGAGAGTTTTAGCTCCTTGCTCGCAACATCCATAATCGTTGTTGCCAAGCCTGGGATGTCGACAGCCGTGATGCCCACGGTGATACGGAAGGCGCCATTGGCACCCTCCCTCCAGCGTGCCTCAAGGACTCGGTAGGGATAGCGCTCGCGCATACGGCGTGCATTGGGGCAGTCGCTGCGATGTATAGTAATGCCGGCATTGATGGTCACAAAGCCGAAGATATCGTCACCCTTGATAGGATTACAGCAGCGCCCTAACTTGTACTCTATATTATTAATATGCTCGTCGATGACCAGAGCGTCGCTACTGCGTTGTGCGCCCTCGTCGCCACGCTCTTCGCGTAGGCGTAGCTTGCGCTCCTCGACCTCAGCAGCCGCCTGTCGACGCTCCTCGTCGGCCTCACCCGAGAGCCAGTGTTGCAGCACCTCCTTAAGCTCTATCATGTCGACCTTGGCATCGGCAATAAGCATATAGAGGTCGCTGCCACGGCGCAATTTGTAGTGCTTGCATAGATACGACACCGCCTCGTCGATGGCAACCTCAATCTTCCAGTTCTTAATCTTACGCTCTAACTCCTCGCGGCCCAAGCGAGCGTGCTTCTGTCGCTGCTCGCGTAGATATAGGCGTATGCGTGAGCGCGCCTTCGAGGTAACACATATCGTTAGCCAGTCGGCCTTGGGGGTCTGGTCGCGGCGCGTGAGCACCTCGCATATATCGCCATTATGTAGCTGCTCCTTGATAGGCACAACCCTGCCTCCCACCTTACCACCTACGCATGATGAGCCGATGGAGGTGTGTATGTCGAATGCGAAGTCGAGGACCGTAGCACCCTCTGGGAGCTTGCGTATATCGCCCGACGGCGTAAAGACGAATATCTCACCCTGTGCTGGCTTCGCCTCAAAGCGGTGAGCGATAGTCTCGGAGGTGGTGCTCTCCAACAACTCGCGAAGTCTGCCTAACCACTCCTCAGCACCCATGCCGCTCTGCTTAACACCCTTATATCGCCAGTGGGCAGCGATACCGCGCTCGGCAACCTCGTCCATACGCTCGGTGCGTATCTGCACCTCCACCCAGCGGCCATCACCCGTCTGCACGGTGGTGTGTAGCGACTCGTAGCCATTCGACTTGGGGATGCTTATCCAGTCGCGCATACGCTCAGGGTTGGGCATATAAAGGTCCGTAACGTGTGAATATACTGTCCAGCATAGCGCCTTCTCCTTCTCGGGAGGGCACTCTATAATGATACGTAGCGCGAAGATGTCGTAGACACCACCAAAGTCGACACGCTGCTTGCGCATCTTCTGGAAAATCGAAAATACCGACTTCGTGCGGCTCTTGATATGGTAGTGGATACCCTCCTTGTCGAGCTTCTCGCGCACGGGGCGTAGGAACTCCTCGATAAAGGCACGACGCTCGCTCTCGCTCTCCTTGAGCTGCTCGACGATATAGTTATACTCCTTAGGCTCGATGTAACTCAGCGACAGGTCCTCAAGCTCGCTCTTAATGCTATACAGACCGAGCTTATGGGCTATCTCGGCATATAGGTTCATGCTCTCCCAGCTCTTCTTCAGACGTTTCTTTTCGGGGAAGATGGCGAGTGAGCGCATCACCTCGAGGCGGTCGGCGAGCTTGATGAGTATCACACGAGGGTCTTCGGAGTAGGATACAATCATATCGCGGAAGTCCGACGCCTGCTCCTTCGACGCCTTGAGCTTGATATCCGATATCTTGGCAAGGGCGAGGGCTATGCCCCACACCTCGTCACCATAGTCGCGGCGTACCTGCTCCGAGAGTGTTGCGAGCTGCTCGGGGTGCTCCTGCACGGCTATACGCACGATGTCGTGAATGATGGCGGCAATCGTCGAGTTACGGCCAAGGCCAATGTTCTCGACGACGATATGTGCTACGGCAACGCCATGGTCGAGCATAGGCGTACCATCGTAGCGTGTGACACCCGACAATGCCTCATCGGCAAAGAGTAGCGCGTGGTCAACCATCTTCTGGGTATGCTCCGAGAAGGATGATGCCACAATATCACGAAGTGGTTTATATCTATCTAATGCGTTCATTGCAAATGTATTAACAGTTTTCTACGGGTCGTCTTACAATCACCAAGTCGTCGCTACCCACACTATACACTCTACGCTCCTCGTCGCTTAGTTGCGTAGCGAAGGGTATGCGCTCCACCTCGAAGCCCGCACGCTTTAATCGCTCGTCGTAGTCGCGGCCATATACGCGGCGGTGGTCATACTGGCCGAAGAGGCGTGTGCGCTCCTCGCGGTCGGTGATTGTGTCATCCTCAAAGGTCGTCGCGCGGCTACGATCTTCGGGTACAAGCATTATGCCCCACCCGCCAGGGCGCATTATGCGGTATAGCTCCGCCATGGCACGACCATCATCCTCGACGTGCTCGAGCAGATGGTTGCAGATGATGACATCTATAGAACGGTCCGCCATGGGTATATCTTGTACGTCGAAGTGCTTATCGGCCAAAGGTGACTCCAAATCGGCAGTTATATAGCGCTGCGTACCACGATAGAGGCGCTTGAAGTGGCGCATAAGCGAGACCTCAGGGGCGATATGTAGCAACGTTGGGCGCTCGGTGAAGAGTGACGTGTTACGCTGCAACCATAGCCATATCATGCGGTGGCGTTCGAGGGCAAGGCAACGCGGACAGAGGGCATCCTCACGAGAGGTAACATAGCCGTAGGGCAGGAAGCGGCGGCGGCGCGTGCCACATATAGGGCAGCGACGGCCACGACCGATGTAGAGGAGTCCCAAGATGGGCACTCCCCACCCCGCCATGCGCTGGAGCCAGCGACGCGGTATGTGGTTAAGTATCCAGCGTATAAAGCCCTTCATCGCACAACCTCAGTGTTTACTCCCTCTGGTCGGTAATCTTTTGTAGCTCGTTGCCCACATCCTGAAGATGTGCGCGGCATATAGCGATAAGCTCCTGGGCGCGACGTACCGCCCCCGAAAGCTCATCTATGCCCAACTCCTTGGAGCGCATACGTGCGAGGATGCCCTCCAACTCTGCAGATGCCTCGCTATAAGACATCGTCTTTTGTGTAACTCTCTTTGCCATATATCTTTAACCTCTCTTTTTCGTTATATTGCGCACCTCGGCGGTGATAATATCCTCCATACGCTCGATAGTGATTACCTCGCCCTTGGCAACGACCCCACTGCCACGCGCCCTGCCATCCTCGCCACGAAGCACCGCAAAGCCCAAGCGCAGAATGTTATCCACCGAGTGTGACTCGGCAAGCTGCTCTGCTTGTGCAAGATAGCGCACCTCGCTATCGATGATATGTTGTGCCTGCTCCAATATCGAGCGATGTAGCTGCTCGACGTAGTGGGTGCTGTCGATGATATACTCGCGGCTCAGCGACGATACGTCTCTCTGGTGGAGTGTAAGTCGATTGCTACAATCCGTAAGGAGTTGTTCGGCGCGTGTGCGTATCTCCTCCTCGGCGCGAAGTAAGTAGTCTACCTCGATGTCTATAAGCTCGGCAAGCAGCGTCGCCACAGCCGTAGGGGTCTTACACATCGTGTGGGCGACCATATCCGTTACGGATATATCCTTGTCATGGCCGATGCCCGTAAATACTGGCAGTGGGAACTGCGCTACGTATGATGCGATAAGGTAGGAGTCGAAGAGCGCAAGGTCACTAACGGAGCCTCCACCGCGTATTATCGCCACTGCGTCGAACTCCTCCTCGCGCGCTGCGATATCTGTCAACGCCCTTATAATACTCTGCTCAGCCATCTCGCCCTGCATCAAGCTCTCGAAGAGAGTTATGCGGTAGCGATACGATGTGCGAGCCAACTCATTCATAAAGTCGCGATAGCCCGCCGCCGTAGCACTCGACACCACGGCAATGCGCAGTGTGGGGCGTGATAGCTCCAACTCACGGTTCATATCCCATACGCCATCCTCCTGAAGCTGTGCTATCGTCTCACGACGACGACGCTCGATGTCTCCGAGCGTATAGCTCGCGTCGAGGTCGACAATCTGCAACGAGAAGCCATATATCTCATGGTAGGTGACAACAACACGCACTAATACCCTGATGCCATTTGTGAGCGTAGCACCCGTAGCAGCCATAAATTTTGCTGCTATTGTGCTATATGACGAGCGCCATATCACGGCGCGTGCCTCGGCACACGGTGCTCCATCCGTAGCCCCCTTCTCAACAAGGTTGAGGTAGCAGTGGCCCGAACGGTTGACCTTTAGTTCCGATATCTCGGCACTTACCCACAAGGGGTTGGCAAAGCGCCCCTCAAGTGTCGACCGCACCATGCGCTGAAGGTCCAAGAGCGTGAGGCTCTCGGTGGGCGAGGTGGGTATGTCAAGGGGTGTTATCATGGGACAATCAGACTCTTTATATCATTATTACAGCGTGCTCCACAGGAAGACTTTTACCCTTGGGCAACAGCAGGTTAACGAGCTGAATACTCTCAACAGGCGTGCCATCGCGCATCGCTGGCGACCATAGTGGCGCCTGCTCTATGGCGCGCTCCACACGGCGTAGGAAGTTGCGCGATGTGGCTTGCAGCACCTCGCTGATAGTGGCACGGCCATCTGTGCCAACGACGATACGCAGCGAGACACGCTCAGCCGGCATCTTATCGCTCCACACTACGGTATTGGCGAGATAGTCGGTGAAGTTATCGAAACCCTCGGCACTAAAGCGCGCAGGGGTGTCGTAGCGCAGCGTGACGATGATGACACCCTCGTGGGCAGCACTACCCCACTCGGCAATGGTGGCCTCATCGGCAGGGAGAACATCTATGCGCTCGATATTTTCGTGAGGTATGTCGTCGATGCTCTCAACGACCTTGCCTCCAACGACATACATAGGCTGCTGGGCATAGGTAAACCCTATGCCAACAAATGTTGCTATGAGTGCTACGATAAGGCGCATCGTTATAACTTGAATTTGTAGCTTATGCCTATGATATGGCGGAACTCGTTCTCCTGAACAAAACCCTTCAAATCGCCCTTATTACCCTTATAGTCAATATTGTAGCCACGGTCGTAGTCGAAGTAGTAGTAGAAGTCGAGGCGGTGGCTACGCGATATGCGGAACTTGGCACCTACACCGGCACGATAGCGCGTGATGTAGTTGTCGTAGTAGAAGGCATCGCTTTTATAGTTATTCACCACGCCTGGCGCATTGAGTGTGTTGTGTAGCTCGAAGAGCACATAGGGGGTCCACTTTGAGTGGCGGATGTTATACTCGGCCATAAGGCGCGAACGCAATACCATCTGGCTCTTTGGCTTCTCGTAGCGATTGACAGAGTCGGTACGGAAGGTTGTCTGAAGGCGCTCGCGTAGCGACAGCTCCACACGACCAACCTTAACAACACCCTCAAGGTTCGCGTTTAGGCGGTGGCGAGGCCTATCCCACCCAGTGCGCTCATGACCATTGATAAGTGCATAGTCGACACCCACGTTGAAGTATTTACATACCTCATACTCAGCACCTACGGTTGTTTGTATGCGGTCTACGGTCGAGAAGTCCTCCTTTAAGCGAAGCTGCACCGAGGCCTCCAACGATAGGTTCTTTACTGGCTCCCACTCAAATGCCGCCTCGGCACGTCCGCGGAAGTCATTCGTATTACGACGTGCTGGCTCAATGTCACTCTGTGCCCACGCGAAGGATGCTGTGCAGAGCATCATGCAGGCGATAATCAATCTCTTCATAGTCGTACTCTTTATGCGTTAAACGAGTTCTTCTCGTTAATCTTCATCGTCGTATCGTTCATCGGAGCCTCGCTACGCTGTGGGCGGTAGTACACCTTAAGAAAGGCTACGTCACGGAGGAAGTCGACATTACCCACATCCACACGCAACACCTTGTGACCTAAGCGCCTCTCCAAGTCGGCAATAAGCTCATCACGACGTTCGGGCTGTATCAACTCTATGCGCTCGTAGCATACAAGGCGCACAGCCTCACGGCGACGAATAACGACGTACTCGACGACGAGAAGCAGGATGATAAGCAGCGCGTTGGCAAGGATTAGCTTATCATCGAGGTTGTTGATGCCGTTAACCACCGATAGAGCAATGGTCAAGAAGAGGTAGGTCATCTCGCGGATGGGGACCATCTCGGTGCGATAGCGCATAATACCAAATATCATGAACAGTCCGAGACCTACGGTAATATCGAGACTCACACCACCCATAAAGTGCAGAAGTAGGAATACGGCTGCCGAGAATAGCATAAAGGTTGTTGCAAAGTCCTTGCGACGACCTTTGGGGTAGTAGAAGAGCCATATCACCGCCGAGCACATCACAATGTTAAAGAGGAACTGTATGCACAGCGTTGTCGATGCCGACAAATCGAAGGTCGACAAATCGAAGAGGTTTTCGTTAACGCTCTCAACAGCGGCTATCTCCTCGTCAGCGACTGTGGGCGGTGTTGATAGATCGAAATCTGCCATAGTTTATCTGTGGTTTTTAAGTTATCTATTTGTTGTTACGATGTTTAGCCCTCCGAGGCGCTTCTCTATGTCGCGCAGCTTCAACTTGAAGCGGTTAGCCTTGATGCCCTCGACGGTGAGCACCGTGCCTATGCAATACTTACTCACCTTGAGTGGCGCTATGCGCATCTGCATCAATATCTGGCGCATCTTCGACATTGTGCGTCCATCCTGCTTAAGCTCGACGATGGCCATGCCATCAATCACGGCATAACGCCCCGAACGCATATCCTCGTAGCGTAGCGCCATGTCGATAGTTAGTCGCTCCGTAAGCTCGGCATTGACAAGCGTGATGCGTATAAAACGCGTCGAGAGCGCTGGCGTTAGCTCCTCGGCCTCGTACCACGAGTGGTCGTCAAGAAGCCCCATAGCAGAGCTATCGCGCTGGAAGTTATTGAACGACGAGCGCTCAATCTCCACTCGTCTCTTACGTGTGCGACCACGGTTGCTCTTCATCTTTATCTCGAAGAACGAGAGGTCGCTATCGAGGTATGTGCGGGTGCGTATCTTCTGGCGTGTGAGCTGCTGGTTGTGGTGCACGGTGTACATATCGCGCTGTGGCGTATCGTAGTAGAGCGTGTCGTAGCTGCAGGCGCGAACACTGCCAATAATCTGCACCCTATATCCTGCGGCAGCAGCCCTATCCAAAAGCTCCAATACCTCACCTTCGCTCAGCACATACTTGGTGTCGATGCGGTTCATAAGCTTGACTGAACGCATCTCGTCGAGGGTGATGACACCCATACGTTGCCACACCTCAAGGCTGTTTAATACGTCGTATGTCAAGCTACTGCACTTCATGGCTACTCGAAGATAAATTCGAATTGGCGGTATGAGTTAAGGGTTCCGTTTGCCGAGTAGTTGAGGCGGCGCACGCAGACACCGCTATCGTTATACTCGAACTTACGCACCTTATCCAACTTGTTGCGCTCGTTATATATGCGCTCGGTGATAAGCTGCCCCTTATCGTTGTACTCGAACTCGGCACGCCACGCGAGACGTGTACCGAAGTCGCTATACTCAGCCTCCTCGATAAGCTGGCCCTCGGCATTATATACCTCGGCGTGGTCTACCCACTTCTTCTTGCCGTCGGGTGTTGTCTTCCACTCCTTGACCATCATCTTCTTACCCTTGCTGCGCGCCACAGCGGCTCGCTCGGGGTAGTCGGCCCAAAGGTTGGTGCTAACAAGGCAAATCACTAAACACAACAATACGCGCTTCATAATCTCTACCATATGCAAAGAGCGACCACGCCTCGATGAGGTGGTCGCTCTTGGTTTTAAAAGTATAAATTCTACCCGCTAAACTCTACTTACAATTCACGACCGCACTACAACTCACTCTCCTTCAAACGCTCGGCGTTCTCTGCTACGATGAGCTGGTCGATGACATCCTGGATGTCACCATCCATAAATGCCGAAAGGTTGTATATCGTGTAGTTGATACGGTGGTCGGTGATACGACCCTGTGGGTAGTTGTATGTACGAATCTTTGCCGAGCGGTCACCCGTCGAAACCATAGTCTTACGCTTCGATGCTATCTCGTCGAGGTACTTCGAGTACTCAAGGTTAAAGACACGCGTACGCAACTCCTCGAATGCCTTGTCGAAGTTCTTGAGCTGCGACTTCTGGTCCTGACACTGCACGACAATGCCTGTTGGGATGTGGGTAAGACGGATAGCCGAGTAGGTGGTATTCACCGACTGACCACCAGGACCCGATGCACAGAAGATATCCTTGCGGATGTCGTTCATCGAGATCTCGATATCGAACTCCTCAGCCTCAGGAAGCACGGCAACAGAGGCTGCCGAGGTGTGTACACGACCCTGTGTCTCGGTCTGTGGCACGCGCTGCACACGGTGCACGCCCGACTCATACTTCAAGGTGCCGTATACACTCTGACCCGTAACCTTCATCACAACCTCCTTGTAGCCACCTGCTGCGCCATCCGACGACGATGTAATCTCGTAGCGCCAGCCCTTAGACTCGATATACTTAGTGTACATGCGCAACAGGTCACCAGCAAATATCGCTGCCTCGTCGCCACCCGTACCGCCACGTATCTCGACGATGGCGTTCTTGTCGTCCTGTGGGTCCTTGGGGATAAGCAGAAGCTTAATCTCCTCCTCCATCTTCTCGATGGCAGGCTCAAGTGATGCTATCTCCTCACGAGCAATCTCGCGGAACTCCTCATCCTTCTCGTTGGCCAAGACATCTTTTGCCTCGGCGAGGTTTGCTATGGCGGTGCGGAAACGCTCCGATGTCTCGATGATAGGCTCCAACTCCTTGTACTCCTTGGTAAGCTGAATGAACTGCTTGACGTCAGCGATAACCTCAGGGTCGGTAAGCTTCTGGCCTATCTCCTCGTACTTGAGGCGCAGACCATCGAGGCGTATTAGTATTGAATTATCTGCCATGATGTTGGTAGTTTTCTTATGCTATTAATTAAATCCGCGCAAATATAACGATTTTTTTTCAATTTTCATAGCGACGTTAATTCAATGATTGTTAAATAGTTTGATGAAAGGTGAAAAAATAATGTAAAAATTTTTAACACAAACTCTTGACAAACGCTTTTTTCTGTTGTATATTTGCACTGTCATTCGACAATTAACAGCGCGGTATTCGGTGCGCTTATAAACATTCTTAACACGAGAGTTTGCAAAGCTGTTAACAAACGCAATTCGTTGTAATATCGCATTATACGTATGTATATTAAAAGTTGTTAACCATCTTTCATCAATCTTTCAACAATCGCCGCGCTATCCTCCCACCTCCCCTGCTGCAAGCTCTCGTGGCGCACCAAATGGGATAGTCGCATTTCTATTAAAATATTTAATATTATGAAGTTTACATCAATCCCCCAAAATGGTTCGTCGTGGCGCGATAGTCTGCCCGTATCGTTCGACACCGAGCTTACTGAGCCCAGCGACGTGGTACTCCAGATTAAGGGTCTCGAGGGTCTCAACATCACGCGCCGTCTATACAGTGTAACCCAGGCGACAATAGATGTTGCGCCCTACCTTAAATCCTACACCTGCACCCCGCCACAAATAGCTGAGGCGGTGAGTATTACCCCATCGAAGTCGGCACAACGGCTGCAAATAGTTGCCGATGGTGTCACCAGCCCCTACATCACACTGTTTCATACCCCTTATAGTAGCTCTGGGTCTTATTTGCTGAGCTCTGTTGAGCAGCGCCAGAGTCACCCCGTAGGAGTGCCGATACTCCTTACGGTCTACGCTCAGCGACAACTCACCGTCTCCGTTGCCATCACAACATCGCGTGGCACAACGTCGCAATCATACGTTGCGAAGACCAACGGTATGCCCATGGATATAGTCATACCAGCAGGCGTTGTGAGCGAGAGTGTTCAATCAATACACCTCGATATTGGGGATGGGTTAGAGCGATTCTGTTCGGTTAGCTACGATATTGTTCCTATGAGCAGCAATGCCACGACCCTCGTATGGTTCAATAGCAGTGGCGGTATCGAGAGCTACACCTTCCCAACAAGCCTTAGGGTGAGCTACGATGCTCGACTTGCTGATGGTGCGGATGTTGAGAGGTATGTGCCATTGAGTAGCGCAACGGTGTGTTATAGGCTATGCTCGGCCTTTGAGCCTCATGCGAAGATGGAGCGCCTTGCAAAGATGCTCTTCTCGCCCAGAGTATTTCGTCTCGATGGCAATACGATAACCCCAATATCGCTACGTAGTCGCCACATAGAGTTCGATAGCCATGGTATGCTCAAGCAGATGAGCCTCGAGGTTGAGGAGGCTTGGAAAGGGGGTGTCCGATGATACGGCTATATGTAGATGGTGTTGAGCTACCGCTACTTAGCTCAACAGATGTTATGCCTCGATATAGCATCGCCATGCTTCACGATATAGCGAGCTGGCGTTCGGGAGATGATATAGAGGTGGAGGTGGAGGCGACACCCGCAGTTGATTCCATAATGCTCCATGCTGTCGACCTACATCGCGGAGCGTCGTTCAACGATACGGCACACGTGGCACGTGTCACAGTCGACGACATCACCGTTTTCGAGGGGCAGGCGATACTCGTTGCCACAGCCTCGGATGGTGCGACACACAGTTATAGACTGCGCCTACGTCGTGGTGGTGCCGAGTGGGCAAAGATAGCGGCGCTGACACCATTTAGCGAGGGTAAAATAGATTGCAACATGAGCTACTCGATATACGACATCGAGAGGTCGTGGAGCGACGATAGCGCAGTGCGTTTTCTGCCTATGCAGCGCGATAGCTATCCACCGTTGGAGGCCCCCGACTTCTATATCGTTGAGAAGATATTGATGCCTCACGAGTACCATCCGTTCATATCTGTTGATGCCATTGTTCAGGATGTCGTAAGGCGTGGTGGCTACAATCTCAGAAGCAACTTCCTTCAATCCAGCATCTTCAAGCGCCTGATGATGAGTGGCGCCTATCGCACCGTTGATACGGCTGCTGCCGAGATGACTATGGGCTTTAAGGCGTGCCGTAGCTTTACCTCGACGGTTGCGGCATCACCATCGGGCATTGTCAATGTCTGCGAGCCACAGATAGCCTACAACATTGGTGTTATCGCCGATACGACAGATAGTAACGCTACGGATGAGGATGGCAATAGGCTTAATGGTGCCCACGATAATGGCCCATCTATCAGCTACTTGAATGGTAATATGGTCTTCACGCCGAAGCGCGAGATAGGCGTCTCTTTCGAGTATTTCATCCACTATACAACCCAGTGTCGCATGGCATCAAGCAGTCACCTTCAGGGCTTCACGCGCATATTCTTGGGCAACGACTGCGAGGTAAATGTCATCCTGCCGAACCCCTATCTCGATAGACGCAACGAGGTGTACCCCAAGACGCAGTATAAGCTTGTTGTCTTCGACCACGAGGAGGGTAACAGCTACATGCTCAATGGCATGACGGCGGTGAGTGGCGATGAGTGCATCGTAAAGTCGACAAACACGAATGCGATTATAAGAACGCGCCTCTATGTACGACGAGCCAACGATACGGAGTACTCCATCTTCACGGGCGACTGGGCGCTGTACGATGGCCATGTAGAGCGCGACACTACACGCGAGGTAAGCCTCACAGTTCGCACACCATACGAGGTGATTACGCCAACCGCACCAAAGGTTTTTAAGCAGATACAGTTTAGAGGTGCCATTGAGGGTCAGCAACTAACGCTCCACAGCGGATGTAGCGTCAGGGCAATATTCGGCGGTATTGCAGGCTATGGTGATACGCTTACGTTCAAGGATATAGCGCACCACAACATGTCGCAAATCGAGGTCTTGTCGGCAGTCGCTCATATGTTTAACCTGTGCCTCTACTCGCATGATGCCTCCAAGACGCTCTATGTCGAGCCTTATGAGAGCTTCTTCAGCGGTGATATTGTCGACTGGCGAGAGCGACAGCGAGGTCACAACTGGCGTTACGACGAGGCGCTACCCCAGGTATTTGAGAGGGTGAGGCTCGCCTATGCAGGAAGTGATGGTGTTGTGACGCGCCTCGCCGAGGGCGACGACAAACAAGCTGGGTGGACATTTACAGCCTCGGGCTATGGTAGTAAGATGGGCACCGATAGTCGTATCAACCCACTATTCTACCCTACGGCCTCGACGATGAATGTTGCCTCGATGGCCCCAAGTGCTGAGATACTCACCATCGGTGACCGCGATACTATCGCTACGAACGACTATGTCGAGCCGCGCATAGTACTCTACCACGGGCTGCGTGAGCTCCCCGAGCAGGAGCGCTGGCAGGCGTATAACGACACGGCACTATACCCCTTTGCGAGCTTCCACTCGCCCAATGCCGATGCAACACTCGACTTCAGTGATAGAGATAACCTCGTGGGCCTACACAGCTACTACGATCGCGAGTTGCGCGAGTGCTCCGAGCGAGGAGAGCTTGTCTGCTCAATAGAGATGCGTGTCGATGAGTATCTCGCACTTCTCGACCCCATGACCGAGGGCGCTAACATTCGCTCGCGCTTCCGCCTAAGTACCGAGTATGGCTCATCGCTCTTCATCCTTGTCGCTATCGAAAAGTACGATGCCGAGAGCCACCAGGCGACGTGTCGCTTCCGTCGCATGCTCACTGACTAAACATCTTATAATAAACCATTAACCTATCTTTGTTGTATATGTATAACGCCGTCACTAAGCGTCATGCTGGCATCATGCCTCGCCGCAACCGTCGATATGAACGCCTCATCGGAATACTTCTAAATAACAACTTGGTCGACCTACGAGCCTGCGAGCATCGTGCCATATATTGCCATGTGGCGAGCCTCCAAAAGCGAGGCTATGGCCGATGTCACGCCATGGCGCTTGCGGCGGTGAAGTTCTGCTGTTCCTACCAGAAGATACGCAACGTCATATACGACACGGAACACTCTAAATCTAACATTATGAACTCAACAATCAAAATCAAGAACGATGTCGACTGCACTACTATCGACATCGAGGGGACGATAGGCCTCAGCGAGGAGTGGCAGTTCGACAATCCTGATAGCCGCGTAGCCACCTACGAGCGCTTTCGCGAGAGGGTATCGCAGATTGCCGATATCAAGAACTCGGCCATCGTGGTAAACATCCGCTCTACGGGTGGCGATGTCAACGACGCCCTACTCATCTACGAGGCGCTGCGTGCCACAGGGGCACATATCACCACACGCTGTTATGGCTATACCGCCTCGGCCGCCACCATCGTGGCACAGGCTGCCAGCGAGGGTTGTCGTGAGGTTGCACCCTCGACTCTCTACCTCATCCACAACTCGCTATGCTCGACCGAAGGTAATGCCGAGGAGCTGCAAGCCGAGGTCGAGATGCTCCGCGAGACGGATAGCCGCCTTGCCGAGATATATGCCACACGCTCAGGGCGTAGCATAGAGGAGGTCGCAGCCCTCATGTCCGAGAATGGTGGTCGTGGCCGTTGGCTATCACCCGCAGAGGCTATTGCTGAGGGGCTTGTTGATAGGGTCATCAGCGAGAACCCTCCCGTGGAGAGCCCAACACTTGTGGAGCGCACCAAGCAGGGTGTCAAGGCGTTGCTTCGAGCCATAGGCATCGAGGGTGTTGACGAGGCTCCATTGCCCGAAGCGGATGTTAACTACATCCCTCGCGAGTATGACCGCGACGCACTCCCCACTGCCTCAGCCTCTGCGTCGTTGGTTGCCCTCGACGAGGGTCAAAAGAGCGCTACTGCAACAACGCTCAAGAGTGTGGAGGATCCATCTCCTGTGGCAGCACCTGTCAACATGCGCGATAAGGCCTATGCCGAGGATGCCCGCGCCATCCGCTACCGATAGCATCTAACAATCGAAAAACCAGGGTATTTACCCACAACAAACAACCAATTATTAACACTTAAAATTTACGTATTATGGGACTTATTGAGAATCCAAAGATCTACACTGATCGTGACCTTGAGACAATCTTTTTCCGCCCTATCATGAAGGGTGAGAACGCCACTGAGTTGGGCATCCGCATGCTCTACAACATGCCAGTACCTACAACCATTCAGCTGTGGAGTCCACAGGAGGATGTCCTTAAGGAGTACTCCGCGGGCTGGGATGGTGGCAACTCGGCTATTCGCAAGCAGAAGACCATCGAGCTTAACAAGATTAAGGCCGAGGTGGGCTTCTCGGCAGCCGACTACTTCAATCAGGTGTACGAGTTGATTACTGGCCGCGCGGATGTCAACCTCGACGACCTCACCGGTTCGGAGCTTGAGCAGGCTGAGACCGAGATGTTCCGTGCTGCTATCGCCGAGAGCCTACGCCTAATGATGTGGGCTGGCGATACGGAGAATACCAAGAATAACCTCTTTGATGGCTTCATCAAGCGCGCTTATAGCGACTGTATCTACGCTGTCGACATGTCGGAGACGACCATCGACGAGAGCAATATTACCGAGCTCTTCAATCAGATGTGGGAGCAGGCTGATATGCGTCTTAAGAGCCTCAAGAACGAGGGCTATCTTGCCTACTTTGTCACCACCGACCTCTACGAGGCGTACGAGCGCTATCTGGACCAGCTTGGCAATGACCATGCCTATACCGACATGATATCTGGTCGCCGCGAGTTGACCTATCACGGTATCAAGATTATCGATATGCGCGTGTCGCACGTCTTGCCAACTAAGTCTATCGGTCAGAACTCGTTGTGTCTTCTTACAGACTGCCGTAACCTCGCCTTGGCAGTTAACACCAGCGACTATCCTGGCTCGGAGGTACGCATGTGGTACAACCCCGACGAGATGGAGAACCGCCAGCGTGCTATCTTTATGGCGGGCTGCGAGGTCCTCGACGAGGAGCTTACCGTTGTGGCCATTCTCTCCTAACCAGTAAAAAGTTGCGATTATGTCTGAGAATAAGTTTTCAACGCGCATAGTCGTCGCCAGCAACCGCGCCGAGCCCCTCTTGGGCTCGGTGGCTGGTGCGGCGAAGAGTATCGACAAGGTGTGGCGCTGGGGCGAG
Organism: Rikenellaceae bacterium; assembly: GCA_015059955.1. Lineage (GTDB taxonomy): Bacteria > Bacteroidota > Bacteroidia > Bacteroidales > Rikenellaceae > Alistipes. The sequence goes on from SUZK01000004.1 coordinate 153,801, forward strand.
GATAATATGCTCCCCTATGCGTTGTCGCTCATGGCGCGTAACTCAACAGCACACCGCCGTATCATCAACGACAAGGCGGACTATATCGCAGGTAAGGGGTTGACATTCAGCGACTCGTCGCCAATCCTTCGACATATCGTCGAGCGTGCTAATGGTGATGGCGACACCCTGCGCAGCGTCATTGCTCGCTTAGCTCTCGACGAGGCGATGTTCGGCAACGCCTTTATGGAGGTGGTCACCGATAGTCGCCACTCCTTCCTATCGTTCTACCATGTCGACGCCTCGAAGTGTCGCCTTTCGCGCGAGTCGGAACATGTTGTCATGCACCACGACTGGGGCTGCTTCAACGCCACCGAGGCACGCTCGCTACCCCTATATCCCCATTTCGAGGAGCAGGAGGATGGCACGCTGCGCTCGATAGTCCACTACAAAGACTACGAGCCTATGTTCTCGCACTACGGCGTGGCGCCCTACATCGCAGGCTTGAATGCCGCCGCCATCCTCTATAAGAGCGACAAGTGGAACATCCTGCGCATAGACAACTCCTTCCAACTTTCGGGCGTCATGATGCTCGATGGTATCGCTGGGAGCGACGCCGATGCCGACCGCATGGTGCGTATGGCAGAGGAGCGCTTCGGCGGCAACCCAGGTCAAGTTCTCTTTGTTATGCGCGACCATAACGAGGGCGATAGCTCACAGTTTATCCCCATCAACACCTCGTCGGATGGCGACTGGCGCTCGCTACACGAGCAGTCCGAGGCAGACCTTGTCGTTGCCCACTCGTGGTTCCGCTCGCTCAGCGGCCTTGACTACTCGTCTGGCTTCTCAACGGAGCGCATACTTCATGAGTACGAAGTGGCTCTCAACACCGTGATACTCAGCGAGCAGGAGCAACTTCTCGAGCCTATCCGTGCAATCCTCGCAGATGTTATGGGTGTGGATGCCTCGTCGCTCGCCATCATCAACCGCCCACCATCACGCTCGAAACCCCTATATATGAAGGTGTGGGAGGCACGCAAGGCCGATGGCTTAGATTATGACGAGAACGACCCCGACCAGCAGCTGTTGCTGGCGCAAATCACAAAGTATAACATTCGATCATTGGAGTAGTTATGAAGATGCTTATTTCACCCGAAGATGTCTTGCGCCTTGCATATAGTAGCGAGGAGCTGCTGCCCTCGACAATAATCCTCGACTGCGATATTGTCGAGGCCGAGAGCCGATACATTGAGCCTATCGTTGGCGAGGCTATGATGGAGGCGTTGCGCGATGGCGAATATGCTGACCTTGCCGCCAACTTCGTTGCACCGGCACTCGCCACATGGACACGCTATATCGTTGAGCAGACGGCATATAGCCGATGCAGAGCCTGCCATGGCGAAGATGTCACAACGGCCATGCTCGAACGTATGCGCCTCACCCTCCGCGCCCTACGTCGTAAGGCGTCAACCCTAACACGTCGCCTGACAAACCACCTCAACGCACATGGCGACAACTACCCAGAGTACAGTGCCTTTAATAACCCTCAAAACCGCTGTTTCATCTATGGAGATATTATTCAAATATGTTAGCGGCACGCTCGCTGCCCTTGCCGCCATGCTATGCCCCATAGCACCCCTTATCATTGTAGCCACGCTATTTATCTTTGTCGACTTCGTTACGGGCATCGTCGCCTCGCGCGCTGAGGCACGCCGCGAGGGCCGTACATGGTGGTTCGAGAGCCGTAAGGCGTGGCGCACGGTGACAAAGCTCGGCTTCGTGCTTATCGCAATAGTTCTTATCTGGATTATCGACCTGCACATATTGAGCTTCATGCACCTCAACCTCGCCAATATCTTTACGGGCTTTGTCTGTGGTGTTGAGCTGTGGTCATTTCTTGAGAACGCCTCATCTATCAGCCGTGCACCACTCTTCGAGTGGCTTGGTAGATGGGTTAAGCGCCGCATAGATGATGGTGTCGAGAGTAAGTAGAGGGTTGCGTAACAACAACCCTGGTAATATACGCCGCTCGGCAGTGCGCTACAAGGGCGAGGTGCAGCCCTCGCGCGACGCCGCATTCAAGGAGTTTACGACTATGGCGTATGGCTACCGTGCTATGTTCGTACTCCTTAATAGCTATCAGCGCCGCCATAAGCTCTCGACCATTCGTGAGATGCTTATGCGCTATGCTCCACCCTCGGAGAATCAGACAACCTCCTATATTGACTTTGTTGCGCGGCGCACGGGCATCGATGCCGATGCACCTCTCGACACCCGCTCGGAGCGCGATATGGTGCCCATCGTCGCGGCGATGTCCGAGATTGAGAATGGTGTCGCTGCGAGCTTTGACGAGGTCGCTGAGGGCTGGCAGCTGTACATTGGTGGTTAGATAGGTGTAACCTATTTATATAGTTAGGGGCTGGCCAAAATAGCCAGCCCCTAATTTTGTTGATTTTACCCTACCTTTTACCAGATTACAACACGCTCCTCGACAGGCATAAACATAGCGTCACCCTCGGTGATGCCAAATGCGTCGTAGAAGGTCTGGAGGTTGCGAAGCGTTGCGTTCACGCGGTTGCGGCCGAGTGAGTGAACGTCAACCTTTGTAAGGCGCTCCTTCTCCTGGTCGGTGATGTTCTGCGCCCAAAGGGTTGCGTAGCCGATATAGAAGCGCTGCTCGCCAGTGAAGCCGTCAATGTCGGCTGGGCGGTTACCCTTCCATGCCACGTCGGTAAGAGCTGTGAAGGCGAGGCGCAAGCCACCCTGGTCGGCGATATTCTCACCAAGCGAGAACTTACCATCAGCGAACAAGCCTGGGAGAATCTCGATGGCGTTGAACTGCTCAACAAGCACCTGAGTCTTAGCCTCGAATGCTGCGCGGTCCTCGTCGCTCCACCAGTCGTTCATGTTACCAAACTTATCGAACTGCGAGCCCTGGTCGTCGAAGCCGTGGGTCATCTCATGAGCGATAACCACGCCAATAGCACCATAGTTTACAGCATCGTCGGCCTCAGGGTTGTAGAATGGAGGCTGGAGGATAGCTGCGGGGAAGCATATCTCGTTGGTTGTAGGCATGTAGTAGGCGTTGACCATCTGAGGTGGCATCATCCACTTCTCGCGGTCTACGGGCTTACCAACCTCACCCATAGAGTCGGCTGTATACCAGCGGTTTGCGGCAACAACATTCTCCCAGTATGAGAGCTTAGGGTTAACCTCAAGCGTCGAGTAATCCTTCCACTTGTTAGGGTAGCCAATCTTCACGGTGAAGGCAGCGAGCTTATCCTGTGCCTTAGCCTTTGTCTCGGCGCTCATCCAGTCGAGAGCCTCGATATGCTTCGAGAATGCCTGCTGGATATTCTTCACCATGCCCTCAACGCGAGCCTTCTCGCTCTCGGGGAAGTACTTAGCAACATATATCTGACCTACGGCCTCCGAGAGGATTGAGTTGGGCACACCCATAGCGCGCTTCCAGCGTGGGCGAATCTCCTGTGTTCCCGACATCTGCTTGCCGAAGAACTCGAACGACGCCAAGGCGAAATCCTCGCTGAGGTAGTTGGCAGCAGCGTCAATATAGTGAGCCATAACATAGTCGCGAAGCTCCTCGACAGGTGCGTTGTGGAGTGTCGAAAGGGTATTTGCGAATGACGATGGCTGGCTTACAACGAGCTTGTTGATATCACCGAGGCCCATAGCCTTGAAGTATGCATCCCACTCAACGCCGTAGTACTCGGCCTTGAACTCCTCGTAGGTGTATGGGTTGTAGCCCTTCACGATGTCGCGGCACTCAACATTTGTCCAGTGCTTAGCAGCGATGCGATCCTCAACGGCAATGACATTGTTAACCATTGCGTCGATATCACCCTTGACACCTGCCAAGGTGAAAATCTTCTTGAGGTAGTCGCGGTAGCCAGCCTTAATCTCGGCGTTCTTCTCGTCTACATAGTAGTCGCGGTTGCCCATGCCGAGGCCGCCCTGCTCCATGTAGAGGATTGTCATGTTGCTATCTGCGAGGTCGGCAGCAGGGTAGCAAGCGAAGAATACGCCGATGCCGTCGGTGTGAAGTTCCGAGAGCATTGCGATAAGCTCCTCGCGGCTATCGGTAGCTGCTATCTTCTTCAACGCAGCCTTGATGGGCTTAGCACCCTCCTTGTTGAGGCGCTTCTCGTCGAGGCCCATCTTGTAGAGGTCCGAAATCTTCTGCTCCACAGAACCATACTCGGCCTTGGTCTCGGTCATCTCGCTGAAGAGCTCGTTGATACGAATCTCGTTATTTTCGCGCAACACGTCGAAAGAGCCATAGCGTGAGAACTCGGGCTTTAGAGGGTTGTTCTTCTGCCAGCCACCAGTAGCCCACTGGTAGAAGTCGGCCTTACGGTCAATAGACTCGTCGAAGTTAGCCTTGTCGATAGCGGGGACCTTTGTCGCCTCGTCAACAGGCTGTGTTGCAAAAGCAGACATAGTAAATGCTGATGCTAAAATAAGTGTTAATCGTTTCATTCTATGGTTTGTTAGGTTTTCCTATTAATGTTTGGGTTGCTCCCCTCTACTTACGTATTGCAGCTACGCCTGGGAGCTCCTTGCCCTCCATGTACTCGAGCAATGCGCCACCGCCAGTAGATACGTACGATACGCGGTCAGCAAGGCCAAACTTGTTGATGCAAGCAACAGAGTCGCCACCACCAATCAACGAGTAAGCACCCTTGTCAGTAGCGTCGGCGATAGCCTCAGCCACGGCGCGTGAGCCTGTCGAGAACTTGTCAATCTCGAATACGCCCACTGGGCCATTCCAAAGGATTGTCTTGCAGCCAAGGATATGCTCGCGGAACTTAGCCTTACCGCCTGTTGCGATGTCGACACCCTCCCACTCGTCGGGGATGTTGTTGGCAGGAGCCTCCTGTGTGTTGGCTGTCTCGGCGAAGTCGTCGCAGATGAGGGCATCTGGTGAGCGAAGAATCTGTATGCCACGCTCCTCAGCCTTCTTGAGAATTTCGAGAGCTACAGGGAACATGTCGGGCTCGCAGATAGACTTACCCTCCTTGCCGCCCTCAGCACCAGCGAAGGTGTAGGTCATACCGCCACCGATGATGATAGAGTCAACCTTCTCCATAAGCTTCTCGATGATGGTAATCTTTGTCGACACCTTAGAGCCGCCGATGATAGCGCAGAAGGGGCGCTCAGGGTTCTCCATAACGCCGTCGATAGCCTTCAACTCGTTCTCCATGACGTAGCCAAACATCTTGTCGTTGGGGAAGTAGTCGGCGATGAGCGCTGTTGAGGCGTGTGCACGGTGAGCAGTACCGAAGGCGTCGTTGATGTAGCAGTCGGCATACGATGCGAGACGCTCGACAAACTTTTTCTGTGACTCCTTAACGGCCTTCTTAGCCTCCTTCTTCTCCTCGTCCGAAGCATCCTCTGCAAGGCCACGAGGCTTACCCTCCTCCTCGGCGTAGAAGCGCAAGTTTTCGAGAAGCATCACCTCACCTGGCTTAAGCTCTGCAGCCATCTGTGCAGCCTTCTCGCCCATGCAGTCGCCAGCAAACATAATCTTGTGACCGAGGCGCTCCTCGATAGCATATATAATCTGCTCCAACGAGAACTTCGTGTCGGGGTTCTTCTTAGGACGGCCGAGGTGCGACATAAGAATCACCGAGCCACCACCCTCCAATACCTTCTTGATTGTGGGTATAGCGGCACGGATACGTGTGTCGTCGGTAACCTTACCCTCAGCGTTTAGGGGCACGTTAAAATCTACACGGATAATTGCACGCTTACCAGCGAAGTTGTAGTTGTCAATTGCAAACATAATCTGATATTTTATAAAGTTTATAATTGTCGCTATATCGAGGCAAAGTTAATTAATTTTTTTCAAAAATTACACCACGGATGGGAAAAAGAGTAAAGATGAGAGATGAAAGAGCAAAGATGGCGTCGATGTTCCTTGTAGAATGCCTCGTCGAGCGAAAAAAACCTCGTTATTGTGTGTGCCATTAAGAAAGTTTTACTATCTTTGTATGATGTATGGGCGAGAGCGCTCGCCACCCCACACGAAATAAGTCAAACAACTAAAATAAAACCTCTATTATGGACAATAACAAACTTCAGCGCGCAGCCGACAACATCCGTATCTTGGCTGCTTCGATGGTAGAAAAGGCTAAGTCTGGTCACCCTGGTGGTGCTATGGGTGGTGCCGACTTCATCAACGTACTCTACGCCGAGTTCTTGCGTTACGACCCCGACAACATGGCCTATCCACATCGTGACCGTCTCTTCCTCGACCCAGGTCACATGTCGCCTATGCTCTACGCAGTGCTCTCGTTGGCAGGCAACTACTCGACCGAGGATTTGCAGTCGTTGCGTCAGTGGGGTAGCGTAACACCTGGTCACCCTGAGGTAGATGTTATGCGCGGTGTTGAAAACACATCAGGGCCTCTTGGTCAGGGCCACGCTATGGCTCTTGGTGCTGCTATCGCCGAGCGCTTCATGGTAGCTCGCTTCGGCGAGTGGATGGCGCACAAGACATACGCCTTTATCTCTGATGGTGCTGTCCAGGAGGAGATATCGCAGGGTGTAGGTCGTGTTGCTGGCCACCTCGGCCTCTCTAACTTCATCATGTACTATGACTCGAACAACGTGCAGCTCTCGACAAAGTGCGACGAGGTGGACACCGAGGATATCGAGATGAAGTACCGCGCATGGAACTGGAACGTAATCACCGTCAACGGCCAGTCTATCGACGAGATACGCGCAGCGTTGAAGGCTGCAAATGCCGAGACCGAGCGTCCTACCCTCATCATCGGTAAGACCATCATGGGCTACGGTGCACGTAAGGCCGATGGCACAAGCTTCGAGAACCAGGTATCTACACACGGTCAGCCACTTACGGCTGCTGGTGCCGACATAGCTGCCACCATCAAGAACCTCGGTGGTAACCCCGACGAGCCATTCGCCGTATTCGAGGAGTCTAAGCAGGTTTACGCTGCACGCCGCGAGGAGTTGCGCGCATGGGCTAAGCAGATGGCAGAGGTTGAGGCAGCATGGCGCAAGGAGAACCCAGCGCTCGCCGAGAAGATGGATAACTTCTACTCTGGCAAGCTCCCAGAGATCGACTACTCAGCAATAGAGCTTAAGCCCGACCAGGCTACACGTGCCGCATCGGCAACGATGCTCGGCTACTTCGCAGAGCATGTAGAGAATATGGTGGTATCATCTGCCGACCTCTCTAACTCAGATAAGACCGACGGCTTCCTCAAGAAGACCAAGGCATTCACCAAGGGAGACTTCTCGGGTAACTTCTTCCAGGCGGGTGTTGCTGAGCTTACCATGGCATGCGTGATGAATGGTATGGCTCTACATGGCGGTATCATCCCTGCTTGCGGTACCTTCTTCGTATTCTCAGACTATATGAAGCCCGCAGTACGCCTCTCAGCCCTTATGGAGAAGAAGGTCGTATATATCTGGACACACGACTCATTCCGCGTAGGCGAGGATGGCCCTACCCACGAGCCTGTTGAGCACGAGGCACAGATACGCCTTATGGAGCACCTCCACAACCACTCTGGCAAGCGCTCGATGCTTGTGCTTCGCCCTGCCGACTCTGAGGAGACCGTGGCAGCATGGAAGATGGCCTTGGAGGAGAGCCGCCCAGTAGCCCTCATCCTCTCACGCCAGAACATCAAGTCGTTGCCAGCCCTCGGTGGTAAGTCACGCCGCGAGGAGGCTATGCAGGCCGAGAAGGGTGGCTACGTTGTATTGGAGAATAAGGACGCAAAGGTTACGCTTATCGCTACTGGCTCGGAGGTATCTACACTCGTTGAGGGTGCCGAGATTCTTGCGGCTGAGGGCATCGCAACACGCGTTGTATCAATACCTTCGGAGGGTCTCTTCCGCGACCAGCCTAAGGAGTACCAGCAGGCCGTATTGGGTAATCTCCCACGCTACGGCATGACCTCAGGTTTGTCGGTAAATCTTCGTGGTCTTGTAGGCGAGGAGGGTTATATCCATGGCTTCGACCACTTTGGTTACTCGGCACCATTCAAGGTTCTCGATGAGAAGTTTGGGTATAATGGTAAGAGTGTGGCCGAAGAGGTCAAGAATTTGTTGAGATAAGGGGGTATCCTTCGACGCCTCAATCAAAAGAGCGAATGGGAAATACATCGCAGTATGTCCCATCCGCTCTTTCTCTTTATCGGCGCCAAATTATACCCCTTCTATCAACAAATTAGTGTTGCGGTGCTAATTAAGGTTGCGGTTAATGATTTTAGGGAATGTAGGGATTTTAGGGAATATGGGGAATATGGGGTTTGCTCCTTAGTCTCCTTAAACTCTCTATTCTCTCTATCATGCGGACTTTGCCCGCCCATCTTTCCTCTTTCATCTTTGCTCTTTTCTCTTTTTTTCTTATCTTTGTATCACAGAAACAATCTACCGCTACTACTATGCATCTTAAATCGGGTACACTTCTTAAGCGTGGCGACTACCGCATTATCAACTCCCTTGGCCGTGGTGGCTTCGGCATCACCTACCTCGCCGAGCAGGTCAACCTACACCGCAAGGTCTGCATCAAGGAGTTCTTTCCCAAGGACTACTACAAACGTGACGAGGATAGCGTAAGCATCAGCCTACTCTCGGATAGCTTTGAAGAGAATATGTCGCGATTCAAGGCCAAGTTTGTCAAGGAGGCGCAAACCATCGCTACACTCAACCATGCGAATATCATCCCTATATATGATATCTTCGAGGAGAACGGCACGGCCTACTACGTGATGGACTACATCGATGGCGAGTCGCTTAGCGAACGTGTCAAGCGCGGAGGCGCTATGAGCGAGCGCGATGCTGTGGCATATATTAAGCAAGTTGCATCGGCGTTGGCTCATATCCACGAGCAGCAGATTATGCACCTCGACGTTAAGCCGGGCAATATCATGGTGCGCTCAAAGGATAATCGCGCCATATTGATTGACTTTGGTCTCTCGAAGCACTACGATGCCACAAGTGGCGAGGCTACCTCGACAACGCCCGTAGGCGTCAGCCATGGTTTCGCCCCTATGGAGCAGTATCGACCAGGGGGTGTTAGCACCTTCTCGCCAGAGACCGATATCTACTCGTTGGGTGCAACGTTGTACTACCTTGTTACAGGATGCGTACCACCCTTGGCTGCCGATATTGCAGATGATGGACTACCCGCACTGCCTACGCACCTGTCGAGTGGCGTACATAGGGCAATCGAGGGTGCAATGGAGGTGCAGCGCAGACGTCGTCCGCACAATGCGGCTGAGTTCTTGGCGTTGTTAGGTGATGACCGTAGCGCTAATGTCGTTGTTAGGCCTATACTCAATGACGAGGCAACGCGCATATCACCAAGCGATGAGAGGACAGTATTAACATCCACACGTACATATAAGGTTGGTGACCTCTATGACGAGAATGGCAAGCAGGGCGTTGTCTTTGAGGTTACAGATGATGGTCGCCATGGCAAGATTGTAAGTTTATACGAAACCGATGCCGACTGGGATATTGCAATTTATTGGTGTCGTAATAAGGGCGATGATTGGCATCTACCAACTAAGGATGAATTAATGGCTATCTCAATTAATAAGTCAATGATTAATTCCATATTGGATGAATATGGCTCTAAACTAAGAGATGGTTGGTATTGGTCGTCAACGGAACAAGATAAGTTCTGCGCGTGGTTTGTCGATATGGACTATGGCAACACCTTCAGCAACGATAAGAGCCTCAATAACTATGTGCGCGCCGTCTCCGCTTTTTAAGATTTAGACTTATTGGTTGCGACTGCAGTTCGATTCTCTCTTCTCGCTTCGGCGAGGAGAGATTTTTTGTATAAAGAGTACTGCAACCCAATTTGTTGTCAGAAGGGGTTAGATGTGGTCTCGATTAAGAAATTGCCTCAGATGGGACATACTTGGCGTATTTCCCATTTGGGGCAATGATTGAGAGGCCGCAGATGACCCCTTATCACAGCAAATTAAATTTGTTGTCAGAGGGGGTTAGATGTAGCCTTTCATCACAAGAAACTCGATTTCTTATTAGAGGGCTGCAGATACAACGCTCGGCAAAAATCCCGACGATGGGCTGTACTTGGCGTACTGCTCATTGTCGGGATTTTTTGTTAGCGGCAGTAGATGTCTGCCCTATAATAAGAAATTACTTGAGGACGCCAAGCTTACGACCCACCTTCACAAAGGCCTCAACGCAACGATCAAGCTGCTCGGTAGTGTGACCTGCAGATACCTGAACGCGAATACGTGCCTGGCCCTTTGGTACTACTGGGTAGTAGAAGCCTGTAACGAATACACCCTCCTGCTGGAGCTCTGCTGCGAAGTCCTGTGAGAGTTTAGCATCATAGAGCATAACAGCGCAGATAGCCGACTGTGTAGGCTTGATGTCGAAGCCTGCGGCAATCATCTTAGTGCGGAAGTGCTCAACGTTAGCTACGAGCTGATCGTGGAGCTTGTCGCTCTCCTCGAGCATCTTGAACATCTCGATAGATGCACCAACAACGGCGGGTGGGAGTGAGTTAGAGAAGAGGTAAGGACGTGAGCGCTGACGGAGCATGTCGATAATCTCCTTGCGGCCTGTTGTGAAGCCACCCACAGCACCACCAAATGCCTTGCCGAGAGTACCGGTGAGGATATCCACCTTGCCACGAAGGTCGTAGAGCTCGGTGATACCGCGGCCGGTCTTACCAAGAACACCTGCCGAGTGGCACTCGTCAACCATCACGAGGGCATCGTACTTCTCAGCCAACTCGCAAATCTTGTCGAGTGGAGCAGCGTTACCATCCATAGAGAATACACCGTCGGTGACGATGATGCGGAAGCGCTGTGCCTGAGCCTGCTTGAGGCACTCCTCGAGCTCTGCCATGTCGGCATTAGCGTAGCGATAGCGCTGTGCCTTGCAGAGGCGCACGCCGTCGATGATAGATGCGTGGTTGAGGGCGTCAGAGATGATAGCATCCTCAGCTGTGAACAAAGGCTCGAAGACACCGCCATTAGCATCGAAGCAAGCAGCATAGAGGATGGTATCCTCAGTGCCGAAGTAGTCGGCGATAGCCTTCTCAAGCTCCTTGTGCATATCCTGGCAGCCGCAGATGAAGCGTACTGATGACATACCAAAGCCACGCTCGTCCATAGCCTTCTTAGCTGCGTCGATAAGGCGCTGGTTGTCTGAAAGACCAAGGTAGTTGTTAGCGCAGAAGTTCAATACGGGGCGGTTAGCCACGTCAATCTCGGCACGCTGTGGTGACTCGATGATACGCTCTGTCTTGTACAAGCCGGCAGCCTTAATCTCTGCTAGCTCATTCTGCAAATGCTGCTGAAATTTTCCGTACATTGTAGTAAAGTTTTAGTTATTGTTGTTGAATAAGTCTCGTTTGCGTAGATGGCCCATAGCCACAATCAACTACAAAGATACAAAACAATCTCTAATATTGTACACTCTTTAGCGATTTTTTATTTGGCACAAGATAAAAAGTAGGGAGGCATCGCTATGATACCTCCCCACGTATTATGATATATCCATTTTGGTGGATACTACAATTCTACCGACTGCATGAATGAGAATATAACCTCCATCTTATCCATGTTGTTCATGGCATATGCCTCAAGCTCGGTCTCCTGCTCTGGGGTTAACTCTTCGCCGAAAACAGCATCAGCACTCTCTGCAATTGCCACTGCCTTCTCAAAATCCTCTGCCACGATAGCATCATACATTGAGTCGAATACCTGAGCTACAGTAAGCTCAGCCTCAGCCTCCTGCTCTGCCTCCTTAGCTGGAGCCTCCTGCTCTACCTCCTTAGCTGGAGCCTTCTGCTCTGTTTTCTGCTCACCGCTCTTCTTGTCCTCTTTCTTCTCGCCGCCGCATGCAACTACCAAGCCACAAACAGCCAATAAAAGTAAAAGTTTTTTCATGTTTTAAGTGTTATTAAAGTGTTTTTACAAAACAAAGATAGCATAAAAAATTTATTGCGCCAAACATTACGCCAAAAAAAGCAGTGGGGGTGACTAAAAAGTATTTTAGCCACCCCAATTTGTTTGTTAGGAGGTTGAAGAAAAAGATGTAGTTTTAGGCCTGCGAAGCCCGAAAAAGCGGAGTTTACTCAGCGTAAATGAGCATTTTGAGGGCGAGCATAACGACAAAATACACTTTTTATTCAGCCTCTTATGTATCTGACACGATGTTACTCGGTAGGAATATCCTTGTTCACATTCTTCGAACCCACGAGGGCATAGAAGAGCAAGAAGCCGAGACATACGAAGATTAGCCAGTATGATGCGACATATGATGTAGCATCTGCCAACAAGCCCTGGAGGAATGGGATTACACCACCACCGCATACAAGTGCCATGAAGATACCCGATGCAGCTGCTGTGTACTTACCCAAGCCCTCGGCAGCGAGGTTGAAGATACCACCCCACATTACCGATGTGCAGAGACCACAGAGCAACAATACTGCAACACCCGTAGGCACTGCTTCACCAACGAAAGGTACGTTGATTGAAGAGTTCTGTGGGATGAAGATAAAGGCTGCCACAAGGGCCATAGCCAAGGCGCTCACTGTGGTAAGCATGGCGCGGCTCGATACGCGGCCACCAACAGCACCACCTATAAGACGACCACACATCATCAAGAACCAGTAGATACCGACAAGCGTTCCAGCAGTTGCTGCCGACATACCGCGACCCTGCTCGGTCTCACCCGCAACAATGCTCTTGGCAGTCTCTAACTTCTGCTTGTTATCGACAATCTTCTCAGCCGCGTCGTACTCTGCCTTGCTCACTACCTGCTTCTCGTAGCCCTTCACGTTCTTATTACTCTCATCCTGAGCCTTAAGCGATGCGAGAGTAGCTGCGTTCTCCTCCTTATTCTGGAAGTTGTACTTCTCAACGGTAGCCACAGCATTTTCGTACTCGGTGATATTATCCTTCGCCTGCTCAGTAGTAGGCGTTGTCATATAGAGGTTTGCGATATTTGGAATACCCACCTCGATACCTACGTAGAAGAAGATGGCAACGGCGCCAAGCATAAAATGGCGGAACGATAGTGGGCTATACTTATCCTTAACAACCTTGCCAGCCTTGCGTGCAGCCTTCTCCTCGGCAGTCTCCATGTGAGGCTCAGGAATCTGAGTGCGGCTGATGATAACAAAGGCGAGGGCGAAGATAGCCATAGCGATAATCATTGCAGGGGCAGCGTCGCTCACCGATGCATTCTCCACATTACCACCGATAAGGTAGCCGAGGAGGATTGGGGCGATGGTACCACCCACCGAGTTGCAAGAGCCACCGAGCTGCAAAAGACGGTTACCCTTGTTGCCACCACCACCGAGGGTGTTGAGCATAGGGTTAACCACGATGTTAAGAAGACACATCGAGAAGCCGGCAACAAAGGCACCAAGGACATATATCGCAAATGATGCAGCATAGCCCGAGAGGAACTGGATGCCAACGCCTACGAAACCTACGGTCACGGCGAGCAACGATGTGAACTTGTAGCCACGACGCTTGAGGATGACACCTGCGGGGATACCCATACAAGCGTAGGCGATGAAGTTAGCGAGTGTGCCGAGCTGCGACATTGCCGAGCTTGCTCCAAACTCATTCTTTACGATTACGCCCATCGAGCCTGCAAAGTTCGTAACGAAGGCTATCATGAAGAAGAGCGCGAACATCACGATGATGGGCAGTGTGTAATTTTTCTGCTGTGTACTCATACTATTTGGTTTTTAGTTATTAGTTTCGTCATCAACCGACTATCTATCTCGCTCGGCAATAAAGGCACATAGCTCAATAAGTGCCGCACGATATGGCGAGTCGGGGTACTTATACAACAGGTGCAGAGCACGTTGTATGTATGCCTGCATGGTCTGGGCTGCATACTTCGTGCCTTCGCCCTCGTCGACAATGCGCTGAAGTTCATCCACAGCACCCTCCTCCTTATCGCAACGCTTGACAAGCTCAATTATTGCCATGCGCTCCTCCGCGGTCTTGCGCTCCATGACCTCAATGAGTGGAAGTGTTATCTTATGCTCACGCAGGTCGTTGTTTGCGGGCTTGCCAGTGTTGTTCTGACGGTTGTAGTCGAGGATGTCATCCTGTATCTGGAAGGCGATACCTATGGCCTCGCCAAACTTACGCATGCGGTCTACCTCCTCACGCGAGGCACCCACCGACAGGGCACCCAAAGCGGCACTTACACCCAAGAGGCTCGCTGTCTTCTGGTATATGATATTGAAGTAGTCCTCACGTGTGGTGTCGAGGCGCTGCGCATGCTGGCTCTGCAATATCTCTCCCTCGCATAGCGTCGCCATGGCGCTGCCTATGTACGACAAAAGGTCATACTGCGCCGAGGCCATGCCTATTGCCATGGTGCGAGCAAGGATATAGTCGCCGAGGATTATTGCCATGTCGCTCTGCCACTTGGCATTAACCGAGGGACGACCACGGCGCTCATCGGCCGAGTCGAGCACATCGTCATGGATAAGCGATGCGGTATGTATCATCTCGACAAGCATGGCAGCGAGATATGTTCGCTTCGTTGTGTGGCGCTCCTCGCCACAGCTCTCGGTAGCCTCCGTGGCATTGGCGCTATGTAGCGATGCAGCATGCAGGGTTAGCATTGGTCTAATGCCCTTGCCGCGTGACGACAGGGCATACGTAAGCATCTCTTGCAGAAGCTCTCCTTCTGCCGAAAAGTTCTCCGCAACGAAGCTATCAAAGGCTTCAAGGTCAGCAGCGATAGGCTTGCGTATAGTCTCAATAGTTGCCATACAAAGTGTTTAATAAGGCAAAGATAACGAAATTTTTATAAAATGCTGTTACTGACGCCGATTTTTTACTCACATGGTGCACAACATCCGCGCAAAAAGCTCGTTACGATATATCGTCGATATATCTTTTTGTTGATAAGATAATTTTTTGTAACTTTGTACGATAATTTTTTGTTTGTGAATTATGACCCACAACAGCGATATAAATAGACCCGATAACAACAATCTCGTCGGCTGGCTTGTGAAGGCTCTGCCATGGATTGCTGCGCCCATTATCTTCTTCATGGTGTGCGACCACTTCTTCGCGCCCCAGTTTGAGGACAAGACCCGCAACCCAGGCGATATTGTGCAGTACGAGGGTATGGCACGCGACATCAAGGAGCATCGCGAGGCTACGGGCGAGGACCCACAGTGGACAGGTAGCATGTTCTCGGGTATGCCCGCCTACCTCATCGACATGGAGCACCCTACGCAGGATGTGAAGCAGACCGTAGGCCAGAGCGTCAAGATATTAGACGAGCCTATGGGCATCATCTTCTTTGCGATGGTGCTGATGATGGTAGCCATCGTATTGATGGGCATGAACCCATGGATTGGTATTATCGCCGGCTTGGCATACGGACTATCGACCTACTTCTTCCTAATCATCGACGCGGGACATATCACCAAGGCGTGGGCTATGGTCTATGCGCCACCATTGGTAGGTGCTGTGTGGTATACGCTACGCAAGAATATGTGGGTCGGAGGTATCCTTGCCGCCCTCTTTGGTTCGTTGGAGCTTGGTGCAAACCACTATCAGATAACCTACTACTTCCTACTCGTATGTGCCGCATTGTGGCTCAGCGAGATATGGTTTACCTATCGCGACAAGGCATGGGAGAACTTCGGCAAGCGCACCGCAATACTCGCTGTGGCAGCACTCTTGGCCGGAGCATCGAACTTCTCGCCATTGTGGTATACCGTAAGCCACCAGAATCATACCGTGCGAGGTGCCAACGACGAGAGCAAGAGCGAGGAGGAGGCACGCCAGGATAAGATTGATTGGAACACCGAGTGGAGCTACGGCAAGGCCGAGAGTTTCAATATGTTCGTACCCAACTATATGGGTGCATCGCCTCTTGATGAGCGTCATGTCGACGAGGTGGATGAGATATTGGCAAGCGACGATGCCAACAAATTCTTCTACGATAGAGCCCTCGACTACGCTGACGAGAAGATGGCCTCTGTGACCCCTGAGCAAATTCACCAGCGAGCAATAGATGATATTAAGAGCTACTACAAGTCGCAATATAATGTCACACTAACGACCGAGGAGATCGAGAGTGTAATTACAGCCGAGGACCTCGACTACTACCACAATGCTGCGGAGCAGTCGCTATACAAGGGCCTCTTCCAGGAGGGTAACGAGGAGTTGAACCTCCCCATATATCGAGCAACAAGCGGCCTCTACTGGGGCGAGCAGCCCTTCACCGTTGGCCCTACATACCTCGGTGCGGTAGTCATCTTCCTCGCCATCTTGGGCATAATAATCACCTCGGGGCGCAACCGCTGGTGGCTCTTGGCAATCACCATCTTCACCATACTCTTGGCATGGGGCAAGAATATGATGTGGTTCTACGAGCTGATGTTCGATATCCTACCTGGTTATAGCAGCTACCGTACGGTATCTATGGCATTGGTCGTTGTCGAGTGGAGCGCCGTTGTCTTGGCCGCCTACGCCCTTATGGCGCTATGGCATAGCGAGCTGTCGATGCGCCGTCTTGCAATAAGCATACTCTCGGCTGCGGGCATATCATTCTTGATTGTTATCCTCATGGGCGCTACTACGGACTACGGCATGTCACAGCTTGATGCTATTGCCGAGACTTGGTGGGGCGCGCAGGTAAGGGATATCCTCTACGAGGCACGTCGTGACGCCTTTATGGCAGATGCATGGCGCACGGTGGTATACGTGTCACTCGCGGCTGCGGCTCTTCTCATCTACGTATGGTTCAAAAATAGAGAGCACAAGAACGAATACATAACCAAGGCACTGCCATACGCCATGCTACTCCTCGTAGGTGGCCTTATGGTGCACGACCTTGTAAAGGTCAACGACCGCTACTTCAAGGAGGAGCAGTGGCAGGAG
Source organism: Rikenellaceae bacterium (assembly GCA_015059955.1). Lineage (GTDB taxonomy): Bacteria > Bacteroidota > Bacteroidia > Bacteroidales > Rikenellaceae > Alistipes. Next base: position 170,696 of record SUZK01000004.1, read on the forward strand.
GAGCAAGATGTTGCGATTACCCCTACGGCGGCAGATAGGGCCATCCTCAAGGATAAGGAGTGTGGCTTCCGCGTATTCGACATCACCTCTATTGGCACCACTCGCGCGGCGTACTTCCACCGCTCGGTAGATGGCTACCACGGCGCTAAGTTGGGTCGATATAACGATGTTCTGAAGACCTACATCACCTGCTCCGATGAGGACGGATATCTCAAGACGGACCCTGAGGTGTTAGCGATGCTCAACGTCAAATACCTAATTGCGGGTGGTAAGACGGAGGATGCTATACAAAGCCCTACATACGGCGCTGCGTGGTTTGTTGAGGGCGCCAAGCGCGTGGCCTCAGCAAAGGAGGCCTTCGAGGCTATTGGCAGCGAGGAGCTCGGTCGCTACGCCATTGTGGAGTCCTCGGCGCCAGAACTCGCCAAGAGCTACGACACGTCGGGTAGCATCAATCTTGTGGAGTACGCGCCCAACTACCTCAAATATGAGTACAACTCTACAAAGGAGGCATTAGCCGTATTCTCGGAGATATACTACGAGGATGGCTGGACAGCATATATCGATGGCGAGGAGACCGACTACTTCACCGTCGACTACATACTCCGCGGTATGGAGCTACCTGCGGGCAAGCACACCGTAGAGTGGAGGTTCCGCGCACCCAACTGGGGCATGGCGACAGCCATCACAGGCATTGGCTCATGGCTGATACTAATCGCCCTTGTGCTACTTATCACAGCGCCACTCAGCCGCCGCTACCTCCTTCCACATATCAAGGAGTGGTACAACAACACCAAAAACAGGAGATAATAAATTAGTAGATAAACTAAATATTTATGGCAAGCAACAGAGATAAACGCCTTAAACGCAAGGTTCGTCGCTCATACGTAATATCTACGGTGAGCATATCATTGGTGCTATTTTTGCTCGGCATAGTAAGCTATGTCACCTTCTCGGCGATAAGGAGTGTACTTGACCCCGCACATAGTGTCACCGTCTCGGTGGAGCTTAGCGATGAGCTCTTCGAGAACGAGAAGGAGGAGATATACAACACGATTGCTAAGCGCAAAGAGGTTGAGAGCATCAAGCTCGTTTCGCAGGAGGAGGGTCTTGAAGCTGTCCCCTTTGAGGTCGACATGGAGCTATTGGAGGGCGAGAACCCCCTCAACGACTGCATCGACGTTACACTCAAGAGGGATTACGCTACGAAGTACCATATCAACACCTTTGCCAGCGACATGGAGGCCATCCAGGGTGTTGCCTATGTCGACAAGCCCGACCTAAAGGCTCTCGACGAGGCTCAGAAGAGCGTCTCGGGCATAGCCTTAGCGCTTCTCATCTTTGTAGTGGTGCTTCTTATCATATCGTTGCTACTACTTAACAACACGTTGCGTTTAGCGATATACTCGAAGCGCTACCTTATCAACACCATGAAGTTGGTGGGCGCCACCAAGTGGTATATCATGCGACCTCTTCTTATAAGTGCCCTTAAGCAGGGCTTCGTGGCGGGTATCATAGCCTCGGCTCTTACCTACGGAACGATATATGGCATCAGCTCTATCCTTCCCATGGGCATCAAGACACTTAGCCAGGAGCACCTTATCGTGCTTATGGGCATCGTGCTTATCGCAGGTGTTATCATCACCGTAGGCTTTAGCGCCATGGCTATCAACAAGTTCATTAACATGAAGTCAAACAAGATACATCTTTACTAATGGGAAATGATAATAATGGTGGCAAGAGGGAGCGTATGCCACTATCTATGAAGAATTATATTATGATGCTCATCGGTGCTGCCATCATCGTCATCGGCTTTATGCTCATGTCGGGTGGCGGAGAGCATACGGCGACCCACTTCGATGAGTCGATATACTCCACACGTCGCATCACCATAGCACCCATCGTCGTAATCCTCGGCTTCGCCTTCGAGGTATACGCCATCATGAAACGCTTCCCTGAGGAGGATAATAAATAGTTGAGCTGTGGAGATTTTTGAGTCAATCATATTGGGCGCCGTACAGGGACTTACGGAGTTCCTGCCCGTGTCGAGTAGCGGCCATCTTCAGCTTGCCAAGGAACTGCTTGGCGTAGAGCTTGAGGAGGACCTCGCCTTCGACGTCACGCTGCATGCCGCAACTGTGCTGAGCACCATCGTCATACTATGGAGCGAGGTGGCATGGCTACTACGAGGTATCTTCTGCCGCGGCATGAACGACGAGAAGCGCTACTTCTTAAAACTCGTCATCTCGATGCTTCCTATTGGCGTTGTGGGCCTACTTCTGAAGGATGATATAAACGCACTGCTCACCTCACACTACATTATGGTCGTCGTGGGCGCCATGTTGCTTCTAACATCCATGCTACTCACCTTTGCCTACTATGCACGTCCACGCCAGAAGAGTTCTATATCGTATCGCGACTCCTTTATCATCGGCCTCTCGCAGGCTGTAGCCTCGATGCCAGGCCTCTCGCGTTCGGGCACTACCATCGCCACAGGCCTTATCCTCGGCAACGAGAAGTCGGCAGTAGCCACCTTCTCATTCCTTATGGTCTTAGCACCAATCATGGGTGAGACGCTGCTGGAGGTTATGGATGGAGGGTTGGCGCTTGCAGGCGTATCTACCGCAGCTCTTGTAGCGGGCTTCATCTCGGCATTTGTCGTGGGCTGCTTGGCTTGCCGCTTTATGATAGATATTGTTAAACGAGGCAAGCTAATATGGTTTGCTATCTACTGTGCTATTGTCGGTGTGCTGGCAATAGGCTCATACATTATATAATATATGGAGGAATTTTCACTTAAAAATGTCGACTTCCCCGAGGGATATGTTGCCGTTATCGACAAGCCCTATGAGTGGACCTCGGCAGATGTCGTTCGCAAGATAAAGTTTCAGCTGCGCAAGTGTGGCCACCCGAAGATTAAGATTGGCCATGCAGGTACACTCGACCCCTTGGCTACGGGCATATTGCTCGTATGTATAGGTCGTGCTACTAAGATGGTCGAGCAGCTTCAGAGCGAGCGCAAGGAGTATGTCGCCGAGCTGCAGCTGGGTGCTACAACACCTTCGGGCGATATGGAGCACGAGGTAGACTGCACCTACCCTACGGAGCATATCACACGCGAGATGGTTGAGGCGGCGCTACAATCACTCACGGGCGAGCGCGACCAGCTACCACCGCTCTACTCCGCCAAGAAGATACAGGGTGTCCGCGCCTATGAGTTTGCGCGTGCTGGCGAGGAGGTGGAGCTTAAGAGAGCACATATCAACATCTACGCAATGGAGCTTCTTGAGTGGGATATGCCCCGCATAAAGATACGCGTAGAGTGCAGCAAAGGCACCTATATCCGCTCTTTGGCATTCGAGATTGGCGAGGCACTAAATAGTGGTGCTTATCTTAGCTCGTTGCGCCGCACTCGCAGTGGTGCTTTCGATGTTACGCAGGCACATACTCTCGACAACTTTATGGAAAAGTTGCACGAATGTGAAACAAAATAGCGAGTTTTGCGTATATAGTTTGATTGTTACACGCTTTTTTTGAGAAATATATGAAGTTATCGCAGTATGGTTACGAGTTCACGCAGGATATGATTGCCAAGTATCCTACGACGAACCGTGACGATGCACGCCTTATGGTGTTGCACCGCTCGACTGGCGAGATCGAGCACCGAGTGTTCAAAGATATTATCGAGTACTTCGACGAGAAGGATATGTTCGTCTTCAACGACACCAAGGTCTTTCCTGCACGTCTTCAGGGCTGTAAGGAGAAGACAGGTGCAGACATCGAGATCTTCCTGCTCCGAGAGCTCAACCGCGAGTTGCGCCTATGGGATGTGTTGGTAGACCCAGCACGTAAGATACGTATAGGCAACAAGTTATACTTCGGCAACGATGAGCTTATGGGTGCCGAGGTTATCGACAATACGACATCACGCGGCCGCACACTTCGCTTCCTCTTCGACGGCTCGTACGAGGAGTTCAAGGAGGCACTCTACAACCTCGGTGAGACCCCACTACCACGCTGGGTACGCGAGAAGGTAGAGCCCGAGGATGAGGAGTGGTATCAGACAATATACGCCAAGAATGAGGGTGCTGTGGCAGCACCTACGGCAGGTCTTCACTTCTCGAAGCACCTTCTTAAGCGCATGGAAATCAAGGGTATAGATAGCACCTTTATCACCCTCCACGTGGGTCTTGGCAACTTCCGCACCGTGGATGTTGAGGATCTCTCGAAGCACAAGATGGACTCCGAGCAGTTTATAATCTCACCAGAGGCTGTTGAGACCATCAATGCCGCCAAGCGTGATGGTCACAAGGTTGTCGCTATCGGCACCACCGTTATGCGCGCCATGGAGACCGCCGTGTCTGTTGGTGGCATGCTCAAGCCTATGGAGGGCTGGACCAACAAGTTTATCTTCCACCCCTACCAGTTTACCGCTGCCGATGCCTTCGTATCGAACTTCCACCTCCCCTACTCAACACAGTTGATGATGGTAGCAGCGTTTGGTGGCTACGACATGGTTATGAATGCCTACAATATTGCTCGTGAGGAGGGTTACCGTTTTGGCACCTACGGCGATGCGATGTTGATTTTGTAGAAAAAATTTACTATATTTGCAGTTGTAAATTGCGGTATTATGGCAAAGAACAAAATATTGTACGTCTGTCAGGAGATAGCCCCCTATCTTCCTGAGAACGAGCTCTCGAAGTTGAGCCTTGAGATGGCCCGACAGATGCAGGAGCGCGGAGCAGAGGTACGCACCTTTATGCCTCGCTATGGCTGTATCAACGAGCGCCGAAACCAGCTCCATGAGGTTATCCGCCTGTCGGGTATGAACCTCATAATCAACGATAATGACCATCAGCTCATTATCAAGGTTGCCTCTATCCCTGCTGCTCGTATTCAGATATATTTCATCGATAACGACGACTACTTCGCACGTCGTGCCATCCTCAATGATGAGGCTGGCATGCCCTTTGAGGATAACGACGACCGCGCCATCTTCTTTGCACGCGGCATGCTCGAGACGGTGAAGAAGCTACGCTGGACACCCACCGTCGTGCACTGCCACGGTTGGTTCTCGGCCATCGTGCCTATGTATCTGAAGAAGGTATTTTATGACGACCCTCTCTTCCGCGATGTGAAGATTGTATTGTCGTTGGGCGACGATAAGTTTGATGGCATGCTTGCCGAGGGCTTCAAGCAGAAGCTTGAGGGTGAGGGCATTATGGATAGTGCGATGAAGATTTTGGAGGAGCCCTCATACGAAAATCTATATCGCTACGTTATTGAGTATGCCGACGGTATCGTTGTGACCTCGGCAAATGCTGATAAGGAGCTTGTGGAGTACGCACGTAGCCGCGGCAAGCACGTGTTGGACTACGTGGAGTGCGACACAAAGGAGCTCTTTGATAACTATTATAAGTTCTATGATGAGTTATAGAGGTCTTGCGGCATATGTTGCTACGCTTATGGTTGTGGCTCAGGCTCTTGTGGGTTGTACCACAGAGGTTGACTACACCTTAGGCTCGGAGTTCGTGCCTACCGACCAGAAGATGGAGCTGCATCGTCGCGTATACGAGGGTGGCAAGGTATATATTGACAACCTTGAGGAGAATCTGAAGATGAGCACCACGCGACTCTACCAGACAGACTCTATCCGATCGTCAAACCTCGACTACGTATACTTCGGTCGCGAGCATAGCGACATATATGGCACGCGCCGTGCGGGCTTCATGTCACAAGTTCTCTTTGGCTCGAAGCTCGACGAGGAGTATGGTTGGGGCTATCGTCCTATCTTCGACTCGATGCAGATGGCGTTGTACGTTTCTGATTTCCATGGTGATACCATTACCAAGCAGCGCTTCAACGTCTACGAGATAGTCTCTAACGACTATATAGAGAGCCACAAGGATAGCATCTTCTATATCAACTTCGACCCATCGAACTACATCTCTAAGGAGCCTATCTTTACCTTCGACTACCCCGACCAGGAGCGCGGTGTATATGTAGGTGATTTGGATAACCCCGTGGCGCAATTTGTCACACTTCAGCATACCGAGGCTACCAACGAGTATGTCTCACGCTTGATGTTCACCACCAAGGAGGATCTCGACAAAAACGAGAACTACGGTAAGGATATTGACAAGATTTATGAGCAGGGCAATGAGGAGGAGTTCGTACGTCGCATCCGAGGTATATATGTAGAGCCTGCGGATGGAGGTACGGGTGAGGGTGCTATGTTCGCCACCGACGTTGAGAACACGGCCCTTGTGTTATACGCACGTAGCCGCTACAAGGAGGATCCTACGATTATCAAGGATACCACCATCATGTCGTATAACTTCTACATCAACCCCACGCAGTATGATGTTAAGGCTGGTAACGTATCTCTGTCGACAGTCAAGCATGAGCTGAGTGATGATATGAAGACGTTGGTTGATGCTGGCGACGATATTACGGTTAGCTATGTCGATGGCATGGGTGGCGTTGTCACCGAGCTACGCTTCACCGACGAGTTTATCCAGTCGCTTGCCGACATCGCGCTATCAAAGCCAAACGCCGTAGTATCGGTAAACCAGGCACGCATGTCGATATACCTCGATGGCTCATCGTACGACTACAACACGATAGACCCATTGAAGATGGCCGAGATTATGAATAACTCGATGCCTCGCTTGGGCCTATATACTCGCTACGGAGGTATTGATGCAAACAAGAGTAATATCATCGCTATTTCGGACTACGCCTACACTAAGGAGGGTAGCATTGTTCTCGACTACGATGGTAATTTGAACCGCTCGCTCGGCTGCTATACGATGGATATCTCGACACATATCCAGTCGTTGATGATGGCCGCCGCGGATAACCTCAAGGAGGATGGTAAGAGTGTAGATTTTGAGAAGTTCAACACCGATACCAACCTGTTGTGCTACCGCAGGATATACATAGCACCTGCCGCCGACCAGCTCTTTGGCTTCAACCGCCAGGCGATATTTGGTGGCGAGGGTGAGGTTGTCGACGCCACCGATGCGCCGATTACGCTTGATTTAACATATACTATTGTATATTAGCAAGATAGTATAAAGATAATGTATTTTTAGCGAACCTAAGTCATGATGCTTAGGTTTTGCTGTGAAGATAAGAAAGAGTATAGATGCAGGAGAATTTAGTTATTGTTGAGTCCCCCGCCAAGGCAAAGACCATCGAGCGCTTCTTAGGCAAGGAGTATATGGTTAAGTCGAGTTTTGGTCACATCCGCGATTTGGCGAAGAAGGGGCTTGGTATAGACCTCGATAATGAGTTTGAACCACTATATGAGATTCCCGATGATAAGCGCAAGCTTGTAGATGAGCTCACGCGCCTATCACGTAGTGCCAAGACCGTATGGTTGGCATCCGATGAGGACCGCGAGGGAGAGGCTATCGCTTGGCACCTCGCCAAGGTGTTGAACTTGCCTATCGACCGCACGAAGCGTATCGTCTTCCACGAGATTACGCAGCGCGCCATCGTCAACGCCATCGAGAATCCACGTACTATCGACATGAACCTCGTCAACGCGCAGCAGGCACGCCGTGTCCTCGACCGCCTTGTAGGCTTCGAGCTCTCGCCAGTGCTCTGGAAAAAGGTGCGCCCAGCACTCTCAGCAGGCCGCGTGCAGAGCGTTGCCGTGCGCCTTATCGTTGAGCGCGAGCGCGAGATAATATCATTCAAGTCGACCGCCACATATCGTGTTGTAGGCCAGTTCTACGTTACAAACGACCCCTCAAAGACCCTCTTCAAGGCTACCCTCTCGCGAGGTTTCGAGAAGAGAGAGGAGGCGGAGCAGTTCCTACACGACTGCATCGGCGAGGAGTTCGTCGTTGGCAAAATCGAGGAGAAGCCTGTACAGCGCTACGCCGCTGCACCATTCACCACCTCGACGCTTCAGCAGGAGGCAGGCCGCAAGCTCGGCATGAGCGTATCACAGACGATGTCCGTAGCACAGCGCCTCTACGAGCAGGGTCTTATCACCTATATGCGTACCGACTCGGTGAACCTCTCGCAGATGGCTATCACACAGTGTAAGAATGAGATTACACGCCTCTTTGGCGCCAAGTACTCATACCCACATAACTACAAAACGAAGTCTAAGGGCGCGCAGGAGGCACACGAGGCCATACGTCCTTCGTATATCGAGCGCCACGAGATTGATGGTACCGCTGCCGAGAAGCGCCTCTACGACCTTATCTGGAAGCGCACGGTAGCATCACAGATGGTACCTGCGGAGTTGGACCGCACACAGATTGTCGTGGATATGAAGCGTCGCTCGGAGCAGTTTACCGCAATGGGAGAGGTTGTCCGCTTCGATGGCTTCATGCGCCTATACTCTGAGGCTACCGACGAGGATGCGGTGCAGGAGGGCGAGGGTGGCATCCTTCCAAAGATGGCTGTGGGCGATATGCTCACCGCAACAACCATCACCGCCGCCGAGCGCTATACTCAGGCCCCAACACGCTACAATGAGGCGGCCCTCGTGAAGCGCCTTGAGGAGCTTGGCATCGGCCGTCCTTCGACATACGCACCTACAATCACGACAATCATGAACCGTGGCTATGTCGTGAAGCAGAACCGCGATGGCCAGAAGCGCCAGACAGAGCAGCTCACGCTAAGCAACGGCAAGATTACGGCGAAGATGGTTACAGAGAGCTATGGCAAGGAGAAGAGCCGCTTGGCACCTACCGACATAGGTATGGTTGTCAACGACTACTTAGAGTCACAGTTCTCAACAATCATGGACTACCACTTTACGGCAAACGTCGAGAAGGAGTTCGACCGCATTGCCGAGGGTGAGATTACATGGCATACTATGATTAACGACTTCTATGCCCCCTTCCACCAGCTTGTCGACGCTGCTGTGGGCACACAGACAGACCGCTCGCAGAATGCCACACGCGTGCTCGGCGTAGACCCCAAGACTGGCTTCACGGTAAAGGCTCGTATCGGCCGCTATGGCCCTATGGTTGAGCTTGAGGGCAAGGATGGCGAGAAGGGTCAGTTTGCATCACTCAAGAAGGGTCAGCTCATAGAGTCTATAACCCTTGAGGAGGCTCTCGAGCTATTTGCGCTACCACGTAACCTCGGCGATATGGATGGTGAGCCACTGATGGTTGGTGTTGGCAAGTTTGGCCCATATGTGCGCCATGGCAAGACCTTCGCATCGCTTACGAAGAGCGACGACCCATATACTATCACACGCGAGCGTGCCGAGGAGCTGTTGCGCGAGAGCCGCGAGAAGCAGAAGGCAGCAACCACCCCACTGCGTACCTTCAGCGAGGATGCGGCAATGGTGATTAAGAGTGGTGTGTATGGCCCATATATCGCATATAACGGCAAGAACTATCGTCTGCCCAAGGGGGCTAAGGTCGATAGCTTGACATATACCGACTGCCAGCGCATCGTGGCAAAGACAAAGAAATAGACAGACAGCAAGATTTGTAAAGACGATATAATTATTTATTTACCTTAAAACTTTATTATCATGAAGAAGATTGTTTTGTTGGTGGCTCTCGCCTGTGTAGGCTTCGCGGCAAAGGCACAGGAGACAAATCCAGAGTTCACCGTAGTGAAGGAGAACCCTATCACAAGCATCAAGAACCAGAACCAGGCTGGTACTTGCTGGTGCTACTCATCATTGGCATTCATCGAGTCAGAGCTTTTGCGTATGGGCAAGGGCGAGTACGACTTCTCGGAGATGTACATTGTTCACAACACCTACCTTGACCGTGCAGATAAGGCTGTTCGCACACACGGTGATGTATCATTCTCACAGGGTGGTTCGTTCTACGACGTTATCTACGGTATGGAGGCATTTGGTCTTGTTCCAGAGGCAGAGATGCGTCCAGGTGTTATGTATGGCCAGGAGCTCAGCAACCACAATGAGCTATCGGCTGTTAGCGACGCTGTAGTAGCAGCTATCGCTAAGGGTAAGCACCGTAGCTTGCAGGTAGACCCTGAGGGTCAGCCACTTTGGAAGAAGACCATCGAGGCTATCCACGACATCTACCTCGGCGTACGCCCTGAGAAGTTCACCTACAACGGCAAGGAGTACACTCCTAAGTCATTCTACGAGTCATTGGGCTTGAACGCTGACGACTATGTATCGTTGACCTCATACACCCACCACCCATTCTACGAGTCATTTGTACTCGAGATTCAGGACAACTGGCGTTGGGCTAAGTCGTACAACCTCCCTATCGACGAGCTTATGGAGGTATTCGACAACGCTATCATGGAGGGTTACACCATCGCTTGGGGTAGCGACGTTAGCGAGAAGGGCTTTACTCGTCAGGGTACAGCAGTTCTTCCAGACGAGTCTAAGGGCGCAGACCTCCAGGGCTCGGATATGGCTAAGTGGCTCAACCTAAGCGAGGATGAGAAGAAGAATACTCCACGTCCATCAGCTGAGAAGTGGTGCACACAGGAGGCGCGTCAGATTGCTTACGACAACTGGGAGACTACCGATGACCACGGTATGCAGATCTACGGTATCGCAAAGGATCAGAACGGCACTGAGTACTATATGGTTAAGAACTCATGGGGCGAGGCTGGTACTTACAAGGGTATCTGGTATGCATCTAAGGCATTCGTTCGCTACAAGACTATGAACATCATCGTTCACAAGGATGCCCTTCCAAAGGATATCCGCAAGAAGCTCGGCTTGAAATAAGCCTTCATAGAGCTAAAGAAAATAGGGCCATGTGCCCTATTTTTTTATGCTCACATGTACGCTGATTAGCAATTTTTTAACAGAAAAACATACCGATTGTAATATTTTTACTATCTTTGCGGTCCAAAGCAGATGTCTATGGGGGTGCGACTGACTATTGTACCTGAGTGGCATCGAAGTTAAACAATTAATTATTAAACAATTATGAAGTCAATTCAGATTAACGGTACTGCACGTAACAACTTCGGTAAGAAGTACGCTAAGGCAGCACGTCGCGAGGGTATGGTACCTTGCATCGTTTATGGTGGTGGCGAGGAGAAGGCTTTCTCTATCGACGCTAAGGAGCTCAACCAGCTCATCTACACTCCTAACTCATACATCGTAGAGCTCAACATCGACGGTGTTGTTGAGAAGGTTGTTATGCGCGAGGTTCAGTTCCACCCAGTTCGTGAGCAGGTTTTGCACGTAGATTTCTACCGTGTTCAGGAGGGCAAGCCTGTAGCTGTTAACGTTCCAGTACGCCTCACAGGTAACGCTGAGGGTGTTAAGATTGGTGGTAAGCTCCAGCTTTCAGCTCGTAAGCTCACAGTTAAGGCTCTTGTTGAGTACATTCCTGATGAGATTGTTGTTGACGTTACTCCTTTGAAGGTTGGTCAGACTATCTTCGTTGGCGACCTCAAGATGGAGAACCTCACCTTCGTTACTCCTGCAACCACTGCCGTTTGCGCCGTTCGCGTAACACGTGCTTCACGTGCAGCACAGTAATTGGTAGTCAATATTCTGAGTAATACAGGATAGAGATGAAATATCTTGTTGTAGGGTTGGGGAATATAGGTGCAGAGTACGCCGCTACCCGCCACAACATAGGATTTAGAGTGTTGGATGCCTTGGCTGAGGCATCCAATATCTCTTTTACTACGGTACGTTATGGTGCTATGGCAACGCTGAAGCATCGTGGCCGCACGATACTTCTACTCAAGCCATCGACCTATATGAACCTATCGGGTAAGGCTGTCCGCTACTGGATGGAGCAGGAGCGCATACCACGCGAGAACCTGCTCGTTATCTCGGACGATATAGCCTTGCCATTCGGCACGTTCCGTATGCGTAAGAATGGCTCTGAGGGAGGCCATAACGGCTTGAAGAGTATCACCGAGCTGCTTGGTGATAACCAGTATGCGCGCCTACGCTTTGGTGTTGGTGGCGACTTCCCCCGCGGCCATCAGGTGGACTACGTCTTGGGAGATTTCTCGGATGAGGAGATTAAGGCTATGCCTGAGCGCTTGAAGTTGTTTGGCGACGCTGTGCTGTCGTTTGCATCCATTGGTGTTGATCGAACGATGAATAGCTACAACGGCAAGTAACGAGAAGATGCTTATATAATAATTCGGGTCGTACAAGCGTACGGCCCTTTTTATATAGGATGGCGAGCACGATGACGACATAGTTGGATGTTTCTAATTGCACAAATCAATTTGTTGTTGGAAGGTTGTAGATGCAACGCTTATAAGCACTGCAACCCTAATTTGTTGTCAGAAGGGGTTAGATGTGGCCTCGACATGAAATTGGGCTGGATAGGACATACTTGACGTATTTCCTATTCAGCCCAATGATTGAGAGGTCGCAGATGACCCCTTATCACAACAAATTATCGTTAGCATCAAAAGTTGTGAGATGTGGTATATCGCAAAAGTAACTACCGCAGGATAGTACAAAGCGTACAGCCTGCGGTAGTTAACTTTTTGGGATATGCCGCAGATTGCGGCTTTTCATGCTAACGTTCGGGTTTGATGTCTTTCACACGCAACTGCTTCGACACCGTACCACGATAGTGGTTCTCAACAATCTGGTAACATACAGATATAGGCTTGCCAGCACGTACCCACTCGTAGTGTGTAGGCTGCTGGAAGGCTATTGCAGGTATAGTTGTGTGGGGCTTCTGTCGCTGCATAAGGTCCATGCGCAAGTGGTCACACTCAACGCCTACAAGCTTAGCATCACCGCGGTTGCTCGCGCCACGTGTCATAAATACGGGCGCCGTGTTACCTGGGCCAAAGGGCTGGAACGAGTTGAGCTGACGGTGGAAGTCGTCGGTAATCTCCGAGAAGAGAAGCTCGCTGTCGATGTCCACCTGAGGCACGAGTATCTGTGGGTCGATGTTCTTCTCCACATAGTCGTTGAAGCGCTTGGTGAATGCCTCGACATTCTCCTCCTTCATGGTGAGTCCTGCGGCGTACATATGGCCACCGAAGTTCTCAAGAAGGTCGGAGCACGACTCCACAGCCTGGTAGAGGTCGAAGCCCGCTACCGAGCGTGCCGAGCCTGTCACAAAGCCATTCGACTTGGTGAGCACCACCGTTGGGCGGTAGTATGTCTCGATGAGGCGTGATGCCACGATGCCCACGATACCCTTCATCCACTTGGGATTGTATATCACGGTACTCTTGCGCGCCTTGAGCTCAGGGTGCGACTCCACATAGTCGTGCGCCTCCTGTGTGACGTTACGATCTATGCTCTTGCGGTCCTGGTTGTAGGAGTCGATGACCTCACCGAACTTTGCCGCCTCCTGCTCGTTACCCTCGATAAGAAGGCTCACAGCGGCGTGGCCGCCCGAAGGTGCGGCATTCTCATCATCCTCATCCATGCGCATACGTCCCGCAGCGTTTATGCGCGGGCCGATCTTAAATACGATGTCGTCGATGGTTATGTTGTGCCCCTCGAGACCACATATCTTGATTATCGAGAGCAGACCATTCGACGGCTCAGCATTGAGCTTACGCAATCCGTAGTATGCCAAGATGCGATTTTCATCGACAAGAGGCACAATGTCCGAGGCGATGCTCACAACCAACAAATCGAGGAGGTGTTCTATCTCCGCGAAAGGGATGTTGTTGCGACGAGCATATGCCTCGACGAGTTTAAATCCAACGCCACAGCCTGACAACTCATCGAAAGGATAGTTGCAGTCGTTGCGTTTAGGGTCCAATACAGCCACTGCCTGAGGTATCTCCTCGGCAGGTAAGTGGTGGTCGCAGATGATGAAATCTACGCCCTTCTCCTTAGCATAGGCCACCTTCTCTACGGCTTTGATGCCGCAGTCGAGTGCAATGACCAGCGTTACGCCTTTACGTACAGCATGGTCGATACTGCGAATAGATATGCCATAACCATCGACATATCTGTCGGGGATGTAGAACGACAAGTTCTTGTGTCCTATCTGGCTGAGGAACTTGTAGACGAGGGCTACGGCGGTTGTTCCATCGACATCGTAGTCGCCATAGATCATTACCTTTTCGCCACTCTTCACAGCCTTCTCGATACGAGCCACGGCCTTCTCCATGTCCTTCATCAGGAATGGATCGTGCAAGTCGCGTAGCGCGGGCGAGAAGAACTTCCTTGCCTTCTCCGTGGTGTCTATGCCTCTCTGAACTAATAGGTTTGTCAGCACTGTCGACATACCGAGGCGTGAGGCCAATGCCTCCACCACGGCACGATCGCCCTGTGGCTTGACAACCCATCTCTTTTCTATGGGCATAACGTTTACTTTTTATATATTTTAACATTCAAATTTTTCGTTAGGTGGTTGATAAACTTGGGCTTCACCTCCTCCATAGTCACCTCACGGCCTGTGAGCGACGATAGCGAGCATACACCTCTGTCGGTAAAGCCGCAGGGGTTGATGAGGTGGAACCAGTTGAGGTCTGTCGAGACATTCATCGCCAGACCATGCATCGTCACGCCATGTGAGGCTCGCACGCCTACGGCACACAGCTTGACGAGCTGTGGACCCTGTGTCACCCATACACCCGAAGCGCCCTCCGAGCGGTGACACGCTATGCCATACTCTGCGGCGAGGTCGATGACACTCTGTTCGAGAGCCTCGATATATGCTCTCACGCCGAGGCCTATGGCATCAAGGTCGACTATGGGGTAGCATACAAGCTGCCCAGGGCCGTGGAACGTAATGTCGCCACCACGGTCTATATGGTAAAACTCGGCGCCGAGGCTCTTCAAATACTCCTCGGTGACAAGCATATTCTCGGCATGGCCGCTCTTGCCTAATGTATATACTGCGGGGTGCTCGACAATGAGGATTGTGCCACGGGGGTCATCCTCCGTGAAGCTCTTGTCGAGTTTCTTACGACACAACGCATCGAAGAGCGAACGCTGATACTCCCAGCACTCGCCATACGCCATTGTCTGTAAATCTATGATTTCTACCTTTTGCATACCCCTCTCACAGCTTCAAGTGCGGCATCCGCTAAATATGACGAACGCACCAATGGTGCACTCGCGCAGTAGCTGAAACCCATCTCGAGAGCCTTGAGTCGGTACTCTTCGAACTTTTCGGGAGTGATATACGCCTTTACGGGATAGTGCTCCTTTGTAGGTCGAAGATATTGACCAAGAGTGACGATAGAGACACCCACATCGCGCAGGTCGCGCAACGTCTGGAGTATCTCCTCCTCGCTCTCACCCAATCCGACCATCAGGCCGCTCTTTGCCACCGCCCCACTATCGGCAATATGCTTCAAGGTTTGTAGCGACGTGCGATACTTCGCACGCGAACGCACCTCAGGGGTCAGTCGCTCGACGGTTTCGATGTTGTGTCCCACGATGTCGGGACGCGATGCCAACACTACGTCGATAAGCTCGGTGCGGGCATCCATGTCGGAAATAAGGAGCTCTATTGTTGAGTCGGGGTTTTCGCGGCGTACAGCCTCCACGGTGCGTGCCCAGATGGCTGCTCCATGATCTTCGAGGTCGTCGCGCGTCACCGACGTGATAACAACATGCTTCAGGCCCATCTGCTTTACGCTCTCAGCAACCTTGTCGGGTTCCTGCTCATCGGGGGGCAGAGGACGTCCTGTTGTCGTGGCGCAGAAGCGACAGTTACGAGTACATATATCACCCAAAATCATGAATGTGGCAGTACGACGACTCCAGCACTCCGCCTTGTTGGGACACATTCCACTACTGCATATAGTATGCAGGCAGCGCCCCTCGACGATTTGCTCTACCTCCGCCGTATTTGCCGTACTCCTAAGGCTGATTTTCAGCCATTCGGGCTTACGCAGATACTCGCTCTGTTTTGATACCTTCGGCATTTCTAAGTTCACTTTTTTCCAATTGATGCAAAAGTATAAAAAATTTCAATGAAAACAAAATTTTACGGATATTTTTAGCACGCCACGCTGCGAATAAGGACATCGTGACCAAAAACCAGGTGTTCTATTAGCAAATAGCAGAGAGCTATTAGCGGTGAGTAATGGGCGGCTGAAGCCCATATTTGAGCGCTGCGCTTAGTGTGCTCAACACTCCTCTTTCATCGTGTCCCTTTGCTGGCGCAAAGAGCTTATCGACGCAAGATGACAGAAAAAATCAAAAAAATTTAAGGGATGTGAAAAATTTTTTAATGCAAATTGTGTTTTTTTTGCATTTTCTCTCTTGGCAGAAATAATACATACTCCCAAAACATTGTATTACAATATATTAACCATTATTATAGAGCGTATTAATTGGAAACGCGCCTAAATAATATATTCTTATTTTAGCAATATATCATACAATTGGCATTGTTATTAGGCTAACTATAAGCGTTGCCTATGAGAAGATAAGTATTTTTGATTTGCAACATTGATTTTATCGTTTTATATTTGCACCAGAAACAAATAAAAAAGGTTAATAAACTAATGTGTTTTGCGACCTAACAACGGCTCCGCGAGGGGCGATAACAATAGAAAGATTTAAGGGTTAATAAGAGAATAAAGGGTTAAATTAAAAGCTAAAAGTTTGTGTAGAAAATAGAATTAGTAGTGTAAAAAGTTAATAATTGTTTGTGTCCGTGAGACTGTCGGCTTCTGCCGGCAGTCTTGTTTTTTAGGGGGGCAAGGTGGGAAGATAGGCAGACGATGCCCGCAAATATTTTTAATTGTTCTCTGCTAATTTCTAATTCATATATGATGAAAAAACTCTCTCCGCGCAGAAACGCGGAGAGAGGATAAAACGTTTGTCGCAACCAACAGGGCTAACTAAAACCTTGCTACGGCGCGTACACCCATAGTGTAGTTCTTGGGTAGGTGTATAAACTCTTCAATCAACATAACAAGGATAAATGCCTCTTCACCCCTACACGTTGATGACCAATACAATTTTTCCAGTTCTGGAGCATCGTGTCTACGTAGCGTCTCGTTTATCTTTTTATAATTACTGAATATCTTCTCAAGCTCAAATTTTGACGGCAGATACCAACCATCACCCTTCTCGGCACACCACATAACTGCGGGATACTCCTCACAATCCTCGCGCTCAAGGATAGCCTGAGTACCTACCATGCCATCGTATGGGTCGTTACTACCCGCAAGGGATCCCTTATCAAACTGCTCAACAGTGCACCACGCCTTATCAGCCTCATCAAGAGAGATAATCTTACCATGCTTACCACCGCTCTTTACCTCGAAGACAACGCCCTCCTTTCCATCGCGGTTATAGTAGTCGCCAACCTCATAGATGCCATCAACACCCAATCCATCGTCTGGTCTCTCAGCCTCCTTATTCTTCTTATCGGCGCCACCGCAACCCACGGCCAACACCAATGCTAACATAGCGAACAGAAATCGTTTCATAACTCAAGATTTTAAAATTAATATTTGATGACAGATAATGGCTCAGTACCTCAACGTACCACCATCATCACAAAGATAAGAAATTATAAGCAAAATGTCACCATCATAGATAGCTTTTTTTCGGCAAAAAGAGTATCTTTGCCCAATAAAGATAGATAAGGATGTACGAAGATATAATTGCAGGACTTAACCCCGCACAGCGTGAGGCTGTTACAAACTATGAGGGACCATCGCTAATCATTGCTGGTGCCGGCTCTGGCAAGACGCGTGTGCTTACAACGCGCATCGCCTACATGCTTGCCAACGGTGTATCGCCAAACTCGATACTCGCCCTAACCTTTACGAATAAGGCGGCACGCGAGATGCGCGAGCGTATAGAGACGATGGTGGGCAGCCAAGCACGCTATATACGCATGGGCACCTTCCACTCGGTATTCTCACGCATACTACGCGAGAATGCCGCACGTATAGGCTTCCCCGACAGCTACACCATATATGAGCCTAACGACGTCAAGAACCTACTGAAGAGCATAATCAAGGATATGCAGCTATCCGACGAGAGGTACAAGCCACAGGCCGTAGCCTCACGTATCTCAATGGCGAAGAACTGCCTAATAACACCTGGCGCATATATCGCCAACGCCACGCTCGCCGCCGAGGACCGCGAGGTGAAGATGCCCGAGATAGGCGAGATATACAACGAGTACTGCAAGCGTTGCAAGCAGAATGGCGCGATGGACTTCGACGACCTACTCTTGCAGACCAACATCCTCCTAAGGGATGCCCCCGACGTATTGGAGAGGTATCAGGAGCAATTCAAATATGTTCTTGTCGACGAGTATCAGGATACCAACATGGCGCAGTATATCATCGTGCGACGCCTTGCCCTCAAGCACTCGAACGTATGCGTGGTGGGTGACGATGCGCAGAGCATCTACGCCTTCCGCGGTGCTAAGATTGAGAATATCCTATCGTTCCAGCGCGACTACCCCACAACGAAGGTCTACAAATTGGAGCAGAACTACCGCTCGACGCAGACTATCGTCGACGCCGCTAACTCGCTCATCGCCCACAACTCGCGCCGCTTAGAGAAGAGGTGCTTCTCGGCAGCCGCCAAGGGTGAGAAGATACGCCTTGTGCGCGTCTTAGAGGATAGCTACGAGGCTGTTGAGGTGGCGATGGACATCAAGGATAGGGCACGCGAGGGTGCCGAGTGGCGCGACTTCGCCATTCTCTATCGCACCAACAAGCAGCACGGCCTCTTCGAGGAGGCGCTGACACGCCGCGCCATACCCTATCGCGTATACAAGGGCATGTCGCTCTTGGAACATAAGGATGTGCGCAAGATACTCGCCTACATAGCCATCATCATAAACCCCAACGACAATGAGGCATTCAAGGCCGTTGTCAACTACCCCGCCCGCGGCATTGGCGACACCACCGTAGCACGTATCGAGGAGATAGCGCGCACCAAGAATATGTCGATGTGGCACGCCGTAGACGAGCTTACGCAGAGCCCTACACTCGACAACGTGGAGCGTGTCGTAGTGCGCAAGGTGGGCGACTTTGTGAAGATGATACGCGAGCTTGCGGCCATGCGCCACACGATGAGCGTTACGGACTTTGGCAAGGAGGTTATGGCACGCTCGGGAATACTCCATATGTTGGAGATTGATAAGAAGCCCGAAAACGAGACATCGAAAGACTACCTCGACCAGCTGCTCTCGATGATGAGCGCCTACGAGGAGGAGTGCGCCAAGGATATGGAGGAGGGGTTGCGTGATAGCGACTTCGAGCCCTCGATAGATGAGTGGATGCAGAATATCATGTTGCAGACAGACCAGGACCAGGAGGATGACGGCAATCGTGTGACACTGATGACCGTACACTCGGCAAAGGGTCTTGAGTTCGACTATGTATATATTGTGGGCATGGAGGAGGGTCTCTTCCCCTCGCAGCGAGCCTCGGAGTCGTTGGCCGACCTTGAGGAGGAGCGCCGCCTCTTGTATGTTGCCATAACACGCGCCAAGAAGGCAGCGATGCTCTCGTATGCCGAGATGCGCCGTGTATGGGGCAAGACCGAAAATACGATGCCCAGCCGCTTCCTTAAGGATATAGACAAGGAGTACTTGGATGCAAACTTCAATATCAACGAGCTCAGTGGCCGTAGCCGCTGGGAGCGTGCCGCAGCAGATGCCGATGATGACATCTTCGCACGGAGTAGTCGCCCACAGCAGCGCTACGATACACGTCGTGGCGAGGTGCCTATACGCAATTTCAACAGAGGCAATACGGGTAGCAACACACCACAGCGCCCACGCCCAGAGATTATAGCCACTCCTCAACCCTTGGACCCACGCCGCGCCGGCATGCGCTCGGTGGGCACACGTCAGGGTGGCAACAGCACAACAACAAGTGGTGGTGGCGCACCTCTTGGCGACTGCCCATTTGCAATAGGACAGAGAGTTCAGCATCCCAAGTTTGGTTGTGGCACGGTGGAGCGCATAGAGGCGCTTGCAACAGACCATAAGGTCGTTATTGCCTTCGACGAGTATGGCTCGAAGACACTGCTTGCCAAGTTTGCAAAACTAACAAAGATATAGATATGCACGAGGTAGTCCTATCGGTCATCATGACGACATACAACCACGAGCGATATATCGCCGAGGCTATCGAGAGTGTGCTACGACAGCAGACCTCGTTTGGTGTCGAGATTATTGTTGGCGAGGATTGTAGCACCGACCGCACGTTAGCCATTGTGCAGGACTACGAGCGTATATACCCCGACTGCATACGCATCATTACCTCGTCAGAGAATGTTGGCTGGCGCAAGAACTATCGTCGTTGCATCGCCGCCGCACGTGGTAAGTACATCGCCCTGCTCGATGGCGACGACTACTTCATCCACCGCAAGAAGCTCCAGATGCAGGTCGAGCTACTCGATGAAAACCCCGACGTGGGCATGTGCTACACACGCTCGGAGCGCCGCGACGAAGAGGGTGGCATGACGCTATACCCCGAGAGCGAGGAGTGCCCAACAACCTTCGAGGCGATGCTTAGGCGCAACCCCGCCGAGAACTGTACCGTTGTGGCACGCCGAGAGCTTGTCGAGCAGTACTATGCCGAGGTGCGTCCCGACGAGCACCCAGAGTGGCTTACCGACGACCTACCCATGTGGCTATGGTTTGCTGCAAAAAGCAGGTATATGGCCATAGACTGCCCCACGGCTGTACACCGCGTGCTGAAGCATAGCGTAAGCCACGACGAGGACTATCGCCGTAGGATTGCCTTTGTTGACTCACTTACCGACATAAGCCTCTGGTACGACGAGCGTTACAACAACTCGAAGCTCAGCGACGAGCTACGCCTCACGAAGCACAACACAGCCCTCTGGGTGCTATCCTACAACGGCTCTGTGGGCGAGTACCTCACGCGCTGGCGTCGCGACATCAAGGAGCATAGACCACTTATTAAGAATATTGCCTCATACGGACTCTTTGCCAAGAAGATATTTTGGCGTATGTGGCGTAAACCTCGCAGACGATGACAACAAAACAACGATACGACTACGTTGTAGAGTACTTCTCGAAGACGATGCCCACGGCCGAGAGCGAGCTTAACTTCCGCAACCCCTTTGAGCTGTTGGTGGCCGTTGTCCTCTCGGCACAGTGTACCGACAAGCGTGTCAACCTAACGACACCAGCACTCTTCGAGCGCTACCCCGATGCTACGGCTATGGCCGAGGCCTCGGAGGCCGAGATTTATGAGTATATCAAGAGCATATCCTACCCCAACAACAAGGCGAAGCACCTTGCAACACTCGCGCGACAGATTGTCGAGCGGTTTGGTGGCGAGGTACCAAGCGACCCCGATGACCTGCAATCGTTGCAGGGCGTAGGGCGCAAGACCGCAAATGTTGTAGGCGCCGTACTGTGGGGGCGTGAGGTGATGCCCGTAGATACGCACGTCTTCCGTGTGGCGGCACGCATAGGCCTCTCGCGCAATGCCAAGACACCCCTTGCCACCGAGCGACAGCTTGAGAAGGGTTTTCCTAAGGAGTTGCTACCCTTGGCGCATCACTGGCTGATACTTCATGGTCGCTATACGTGCATGGCGCGTAAGCCCAAGTGCGAGAAGTGTGGCCTTACGGCGATATGTAAACACTATATTACGAATAACAAACAATAGCTTGATATGAAGCGATTAATTCTATTCATAGCCCTGTTTGCAGTAGCGTGCACACAGCCCTCATACCCAGGTATCGACCGCCCTTCGGGTGGTGGCAATACGGCCGAGGACCAGAGCATTATCGACTACATAGACCAGCGCCTCGAGGCCGAGTACTACTGGCTCGATGAGGTGGCGACCAAGGTCAATACGTTCAACCGCAATGTGGAGTGGGATAACTATCTATCGCAGACACTCGGCCGCCTTGAGAGTAATGCCGACGATGGATATATAAATAGCAAGGGACAGCGCGTGTTCTACTCATATATTCGTGAGTATCAGCCTTCTACACGCGCACAGATATCGGGCTTCGGCATCGAGCTACACTACACCATAGCCGTCATCGACAAGGATAACAACTACTATGGCTTCTTTGTCGAGAGTGTCTACCCCAACTCGCCAGCAGCCGAGGCGGGCATCAAGCGTGGCGATGTCATCACCATGATTGGTGACTCATACATCACACCCGACAACTACTCATACCGCTTCACATCCATTCAGAACAACACTGCCGCATCGCTCAAGCTGAAGTTACGACGCCAGACAGGCGACAATGAGAGCCTCGATGTAGAGCTTGCAAAGGGCACATACGCCGAGACACCTGTTGTGTACAACGAGATTTTCAATATCGAGGGTTATGATAAGCCGATTGGCTATCTTGTCTACACGAGCTTCGATGCTATGTATGACGAGGAGCTATTGAGCGTTATTAGCGACTTCGCTGCACAGGGTGTTGGCGAGGTTATCCTTGACCTAAGGTGCAATGGTGGTGGCTCTGTGGCCTCGGCCGTGAAGCTAAGCTCGGCGCTTGCGCCAGCGACATTTGAGGAGCGTGTCCTCTGCCAGATTGCTCGTAACCCCAAGAATACTAAGAACGACACCGTACAAGAGTTTAAGCTATCAAATACTGCGGAGCATCTCACTAACCTTGAGCGAATTACGGTCATCTGCTCAGGATATAGCGCCTCTGCATCGGAGCTTGTTGTTATGGGCTTGCGTGGCTTGGACTTCCCCGTAACACTCATTGGCTCGACTACCGAGGGTAAGAACTGCGGTATGGATGTTACGCGTCGCGAGATTGGAGATATCAACTTGGAGTATGCCCCTATCACCTTTATGTGCTTCAACGCCAAGGGCTTTGGCGACTGGGGCGAGGGCATCACCCCCGATATCGACCTTACAGCTGAGGATAACGAGTTGGGCATACACGACAAAAACTACCCTCTGCCTCGTGCCGACTGGGGTGACGAGGAGCATGACCTCGCACTCGTAGCAACACTTAGCAAGATTACAGGTAAGAAGGTGAGCATTGCCACACGCGCGACTACAACCGACGACTACACGGTAGCGACTCGAATAGCACCTCCTGTGGGTGGCTCGTTGCTATATGACGAGGAGTAGTCGAGGATGAACATGTCTGTTGACACGGTTATTTCACCTCACGTTTTGGGCGGTTCACCGATATTTTTTTGCTATTTCACCGCTATTTGAGTGGTTTTGAATAATTTTTGACTATCTTTGTAATGGGCGAAGTGTCCACAATTCGAAACAATAAGCTACGCTTCGTAGCGTTTATGGTGTAGAATAAGAGGCTACGACGACGCGAGATGGCGCGATTGTGGCATTAACAATATAAAACTTAGGAGTTATGAGACGGTCACTATGGATTACAGCAACGGCACTTGTGGCCATAGTCATGAGTAGCTGTTCGGCGATGTTTAACACCTCGTCTTATGGGTCTAACGACCTATACAACACCAACAACCGTACGGAGGTTGCCAACAGACTGAGAGCCGAGGCTGAGGCCGAGGCTGCTGAGGCTGCGGCACGTCAGGCACAGTGGGAGGCTCGCACTGCCGAGGCCTATGCAAAGCAGGCAGAGGCTGAGTACTACGCAGCGATAAGCGAGAACCCATCGTATACCAATATCGTAGCTGATGACTATGAGAGCGCCTACGCTCGTCGTCTCTACGGCTTCAACTCGCCAACCTACAACCTCCCATCGAGCTACTTCAGCCTCCAGGCAACTAACGCCCTGAGGTATGCCTCGGCATACGACCCTGCCTACTACAATATCATGATTTCGGGAAATCAGGTATGGGTAGAGCCACGCTACGTAACCTCGATGTTCGGCTCGTGGGGCGCTACTAACGTGACCTTCGGCTTGTACTCGTCACCTTGGGTACACGGCTGGAGATACCACGTAGACCCATTCTACTACTCATGGTGGGGTTATCCTCGCTACTCGTGGTACGACTGGAACTGGAACGTATGTTACCACAACCACTACTACGACTGGTGGTATGGTTGCGGCTACCCACATTACGACTACCACCACCACCATGGTTACTACCCTGGTCACCACTACAACCCTCCACGCCCACCACAGCACCGTCCTGACTACGACCGTCCAGGACATAGACCTAATGATCGTCCGAACCACAACCTTACAACAGGCTCTGGTGCAAGTTCGGGTAGACCTATTAGCAACCTAAATGGCACGCGTGAGAATACGGGTACTCGCTATACCTCACCAACATCGAACCGTAACTACGGCAAGGTGGAGGGCACAACAACGCGTCCTAACCGTGGTGGCTCGACCTCAACGGGTGTGAATACCAACAGCTCGTACCGTGTGAGTGACACAAAGGTTAACACCGGTATCTCTGTATCGACAGGCACCTCTTCGACAGTTGGTACTCGCGACAACAATACTCGTACCAATGGTGTTACCAACATCAATACCTCGACTGGTGGTCGCAGCGATAACTTCCGTCAGGGTGGCAACTCAAGCGGTAACTCAAGCGGCAACAGCAAGACGTCGGAGAGCAACATCTCGGTGGGTAGCTCGGTACGCGTATCGGGAGGTACAACCTCTAACACACGCTCGTCGGGCAACAAGACAACGGTGAACAACTCGAACACGAAGAGTAGGGTGAACAGTTCAAGTAGCTCGACATCACGTAGCAGCTCATCATCATACCGCTCAGGTAGCTCTACGTCGTCGTCACGAAGCTCTACAACATCGTATGGCACAGCCTCATCGGCAAGCCGTAGCACTACGATTTCGGGCTCGGGCTCTTACAGAGGCTCATCATCATCGTCATCACGAAGCGGTGGCTCATACAGCGGTGGCAGTGGCTCGTCACGCGGAGGTAGCACCTCTACACGCAGATAGGGCAATAACGCCTACAAGGAGTATGTCCTCGCATGGCATACTCCTTGTCTTATATATGATAACACAAAATCCTACGACTATGAGAAAGATATACTCACTTATAGCTGCCGTAATGCTCAGCATAGCGTTCATACCTAATAGCTCGGCGCAGGTTAACTTTGGTGGTATCACCTTCAACAACGACATCGTAAGTTGGGGCGATATGTACAACCTATCGTTCACCACACATAACTATGGTACAGCACGCTCAATGGCTATGGGTAACGCCTTTACGGCCCTCGGCGCAGATATGGCATCGGCATCAATCAACCCTGCGGGTATTGGTATGTACCTAAATAGCGATATCAGCGTCACCCCGCTTATGACCTTTACGAAGAGCCCTACCGAGGGTGCCGACTTCAACAATAGCAACGCCTTTAAGGATCGTAGTGACCGCTTCAGCTTGGCGAGTGCCGGTGGCGTATTTACCGCCTATCGTGGCACAGGAGCCCTTACGAACTTCAACATAGGCTTTGTCTACAACCGTATCGCCGACTTCAACCAAAACAGCAAATTCGCATCGTTTGGCAACGAGGCTACACAGTCTATGGCCAACGTATTCTGTACACTGTCGAATGTCGATGGTCTAATGACGAATAGCGATGGCACAATGCCCTTTGGTAACGACCCCTACTACTGGGGCGCAGTCTTGGCATATAAGAATGGTCTTACGAATAAGGATGATGAGGGGTGGTATATCGACCGCATAGGCCGTGATGCCATTATCGACCAGTATACCGCCGTTGAGACTCGTGGCTCGATTGGCGAGTATGCCATCACCATGGGCTTCAACTTCTCGGATATCTTCTACATGGGTGCTACCCTCGGCATACAGAACGTGAACTACCGACGCAACGTCTTCTACGGTGAGGACTACCTATACAACGATGGACAATATCCATCGGGAGGCGAAATGCCCTACCAGCTAACATATATGAACTATATGCAGTCTACACGCCTATCTGGTTCGGGTGTTAACTTCAAGGTGGGTATCACGGCACGCCCTGTGCCCTGGTTGCGCATTGGTGTTGCCTACCACACCCCAACATACTACTCTTTGTCGCTACGTTATAGCGCCGAGATGTGGTCGGAGACATTCAGCGCTGGTGACAACCCCGACGGCTACGACTTAGACAACTACGGCTATATGAGCGACTATGTGGAGAGCCCCATATGGGAGGACTCTGGCCCATACTCTTGGAACTTCCGCTCACCATCACGCCTTATGTTTGGTGTGGCAGTGACCATCGCCAAGCGCCTTATCCTCTCGGCAGACTACGAGCGTAGCTGGTATCAGTCGATACGTCTTCAGAAGTCGCCTATCGAGGACTTGAGCTACACAGCGACAATGAAGGATTACTTCCGTGGCGCTAACACACTGCGCATTGGTGGTGAGTTCCGCACACTGCCATTCATGGACCTACGCTTGGGCTATATATTCAGTGATGGTGGTCTTCGCTACAAGAATGAGCTATACTCGCATCCGATGACTCGTCGCGAGAACTATATCACTGCTGGTCTTGGCTTCAAGTTGGGCAAAACGACATACCTCGACCTTGCCTACCAGTACAATAAGAGTGAGCGTACGGCCTACCAGTCGTTCTTCGCAACAGAGGCGGGCAACGAGGATAATAACATCGAGGCTAAGCCCGTGATAACGAACAACAATCGCCACTTGGCGGTACTAACGCTCGGCTTTAGATTCTAAGCCTTGGTGTAAACAAAAAAGGCGGAGAGCATCGTGGTGTGCTCTCCGCTTCTTTTATCTATGTTTGCTCTATTTAAGTACTGCATCCAAGCGCTCGTGTATCGACTTACGCAGAGCCTTGAGGCGCTCTACCGTAGCGCGGTTCTTAGGCATAACGAAGCGCAACGAACCCATAAACTTATGGAATAGGCGCTGGTAGTTCCACGCAAAGATAAACATCAACGGGAAGGCTACTACATAGCCCAATGCCCACCATACGTTGACAAATATCCATATTAGGATGAATGGCACAACGAGGCAGATAGGGAAGGTTATCAGGGCGCTGACAGCAACATTAAACGAGCTGACGAACATCTGGTCCTTGATAAGCTTCTTGAGGAATATCTTTGGTACGATAAAGAGCAAACTCGTAGGTATGATTGCCGCAATGAAGAGTGGTAGCATCACAAGAAGAGCTAACGCACGGAAGAGCGTAGAGCCAAAGCCTATGCGCTTGGCGAAGTGCCAGTCGCGGATATTTAAGCGCTTAAGCTCCGAGCTATACTCGCGCGTATCGGCATATACCGACTCCATCGTTGTTGCATCCTTGGCGTGCGCTTCTTGGAGTGCCTCAACAAGCATCTTATCGCTCTTCAGGCGCGATGGTAGGTGTCGTGGACGTAGACCCTGACGGCGTGCATAGTCGTCACCATAGCTACTCTCGCGGATGAAGTCTATCTCGTCATAGTGGTCGAGGTCCTCTACGTGGAGCATTAGGTTTTTAATCTCCTCACGCACGATACTGTTTATGCGCACCATAGTCTCACGAGGCGCACGGCGATAGTCGTCATAATATGGTTTTAGCGATATCGCCTTACCGAACTTTATAAGCATATCGGCACGTGCATGGAAGTAGTTAGAATAGTGGTTGCACGAGGGCATGATGACAACATCACGCTCAAAGTTCATGCGCTCGGCAGCATCGAAGGCAATACGCAGATAGCCGAGCTTGAAGATACCCAACCAGCGCTTATCCTGGTGGCCACACTCGGGGAATAACATGACGGTCTCACCACCCATAAGCGCCTTGCTGGCATCGTTCATCGTATCTTTGTTGTTATTCACCGCGGCGAAGCCCTCATACTCGAGGCGATATGCTGGTAGCAGACCCATGGCACGTAATGCCCTATTAAAAAGTGGTCGCTGGAAGACATTGGCGCGCGCCAAGAAGTTCATACGTCTATCTGTGAGGTTTAGACATACGCACAGCGGGTCGTTAAGACAGTTCTGATGATTCGATACCATCACCACAGGAGTACCATTGGCAGGTACATTCTCGCGATTTATGACATGCTCCTTACGGAAATAAAGCTTCGAACTTACGAGTTGTAGATAGGAGCGAAAACTCTTCAAGAAGAGCGAATGTTCGCGCGGTTTCTCTCTCTTCATTATCTTATATTTTGGATTAACAACCTCAAAGATAAGTAAAATTTTTTAAACTCACAAGCTGTTCTTTTTTTCCACTATTGCAAAAAAAGAGTCATACTCCAAAATTGGAATATGACTCCTTATGTGCTAATATTAAATAACTACTAAGTAAAACTCTGCATCTCGATAAGGTGAGCATATATACCACCCTTCTCCAAAAGTTCCTTATGGGTACCCTCCTCGGCAACACGTCCCTGGTCGATGACGTAGATACGGTCGGCATTATAGATGGTGCTGAGGCGGTGGGCAATGACGATGGATGTACGGCCCTTAAGAAGATTATTAAGAGCATCCTGAACCAGCTTCTCGCTCTCGGTATCGAGTGCCGATGTAGCCTCGTCGAGGATAAGTATCTCGGGGTTCTTGAGTACGGCACGCGCTATACTTAGACGCTGGCGCTGACCTCCCGACAGCTTATTACCTCTATCACCAATATTTGTGTCATACCCCTTAGGAGCCTCCATGATGAAGTTATGGGCATTGGCAATCTTAGCAGCCTCGATAACCTCCTCACGTGTAGCCGATGGACGTCCCATGAGGATATTACCCTCGATGGTATCGTTGAAGAGTACGGTATCCTGAGCTACTATACTCATGCGCGCACGCAACGACTCCTGCTTGAAGCGCTTAATGCTCTTGCCATCAAACAAGATATCTCCACTATTCACATCGTAGAAGCGAGGTATAAGCTCACTGAGTGTCGACTTACCACCTCCCGAAGGTCCTACAAGAGCGATGGTCTCACCCTTACGCACCTTGATAGATACGTTGTCGATAACCTCGCGTGTGCCGTCGTATGAGAAGTGGATATTCTTAATCTCGATAGAGTCATTAAGACCCTCGAAATCTTGAGCATCTGGCTCATCATCGACCTCATTCTTTACATCTATCAACGAGAAGATACGCTCACCCGCAGCGACACCCTGGTTGATGCTCGAGAATTGGTCAATAAACGAACGCAAAGGACGAGTAATCTGCGAGAAGGCAGCGATAAAGGCGATAAATCCTGCACCGCTGATAAGACCCTCGTTGACGAGTGTACCACCGAAGACAAGGATGACAGCCACAGCCGTAATTCCCAAGAACTCACTCATAGGAGATGCCAACAGCTGGCGGCGTGCCATAGAGTATAGCAACTTCGAGAACTCCTCGTTTATATACATAAACTTGTTGAGAATCATCGTTGTGGCGTTGTAGCCCTTGATGGTCTTCATACCCGATAGTGACTCATCCAAGACTGACACCATCTCACCCATACGCTCCTGGCTACGGCGTGCTGGGTTACGAAGACGCTTAACAATCGAGCCGATGATGATACCTACGATAGGTAGGAAGATAACCGCAAAGATTGATAGCTGCCACGAGATACCTATCATCAACGAGAGGTAACCAACGATTAGCAATGGATCACGGAAGATAACCTGCAACGTGTTGGTAATACAGTACTGCACGGCCATCACATCACCCGTAATCTTCGACATGATATCACCCTTACGCTGGTCACTGAAGAAACCTACGTTCATACGTATAACCTTGGTAAACATCTCATCGCGCATACGACGCACCGTATTAATTCGCATCGTCTCCACTGTCATGGCCGCAGCATAGCGGAAGAGGTTGCTTAGAAGGTTCATACATACGGTAACTACACCAAGCATTGTGAGGAACTTAACCTGCTCGAAGTTCTCACCAAAGAACATTGTGTAGAAGTAGCTCAACGCACCGTAGAAGAAGTTATTATCGAACGAGATTGGTGGGAACGTATACATTGGTGTAAATACGAAACCTCCCTCGGTGGCGAACATAGCATCCAGGATAGGGATAATCATTGCATAGTTAAAGGTGTTGAACACCGCATGCAATGCCGCAAAGATAAAGTATGGAATAGCATATCTACTTAGTGGCCTTGCGAAGCCCAAAAGTCTTAGATAGGTCTTGAACATAGGTTATCTCTATTTATTTAACTTTGTTTTTATATAGAGTTATTCTCATTAATTTAACATTCCCTCCGCTGCGAACTCCTTGACGCACTTCTCATAGTGCTTGATGGTCTCTTCCATGGTCATAAATGACTTACCACCTGCGGCATTCTTATGTCCTCCGCCGTTGAAGTAGCGCTGAGCAAAGAGGTTGACGTCGATATTTCCACGCGAACGCAGCGATACGCGTATAAAGTCGGTATGCTGTGTGAACATCGCCGACATCTTCATCTTCTTGATGGTTAATGGGTAGTTCACAAAGCCCTCACTATCGCCCTGCTGGAACCAGAAGCGGCGCATCTCTTCCTCGGTAAGTGACATATGGGCCACTGTGCCATTATGGAAGATGCGCATCTTGCGATTTATAACATATCCGAAGAGGCGTGCTCGGCTCTCGGTAAATGAGTTATATACGTTATTGTGGATGTTGGGAATATCTATTCCCGTAGCTGCCAACACCGAAACCATGCGGAAGAGGTCGGGTGTTACCGACGAGAAGGCGAAGTTACCAGTATCGGTCATCATGCCGACAAAGAGGTTTTCGGCCATCGTCGCCGAGATGCTTGCCGTGTCGTACATATTCTCTACGATGAGAGCTACGAGGTAGCATGTGCTCGACGCCTTTGGGTAGGATAACATAAGGTCGAAATCCTCCGATGGGTCGAGATGGTGGTCTATGAGCACTCGCTTGGCGTGTTGGTTACTGTCTATTATATCACCAAGGCCATCGAGGCGTGTCATAGTGTGGAAGTCGAGACAGAAGATAATGTCGGCATCCTTTATAGCCTTCATGGCGATACCATCGTTATCGCCCTTGTAGATTACCACGCTCTCTATGTCTGGCATAAAGTCGAGGTAGTAGGGATACTTATTAGGGATGATACATGTCACCTCGTGACCATGACGCTTCAACACCTCAGCCCAAGCTAACGATGAGCCGATAGCATCACCATCGGGGTTGGTGTGAGAGAGTATCACCACCCGACGCGAATTTTCGAGCATCGCTCGCAGGGCATCTATCTTATCTTTAGCTATCTGCATAACTCCACAATAGTTACTATAAATCACGCAAAGATAGGTAAAAAAGTTGTAAACACCTAATTATATTATTAAATATAGGATTTATATGCCAAAATAGAGGCTTCGTATGCAAGAGAGGTACTCATCGCAGATGAGCAGTATCGAGCGTTTGTCGCGCCCTACCCCGCCCCAGTTATCAACATTAGATTTTTATTTTTTTATACTTTATATTAATATTAATAAAATCATAAAAATAATAATAGCTGTTGAGAGTGTCAGTAACTTTTGCGGCGCGAGTTTATGAACACTTTTGTTTTTTATTGTTTATTATTTTTTGTGTTTAATTTATTATAAATCAATATTATAAAAGAAATAGTAAACAATTAACAAGATGTTTGTTAACATGTTGACATTTAAAAAATATTAACAACGACATGTGATAATAGTGTAAAACGCGGTTGAAAAGAGAGTAAGAAAAATATAGCTTAAATATTTGCAAAAAAGAGGCAGCCGTATATACAACGGCCGCCCTCAATATTCCAAATTTTTTTCTCAAAAATTTTTTAACAATTACCAACAGCGAAATTAACACTCCGTAGGCAGCTTGTCAACAACCTTCGCGGCAATCTCGGCGTAGTACTCCTCGACACGAGCATCGTAACCGCCCGCTGGACGACCATCGTCACTACCCTCCATAATAGACTGAATGATAGGCACTTCGCCCAAAACATCGACACCTACCTCAGTAGCGTAACGCGAGGCACCGCCCTTACCAAAGAGGTAGTAGCGGTTCTCGGGAAGCTCCTCAGGTGTGAACCACGCCATATTCTCGACAATACCCAAGATTGGTATGTTTACCTGCTCGTGGCGGAACATCTCAACACCTCGTATCACATCAGCCACGGCAATCTGCTGTGGCGTAGAGACGATGACAGCTCCCGATATCTTTATCTCGTTGATTATTGATAGGTGTATGTCGCCAGTGCCTGGAGGAAGGTCAACAAGCAAGTAGTCGAGCTTACCCCACTTCGTCTGGTGTAGGAGCTGGTGAAGAGCATTCACAGCCATACCACCACGCCACATAAGGGCATCCGTAGAGCGGATGAAGAAGCCGATAGATTGTATCTTGATACCCAACGACTGCGCGGGGATGATATACTGGTTGCCATCTTCATCTACCTCAGCCTCGGGAACATAACCCTCACAGCCAAACATCTTGGTCTGAGAAGGACCATATATGTCGGCATCCAAGATACCCACATTATAACCCCTCTGACGTAGTGCCACGGCGAGGTTGGCCGTAACGGTTGACTTGCCAACACCACCCTTGCCCGAGGCTACGGCGATGATACGGCATATCTCGTTGGTCGTCGTCTGCTGCTCGCGGCGGCGTGGCTTGGGTGGTGCCTCGCGAACGATGACAAGAGTGTTGCTTGCGGGGAAGTGCTCGGCCATAAGCTGCTCCACCTGTCGCTTAATCTTCTGCGTAAAGGGATCGCGTGCCTTCTGGAAGCGAAGGGTGATGGCTATGTTACCATCCTCGCCCATGTCGGCACGGTCTACAAAGCCACTATCGACGATATCCTGACCGCTCTCGGGGTGTATAATCTGGCGTAGTAACGCCTCTATCTGCTCGTTCATAATGTTTATAGGTTGATTTCTACTTTATTGGGCATGATGCACTGTATGCCGCGATAGTTAAATATAAATAGGTTATCCTTGATAAGCTTGTTTACAGCCTCCTTGTATGAAGGCATGGCCATCGCCGAGGGTGCGAAGAATAGTGAGCTGATGCTATCTATAAGCTCCTCCAACGGTGTTGGTGGTGGGCACATCTCGTAGATGGTAAAGTTATTACCAAGGTCGGCGAGGTCGGCACTTAGGGCTATGGCCTCCGTAATGCCGCCAATGCCATCTACAAGACCTAACTCGAGGGCCTGAGTACCACTCCATACCCTACCCTCGGCAACCTCCAAGACGCTATCAAGGCTCATGTTACGACCCTCGGCAACGTGGCTTGTGAAGGTGTTGTATATCTGGTTGACACCCTTGTTAATCTGCTCGCGCTGGCGCTTGCTGATGGGGGCTGCGAGGCTTATGCCACTCGCCTCGGGCGAGGTGCCTGCCGCATCGAACGTCACGCCGAGGTGCTTCTGCAATGTTGTCTGAAGGTTGAACATAACACCAAAGACACCTATCGAGCCTGTGAGCGTGCTCCTATCTGCATAGATGAAGTCGGCAGGGACAGATATATAGTAGCCGCCACTTGCCGCTGCGCCACCCATAGATACCACCAAAGGCTTCTTCTTCTGCAGGAGTACCATCTCTCGCCATACTACATCCGAGGCTAACGCCGAGCCACCAGGCGAGTTTACACGTAGCACCACAGCCTTAGTGTTGCCGTCGAGGCGTAGCTGACGTAGCTGCGCGGCGAGCATCGTGCCATAGACATAGTTGTCCATAAACATATTGCCGTCGACAATCTCGCCATCGGCATAAAGTACCGCCACGAGGTTCTCGTTGGGTGTCACATGAACATCGCTACCTGCCTTGAAGGGTATGCGTGACCAGTTGGCATGGATGATTGACGAGTACTCGCCGAGTGTCACCATATTAAAGCTATTCATGGCGTTGGTCGCAATGCCACGCTTTTTGAAGTAGTCGTATAGCGCATCCTCGTAGCCTATCTCGTCGATGAGGCCCGCGTCGAGAGCCTCGTTAGCGAGGCTTACGTCGAGGTTGGCTGCAAGCTGCTTGATATGCTCCGCGTCGAGGTTACGGCTGAGGGCTACATCCTCGACAATACCATCCCAGATGGTGTTGGCCACGGCCTCCATCTGCTCGCGGTCCTCCTGCGACATTGAGCTACGTGTGAAGGTCTCCACAGCGCTCTTATACTTGCAGTCATCGGGTCTGAATACCTCGACCTTGGCATCTATCTTGTCGAGTAAACCCTTGAGATAGATGCTCGTGAAGCTCACACCGCGCCACTCCAATGACCCCTCGGGCTGGAGTATTACGTGGTCGGCAACCGAGGCTAAGTAGTAGTCGCTCTGCGTGTAGTTGTCGTCGTAGGCTACGACAAACTTTCCCGACGCCTTGAAGCGCTTTATTGCCGCGCGTAGCTCCTCGATGTTGGCAACATTTGCGCTGCCCATGCCATCAATCTTGATGCATATACCCTTGATGTTGCTGTCGGTGGCGGCATGCTCTATGGCGGATATGGCGTGTACGAGCGTCAGAGGCTCGCTAAATGTCATCGTCGTGGCGTCGAACTCCCCAAAGGTGGATACGCGTGGCGCATCGACAATGTTCTCGGCGAGGTCTATGCATAATACTGTCTGCGGCTTCACCACCTGCTGAGGTATCTCTAAGTTTAACATTGATAGGAACTTGATGCCCATTATGATGAGTATCACAAAGCCTATAACCGAGATGGTTGCGAAGGCTGCCATCGTAGCTCCATATGTCTTCCAGAAGTTCATAATCTCGCGGTTTACTTAAAACACTATGCAAAGATAGTGAAAAAAGATGAAAGAGGAAAGAGTTGCTACAAATGAGCAATGAGAAATGGTTCGAGGCTTTGCTCTTTCAACTTTTTTTCGTATCTTTGGCCGTTAATTATACATATAGCACGCGCGAGCACCTATACGTGCGCGCCTGCGCTGGACTCAGACGATACAAATACATACGCAATATGATACAGAAAATTGAAAAGCTACTAAGCGAAATCGAGGCCTTCCAGCCTGCTACGGCTGCCGATGTTGAGGCCTTCCGCATCAAGATTCTCGGTAAGAAGGGCGAGCTTGGCAACCTCATGGAGGAGTTCAAGAGCGTACCCGCAGAGCAGAAGCGCGAGTTGGGACAGCGCCTAAACCACCTCAAGACGGTGGCTACCGAGCGCATCAATACCCTCAAGGAGGAGCTTATGAATGCTCAGGCGATGAACGCCTCGAAGATTGACGATATGACACGCCCAGGCAGCAACGAGCAGGTGGGCTCGCGCCACCCTATCTCTATCGTTAAGAATGAGATTGTTGGCATCTTCGCGCGCCTCGGTTACACCGTGGCCGATGGTCCCGAGATTGAGGACGACTGGCACGTATTCTCGGCGCTCAACTTCCCACCAGAGCACCCAGCACGCGACATGCAGGATACCTTCTTCATCGAGCAGAACCCCGATGTGGTACTTCGCACACACACCTCATCTATTCAGGTGCGCACCATGGAGCGTCAGAAGCCACCTATCCGTGTGATATGCCCTGGTCGCGTATTCCGCAACGAGGCTATATCGTACCGCGCACACTGCATCTTCCACCAGATTGAGGGTCTCTATATCGACCGCAACGTATCGTTTGCCGACATGAAGCAGTCGCTGTTGTACTTCGCCAAGGAGCTCTTCGGCGAGCAGGCACAGATACGTATGCGCCCATCGTACTTCCCCTTCACCGAGCCATCTGCCGAGGTAGACGTATCGTGCTCGATATGTGGCGGTAAGGGCTGTGGCGTATGTAAGGGCACTGGCTGGCTTGAGATTATGGGCTGCGGTATGGTAGACCCCAACGTCTTGAAGTCTAATAACATAGACCCTAACGAGTACTCAGGCTTCGCCTTTGGTATGGGTATTGAGCGTATCGCAATGCTCAAGTATGGCGTGGGCGACCTTCGTCTATACTTCGAGAACGACGTGCGCTTCCTCAACCAGTTCGAGTCGGCGTTGTAATGACGTCGCTACCCTACCGAGGTGCGTAAAGATATTTGAGGGATATGGTGCGATATATTGTCACACTGCTGTGCATGCTCCTTACGTCGGTGACGCTCACCGCGCAGGAGATTGGCGAGGGCAACGATGCCCTCCGTCGCACTGTGCCCGACTCGCTACGTCGTACATACCGCCACACCGAGGCTATACAGCGTTACACGATACACCGCGATACGGTGGGTGCTGTGGCCATATGGCGTGATATCCTCGCCGAGGATGACAACTACGCCCCTGCGCACTACTATCTCAGCATTGCTGGCGATGAGTATGGCGAGGCAAGCGTTGAGCATGCGCGTCGCGCCTTTGTTGCCGACTCGTCGAATAAGTGGTATGTGCGCAACTACGCTACTAAACTATTGGGACGTTTTGAGCTGAGAGCAGCTCTACCCGTATACCACCGTCTGTTGAGCCTCGACCGGCAGGATATATCGACATACTACGGCTTAGCATACATCTATCGCCTGAGCGATATGCCCTACTCGGCTATTGCCGTTCTCGACTCGGCAGATATACGTCTTGGTCGCAACCCCTATCTATCGTCATTCAAGCAGCAGCTGCTCCTCGAGTCTAAGCAGTACGACCGAGCCATAGAGGAGGGTACGGCCACTGTTGCGGAGTTCCCCTACGATATGGATGCTCGCATGTCGTTGGCTGTCGCCTACGACGAGGCGGGGCGCGATACGATGACGCTACGTACTCTTAATGAGGCACATATGGTTGACTCTACGCATGTAGGTATCATCGACATGCTCTCTACTTATCATGCTCATCATGGTCGCACCGAGCAGGCCTTCGACTACGAGATACTTCTTATGCGTAGCGACGACCTGAGTGTCGAGCAGAAGGTACGCCGTGTGCAGCAGTTCACCACGGATACCAACTTCTACGCTGCCAACTACTTCCGCATAGGGGCTATCATACAGACTCTCGCCATCAAGCACCCCGACAACCCCGATGTTGTGGAGCTCTACGCCGCACATAGGCTTGCTGCGGGCGAGTATGAGCAGGCGTTAGAGTATCTGCGTCGTCATCTTGGCGATGCTGCGGTGAGCGTTGACAACTACATCACTGTCATGCAACTCGAGCACTTTATGAAGCGTGACGACCTTCTCTTCGAGGACTTAGCCAAGGCCTTGGAGCTCTACCCCACCGACCTCGACTTGCTTACCTTTGCGGGCTTTGTCTATGGCGAAAAGGTGGGTGGAAAGAGAGCTATTCAGATATTTCGACAGTCGCTTGACGTTGCCGAGGATGATAAGCAGAGGGGTATGCTGTGGGGATATATCGGCGATGTATACCATGAGGAGGGCAAGGATAAACGCGCCTTTGCAGCATACGACAAGGCCCTCGCCTACGATGGCGACAACGTCTTGGTGCTCAACAACTATGCATACTTTCTGTCGCTTATCGATAAGGATTTAGACCGAGCCCTAACGATGTCGGCACGAGCCATATATCTCGAGCCTAACAACCACTCATACCTCGACACCCACGCCTGGGTGCTCCACCGCTTAGGACGTAACGATGAGGCTAAGAGCTTCATGCAGCAGGCCCTCACGCTAAGCTCACAGAGGGATGCCAACCTACTTATGCACTATGGTGATATACTATGGGCGTTGGGTGAGACGTTCCTTGCAGAGACCTACTGGAAGAAGGCTGTCGACAATGGCTACGATGGCAGAGCTATGGAGATACACATATCTCTGATTAAGAGTAAGAAAAGATAATCTCATATCGCGCTATGTTACGTAAGTTCTACTATATTGCTACTACCCTACTGCTCCTTGTGTTTATGCCCGTTGACCTCTCGGCGCAGAGCCGCAAGGCAGATATCGACGCGCAACGCAAGCAGGTGAACAGGCTTAAAAAAGAGGTCGACAACTCGAAGAAGCGTGTCGACTTGCTCACGAGTGAGAAGGGCTCGGCATCACGTCGCGTTAAGGAGCTTAATAGGCAGATAAACCTACGTGCCTCCGTCATTGCGGAGACGGAGTATGAGAAAGAGCTTGTCGAGAGCGATATCGCCACCTTGGAGCTATCTATCGACTCGCTGAATAGAGCCTATGAGCATAGCAAGGAGCTGTATGCTAAGATGGTACGTCAGGCGGCACGCATCAGCAAGCGTAATGGCTACGAGACATATATCTATGCTGCCACCTCACTCGAGGATTTGTCGCGACGTATCTCCAACGTGGAGCGCTTTGCCGAGAGATATAAGGATATAGCTAAGGTGGCACGCCACCAGCGTGACGAGCTAAGCCTCGTACGTGCCAACCTCGATGTACGTCGCGCGGAGCTTGACTCTGTGATGGTTGCCCTCGACGAGGAGCGTCGCGAGCTTAACGACAGCAGAAGCGTTGCCATGCGCGAATATGAGAAGCTCACGAACCAGGAGCGTGAGGCGCTAAGTGCCCATGAGCAGAAGCAGCAGGAGTATAACAATGCCTCTAAGCAGCTCGAGAGGATTCTTGCCGAGAACACCGTAGGTAGCAACTTCTCGTCGAATACACGCGGCTTGAAGCTCCCTATCGAGGGCGGCCGCATACGTCCCCTGCAGGCCAATATGATAGAGATTAGCGGTCCTCGAGGTGCTGCTGTGCGATGTGTTGAGGCGGGTACTGTGGGTGAGATTACTGCCGTAAGTGGTGGCCAATATATCATTAAGGTTGCCCACGGCAAGGATTTCTACACCATATATACCCAAGTCAGCCAGGTATGTGTGAAGGTGGGTCAAAAGCTCACCGAGAACCAGAAGATAGGTACTGCGGGAGTCTTCGTAGACTACGATAATAGCGAGCGCTCGTTCATCCAGTTCATGGTGTATAACCACCGTAAGGGCGAGCTTGAGGAGGTTATGAAGTTCTTCAGCAAAAAGTAAAATGCTATGATACATTTCTTCAATCAGGAGTGCAACTATCTGCCTACCAACCGTTTAAAGCTACGTCGTTGGATACAGGAGGTAGTGCGTCGCGAGGGCTACGAGGCGGGCGAGATAAACTATGTCTTCTGCTCGTCGGAGTACCACCGACAGATGAACCGCGACTTCTTGGGTCACGACTACTATACTGACGTCATCACTTTCGAGGACCGCGAGAGTAGGGTAGAGCAGGGCGTCGTCGCTGGCGAGGTCTACATTGATGTAGCCACTGTTGAGGATAATGCAGACATATATAACGCTCTGCCTATCAATGAGATGCGACGTGTCATAGTGCATGGTGCTCTCCACCTATGTGGCCATCTCGATAAGTCGCCCACGGCGGCGCGTACGATGCGTCGTTTGGAGAATAGATACCTCAAACTTCTTCGCGACGAGTTCCTTCTATGAGCCTAAGATACGATATTGTTGTCATCGGCGCTGGCCATGCTGGCTGTGAGGCTGCTTCGGCTGCTGCACACCTCGGCTCGCGTACGCTGCTCATCACCATCGACATGGATAAGATTGCTGCCATGTCGTGTAATCCTGCCGTTGGCGGTGTAGCTAAGGGTCAGATTGTTAGAGAGATAGATGCTCTTGGCGGCATGATGGGCCGTATTACAGATATGTCGGCCATACAGTTCCGAATGCTCAACCGCTCGAAGGGTGCTGCTATGTGGAGCCCACGTGCGCAGTGCGATAAGGCTGAGTTCTCGCGCCTATGGCGTCGAAGCCTTGAAAATACGCCTAATCTCTATTTGTGGCAGGACTCTGTTGTCGATATACTCTTTACTCACGATGGTGAGAAAACGCGTGTAAGGGGCGTTAAAACGCGAATGGGCGTGGTTATCGAGTGCGATAGGGTAGTGCTCACCGCAGGAACCTTCCTTGAGGGTGTTATGCATTGCGGAGAGATGAGTGCTGAGGGTGGTCGCGCTGGTGACGAGGCGGCACATGGCATCACGGCACGCCTTGTGGAGCTTGGCTTCGAGGCTGGTCGCATGAAGACGGGTACCCCTGCGCGCTTGGATGCTCGCACCATTAACTTCGACGCTCTTGAGGTTCAGGAGGGTGATGCAGAGCCATCGAAATTCTCTTACGATACTGATACTGAGGCTGTTAAGCATCAACTACCATGCTTCATGGTATACACCTCGGAGCGCGTTCACGACATATTGCGTACGGGCTTTTCGCGTTCGCCACTATTCAACGGAACCATATCGGGCATAGGTCCTCGCTACTGCCCAAGCATCGAGGATAAGCTACGCACCTTTGCCGACAAGAGCCAACACCAGCTCTTCCTTGAGCCTGAGGGTCGTAATACCAACGAGTACTACCTCAATGGCTTCTCGTCGTCGTTGCCCTACGAGGTGCAGTTGGAGGCGTTGCACGCCATTTCGGGTCTTGAGAATGTCCATGTATACCGCCCAGGTTATGCCATCGAGTACGACTACTTCCCCCCCACACAACTTAACCAC
Organism: Rikenellaceae bacterium; assembly: GCA_015059955.1. Classification (GTDB taxonomy): domain Bacteria; phylum Bacteroidota; class Bacteroidia; order Bacteroidales; family Rikenellaceae; genus Alistipes. The sequence continues at coordinate 210,799 of SUZK01000004.1, forward strand.
ACCCTTGAGACGAAACTCGTCGAGGGCCTCTACTTCGCTGGTCAGGTGAATGGTACTACGGGCTATGAGGAGGCTGCCGCTCAGGGTCTCTTGGCGGGTATCAATGCTCATCGTTCATTGCGTGGCGATGCGCCTATCATCCTTGCACGTGACGAGGCATATATCGGCGTGTTGATTGATGACCTTGTTACGAAGGGTGTCGATGAGCCTTACCGTATGTTCACCTCGCGTGCCGAGTATCGCATCTTGCTAAGACAGGATAATGCCGACCAGCGACTCACACCACTTGGTTATAAAATCGGCCTTGTCTCGGAGGAGAAGTACCAAAATTTGCTCAAAAAAAATGCTGCCGTAGAATCGCTTATTTCTTTCCTTCGTGGCCAGTCGGTCAAAATAGGCGAAATAGACAGCTATTTAATTTCGGTAGGTGAGGAGCCGTTGACGCAGGGTCGAAAGCTCTACGATATCGTTTTGCGTAGCGGTGTTACGCTTGATGCGCTCAGTGGGGTAGTACCAAAACTCGCTCAGTTTATTGAAAAAAATGGCCTTAGTAGCGAGATTATCGACCAAGCTGAGATTCAGATTAAGTATCGCGGATATATCGAGAGGGAGCGTTATTTTGCCGAGAAGATGCACCGCTTGGAGAGTATTGCCATCCCTGCGGAGTTCGATTTTAACGCCTTGCAGTCGCTAACTATCGAGGCTCGTCAGAAGCTCAGTCGCATACGCCCAACGACATTGGGTCAAGCAAGCCGTATTCCGGGTGTCTCGCCAGCCGATATAAATGTGCTTTTAGTCAAGTTTGGCAGGTAGGGTAGAGTGCTCTATATATTATATATATTGGTATGAGGCTGAATAAAAAGTGTATTTTGTCGTTATGCTTGCCCTCAAAATGCTCATTTACGCCGAGTAAACTCCGCTTTTTCGGGCTTCACATGCCTAAAACTACATCTTTTTATTCAACCTCCTAATAAATTGGGGATACCTAAAATACTTTTTAGTAACCCGCTTTTTTATCTGTATTGATGCTCAAATATTGACGTGCTTGCACGTTTGAGCAACACCATTTTTCGATAGAAGGCAGCAAATACAATCAGCACCACGACCTAAATTTCTTGTCAGAAGGGGTTAGCTGTGGTCTCGATAAAGAGAAAGGGCGGATGGGATATATTGATGTATTTCCCATTCGCCCTTTGGATTGAGAGGTCGCAGATGACCTCGTATCGCAAGAAATTACTCTACGACGATGTTCCAGTTGTGGATATCCTCCTCACGACCATACTGGATGCCCTGCAAGCGATCGTACATCTTCTTGCAAGTCTCACCCACCTTCATACCGTAGTCGTAGGTGATGCCGTTGTCGAGGTCATACAATGCGCCGATAGGCGAGATAACCGCAGCAGTACCGCAAGCACCTGCCTCCTCGAACGATGCGAGCTCCTCAACTGGGATGTCGCGCTCCTCAACTGTTAGGCCGAGGTCCACAGCAATCTGACGAAGGCTCTTGTTGGTAATTGATGGAAGGATAGATGTTGACTTAGGAGTTACGTATGTGTTATTCTTGATACCGAAGAAGTTTGCAGCACCGAACTCCTCAACCTTTGAGTGTGTAGCAGCGTCGAGGTAGAGCACGTTAGCGAAGCCCTTGCCGTGAGCAGACTCCAACGACCAGATTGATGAAGCGTAGTTACCACCAACCTTAACGTCACCTGTTCCACGTGGAGCAGCACGGTCCTGGTCACGCATGATAAGAGCCTTGATAGCGTTCATACCGCCCTTGAAGTATGGGCCTACAGGAGCACAGAAGATGATGAGGTCTGCCTCGTCAACAGCACGTACGCCCAAGCAGGTCTTGGTACCGAGAAGGGTAGGACGCAAGTAGAGTGATGCGCCAGTCTCGTAAGGAGGTACGAAGTCCATGTTACGACGAACACACTCCATACAGCCCTCAACAAACTGCTCTACGGTAGGAGCTGGAAGGCAGAGACGGTTAGCCGAGTTGATCATACGCTTAGCATTCTCATCTGGACGGAACAAGCGTACCTTACCATCAACACCACGGAAGGCCTTCAAGCCCTCGAAGATCTCGAGACCATAGTGCAAGCAAGCTGCTGACATGTGCATCTTGATGTACTCGTCGTCGGTTACCTGCATCTGGCTCCACTGACCATTCTCGTAGTGGTAGCGAACATTGAAAGCGGTCTTGTAGTAGGCAAAACCAAGCTCTCCCCATTTAATGTTTTCCATAGTTAAGCTAAAAGTTTTAGTTGGTTATTGTTTATATCTTTTTAGGTTGTCTTATGCGGCTAACCTTTTAGTTATCAGTGTTTTGTGCTATCCAATCATGGCGCCCGCCATCGTCTTATCCTCAGGCTGCACAAGCACCAAGCGACCCAATGCATCCTCGGCCATGAGAATCATACCGCGCGACTCGATACCCTTAATCTCGCGTGGTGCGAGGTTCGCGAGAACCAATACCTGACGGCCCACAAGCTGCTCAGGTGTGTAGTACTCGGCGATACCCGATACGATTGTTCGCTGGTCGATGCCGGTGTCGATGGTGAGCTTAAGAAGCTTCTTGGTCTTTGCCACCTTCTCGGCAGCGAGGATTGTCGACACACGGATATCCATCTTCTGGAAGTCGTCGAACGACACCTCCTCCTTCTGCTCGGTGATGTTCTTCGATGCCTCGGCGGCGAGGTTGGCACGGCGTGCCGCCTCCAACTTGTCGAGCTGCTTCTGTATCACGTCGTCCTCAATCTTCTCGAAGAGAAGCTCTGCCTCACCTATGGCGCTGCCTGCGGCGAGAAGCTCCATAGAGCCCATCTGCTCCCAGCTAAACTTGCTGACGTTGAGCATGCGTAGCATCTTCTCTGCCGTGAAAGGCATGAATGGCTCGATGGCGATGGCCGTATTGGCGGTAATCTGAAGGGCGATGTTAAGTATTGTCTTCACGCGCTCAGGGTCGGTCTTTACGACCTTCCATGGCTCAGTATCAGCGAGATACTTGTTACCTATACGCGAGAAGTTCATCGCATCCTTCAACGCTTCGCGGAAGTGGTAGTGCTCGATGTTGCGCTCTAACGACGCCTTTATCTTCTGCAACTCCTCGATGGTGGCCTCGTCGTAGTCGGTAAGCTCGCCACGCTCGGGGATGATGCCGTCGTAGTACTTCTTGGTGAGCACCAATGCGCGGTTCACGAAGTTGCCGAGGATTGCCACAAGCTCCGAGTTGTTGCGCGACTGGAAGTCCTTCCATGTGAAGTCGTTATCCTTGGTCTCTGGGGCGTTGGCGCAGAGAACATAGCGCAACACATCCTCCTTGCCTGGGAACTCATCGAGGTACTCGTGGAGCCATACTGCCCAGTTGCGCGATGTCGATATCTTGTCGCCCTCGAGGTTTAGGAACTCGTTGGCAGGGACATTCTCGGGTAGGATATAGTCGCCATGTGCCTTGAGCATCGATGGGAATACTATGCAGTGGAAGACGATGTTATCCTTGCCGATGAAGTGCACCATCTTGGTATCCTCACTCTTCCAATACTTCTCCCAGTCGGGTGTAAGGTCCTTAGTAGCAGATATATAGCCGATTGGCGCATCGAACCATACGTAGAGCACCTTGCCCTCGGCACCCTCCACAGGTACGGGTATACCCCAGTCGAGGTCACGGCTTACGGCGCGTGGTTGTAGGCCGAGGTCGAGCCAGCTCTTGCACTGGCCATATACGTTCGACTTCCACTCCTTGTGTCCCTCCAATATCCACTCGCGTAGGAAGCCCTCGTACTTATCCAATGGCAAGTACCAGTGCTTTGTCTCGCGCTTCACGGGCACAGCACCCGATAGTGCGCTACGAGGGTTTATAAGCTCGTCGGGCGATAGTGTTGAGCCACACTTCTCGCACTGGTCGCCATAGGCGTTCTCGTTCTGACAGCGAGGACATGTGCCGACGATATATCTATCGGCGAGGTATGTCTGTGCCTGCTCGTCGTAGTACTGCATCGATGTCTGCTCGATGAACTTACCCTCGTCGTAGAGCTTACGGAAGAAGTCGGCGGCGGTCACGCGGTGTGTTGCCGACGATGTACGCGAGTATATGTCGAACGACATGCCGAGGCGGCGGAACGACTTCTCGATGATTGCGTGGTAGCGGTCTACTACCTGCTGAGGGGTGATACCCTCCTTGCGTGCCTTGATTGTGATGGGCACGCCATGCTCGTCGCTACCGCATACCGATATTACATCGTAGCCCTTGAGGCGTAGGTAGCGAGTATATATGTCCGATGGCACATATACGCCTGCGAGGTGACCGATATGTACGGGACCATTGGCGTAGGGTAGTGCCGATGTTATAAGATAGCGCTTGTACTCTTTGCTCACTGTATCTGAAATTTTAGTTGTCAATAGTCGTTAAACGATTGATGCTTCGCGAGTAAGCACACCACGTGCTACGCCGAAGCGTATAATACGATACAAAGATAATAAAAAAAGATGAAAGTTCAAAGAGGAAAGATGAAAGATAAAAGATGAAAGATGGGGTGTTGTCGCGGACAACAGTTGTGTCTGCGCTAAAGAGATTAGGTTAACACTAATTGTCGATTGTTTGTTTGTCGATAACCCTATGTTTTCGACAAACAAACAATGACAATAATATATCAATAATATATCAATAATATATCAATAATATATATAGTATCAGTATGAATAATAATTATAGATATCAGCTTGAGAGATATAGAGGGCGAGGTAGTCGCTATACCTCTCCTCAGTGTGGCCGTAAACAATCATTTACTCGTTATATTGATACATATAACAATAATATATATATCAATGATAACGTAGGTAGAAGCTGTTTGATTTTTATTTCGAGATTATTTGAGAGCTATTTTCGAAGAGCAATTAATTTGTGAGGTGCAGATAATAGCGGGCTATTTTCAAGTATCACAAATTAATAGATACCGAAAAGAGCCTCAAAGAAGCCGAAATATATTCTCGCATAAACAGTATAGTTCTTGTAATAAAAATCAAACAGTTTCTCAATGTAATCGTCTTGATAAATGTGGGTATCATTATACCCCAAAACAATACTTTACTGATAAGGAGTGGAAAGAAGAGAGATTGTTTGTTTGTCGAAAACATAGGGTTATCGACAAACAAACAATCGACAAAACCTCAGCCACACGGCATAACACCATTGCCGCAATGGTTTATGGAGCAGACATTGCCGACCTTTCTTCATACAATGAGAACAGAGTACTTAGGGAAGCACAATCCCCACAATCCCTAAGCTCCCTAATCTCTCTTTCTGTCGTTTTCCTCTTTATAGGTTTCCGAGGCGCTTGTTTGTCTTGCGGATAATCTTCATCGTCGACTTATCCTCAACAAATATTGAGTTCAAGCCCTGCTGCTCCTGCGCTGGGTCGCCCGTATAGTCGTCGCCCTTAGCCCAGTACTCGTGGTCCTCGACATTGGTCTGGGCATAGCCACCCCAGCTCCAGAAGTTACAGCCGGCAAAGACGCCACCCTCTCTCTTCGACTCGACGATAAGGTCGAATACGAAGGTGTAGTAGACGTCACGACATGTCACAGGGCTCTGCTTGCGGAAATCCATATTGTCGCGTGGCATGCCGAACTCCTCGACAACCACAGGCTTTGCTATCTTCTCGCCCAACTCAAGGTGCATGTTGATATACTCCTCGGTATTCTCGCACGACTTGGCGAGGTCCTCCTGCATATGGTCGCCACGCATCCACTTCCAGTTATATGGCCATACGTGGCAGTTGATATACGATATCTCATCTATGGCGTGTATCCTCTCGCATAGCTCCATATCCCACTCGCAGCCGTAGAAGCCCTCCGAGCCGGTAGATATCATATGGTTGGGGTCGAGCTCGCGGATGAGCTTTGCCGAGCTCTCTATCCACTCGGCGAAGGCCTCCTTATTGTCCTGCTCCTTAGAGCTGAAGGCGCGAGGCTCGTTAGATATCTGCCATGAGAAGATGGCGGGGTCGTCGATATACTTAATGCCTGTATATCTGTTTGTTCGACTCACGATGAAGCGCACATGGTCATAGAAAATCTCCTTAGCACGCTCGTTACGCACGAACTCGCCAGCGAAGGTGTTATACGAGAACCAGCCGTCGACGCGTGGCACGAGCACCGGCGTTTCATTTGCCCACGCCACATACTGCGTATAGCCACCGCTCCACTCCCAGGCGTTGTTGAAGTACAATACGGCGGTCATATTGCGCTTGCCAAGCTCCATCATAAGGTAGTCTAAGCCCTCCAACACGGCGTCGTTGTATACGCCAGGCTCTGTTTGTAGGTTAGGCTCAATCTTGCCGAGCAGGCCATCCTCGCCCTCGCCACCAATGAGTATGCGGAGGTTGTCGATGCCGTTAGCCTTCATAAAGTCGAGCTCCTTGCACAGACGCTCGCGGTTGCCACCCTCGCCCTCAGAGCCGAGGATTGCGCCATACCAGAAGTTGGTGCCCACGAAGTAGTAGGGCTTGCCGTCGCGCATAAACTGACCATCCTTAACGGTGATTATAGAGGCGCTCTTGGGCGACTTAGCCTCGGCACGATGTGGCGTTGCTACGGCCACCATAAGGAGCACAAGGCTCAACAATGTAAATACTCTCTTCATTTACCTAATCTATTATATGTTAATTATTTACTTACCAAGTTACTCAATGTCGATGACCACCATCTCGCTCTTCGACCCTATGCGGAAGGGAGGCCCCCAGAGCGATAGTCCCTCCATTACGTAGGCGTGTGTATGGCTCCATTTGCGGTAGCCGTGGCTCTGCTCATACATGATGTCTGTTGCCCAGTTTAGTGGCCACACCTGTCCACGATGCGTATGCCCCGAAAGGTGTATGTCGACCTTGAGGCTGTCGCTCGTGGCGATGTCGTATGGCTGGTGGTCGAGTACCACCGTGGGGCGTCGGTTGTCGACACACATCATCAGCGAGTCTAAGGGCTTACGACGCTTGTTCATCCTGTCGTCACGACCAATGAGCTGTATGCCCGAGGGTAGCTCCACGATGCTATCGCGAAGTACCACTATGCCACTATCCGAGATATGCTCCATGCAGCGCTCTATGCCGCTTATATACTCGTGGTTGCCAGGCACCATATAGATACCATCGCGCGCCTCCACGCGCCTAAATTCATCGAGCATCGACGCCTCCGCGACGGGTGCTATGCTGTTGTCTATAAGGTCGCCAACGATAACTACTACATCGGGCTTCTGCTCGTTTATCATGTCGACATATCGCGCCAAGTCCTGGCGGTCGGTGCCGTGGCCGAGGTGTACGTCGCTGATGGCCACCATACGGTACGTATCACCCTCGATAGGCTTCTCTATGTCTATCTCTATGCGCTCGGTGCGAGGCATGCGGTAGTTGATATAGCCATATATCATCAGCGGCAGGGTGATTGCCAAGGCGTATAGCACCCTATGTTGTAGCGCCGGTATGAAGAGGTGCAGGATGTCGAAGAGTGCTAACGAGAGCACCATATATAACATGAAGACCATCCATACCGAGCCTACGACGAAGAGGGCGTGCGACAGCGACGAGGGTAGCGAGCCGTCACGTAGTCCTATGGCGATAAATAGTGCAAAGGCGGCAAGCCAGAAGAGTGCCGAGAGGGCAATGCGTGCCGGGAGGGGTAGCCCCGCTAACGACTGCATAACCCTCCAGTAGAGGTAGCCGTTGCTACCCAAGTATACCACCATCATCGCCAACCATGCCCACATCATACTCTCAATCGCTCTATTTTGCTGTTAGACCACGCTTTGCTGCCTCCTCCTCCATAAGTCGGTAGGCGGCATCGTAGTCGTTGGGGATGACACCATCGAGGATGGCATCCTTTATCACCTCCTTAATCTCACCTATCACCGCGCATGGTGGTAGGTCGTACGTCTTCATTATCAGGTCACCCGTGATAGGTGGCTGGAAGTTACGTATGCGGTCGCGCTCCTCAAGGTCGTGGAGCTTGCGCCTTACGAGCTGATAGTTTTGCAGATAGCGCTGTACCTTACTGTCGATACCCGATGTTATGTCGGCCTCGCAGAGTATCATCAGCTTCTCGATGTCGTCTCCAGCCTCGAAGAGTAGACGGCGCACTGCCGAGTCCGTCACAAGGTCCTCCGAGAGGACTATGGGGCGCATATGCAGGAAGACCATCTTCTGCACAAAGCGCATAGGGTCACCTAACGGCAGCTTCAAACGGCGGAACACCTGTGGTACCATCTTCGAGCCGACGGCCTCGTGCTGGCGGAATGTCCACCCCTGGTGCACGTCGAAGGCCTTTGTTGCGGGCTTGCCAATGTCGTGGAGCAGTGCTGCCCAGCGTAGCCATAGGTCGTCGGAGCGCTTGGCGACATTGTCCAACACCTTCAACGTATGCTCGAAGTTATCCTTGTGTGCATGCTTACCGCGGCGCTCCACGCCCGACATATTCTCAAGCTCTGGAAGCACATGCTTCAATAGCCCTGAGTGGTGCATAAGCTGCAATCCTATCGAGGGCGCTGGCGATGCCATAATCTTGTTTAGCTCGGTGGCTATGCGCTCGCGCGACACTATCTTTATTCGCTCTGCCTGACGCGCTATGCCGTCGAACGTCTCGTCGTCGATGTCGAAGCCCAACTGCGATGCAAACCTCACAGCACGCATCATGCGCAGTGGGTCGTCCGAGAATGTCTTATCTGGCTCACAGGGGGTACGTATGATGCAGTCATCAAGGTCGTCAAGACCACCAAACGGGTCGACAAGCTCACCAAAGCGGTTGCCATTTACGCACCACGCCATGGCGTTGATTGTGAAGTCGCGACGACGCTGGTCATCCTCCAACGTGCCTTGCTCGACAATGGGGTTGCGTGAGTTGTGCACATAGCTCTCCTTGCGTGCCCCGACAAACTCAACCTCGGTATCTCCCCAGCGTAGCATCGCCGTGCCGTAGGTCTTGTATACCGACACCTTCGTTTTCAGCTCGCGCCCAAGCTCCTCGGCGACCTCTATACCGTTGCCTACGACCACAATGTCGATGTCCGACGATGGGCGACGCAGGTAGTAGTCGCGCACAAAGCCTCCGACAGCATAGGCCTCAACGCCTAAGCGGTCTACGATACGTGTTATGTGCTTGAATACAGGGTGCTTGAGTGGCGTCATTATTCACTATTTCTTGCGCGACGTATGCAGCGCTGATAAATCTCAACCGTATTCTCCAAACCCCAGTAGAGTGCATCGCTAATGAGGGCGTGGCCTATCGACACCTCGTCAACCCAAGGTATACGCTCGATGAAGTACTGCAAGTTCTCGGTGTTGAGGTCGTGGCCAGCATTCAGACCAAGACCCACACGACGCGCCTCCTCGGCAGCTGCCACGTAGGGTGCTATCGCCGCCTCGCGGTCTTTGGCGTAGCCTGCGGCGTATGCCTCGGTATATAGCTCTACGCGGTCTGCACCACACTCCTTGGCTGCCGTAACCATCTCAACTACAGGGTCTACGAAGATGGATACACGTATGCCAGCCTTATGGAAGCGGTCGGCCATAGCACGCAAGTAGTCGCGATACTTGATGGTATCCCAACCTGCCGACGAGGTTATAGCATCCTCGGCATCGGGCACGAGTGTCACCTGTGCTGGGCGCACCTCCTCGACAAGCTCACAGAAGCTCTCGATGGGGTTACCCTCGACGTTAAGCTCAGTGGTGATGTTGGCCTTCAGCTCCCTCACGTCGGAGTAGCGTATATGGCGAGCATCGGGACGTGGATGTACGGTGATGCCGTCGGCACCAAACTGCTCGATGTCGAGCGCCGCCTTGAGCAGATTAGGCATATTTCCGCCTCGCGAGTTGCGGACAACTGCAATCTTATTTACGTTAACGCTTAATTTTGTCATAATTTTCTTATCTTTGCAGTAGCAAAGTTACGATAATTTTTCATTTTGTCGCAATGAACATTATACTTTTTTCACGTAAGCAGGTTAACCACCGTGCGCAACAGCTATCGGTGATGCTCGATACAATCGCCCGTTTGGGTGTCGACTACACTATAAATGAGGACTTTGCGTCGGATATTGAGGCGCTTCTTGGCATAAGCATCGACCCCTCGCATCGCTTCAGTGGCGAGATAGTCGCTACGGGCGACGATGTGGTTGTCACCTATGGTGGCGATGGCACACTTCTCGAGGCCGTTGGTCTTCTCCCAAATTTCACAATCCCTGTTGTCGGCATCAACTGCGGTAGGTTGGGCTACTTGACCGTCGACGATGGCGATGGCATTGAGGCCCTTTTGGAGCGTATCGTCTGCCGCGAAGTACCCACCGAGCAGCGTGGAATGTTACGTGTCGAGGGTGTAGCTTCGGATGGAGGTAGATGCTTGGCTCTCAACGAGGTAGCCATACATCGTCACGGTGCGACAATGATAACTATCGAGGCGCTTATCAATGGCAACCCTGTTGCCACCTACCATGGCGACGGCCTTGTTGTCTCAACGCCCACAGGCTCAACGGCGTACTCGTTGAGTGCTGGAGGCCCTATCGTCGACCCCACATGCTGCTGCTTTGTGCTCTCGCCCTTAGCGCCCCACAACTTGACAATGCGACCAATAGTTGTTCCAGATAGCAACACCATCACCCTGCGTCTTCATGCTCGTGGTGGCGAGGCTTTTCTCTCGGCCGATAACCGCACCTATACCCTCGCCGATGGGGCTACAATCACCCTTCGTCTTGCCGACGAGCGTCTAATTTTGGCAACACCACATAATAATACGTTCTACGACACGTTAAGAGAAAAGATGATGTGGGGCGTCGATAAGCGCTAATAATAGCGATAAATGTGCCACATTCTGTTTTGGGCTAACATGCTGATTTACAGATGTTAGTCCTTGTAACACGCGCACACATGAGTAAAATTCCGTGTTCTGTGTTGTGATTTGTGAATTTTATTGCTTACATTTGCAAGTTATTATGAGTGAAAAAAGAGCCATACCAGAACACGTAGCCATCATCATGGATGGCAATGGCCGCTGGGCAAAGCAGCAGGGCAAGGAGCGCTACGAGGGGCACATCGCAGGTGTCGAGTCGGTGCGTGCCGTGGTGCGTGCCGCAGCGCGTAATGGTGTGAAGTGGCTTACGCTGTATGCCTTCTCCACTGAGAACTGGGGACGTCCCGCTGCTGAGGTTGAGGCCATCATGGAGCTCTTCTGCAAGAGCGTCATGGGCGAGTGCGACGACCTGAAGCGTCAGGGTGTGAAGGTGCGTATCATCGGTGAGCGCACACACTTCTCGGAGCGAGTCCTCACGATGATAGACCACATCGAGAGCTATACGGAGGGTGGTGAGCGTCTGACGTTGGTGTTGGCCTTCAACTACTCGTCGCGTCGCGAGATGGTGCTTGCGATGCAGAGTATTGCCCAGAGGGTTCAGCTTGGCGAGCTTAAGGTTGAGGCTATCGACGACGATGTTGTTGCCGACAGCCTCATGACGCGAGGTATGCCCGACCCCGACATGATAATACGCACAAGTGGCGAGTGCCGTTTGAGTAACTTCCTCTTGTGGCAGGCGTCGTATGCCGAGTTTTACTTCCCAGAGGTGTTGTGGCCCGACTTTACGGAGGAGGAGTTCGACAAGGCCCTTGAGGTTTTTGCACGTCGCGACCGTCGCTACGGCCTTGTGACAGATGAAAATTAAGCAATGATGAGAGAGTTCAGAATACTTCTTATTACCCTTGTGGCGGTGTTTACCACCATAGCTACGGCCGAGGCCCAGCAGACCTCGCGTCGCTACAACATCGGTGATGACCTAAATAACGAGATTAGCGACACGCTAAATTTCGACCTCGATGCCCCTGTGATGACTGAGGGTGATGGCACGTTGTACTACATTCGTAAGATTAACCTTCACGGTGTTAAGTACCTCAACCACGACATCCTCAAGCAGTCGGCAGGCCTTATCGAGGGCGACTCTATCTATCTTCCCAGCTCGTTCATCTCGAACGCCATGCACCGTTTGTGGGCACCACGCTACTTCTCTGACATCCAGATAGGTGCCACCATCGAGGGCGATTCGCTCGACTTGGAGGTATTCCTCAAGGAGCGCCCACGTATCCTTACGTGGAACTTTGAGGGCGTCTCAAAGAGCAAGCGTGACGACCTGCGCGACGAGGTGCTCAAGTTGCGCCGTAACACCGAGCTCTCGGACTATGTCATCGACAAGAATGTGAAGCTCATCAAGGAGCACTATGCCTCTAAGGGCTTCCGCACCTGCGAGGTCGATGTTCGCCTTACGAACGATACCATCTACGAGCAGTGCGTGAATGTAACCTTCGTCATCGACCGTGGCCCTAAGGTGCGTGTTGGTGAGATTAACTTCACGGGTAACAACTCGTTCGAGGATAAGCGTCTGCGCCGCACCTTCAAGAAGACCCACCAGAAGAGCATCCTCTTCTTCCAGAATAGAAAGCTCAACGAGGAGGACTACGAGGCAGATAAGGAGCTGTTGCTCGACTTCTACAACTCGCGTGGCTACCGCAATGCCACCATCGTTCGCGACTCTATCTACACCATCGACGATGCTACTCTCGGCATCGACATCGAGGTTGACGAGGGCAAGCAGTTCTATATCCGCAATATCAAGTGGGTGGGTAACTCTATCTACACCACCGAGTATCTCGACAACCTTCTCGGCATCCAGCCTGGCGATATCTACGACAAGAAGTCGATGCATAAGCGCCTTGGTATTGGCAAGGAGATGAACCCCGAGGAGATGTCCATATCGTCGCTCTACCAGAATAATGGCTACCTCATGTCGCAGATTGAGCCTGCCGAGATTGTCGTAGGCCCCGACTCGCTCGACTTGGAGATTCGTGTCTTCGAGGGTAAGCCATTTACTATCAATAATGTCGGCATCTCGGGTAATATGCGTGTCGACGACGAGGTAATCCGCCGTGAGTTGTATGTTCGCCCTGGCGAGCTCTACAACCGCGCCCTGCTTATGCAGACCATGCGTACGCTTATGGGTATGGGTCACTTCGACGAGCAGGCCATCATGCCCGATATACAGCCTGTCACTGACGAGCTTGTCGACATCAACTGGCCACTCCAGGAGAAGGCCTCCGACCAGTTTAATATCGCTGGTGGTTGGGGCTCTGGTACCTTTGTCGGCTCTATTGGCGTGACGTTGAACAACCTCTCGATACGTAACTTCTTCAAGAAGGGAGCATGGCGCCCCTACCCCTCGGGTCAGAACCAGCGCTTGCAGATATCGGGACAGACCAACGGTACATACTATAAGGCGTTGTCGTTGAGCTTCACCGACCCATGGCTTGGTGGCCGACGTCCTAACTCGTTCTCTATCTCGGGATATATATCGGAGCAGAATAACGCCTACTACGTATGGCAGAATGCCACCATGCACTACCGCTCTATGGGTATTGCCGTGGGCTTTGGTAAGCGCCTCAAGTGGCCCGATCCATACTTCACGTTCTACGGTGAGTTGGGCTACCAGCGCTACGGCCTCAAGGGCTGGAACTCGTTTATCATTAGCGATGGTGTCTCGAATACCTTGTCGTTGAAGCTCGTGTTGCAGCGTTCGTCTGTCGATGCGCCCTTCTTCTCGCGCTCGGGTTCGGAGTTCACGCTCTCGGTGCAGGCGACACCTCCATTCTCGTTGTGGGATGGCAAGAACTACGTCTCAAAGGAGCTTAGCGACCAGGACCGCTACCGCTGGATTGAGTACCACAAGTGGTTGCTCAAGGGTCGTTGGTACTTCCCTCTCACGCGCAACCAGAACCTTGTGCTTATGCTCGGTGCCGAGATGGGCTTCCTGGGCCACTATAACAAGAATAAGGTATCGCCTTTTGAGCGTTTCGAGATTGGTGGTGACGGTATGACGGGCTATAATATCTATGGTGTCGACATCATCTCTATGCGTGGTTACGAGGATGGTGCTCTCGACCCATCGAGCTACTACTCTGTGGCCTATAATAAGTATACCGTTGAGTTGCGCTACCCAGTTATCTTGAAGCCAAACTCGTCGATATATGTTCTCGGCTTCTTGGAGGGTGGTAACGGCTTTAACTCGTGGAAGGAGTTCTCGCCATTTAAGATTAAGCGCTCGGCGGGTATTGGTGTACGCCTCTACCTCCCTGTTGTGGGTATGTTGGGTATCGACTGGGGTTACGGTTTCGACCCAGCCTTTGGCAAGACCAAGCCAAGTGGTTCGCAGTTCCACTTCGTCATGGGTCAGCAGTTCTAATTGCAGGAAAATGGCGACGATGGCAATAAATTTGAGATGTTAAACGCTATATATACAGAGCCTTTAGGTAGGTCCTATTAATTAGGTCGAGTTAACGACCGAAGAGGGAATCTGCCGCGAACGAAAAACATAATTACTAATTTATAGAACACACCTTAAATTTTACGTACTATGAGAAAGATGATTCTTGCGCTTGTATTGGCGATGATGACCGCAGGCATGGCCTCGGCACAGAACTATATGGTTGTTGATAGCGAGAAGGTATTTAAGTCTATCAGCTCGTATAACACCGCTTTGGATAATATCGAGAAGCTCGCCGAGCAGTATCAGCAGCAGGTAGATGCTAAGTTTGCAGAGGTCGAGCAGCTCTATAATAGCTATATGCAGCAGCGTGCGTCGCTCAGCGAGGCCTATCGTCAGCAGTACGAGCAGATGATTTTGCAGAAGGAGGCCGAGGCTACCGAGTATCAGGAGTCGTTGTTCGGCACCGAGGGCGAGCTTATGAAGAAGCGTATGGAGCTTATCCAGCCCATCCAGCAGAGGGTGTTCAGCACTATCGAGAGCTTCTCGCGCCAGTATGGCTACGACCTTGTCATCGACATTTCGGCGAACCCTACCATCTTGTACTACTCGTCGAAGGTAGACTACACCGATAGGATTATCGCAGCCTTGAAGTAGACAATTAACGAATTTAAATGATTATAGATTTTTTATGATGAAGAAGTTATTGAAACTGACCCTCGCCATGGTGTTCGTTCTTGGTGCATCATCGGCGTCAGCGCAGAAGTTAGGCCGTGTAGATCTCGCAGCCATCGTTCCCAACATGCCTGAGTATACCGAGGCTGTTGCTAACCTTGAGACCTATGGTAAGGATCTCCAGAACCAGTTGGAGCAGATTCAGGTTGAGTTCAACCAGAAGTATGCCGACTACGACAAGAACATGAATACATACAACGACACTGTCCGTCAGATGAAGGAGAGCGAGTTGCAGCAGCTTCAGCAGCGCTTTGACGAGTTCCGTCAGATAGCGCAGCAGGATATGCAGAAGAAGGAGGCTGAGCTTATGGAGCCTATCTACGAGAAGGCTAATGCCGCTGTTAATACCGTTGCTAAGGCTGGTGGCTACGCTGTTATCTTCAGCACTGCTGGCGACCAGGCTGCCGCTGCAGGCTTGGCATACTTCGACCCTGCGCAGGTTAAGGATATCACCGCGGAGGTTAAGAAGCAGCTTGGCATTGTTGACGCTAAGTAACCATCGCACGACTTTAACTATAACTTAATGGGGTGTCAGCGCATTGTGACGCCCCTTTTTTTTGATGCTATGGCTGAGAATTTTGTTGTTGCCACGGGCGACAAACGCGCAAAATATGAGCTGCTCTATCGGCAGGTCGAGTCCCTTGTCGAGGGCGAGAGCGATGCTATTGCCAATATGGCAAATGTCGCCGCTATGATTGATGCTACGTTTCACTTCTGGTGGACTGGCTTCTACCGCGTCGTTGACGACGAACTTGTGTTGGGACCCTTCCAGGGCCCTGTGGCTTGTAGCCGTATAGCCTATGGCCGCGGTGTCTGTGGCACGGCGTGGCGCGAGCAGAGAACTATTGTTGTTGAGGATGTCGATAAGTTCGAGGGGCATATCGCATGTAGCAGTGCCTCGCGTAGCGAGATTGTCGTGCCTATCATTAGCGATGGCGCTGTTGTTGCCCTCTTGGATATAGATAGTGAGCACCTGGCTATGTTCGACGCCACGGATAGCGAGTGGCTTGAGCGCATTGTGTCGCTGCTTGCATAACGCCAATAGAAGAGTACAGATGAAAAAGATATTAGGGAGATTAGGGAAGCAACTCCCCTATAATCCCTATAATCCCCATTTTCCCCACTTTCTCTAAATTCCCTAAACTTCCTAAGCCTGCGCCCTCGCAAGCGTAGCGCCATGCTGGCAGCGCCCGTAACAACTCCTCATTGAACAAAAAAACTCCTCGCGCTTTCGTGCGCGAGGAGAAATAGTAAAGCTGTGGTCGCAACCGACAAGCCTAAATCTTAAAAAGCGGACACGGCGCGCACATAGTTGAAGTTGTCCTTAATGCTGAGGTCGGTGTAGCCACTGCTCATATTGACACCCCACGCGCAGAACTTAGGATTGTTTTCATCCTCCGTTGACGACCAATACCAATAATCATCAAGTCCAGTCCCATATTCAGCCAGTGTGGAATTAATCGCTGACTCATTATTTAATATAGCCTCTAACTCATCTATCGCTGGCAGATACCAATCTGCGCCCTTATTGCGACACCAAACAAAGGCGGGATATTGGTCGCTATTACCTCCTTGCATCACCTTATCGGTATTCGCCTTGCCATCACTCTTATCTGTCAAACCTAATGCAATTTCCCTTGCATATTGCTTATCAGTACACCACTGTAAGTGTGCTTCATCCAACGATACTATCTTGCCATGACGACCATTATCCCATACCTCGAAGACAACACCCTGCTTGCCATTCTCATTGTATAGGTCACCAACCTTATATGGGGCAGAGGTTTCTGGCAATGCTTCACTCTCTGTGTTTTTTTCTTCTTTATTATCACCAAAAATAAACCACGCGCCACCACCAATTAGCAACAAGATAAGGAGCCACATCCACCAACGGTGCTTCTTTTGTTTGGGCTTATCTTCGTTGCTTTCACGTTTGGGTGCGGGTGTCTGAGGGGCAATCTTCGTCTTCTCCGACTCATCGGCAAGCACCGCAACAATAGGCTCTTCGTTATCCAACAATGCCAAGAAATCCTTTATAGTATGCGGTCTATCCTTGCGCAAGTAGGACATCGACTTTGCAATAGTCTCGCGGATGTTTAACGACATATCTGTCGGGAAGACAATACCCTCCTCGGGAATATCGGTAGCCTGAGGTGGTACATTGCCTGTAACGAGGTAGTACAATGTAGCACCCAACGAGTAGATATCTGTCTCGGGCGAGAAGCGATTAACACCGCCCTGCTTATACTGCTCCATAGGGGCGTAGCCATGGCTGACACCTACGGGTGTCGTAGAGGTAGCCTCACCACTTGTGGCATCGTAGTGCTTCGAGAGGCCGAAGTCAATCAATATTGCGCGGTCATCCTTCGAGCGCACCATGATATTGCCCGGCTTAACGTCGAGGTGCATTATCTGCTGCTCGTGGATATGCTCCAATGCCGAGGCAACTTGCTTAATGTAACCCACAGCGACATCCTCGCTCAGCGCGCCGCTCCCCTTGACAATACTGCTCAACGACTCACCCTCGATATACTCCATAACGTAGTAGCACGTATTGTTCTCCTCAAAGACGTCGTGGATGGGGATAATATTTGCGTGGTTGAGCGTGGCAATAGTCTGTGCCTCCTTGACGAACTTGGCCTTAAACTTGCCCATCATCTCGCCAAAGCCATCCGATGACAGAGTCAGAGCGCCAGTGTCGCCATCGCGCTTATAATAGTCTTTGGGGAAAAACTCCTTGATACATACTCGGCGATGTAGGCTAACCTGCTCGGCGAGGTATGTCACGCCGAAGCCTCCACGACCTAAGGTCTCGATAATACGATAGCTGCCGCCATGTAGGAGTGTGCCACCTTGTAGTTGCATAGCTCTTCAATTAGTAGTTTGCAACACCAAAGTTAGCAAATTATTCCCACTCGCACAAAAAAATGTCGGCAAATCATTTGCAAAGTAGAAAATAATCTCTACCTTTGTTAACAGAATTGTTAAACAAGGCTGTTAAATTATGAAAAATAGCAATAACACAGAGCGACAAAACAAAGAGCATGAGATACTTGCAGCGGCCGAACAGGAGTTTTTATCAAAGGGCTTCGACGGTGCACGCACAACATCCATAGCTCAGGCTGCCGGTGTGACACACGCCATGCTACACTACTACTTCCGCACCAAGGAGCAGCTCTTCGAGCGTATCGTTGACGATAAGTTCGCCCAGATGTCGCACTCGATGTTCGCCATATTGGGTGACCCCTCGCTGCCAGTTGTTGAGCGCCTCAGGGGTGGCATAGCTGCCCACTTCGACTTTATTGCCGAGAACCCGCAGCTGCCACGCTTTATGATAAACGAAATCGTATCGCGCCCCGAACGCTACGAGGTGCTATACAAGCGCGCCAGCGCGATAATAGACAACCTATACAAGGGCTTGCAGGGGGAGATAGACAGCGCCGCCGAGCGAGGCGAGATAGAGCGTATCGATGTGCGAATGCTCTTTATAAGCATAATGTCGCTCAACGTCTTCACCTTCGTGGCATATCCCTTTATGGAGCCACTTATGGGTGAGCTGATGGCCGACCGCGACCGCTTCCTCGCCGAGCGCAAGGCCGAGAATATAGAGACCATAATGCGAAGATTAAAACGATAACGAGCCATGAAACGACTTTTACTCACACTGCTTGCTGTCGCCACGGTGGTGTGCGCAGGTGCTCAGTCGCTTGAGGAGTGCCGAGCCTTGGCGCGCGACCACTACCCTGAGATTGCGCAGTACGACCTAATAAACCAGACCGAGCAGTACAACATCTCGAATGCTGCGCGTGCATGGATACCTCAGGTGTCGGTATCGGCACAGGCGACATACCAGTCGGCGACACCCACCTACCCTGAGGCCTTCAGCGCCATACTCACCGCCAATGGTATCGAGATGGCAGGCATACGCAACGACCAGTATAAGGTGGCGGTAGATGTGTCGCAAAATATCTGGGATGGTGGTCTGAGCAAGGCAAACAAGGCGATAGCCACGGCCGAGGCTGAGGAGCAGCGCCGCCGTGTGGATGTGTCGCTCTACGACCTACAATCGCGTGTCGACAACCTATACTTCGGCATCTTGCTTCTCGACGAGCGCATGGCGCAGACCGAGACACTTATCAGCGTGCTCGATAGCAACCTCGCGCGTATGCGTGCGTACTATAATAATGGTGTCGCTATGCAGGCCGATGTTGACGCCATCGAGGCGGAGCTGCTCACCGCGAAGCAGACACGTGGGCAGATAGAGTCGTCGCGCGCGAGCTACCGCCGAATGTTGGAGGTCTTCATAGGTCAGCCCCTCAGCGATGCCACGTTGCAGCGCCCCGCGATGCCCACCATCGAGAGTCGCACGTCGGCACGCCCAGAGCTAATGATGTTCGATGCGCAGGAGAGCCGCTTGGAGGCGCAGCGCAACGCCATAAACAGCTCTGTCATGCCTCGCTTCAGTGCCTTTGCGCAGGGCTACTACGGCTACCCAGGTATGGATATGTTCAAGAGCATGATGTCGCCAACATGGTCGCTCAACGCCATCATCGGCGTGCGTATGTCGTGGAACATAGGGGCATTCTACACCAAGAAGAACAACCTTCAAAAGATAGATGTGGCACAGCGCCAGGTCGCCGTACAGCGCGATGTCTTCCTCTTCAACAGCGAGATGCAGAGCGTGCAGTATGATGGCGAGATAGCGCGTCTGAGGAGCGCTGTCGAGGATGACGACCGCATCGTCGAGCTACGACAGAATGTGCGTAGGGCGGCGGAGTCGCAGTTGGACAATGGTGTTATAGATGCCACGGACCTACTGCGTAAAATCACCGACGAGACGGCGGCGATGCTCCAGCGTAGCACCCACGAGATAGAGCTACTTCAAGCAACATATGGACTTAAAACAGTATTAAATCAATAGCGTATGAAACGACTTGGATATATCGCCTTGGCGCTACTTGCAGTGTCGTGTGGCGAGGAGACAAACTATGATGCACAGGGCACCTTCGAGGCTACCGAGGTGGTGGTATCTGCCGAGGCCTCAGGACGCATCCTCAACCTCGATGTCGAGGAGGGCATGCCCGTAGAGAAGGGAGATATCGTAGGTACTATCGACACCATGCAGCTGCACCTACAACGCAAGCAGCTTGTGGCACAGCGCGAGGCGCTACTCGGCTCACGCCCCGATATCAAGAAGCAGGCGGCAGGCCTCCGCGAGCAGATAGCGACGCAGCGTAGCGAGCTTGCGCGTGTCGAGAATATGCTACGCGACGGCGCTGCGACAACAAAGCAGCGCGACGACCTCACGGCGAGCATCACCCTGCTTGAGAGTCAGCTCGATGCCACACTCTCGACACTCAACAACAACACCGCAACCATAAATAGCAATGCCGAGGCGTTAGATGCGCAGATAGCTGCCCTCGAAGACCGCATCGCCAAGTGTCACATCGTGGCGCCGGCGAGTGGTACGGTGTTGGTCAAGTATGCCGAGGAGGGCGAGATTGCCGCTATGGGCAAACCTCTATTTAAGGTTGCAAACCTCGACAACATCTACCTACGCGCCTACTTCACCTCCGACCAGCTCGCCGACATAGAGCTTGGTGACGAGGTCACCGTCACTGCCGACTATGGCGACGACGAGCGCTTCGACTATAAGGGCCGCATATCGTGGATATCTTCCGAGAGCGAGTTTACACCCAAGACCATACAGACGAAGGAGTCACGCGCCAACCTTGTCTACGCTGTGAAGATTGCCGTCGAGAACGATGGCCGCCTCAAGATAGGCATGGCCGGCGAGGTAGTATTGTAGTATGAATGCCATAGAGATATATAACCTCTCGAAGAGCTACGGCAAGGTGCGAGCACTCGATGGCGTCACGTTCAGCGTGCGCGAAGGTGAGCTGTTTGGACTTATAGGTCCCGATGGCGCAGGTAAAACCACGCTCTTTCGCCTGCTCACCACGCTGCTACGCCCCGATGCGGGTAGCGCCACTGTCGATGGCCACGACACGGTGAAGGAGTACCGTGCAATACGCTCGTGTGTGGGCTATATGCCTGGTCGCTTCTCGCTATATCCCGACTTGTCGGTGGAGGAGAACCTCGGCTTCTTTGCCGCCATGTTTGGTGTTACAGTAGAGGAGTCGTACGACCTCATAGCACCGATATACAAGCAGATAGAGCCATTCCGCAAGCGCCGCGCTGGCAAGCTGTCGGGAGGTATGAAGCAGAAACTCGCGCTGTCGTGTGCCCTTATACATCGCCCCAAGGTCTTGTTTCTTGACGAGCCTACGACGGGTGTAGATGCGGTGTCGCGTAGCGAGTTCTGGGATATGCTCGCAGGGCTTAAGGAGCGCGGCATAACTATCCTTGTGTCAACACCATATATGGACGAGGCATCGCGCTGTGACCGCATAGCGCTCTGCAACGAGGGGCGTATACTCGGCATCGACACCCCCGAAAATATCGTGCGTGGCTTCGAGAGCCCTCTCTACGGTGTCAGCGCCCGCAATATGTACGCTCTGCTCGATAGGGTGCGTGGCGTTGAGGGTGTCGTGGATTGCTACCCCTTTGGTGAGTACCACCACGTCGTTGTCGCCGATGGCTTCGATGTGGAGCTGCTGCGCGCGGCGTGCCACGACATCGAGGGCTTTAATATTGTTGAGGCTAAGCCTACCATCGAGGATATGTTTATTAAACTGATGAAGCGATGAACGATATAGTTATTTCGGTTAGAGAGCTTACCAAGCGCTTTGGCGCGTTTATGGCCGTCGACCGTATCTCGTTCGATGTGCATAGGGGCGAGATCTTCGGCTTCCTCGGCGCTAATGGCGCGGGTAAGACCACGGCGATGCGTATGCTCTGCGGCCTGAGCTACCCCACATCGGGTAGTGGTACTGTCGCGGGCTTCGACGTGATGCGCGAGGGCGAGAAGATAAAGCGCCATATAGGCTATATGAGCCAGCGCTTCTCGCTATATAACGACCTCACGGTATGGGAGAATATGCGCCTCTTTGCCGGCATCTACGGCCTGTCAAAGCGCGATACCGAGGCACGCGCCACGGAGCTTCTCGACCGCCTTAATTTTAGCGCAGAGCGCAATACGCTCGTCGGCTCGTTGCCGTTAGGCTGGAAGCAGAAGCTGTCGTTTGCCGTAGCCACGATACACCGCCCCGAGGTGGTCTTCTTGGATGAGCCTACGGGAGGTGTCGACCCCGTTACACGCCGTCAGTTTTGGGAGATGATATACGAGGCTGCTGAGGGCGGCACAACCATCTTCGTCACGACACACTATATGGATGAGGCGGAGTACTGCTCGCGCGTATCTATCATGGTCGATGGTGAGGTGCGTGCCCTTGATACCCCCGCACGTCTGAAGGAGCAATTTGCCGCCGAGTCGATGGATGAGGTATTCCGCACGTTGGCACGTGGCGCACAGAGAGGAGAGTAAGATATGAAACATAACTTTGGATCATTCGTCAAGAAGGAGTCGCTGCACATACTCCGCGATAAGCGCACGATGCTCGTCGTCATGCTCATCCCCGTTGTGCTTATGGTATTGTTCGGCTTTGCCATATCTACCGAGGTTAACAACGTGAATGTTGCTGTCGTAGCGCCGGAGCGCACCGATGGCGTTAGCGACGCTGTGGAGCGCCTTGCTGAGAACGAGTACTTCACCTTCTGCGGGTATATCGACCATAGCGATATAGATAGGAAGTTACGCACTGGTGAGGTGGGTGCCGTTGTGGTCTTTGCCCCCGACTTTGACCGCCGCGCTGCGCAGATGGCCGAGGGTGTGCCCACAAAACCCCTTATTCAGCTCGTCGTCGACGCCTCGAACATAAATACCGCAAGCTCCGCAACGGCATATATGCAGGGTGTGCTTCTCGGTACCCAGTCGCAGCAGTCGATGTTCGAGACCCGCATGATGTTCAACCCACAGATGAAGTCGGCCTATAACTTCGTGCCTGGCATCATGGGACTTATCTTCATCTTGGTATGCGCGATGATGACCTCCGTATCCATCGTGCGCGAGAAGGAGACGGGCACTATGGAGGTGCTTTTAGTCTCGCCTGTGCGCCCAGTGAAGATTATCTTTGCTAAGATGATACCATACTTTGCTATCTCGTGTGTCGTTTTAGTAACCATCTTACTCTTGGCACGATACCTCCTCGGTGTGCCGATGACGGGTGGCGTGTGGGGAATCTTCTCACTCTCGCTACTATACCTGATGCTATCGCTGTCGCTCGGTCTGCTTGTCTCGACTATCGCCAAGACACAGATGGCGGCGTTGCTTATCTCGGCGATGGTGATGATGATGCCAATCCTCATGCTTTCGGGAATGCTTTTCCCCATCGAGAACCTGCCGATGTTCTTCCAGGTGGTGTCGAATATAGTGCCTGCAAGGTGGTATATCGACGCTGTGCGTAAGATGATGATTCAGGGATTGCCCATTGTCGCCGTATGGAAGAATTGCGCCATACTGCTCGGCATGACGGTGGTGATATTGGGCGTGTCACTCAAGAAGTTTAACGATAAATTGGAGTAGGGTATGCGAACGTTTATAGTGCTTTTACAAAAGGAGTTCTTGCAGATTAGGCGCAACTCGTTTCTGCCCAAGCTTATTATCGCCTTCCCGATAATGGTCATGCTGCTTATGCCGCTTATTATGACCATGGATGTCCGCAATGTGAATGTCGCCATTGTCGACCTCGACCGCTCGACCACCTCGCAGCGTATAGCATCGCATATCGACGCCTCGGAGTACCTCTCGTTAGGCCTTGCCACGTCGGAGTACGACGAGGCACTGAGTGCCTTGGAGCGTGGCGATATAGATGTTATCGTGCAGATTCCCGATTGCTTCGAGCACGATATGACTACCGCGACGCCCGAGCGTATAAGCATCACCGCCAACGCCGTGAATGCCACCAAGGGCGGTATCGGCATGCAGTATGTGGTGCAGTCTATTGGCCATACGCTCGCGGAGCTACGTGGCGAGAACGACGCTACGCCAGTGTCGGAGATGGTGACCATCGAGAACCGCTATAACCCGACACTCAACTACCGCCACTATATGATACCGGCGCTGATGATAATCCTCTTCATCCTTATATGTGGCTTCCTGCCTGCGCTGAGCATCGTTGGTGAGAAGGAGAGTGGCTCTATCGAGCAGATTAACGTCACGCCCATCTCGCGCTTTACATTCACACTTGCCAAGCTCGTGCCCTACTGGATTATAGGCCTCTTTGTGGTTACGGTGGCTATGCTTGTGGCCTACTTGGTCTATGGCCTTGCGCCTACGGGCTCGGTGTGGACAATATACCTTGGCGCTATGCTCTTTATTCTCACCATCTCGGGCTTCAGCCTTACGATAGCCAACTTCTCGGAGACGATGCAGCAGACGATGTTCGTGATGTTCTTCTTCATCATGATTTTTATGCTGATGAGTGGTCTGCTGACACCTATCGACTCTATGCCCGAGTGGGCACAGCGCTTCACGCTGATACTCCCTCCACGCTACTATATCGAGATTTTGCGCTCGGTATATCTGAAGGGTACATCTATCGCGGAGCTGTGGACTAACTTTGCTGCCTTAGGTGGTTTCGCCCTCTTCTTTAACACCCTCGCGGCACTCACCTATAAGAAGCGCTCGTAGGGGCTCACCTCATTTGGTATGGCGATATCGGGGCTACGTCTAAGCGAATAGACGTTTGTGTATCCACTGGAATAGAAGGGCCGAAGGTATGGTGACGGCGAAGTATAATACTAATAATATGGCAAGTCCGGTGGTATATTGCCAATCGCTGCCGATGCCAAATAGCGCCATCACATCGTTGTCTAAGGCCACCTTTCGCACAACAAATTCACTTTTTTAGTGAATATCTCGAAAATAGTATTATCTTTGCATCGTAATAGAGTGCGATAATGGTTGTAAAATTTGATAAGGAGTATTTGTCCGAGCTCTACTATAAGGGTAAATGTAGCGACAAACGACATCGTTATCAGCCCGATATAGTTAAGCGATACAAACGTCGTATTGATACACTTAACGATGCATCGTGTATCGAGGCGTTATACCGCTTTAATTCCTTGGAATACGAGGTGTTATCGGGTGATAGAGAGGGTATATCGTCGATACGCGTGAATGATAAGTACAGGATTGAATTTATTGTTTCGCAAGAAGAAGAGGGCAAGACATTGCTAACTATTTGCAATATTATTGAGTTATCGAACCACTATAAATAAGATATGTTATGGGGAATTTAGGTTATCCGTATACTCCAACTCATCCGGGAGAGGTTTTGAAAGAGGAGATAGAGTATCGAGGTATTTCACAGAAGCAGTTATCAAAGCAGATGGGAATATCTTACTCTATGTTGAATGAGATATTGAATGGCAAACGCCCTATTACCGAGACCATAGCGCTATGTTTCGAGGCGGCATTGGGCGTTGAGGCAGAGCTGCTTGTCAACATGCAGACTCGATACACGATGCAGATTGTTAGGAATGATGCCCGATTAAAGGCGCGCCTATCGGAGATTAGCAAGGTCGCAGCTGTGCTGTAATCAGACTTTTTGATGGGGGCTGACTAATAGTTACTTTTTAGTCGGCCTCTCTTGCTTTTACATCACTTTGCCTATGCTATAGATTCATTGATTAGTCTATTTTACAAGCACCCCATTTATAGAAAATTTAAACACATATTCATTGGGAATATCTTGTATAATTACGGGGAATATAATCTTTATAGTCTTACCCGCAATAAAATTCTCATTAGCTGTTTCCTGTGAATAATAATATGGGAAAAGAGGTTTCTCTATCCACTTGTTGTCATCAGAAAAATAAATATTATCAGAGGGGATAAGTAAATCTTCTATTGTAGCATCCTTAGGAACCACAGATGCTACTTGAGTAGAACCCTTATCAATATACCTAATGCCATTATGAATAACCCTCTTTGATTTTCCATTCTCATCTACATATACCATATCATCCCATGGTAATTTTATCGAAAAATCAGACTTATTAGTGAGGAAAAAGTTTAATTGTGAGTCTCCAATGAACCATATAATTTTAATATAATCATCCTCGTAACAGTATTTAGATACACTGTCTTCATCTTGTATTCCAACAATCTTAGTTTCGCCATATTGCGTCGAGGTGTTAACGGGGCTTTCTACGGATACTAATGAGGTTAAATAATATGTATTTGGCAATAGGCTACCACAAGATGTAAGACATAGTAGTGATACAATTATACCGATAGTTTTCTTCATGGCGTAGAGCTTTAGGATTAGCACAACAACGTGTTATTTATAAGGTGTAGCAAAGTTAAAAAAATAATTATGAAAAACAAAATCACATGTCTATATTATACTACAGACTCGAACTGCGGTCCGAAGAGCGAGAGCAGAGTGTTGATGGTATGTGTTCACCAAAGGTGAGCAAGTGGGACACTTGCCACAAGCCTCCCTTCTCAGCGTTGCGATTAAGGTGAGAGCAGAACAAACTTGTTTGTTCTGCCAAGCCGCAGCAACGAAAAGAAACGAAGTGTACTTAAAGGGAGGTTTGGAGGGATTGTAAATATGACAGGAGTTGCGAAGCTCTGCTTCGCGAGTCCCTTTATACGCAGAAAAGCGACCCTCAACAGGTCGCTTTTGTGCGGGCTGATTACAGATTATCGAACATTCTATGAGGGGTCTTTGAAGTGTGTAGAGTTCTATAATTGGCTGAGGGAGAACGGATATTTCTACATTATATAAACTTATTGTAATATTTTTCTTAACTTTAACCGATAAATCGGAATTTAATAGATATGGAATTACAAACCCAAAGATTGTTGCTGAGACCTTGGCAAGAGGATGATGCTGACGAACTATACAAGTATGCCAAAGACCTACAAGTGGGGCCAGCTGCAGGAT
>SUZK01000008.1 GCA_015059955.1 Rikenellaceae bacterium
TAGAGAGTATATATACTCCATTGATATATCAATAATGAGAGTATCTCCTACTCTCCCTACTGATACAAAAGAGAGAGTCGGCGACAATGCGTCACCAACTCCTCCCTTGATACTATATTATTGATAAATGTTGTTGTTGATTTGTTGAAATACATAGGGTAAATCAACAAATCAACAAGCAACATGATAGGGTGAGGGGTGTTGCCACGGGCTATGGCGATAGTTGCGGGCAACGCTCCTCCATCTCTTCGCTTACTCCCTTACGCAGCGGATGGGGAGAGCATTGGCACGGTGCATGGCGTGTGCGGCGTCAAAGCCATTCCATGTGCGTGTGGCGCTATTGAGGTCGAAGAACATCGCCGTGGCCTTGCCATCGTTGGTCGGCGTAGCTGTCCAGTAGTAGCCCGACCATGGCACTGGGCGTAGGTCGTCATCGTTGACAATGTCGAGGCGGCCATCGAGGTAGTTGCGACGTCCCTGTGCCGTGAAGAAGAATGTCTTACTCTCGTCGCTCTTATCCACCAAGTGCCAGCCGTACATGCCCTGGGCTGTCTCCCATGCCATAGCATCGTCGATGCTGCTTATGGTGAGGTTATCGTACACCGAGCTGTCGGGTACGCGCCATCCTGCGGGGCATGGGTCGTGCTCGCTCTTGCTCTTGCCACCCCATAGCTCGTCGTCGTGACCCTCGTAGAGCCAGTCGTAGGCGTTATCCTTATTGCCAAGGATGATAGATGTAGGGTTGTCGTTTGCCCACTCTACACGGCCACTTGTTGCCGTCGACGCCTCGTATTGTAGTCTAATGTTGTTCAGACCATCGCTGCCATAGGCTATCAAATCCATATTCTGTGAGAAGTTCCAGTCATGAGGGCCAACGATAGGGGTGCGACGACCCCACTGGTAGTACATGCCGTACGACCCGAAGATATCGCTGGTCACCTTGCTACCATTGCTATTCATGTCGGCACCGAGGTTGATGTTCATAAGCTCGCGGCCGTTAAGGGTGATAGTATCCGTCGTAGGGTCGCTATTTGTCACCCATATATGCCAGCTCCATAGTAAGTTCCCATCAGCATCGTACGCTCCGATAAGGGCGTTGCCAGGGAGAACCTCATCGATAAACTCGCCATTCGTGTCCTTTACAGGTTGTAGGTAGAACGATGCTACGCCATCGCGCATATCTATATACTTCACAAGGTCTGATTTCGACTCCCATATAAGGGCTATGTGGTCGGTATCAAGAGACATACTGCTGCCACCCACCATAGGGTTAAACAGGTAGCGCGTATACGCCTTGTTGGCGATATAGCAGTTGGCAGGTGCTGCGGTGTAGTCCACATCGGGCTTCTCGAGGATTGCCAAGTATACGCTTACCGACGTATCCTTGCCCAGTGGGGTATAGCCCGTGAGGGTCATCGTGCCGCTCTTCTCAATCTCTGCTGCCTCCTCATCGTTGGCTGGCATCTTGGGTGAGCGCACGGTAATCTCCTTGGTATACATGTTGATACCTACAACCTCCCAACCCTTAGGCACGCCTACGGCGCTGATGGATGCTATGTTGTGCGACTCGAAGGATGTCGTGCCCTCGGTGTCCCACGCCAACTCCATCTTGTTCATGCCAATAAGTATGCCCTCGGATGGCACCTCGAACTCCTCGACAGACTCCTTCTTACATGACACGGTGAGTGCTGCCATGCCGATAGTTGCAAAGATTGCTAATGCGTATATTACTCTCTTCATATTTATCTTAATTATTGTATCTCTACCTCCATTATCTCTAAGTCGATGCCAAACTCATCACCAATGGTGATAAATAGGCGTGTCACCTCATCGTGGTTGTCGAACGAGCCAATCACGTAGCCCGTATTTGTGAGCGTTATAACCTTGCTTGGGTGGTGCTCCTTGAGGTACTCACGCAACGCATCACTCATGTCGGCATCCGCCACACGTAACATATAACGCGTAGCTCCCGCTTCTATTGTCCTCTTATCAGACGGTGTGTCGTCGTCAGCCGTGAGGTTAACCATCTTACCATCGCGCCATACGCATATCTCAGGGCCCTTGAAGCCCTTGTCGAAGAGTAGACGCTGTGCTGCCTCAGCCTCCTCGAGTGTCGCGAAGCCACCAGCGTAGTAGTGGTTCATGCCCTCGCTATCCTTGTCGATATATAGTGGCTGCACACCCTTAAATAGTGTCATTGGCTGGCGCGACTTGAATATGCCAAGCAGGATGCGATATATCGTGCCCTGCTCATATACCTTGAGCTGTGGCAGAGGGTTGGCGTCGTTATAGTAGTTGGTGCGACCAAAGGTGATGCTCTGGTAGTCGATAAAGAGACGACGCTCAGGCATATCTATTGGCGATAGCTGGTATGTTGGTGTCACCATTGCCTCGCGCAGTGCGCGTAACACATCGCCAGCCTCGGTTAGCCCAAACTCCGATGCCATGATAATCTCAAAGTCGATGATTGCCGTGTGGCCTAAGGCGTAGCGCATAACGCCATTCGAGGCGTATAGGTTGTCGTTCTCGGCGCAGTGCTGCAACATGGTGTTTATGTCGCTATCGAGCCTCTCGAGAAGCTCCTTGTTGCGCGATGTCTCGATAACAAGGCCGTAGGCGTAGTACTTCGTGTCGAGGATATAGTTCCACTTGTCGCTTATCTCGGTGTTCAATGTGTCGAGATAGCCAATCTGTGTCGCTATCTGCTCATATATAGGGTCGGCTGTCTGCTGCTCTGTGGCATCCTCGTATGCCGCTATTAGCTTCCTAAGGGCGTTGTACTGCTTCAAGTACTCCTGCACAAGGCCATCTATCTGCGATATGCTCTCGTGGGCACTGTGCAACTCGCGGAGGTCGTCAGCGCTAAGAGCCTTCACAAAGGGCTCGTTATCTATGAGCTTGCTGCTGCGTGTATATAGCTTCTCGGCGACATGTTCCGAGCTATCATCGACACCCTCAATAGCATCGGGTGCGGTTGTAGCGTCATCAGTAGACTGCTGCTGCTCGGTAGTCGCTGCTATCTCCTCGCCCTCGGCCGTAGCATTATCATTGCTGTTGTCAAGTCTCTTGAAGACATGGTCCTTGAAGAAGTCCTCCATGGCACCAAGCTCATAGGCATTTATGCGGCTTGCAACAACACCTTGTCGGGTGTTGATGTTGAATATCTCCTCCTCTAACTCGACGATGCGCGAGTTGTATTTATTGATGAAGTCGCGCGATGGCTCGGTTGTTAACGTGTCGATATAGGTGTGCATGTTTGCTCTTGTCTCCGAGATGAGGTTTCTTAGGGAGTCCTCTTCCATGCGTAGACGTTCGCTCTCGGCAAGGAGCTGCTGATACTCCTTGTTGTTCTGCAAGCCTAAACCATCGGGTTTGTCTATATCCGCAAAGGCAAATGCCGATATAGTGATGCCCACGATGGCTGTTAGTGTTATGGTGCGTCGCTTAAACATTGTTTATAATTGCTTCTCTGTTCGGTATCCGTTTTGTGCTACTTCCATGAGTTAAGGAAGAAAATCTGTAAAAATCCAAATATCTCAAGACGGCCTATAAGCATGAGCGCCGTCGAGGTAAACTTGAGTGCCGCTGGCAGGTTAGAGTAGTTGTCCAACGAGCCAACATCGCCAAAGCCTGGACCTACATTGCTCATGCAGGCTATGGTTGCTGTGAAGCCAGTCTCGAGGTCACATCCGAAGAGCGTGTAGACGAATGTGCCAATAAGGGTGAGTAGGATGTATGCGATGACGAACGTGGTGACAAGACTCTGTGTCGCATTATCCTGCACAACACCGCCAACCTTTACGCGCAGTACCGCATTAGGGTGCTGTTGTATCTTTATTCGGTTGCGAATGACCTTCGCCGAGATTACTAATCGGTCGACCTTCAAACCTCCCGACGTCGACCCTGCACAACCGCAGACTACCATGCAGAAGATGAGTAGTATCACGGCAATGGGAGTCCAAGTATTGGTGTCGGCCGTGGCAAAGCCCGATGTTGTGGTGATGCTTGCTACCTGGAACGTGGCGTGTCGCAGTGCCTCGCCAAATGAGTCGTATATGTTATCCGAGAAGAGGCTGATGGCGATGATGATGCTTATGATGGCCATCATGCCTAAGTATACACGGATAATCTCCGAGCGGAAGATGTTGTTGCGACGACCCGTAATCGTGGCGTATAGCACACCAAAGTGCATACCCGACAATACCATGGCTACTATGAGGATAATCTCGATATTGAGGTTGTCGTAGAAGGCAATAGAGCTATTCTTCGTACTAAAACCACATGTGCCACACGTACTCATAGCGTGGTTTATGGCGTCGTACCAACTCATGCCCTCGTATCGGAGTAGTAGGGCGGTGCAGATGGTGAGGCTTAGGTATACGAAGATTAGGATGCGTATGATAACCTTCGAGCGATAGTGGAAATTATCCTTCGCGATGGATGATAGCTCCTGACTCGAAAGCATGTGGCGGCTATGTCCCATCGAGGGTAGGATGACTAAGGCAAACATAACAACACCAACACCACCAATCCACGCTGTTGCCGAGCGCCAGAAGAGAAGACCCTGTGGTAGACTCTCAATGTCGTTAAGAATTGATGCTCCGGTGGTCGTAAATCCCGATACACTCTCGAACCATGCGTTCATGGCCGAGAACTCGCCTCCCCATATCAAGTAGGGGAATGTGCCGACGATACACGCCACTAACCACGAGCCTACAACGATGGCGTAACCCTCCTTGGTCTTTATCTCCTCAGACCTATCGACGAAAATCATCGGAAAGAGACCGAGCGAAGCGGTGATGAGTGCCGATAGCAGTAGGGGATAAAATCCCGAGTCGAAGTCATTGTGCATCGAGACACCGGCGGCTGCCAACATAAATGCTGCGATGAATTGCAGCACCATGCCGATATATCGTATAACAACATCTAATCTCATGACCTTTGCGTAGCTGTTGGTTAGCGAATCTTTGAGATTAGCGCGGCAATCTTGTCGCGAACACCACGTATCTCGTCACGGCTGCGTATGCCGTCGTCAAATGGCATCTTATAGGTGAGGTATGCGCCTAAGCTGCGGTCGATACGCTGTATAGGCTTCACGATGTACACCATGAAGAAGAAGTGGAACATCAACACTATGGCAATTATCACAATAAGGGTGATTGACACTGGTGTCACGGCACGACGCGCTGTATGGCTGAGGTTGTTCACCTCGGGACCAAGTGTCGTGTGCGAGCCAGTCATATACTTGGTAATCTCGCTCGACATGTTCAGGTACTCGGCCTGGTATGTCTCGATGTACCACTTGTGTGCAGAGTATCTTGTGGGGATATTTGTGGTAGGCGATGGCGTGATAAGTTTGGTTACCAACTCGCCATCAACCTCGATGGTCTCTGCCATAAAGTCGTCGGGGTTATCTACCTTCGCTATTAACTCATTCTCGACCTCGCCATTAAGGAACATCATCGAGAGGTTGTTGAGTCTATTTGCGCAGGCTATAAGCTCGTCTGCTGCATCGGGAGTCTCGGTGTTCTGGACAATCTCCTGTGCTCGTAGGGTTGTCTTATATAGCTCGCTGATGCCCTCTTCGCAGCTTTTGCGATGATGCTCAATACCCTCGCCCTCGATAGCCATATAGACGATGGCGTTGTTCTGCTTGTTGAGTGCATCAAGCATATCGCCAGCAAGGTCGGCATTCGACTTGCTCGCCATGAGAATCTCCTCGGTGTCGGCACTCACTCGCTCAAGCTCCTGAAGAGACATGATACCCGAGAAGAGAAGCAACAAAATGATGCTCAAAAACGCGAGTCTAACGCGGGTTGTTAGACTATGAATCTCAAATAAACTCCTTATCTTATTCCACATTGTCGTAGTGCGATATTGTTCTTATGGGTTAATCCCGACAAAAGTAATACTTTTGTGTTAATTATCCAACAATTTCGCAACGAATATTACCATCCTCGTCAAAGTCGATGAGCTTGGTACGACATATCGTGTTTATAATCTGAGTGTTGTATGGCGCGCAGACACGCAGATAGTTATCCGTGTAGCCATACATCATACCCTTGCGGTCGGTGCTCTCGAATAGAACCTCGCGCTCCGTGCCGAGGAAGCGCTCACCAAATGAGCGGTGGAGCCTTGTGCTAAGCTCCTCAAGGCGCTCTACTCGCTGTGTGGCGATGCTCGATTGCACCTTGTTGGGCATGTCGACGGCTGGGGTTCCTGGACGCTCCGAGAATGGGAAGATGTGTAGGAATGAAGCGCCAACCTCTTCAAGTAGTCGGTAGCTCTCCATAAACTCCTCCTCGCCCTCACCAGGGAAGCCAACGATGACATCGACACCGAGGAACGAGTCGGGCATCAACGAACGTATCTTAGCAATACGTTCACGGTAGCGCTCGGCAGTGTAGCGACGACGCATCATACCAAGCAGCTTTGTAGAGCCACTTTGGAGTGGAATGTGGAAGTGAGGCATGAATTTAGGTGACGCTGCGCAAAACTCTATAATCTCGTCAGTTATGAGGTTTGGCTCGATGCTCGATATTCGGTATCGCTCGATGCCCTCGACGCTGTCAAGAGCGCGTAGTAGGTCTATGAATTTCTCACCCGTAGTGCGGCCGAAATCACCCGTGTTAACACCCGTAATAACAATCTCCTTTTGCCCAGCCTTGGCTATCTCGCGTGCCTCCTCTACGATGTCAGCAATGGGCATGTTGCGACTTGAGCCACGGGCATAGTGAATGGTGCAGTAGGCGCACTTGTAGTCGCAGCCATCTTGTACCTTCAGAAACGAGCGTGTTCTATCGCCCGATGAGTAGGCTGCAAAGAAGCGCGTAATCTGGTCGGCAGAGCAGCTGTACACCTCGGCTTTCTCTCTATTTTGTAGTTCAATTACACGTTTATATAAGTCGCCTTTGTCGTTGTTGCTCAATACTATGTCTACGCCATCAATAGCAGCGATATCATTAGGTTTTAGCTGTGCATAACAGCCCGTAACTGCGATTATGGCATTAGGGTTGCGGCGGTGTATTTTGCGTATTATGTTGCGGCACTTTTTGTCGGCATGTTCGGTGACCGAGCAGCTGTTTATAACGGCCACATCGGTAGGCTCCGATGGCTCCACTCGGGTGTAGCCGCCACGCTCAAACTCGCGTGCGATGGTCGACGACTCTGAGAAGTTGAGCTTACAGCCCAACGTGTGAAAGCTGACGCGCTTATTTGTCATAGTTCTCTGTTGTTCTTGTTTTCGCTGGCGAAGTTACAAAAAAAAGTTGTATGAATGTGAAAAAAAGTTTTCGTATTATTACGAAAAAGGTTAATTTTGCACGTTTCAATTTATAATTGACACTATCTATGATGACCGAGATAATAGTTGACATACTATCCTACGAGTTCCTTACACGAGCGCTCATAGCATCAATATTGTCGGGAATTACCTGTGGCATTGTTGGCTGCTACATCGTCGCACGTCGTATGGTCTTCCTCAGTGGTGGTATCACCCATGCCTCGTTTGGAGGATTGGGCATGGCTCTATATGCGGGTCTCGACCCTCTGCTTGGCTCGCTCTCGTTTGCTGCGCTATCGAGTGTAGGTATCGAGTTTGCTGCGCGTCGAGGTCGCATGCGCGAGGACTCGGCGGTAGGTATAATATGGGCATTGGGCATGGCCATAGGTGTTGTCTTCATGTCGCTACGCCCAGGCTACGCAACAGACCTGACGAGCTATATGTTTGGTAATATTCTGCTTGTCAATGATGCAGATATAGAGTATCTTACGTGGCTAACGCTCTTTGTCGTAGTGGGTGCTCTCATGATGCTGCGCAAGCTGATGTTCGTCACCTTCGACGAGGACTATGCCAAGAGTCAGGGCCTTAACACAGCGCTGATAGCCTATATCATGGCGGTTGTCATCGCGGTGACCATCGTGCTATCCATCAAGGTTATGGGCATCATTCTGCTGCTCTCGCTGATGACCATCCCTGCGGTGATTGCTAATAGCCTCACGAAGGACTATCGCTGGATGACACTATGGTCGGCGATAGTGGCTGTCGTTGGCAATGTCGCAGGCTTTATTGTGAGCTATATTTGGGATATCCCTACGGGAAGTTGCATAATATTTACCATGATGGCTATGCTTATTAGCGTAAAAATCCTATCTTTGTGCCGAAATAGATTGTCTCTATAATGAAAAAGATACATAAACTTGTCCTCAAAGCATATATAGGTCCGTTGCTTGCCACCTTCTTCATCGTGCAGTTTGTGCTGATGTTGAACTTCGTGTGGCGTTATATCGACGAGCTTACGGGTAAGGGTCTCGATGTAAGTACCATTGTTGAACTCTTTGCGTGCGCTACGGCAAGTATGATTCCCTTGGGTCTGCCTTTGGCGATGCTCTTCTCGGCGATTATGACCATGGGTAACCTCGGCGAGAGCTTCGAGCTTCTGGCGATGAAGGCTGCGGGTATGTCGCTCATGAAGATATTTAGGCCTCTGTTTGTGCTTGTCCTCATGATTGCTGTTGGTAGCTTCTACATCTCAAATAAGCTGGTCCCCTATGCCAACGAGCGAATGTACGACATCATCATCGATGTACGCCAGCAGCGCGAGGAGATGAAGTTTCCTGACGATGTGTTCTTCACGGGTCTGCCAAATATGGTTGTCAAGGTTCACCACCAAGATGAGACGAGCGGTAAGCTTGAGGATGTCGTCATATTCGACTTTAGCGACGATAATGGCGATATGACTACCACCATCGCCGACTCTGGCTATATGAAGATGTCCGACGATAAGAGCTATCTCAATGTGACATTGTATAATGGTGTCATCCACGAGCATACGCGCAACTCGATGTGGTATACCGACCATACGCTGCGTAGTCACCGCTTCGAGCGTCAGGATGCTACGATACCTATTGCCAAGCTACAACTCCCCGAGCAGGATATGACCAAGGAGTTTAGCGAGTCGCAGACACGCGACATGGAGGGCTTGGATGAGCTTATCGACTCGCTCCACATCTATATTCGTAAAACAACGGCGGCAACATACGGTCCTCTTGTCAAGGAGCGTATCTTCCCTTATGACCACTCGATACTCGGCGGTGACTCGATAGTTGTCGACAAGACACACTACAAAACCTTAAATGTCGAGGACTCGATAAAGGGTATGCCGCTGCGTGAGCGCTCGAAGCTAATCATCGACGCCAGCAATGCGGCACGCATAGCCAAAGGCTCGAGTGCTGTTGATGAGCAGATGTCGAAGATTGCCATCACACAGCTCTATCGTGCTCAAAATGAGTGGCACCGTAAGCTAACACTGCCAGTGTCAATCATCATCTTCTTCTTCATCGGAGCGCCATTGGGTGCCATCATCCGTAAGGGTGGCTTTGGTACGCCAATCGTTATATCGCTGATATTCTTTGTCATCTACTACGTCATTAGTATCTCTGGCTCGAAGATGTCGGGTGAGGGTATATGGGAGCCACTCTACGGTATGTGGCTGCCGACGTTCGTGCTGGCGCCTGTCGCGGTATATCTGATGTATAAGGCTACGAACGACTCCTCGTTGCTCGATACCGACTGGTACGACGGCAAGATACGTAAGTTCCGCCGTAAGGTGTCGAAGTACATCCCTAACTGGATGAAGATAGGCAAGAAGAAAAAGAAGAAGTAGAATGAAGAACTTGAGAATACTATTTATGGGTACGCCCGAGTTTGCCTCGACATCGCTACGACGTCTTGTGGCTGAGGGCTACAATGTGGTGGCTGTTGTCACTACGCCTGACAAGCCTGCTGGCCGTGGCCAGAAGATGCACGAGAGCGACGTTAAGCTAACTGCCAAGGAGTTGGGCTTGCCAATATTGCAACCCGAGAAGCTCCGCGACGAGAGCTTCCTAAGCGAGATACGCGCCCTCGATATCGACCTCGGAATAGTTATCGCTTTCCGTATGCTTCCAGAGGTCGTATGGGCTATGCCTCGCCTCGGTACGTTCAACCTGCACGCCTCGCTGCTCCCTGAGTATCGCGGTGCTGCGCCCATCAACTGGGCCATCATCAATGGCGAGAAGCGCACGGGTGTAACAACCTTCTTGCTTAACCATGAGATTGACAAGGGTGCTATCGTCTGCCAAAAGGAGGTCGATATCCTGCCTGAGGATAACATCGGCACGCTCTACGACAAGCTGATGTATATCGGAGCAGAGCTTGTGACCTATACCGTTGACCGTATTGCCGAGGGCAATATTGAGCCTCGCGAGCAACAGCATATCGATGAGTCGACGCTAAAGCCTGCGCCAAAGATTTTTAAGGAGGATTGCGCCATCGACTGGTCGCATAGCGGCGAGAGCATCGTAAACCTTGTCCGTGGCCTTTCGCCATATCCTGCGGCGTGGTCACCCATCTTCAAGGGTGGCGAGGAGGTTGGCTCTGTAAAGATTTTCGATGTGCGCTTTGTGGCAGATGAGAAGCAGGGTAGTGTGGGCAGTGTCGTTACGGATGGCCGCTCGGAGTATGGCGTTCGCTGTGCCGATGGCGTTGTCTACCTCGAGTTGTTGCAGCTCGCTGGCAAGCGTCGTATGACCATCAAGGAGTTGCTCTTAGGTTGGCGTGATGCCACGGAGGTGAACTTTGTGAAGTAGTTCAAATCTTCCAATTATACAAAATAGGTGCTGCCCAACAATGTTAGGCAGCACTTGTTATTAAGGTGATAAAGATTGTTAGTCGTTGTACTTATCTCTAAGATCATCAAGCTTCTTATCAATCTTTTCAGCCTCCTTCTCGTTATCCTCACTCCAATCATTCATAACCTTATTTACTTTCCACGAGTCAACACGACCCAATGTGTTCTCCCACTTGGTGAAATCGTTGTATACCTCCTCAAAATCAGATAGATTGTCAGCCTCGACCATCTCCTCTATATACCACTTAGCACACTCCTCTGGAGAGTCAAATGTCTCATGCCACCACTGGCATGATACGGCAGTTAGGCATACCGCCAAAAGAAGTAATAGCTTTTTCATAGTTGATAGTTTTTATAGGTTAAAATAAAATGGTTGTTTTCCTAAACAAAATTAAGTATAATAATTCTAAAATACAAATTTTGTGGAAGTTTTTATCAGTCGACAACCATTATCAACAAAACAATCCCCGAGGAATAACGCCTCGGGGATGTGTCTATAATGTTACTTTTTAGAAGTATAGCTTGAAGCCCACCTGTGCATTTGCGAGTAGGTCGAACGAGAATGCGCCCGTGTCAACCTTTACCTGTTCAATGTCGCCGGTTAGGAATACATACTGCAACGAGCAGAGGCTAACGCTCATCGCGAACTTCTCGGTAGGGCGGAACTCTACGGCCAGGGGCTGAAGCTCCGTTGCAAGACCACACATCGTAAAGCTCTCGTTGGTGTACTCATCCTTGCCAGTTGTGCCAAGACCGAAGCCAATGGCGAAGTTTGGCGTGTAGTAGAACTTGTCGGCCAAACGCACGTAGTATGCGATGTTGGGCATGATGGTTAGCGAGTGGCTCTTATCGCCATCAGCCGTATAGCTATAACCAATACGACCACCAACGCGTAGGTTGTCGATTACGAAGTAGCCATACTCAACGCCAACGCCAAGGTTGTCGCCACCGAGGATGCTCTCCTTCTCGCTGTAATTATCACCGCGAAGAGAGAGAGTTACGTTTGTCTTACCGGTGTTATAACCGAGGTTAGCACCGATATGCTGCTCGCCCTGCTTCTGGGCCGAGGCTGTGAATGCTACTGCAACAATAG
Organism: Rikenellaceae bacterium; assembly: GCA_015059955.1. Taxonomy (GTDB): domain Bacteria; phylum Bacteroidota; class Bacteroidia; order Bacteroidales; family Rikenellaceae; genus Alistipes. The sequence continues at coordinate 11,764 of SUZK01000008.1, forward strand.
CAACGAGTGTTAGAAGTACCTTTTTCATAATTAAGAATGGTTTGTCAGTTTAGTTTATGCAAAGATAGCACATTTTACCAAACGACAAACCATTTTCAACAGATTGTTGATATTTATAAATATATTCTCCTTTTGTTAGAACGCTACACCGAGCTTTAACTGTATGGCGCTCATGCCGACGCTGATGTCCTGTATGCCGAGTTGCTGAAGGTGATAGCCTATGGACATGGCGAAGACACCCGCCTTAAAACCGATGCCGGCGCCGAACATCAGACCACCGAGTTGAGGCTCTTCGGCTGCAAATCCGTAGCCGAGGTCAACCATCAGGAATGGGTCGAACTTACCCTGCGTAGGAGCGTAGAGCTTAAGGTCGGCAAATACGGGTACCATAAGCATACCGCTCTCGATATCTTGTGTGTACCAGTCGAGACCCAAGCCGACACCCATAGAGAAGCATTCGCCAATGCGTGCACCCTGGATGGTGTGTAGCTGGAAGCGGTGTAGTGCGGCGTTGCCCACGCCTAAGTTACCAGATATATAGACCTCACCCTGATATTTGGTCTTTGGACCTGCGGCCTCGGCAGGCTCGGTCAGTGTCACCGCAAATAGCGATACGAGTAGAATAGTAAATAATTTTTTCATAGTAGTTGTGTTTTAATAGTTAATTGTGTACGAGTCGTCAATAACAACATTTGTAAGTATGGTGTTGCTTGGGATGTGAGCCTCCTCGCCCTTGATACATAGGCAGAAGAGCCCAAAGGGAAATACCACGATGCCGGCGCCTACACCAAGGCCGATAGCCAGCTCCTCGCGTTCGTTACCATACGCCGAGAGGCCTCCTGCAAGGAATATTGTCTGGCCGTCGACGGCTGTAGTGCTTAGACATCTAACGATGAGATAGCCCGCCTTGCCGACACCACGTGCACGCTGAGCCTCGACGCTAAGCTGTACGGGAGTGCCGCGCTTAATAAGGATGTTTCCCTCGACATCGGTAATATTAGCATCGACGATAGCCGATGGCATAGGCTGCGTCTTGCTATTCATGGCGTTTACAATACGCACACTCACTGGGTCTCCGTTGATAATGTTTGGGCTCTCAGCCCACGTAGCACTAACTATTAGCAGCGCTGCAAATGTTAGTAGGATGTTTTTCATGTTTGGTTATAGTTGAAGTTGTTGTACCCCATATTTTGGGCAAATATACTATACCCCCCCCCACAAATTTTTACCAATCTTTTTTGTATTGGGCGGGTGATTTTCTCTTTTTTACGCTTGGGATGCTACTTTTCTGACATCTACTCGCCATGCTCAATCATGTGGCGAGTCTTGAAACCCTCGGTAATCTCGCTGTCGTCGGTAACCATCTTCGACATTACCCAGATGCAGCGGATGTTATCCTCGCCGACAACATAGCTGTCCTCCAACACCCAGCCGAGCTTGGCAAAGTCGTTGGCAGCAGCCGTCACCGAGCGATAGTTGATAGCCTTGCCGTACTCATCGACAAGGTAGTTCTTCGTCATGCGCTCCTGGCCATAGTCCACCTCGACGCGTGATAGCGAGGCGATGTTTGTCCCGTGGTGCACTGCCGAGAGGGTGCAGTATACTTTGTAGGGTTGTTGTGCGCTGAGCACAACGGTGCTCATCAGAGCGACGATAAGTGTAAAAAGTTGTTTCATGGTTCGATGTTTTAGGTTGTTTGCTTAATACAAAGTTACATCGACCATGGGCGTTTTGTGCATTGCATGGCGTTGAGTCGCCATTATGGTGGGGTGAAACGCCTAATAGTGTAGGTGAAGTGAAAAGGTATTCTGCTAATTGATAAGAATAGGGCGCTGTCTTACGACAACGCCCTCACTTTCCTCTTCTATCTGTCCTCCTGCTACTCTGCTTTCGACTCGCAGTAGACACAGCGAACGATGCCCTCCGACTCCTCAAAGCGTGGGCGTACAGGCTCAAGGTTCGAGATACATAGTGGGTTAGGACACTTGCAGCCAAGAGCCTTGCCACCATGGTCGAATGTGCGCTCAGGGTCGTTCTGCCACTCGAGCAACTTGAGGATGAGTGCCATACGCACGAACTTGCCATTCTCAACCTGTCGGAAGTAGGCTGCACGTGGGTCAGAGTCCACGTCGATAGCAATCTCATTGACGCGTGGTAGTGGGTGTAGCACTGCCATATGCTCCTTGGCGTAGCGCATCTTCTGCGCGTCGAGCACGAAGCAATCCTTGACTCTCTCATACTCATCGAGGTCGGTGAAGCGCTCCTGCTGTACGCGTGTCATATAGAGAATGTCGACCTCGCCAATGACGCTCTCGATGTTGTCAACCTCGCGGTAGGGTATGCCGTAGCGGTCGCATACGTCGTGCTTGATGTAGTCGGGTAGCGCCAACTCAGGAGGTGCGATAAGCACAAACTTGGTATTCGTATAGCGCGACATCGCCTTGATTAGCGAGTGCACGGTGCGGCCATACTTGAGGTCGCCGACAAGGCCTATCGTAAGGTTGTTGAGCGTGCCTAACTCGCGCTTGATGGTGAGAAGGTCGGTCATCGTCTGCGTAGGATGGCTATGTGAGCCGTCACCAGCATTGATGATAGGTGTGCGTGACACCTCCGTAGCGGCAAGTGGTGCACCCTCGACCTTGTGGCGCATGGCGATGATATCGGCAAAGCAGTTGATAACCCTCACCGTATCCTGCACCGTCTCGCCCTTAGATACCGACGACGACTTGGCATCGGCAAAGCCTATGACATTACCACCAAGCTCCATCATTGCCGATGTGAAGCTCAGGCGTGTGCGGGTGCTTGGTTCGTAGAAGAGTGTGGCGAGCTTCTTGCCACGGCACACCTCGCTATACTGCTCGCGGTTGGCGATAATATCCTCTGCAAGTGCGATAATCTCTGCAATCTCACCTACAGAGAGGTCGGTTGGGTCTATCAAATGCTTCATATGTGCGAATGTTCTATTGTTTCTTACTTAATCCAACTCTCGTCCGATGGGTTGTTGCGGAACTTAAGGATGCGCTCCTTGTCCTCAGCCTTGATGTAGCCCTCCTCGGCGGCAACCTCCACCAAAGCGTCGAGGTTCGACAGTGAGTAGTTCTTAGCCTCGGCAGCTGCCAAGCGGTCCAAGCCCTTCTGCATGCCGTAGGTGAAGATGCTCACGATACCGAGTACGTCGGCACCAGCAGCGCGCAACGCCTCGACAACCTCGATACAGCTACCAGCCGTAGAGATAAGGTCCTCGACAACGACAACCTTCTGGCCCTTCTCCAACTTACCCTCAATCTGGTTGCCACGGCCGTGGTCCTTAGAGCCTGAGCGTACGTAGCCCATAGGCAAGTCGAGGATGGTAGCCGTGATTGCTGCGTGGGCGATACCTGCGGTAGATGTACCCATAAGCACCTCAACATCGGGGTAGTGGGTGCGGATAAGCTCTGCGAGACCCTCCTCAACGTGGCCGCGTACAACGGGTGCGGTGAGTGTGAGACGGTTGTCGCAATATATTGGGCTCTTGATGCCACTTGCCCATGTGAAGGGCTGCTCTGGGCGCAAGAATACTGCACCGATAGATAGTAGGTCTTTAGCTATTTTCTTCTCCATAGTAGTATTGTATTATTTGTTTGTTACTCGGCAAACTCTCTCATGCAACGCTCGTAGGCTGCAACAGGGTCGTCGGCAGCGGTGATAGGACGACCTACGACGATGAAGTCCGAACCAATCTCCTTGGCACGCTCAGGGGTTGTTACGCGCACCTGGTCGCCTACATCGCCATCGGCGAAGCGAACACCTGGTGTCACGGTCATAAACTCCTTGCCACAAGCCTCCTTGACCATAGCTGCCTCAAGAGGTGAGCATACCACGCCATCAAGGCCTGCTGCCTTGGCATTCTCGGCATACTTGACGATGGTGTCGTTGATAGATGCGCCGATAAGCAACTCCTTCTGCATGCGCTCCTCCGAAGTCGAGGTGAGCTGCGTAACGGCGATAAGCATTGGACGTGTACCATCCTCGCGTGTGAGGCCCTCAAGGGCTGCCTTCATCATGTCGACAGTACCTGCTGCGTGCACGTTGGTCATGTCAACGTCTAAGTTGCGAAGTACCGACATCGCCTTCTTCACGGTATTAGGTATGTCGTGGAGCTTAAGGTCGAGGAAGATACGGTGACCACGAGCCTTGATTGTGCGAACAATCTCTGGGCCCTCGGCGTAGAATAGCTCCATGCCAATCTTTACGAATGGCTTGCGACCGGTGAACTTATCCAAAAAGTTGAGCGTCTGCTCCTTGCTGCTAAAATCGCAGGCAATAATTACATCTCGCTTACTCATAGTTATTCTGTTTTTGTTGTTCTACTTAACGATGCCGATGATGTCGCTGAGGCGCTCGATACCCAAGCGCTCCATCTCCGCAGGTAGTGCCTCGATAATCTCCTTCGAGGCGTAGGGGTTCTTGAGGTTTGCAGCGCCAACCTGTACGGCAGTAGCACCCGCCATCATCATCTCGATGACATCCGAAGCGGAGCTGATGCCGCCACACCCCATAACTGGGATTTGGCAGGCGTTGGCAACCTGGTAGACCATGCGTACGGCTACGGGGAAGATGGCATCACCCGAGAAGCCACCCATCTTATTGGCGATGACGGGACGACGACGCATGGTGTCGATACGCATACCAAGCAGGGTGTTGATAAGGCAGATGCCGTCAGCACCAGCATCCTCGCAAGCGCGGGCGATAGATACGATGTCTGTAACATTAGGGCTGAGCTTGATGAATACGGGCTTTGTGGTTACCGCCTTGACGCGACGTGTGACCTCGGCGGCCGACTCAGGCTGCGTGCCGAAGCTCATACCTCCGTTATGCACGTTGGGGCACGATACGTTGACTTCGATTATTGCGACCTGCTCCTCCTTATCTATCTTTGCGCAGCACTCCTCGTACTCCTCCAAGGAGAAGCCGCTGATGTTGGCAACGATAGGCTTGCGGAATATCTCGCGTAGGTGGGGTAGCTCCTCAGATATCACCTTGTCGATACCAGGGTTTTGCAGACCCACAGAGTTGATAAGTCCCGATGTGCACTCGGCGATACGTGGCGTGGGGTTGCCGAAGCGTGCATCACGCGTAGTACCCTTGATGGAGATGGCACCGAGGCAGTTGATGTCGTAGTACTCTGCGAACTCGCGGCCAAAGCCAAATGTTCCCGAGGCGGGGATTATGGGGTTGTCGAGCTTCACGCCGCAAAGCTCAACCGATGTATCATAGTGCTTTACCATATTATCTCTTCGCGTTTAAGTACAGGACCATCCTTGCATATGCGCTTGTTGCCATACTTTGTCTTGCAGGTACAACCCATGCAGGCACCAAAGCCGCAGCCCATGCGCTCCTCGAAACTAAACTCGCCATCTACTGATGTGTTGTCGTACAACGCCTTGAGCATAGGTAGAGGACCGCAGGTGTAGAGGTAGTCGAACTCTAATGACTTCTCGCGGATGACATCCGTAACGAAGCCCTTAGTGCCCATCGAGCCATCGGCCGTAGAGCAGTAGACGTCGACGCCCAAAGCCTTGAACTCGTCATAGTAGAATACCTCTGCTGAGGTGTTGAAGCCCATGATGACCTGTGGCTGCTTGCCCTCGGCGATAAGACGCTTGCAGAGGTTGTACATAGGTGGCACACCAACGCCACCACCAACGAGCAATGGTCGCTGAGCACCGTTCGAGGTGTCGAAGCCATTGCCGAGACCTGTGAGGATGTCTAACTGAGTGCCCACCTTGAGACCCTTCATCTGCTCCGTACCACGGCCCACTACCTTATATATAATAGTAATGGTCTTGGCGTCGTAGTCGGCAACAGATATTGGGCGGCGTAGGAACTTACCCTCAAGCTCGATGTTGATGAACTGTCCCGAACGTGTGATATACTGAGTATCGCCCTCCAACACCATGCGATATACCGCAGGTGTTAGAGGCTCGTTACTGATGATTGTGTATAATCCCTTCTTGTACATTACTCTGCATCAATTGTTGATACGCCCAGTGTAATCTCCTCCAAGACGTCGAGGAGTACGCTTACGGTCTCCAACGCTGTGAAGATTGTCACGTTGTTTTCGACGGCGCAGCGACGGATGTCGTAGCCATCGAGACGTGAGCTGTGCTGGTTGATATCTATGGTGTTGATAACGTAGTTAACATGGCCCTTGCGTATAGAGTCGAATATCTCGGTAGAACCCTCGCTGAGCTTCTTGAGACAGCGTGTGCGGATGCCATTCTCGCGCATGAACTTCGTAGTACCGCTTGTAGCCTCGATGTTGAAGCCGAGCTCGTAGAAGCGGCGGATGAGTGGCAGTGCGCGCTGCTTGTCAGCATCGGCGATAGAGACGAAGATAGTACCGTAGTTAGCGATGGTCATACCCGATGACTGCAACGACTTATACAAGGCGCGACGCAACGATGTGTCGTAGCCGATAGCCTCACCCGTAGACTTCATCTCAGGTGATAGGTATGAGTCGACACCACGAATCTTCGCGAATGAGAATGCTGGGGTCTTGACGTACCAGCGCTTCTTCTCGTCGGCGATGACCTTCGTAACGCCCTGCTCCTTGAGCGACTTGCCGAGCATCACGTTAGTAGCGATATTCGCCATAGGTGTGCCCGTGGCCTTTGAGAGGAATGGCACGGTACGCGACGAGCGTGGGTTAACCTCGATTACGTATACCATGTCGTTGTCGTCGGCGATAAACTGGATGTTGTAGAGACCGACGATGCCAATCTCCTTACCGAGGCGTATGGTGTAGTCGATAATCGTATCCTTAACCTTCTGGCTGACGCTGAATGTTGGGTATACGCTGATAGAGTCGCCCGAGTGGATACCTGTGCGCTCGACGTGCTCCATGATACCTGGGATGAAGACGTCGGTGCCGTCGCAGATGGCGTCAACCTCCAACTCCTTACCCATGATATACTTGTCGACAAGCACTGGCTGGTCCTCGTTAATCTCAACGGCTGTCTTGAGGTAGTGGCGCAACGCCTCCTCGTTGGATACAATCTGCATGGCGCGACCACCCAACACGTAGCTTGGACGTACCAACACTGGGTAGCCGATACGCTCGGCAGCTGCCACACCGCGCTCAATCTCGGTGATGGCCTCAGCCTCAGGCTGTGGGATGCCGGCACGGCGCATGATGGCCTCGAAGCACTTTCTATCCTCAGCATTGTTGATAGCCTCGATGCCTGTGCCGATAATCTTCACGCCGAGGTCCGCAAGAGGCTTGGCAAGGTTGATGGCGGTCTGGCCACCAAGTGATACTACAACGCCCGTAGGCTTCTCAAAGTCGATGACGTTCATCACATCCTCGACGGTGAGTGGCTCGAAGTAGAGCTTGTCGCTTGTTGTATAGTCCGTAGATACGGTCTCAGGGTTATTGTTGATGATGATAGCCTCGTAGCCCGCCTCGCGGATAGCCCAAATGGCGTGCACGGTAGAGTAGTCGAACTCGACACCCTGGCCGATACGGATAGGGCCTGAGCCGAGAACAATGATTTTCTTGCGGTCGGTGACAATAGACTCGTTCTCCTGCTCATAGGTAGAGTATAGGTATGGCACCTTAGAGTCGAACTCCGCAGCGCACGTGTCAATCATCTTGTATACTGGGAAGATGTTGTTTGCCTTACGTAGCAGGAATACCTCCGACTCGCTCATCGACCATAGCTTGCCGATGTACTTGTCGCTGATACCCATGCGCTTGGCATCCTTCAACACCTCGATATTGCCGACATTCTCAGCTACGACGCGCTCCATCTCGACGATATTCTTTACCTTCTCCAAGAAGAAGAGGTCAATCTTTGTATTGTCGTAGACGTGCAGAAGGTCCACACCGCGACGTATAAGCTCGGCGATGGCGTAGAGACGGTCGTCGGTACCCTTGCGGATGTAGGCGAGGATGCCCTCAACAGACATCGTGTCGAACTTCTTGTGGTAGATGTGGCATACGCCAGTCTCGAGTGAGCGTACTGCCTTCAATAGACCCTCCTCGAAGGTGCGGCCTACGGACATTACCTCACCTGTAGCCTTCATCTGCGTACCGAGCTCGTTTGAGGCATCGCTGAACTTATCGAAGGGGAAGCGTGCCACCTTAGTGACGATGTAGTCGAGCGTAGGCTCGAAGCTCGCAGGGGTGTTGGCGATGCGTATCTCGTCGAGGGTCATGCCCACAGCGACCTTTGCCGTAACACGTGCGATGGGGTAGCCACTTGCCTTAGAGGCGAGGGCCGATGAACGGCTCACACGTGGGTTAACCTCGATGATGAAGTACTTGAATGATAGTGGGTCGAGGGCAAACTGAACGTTGCAACCGCCCTCGATTTTAAGTGCGCGGATAAGTTTCAAGGCGCTTGAACGGAGCATATTGTACTCCTTTGAGGCAAGCGTCTGGCTGGGTGCTACGACGATAGAGTCACCCGTATGGATGCCCACAGGGTCTACGTTCTCCATCGAGCAGATGGCAATCGCTGTATCGTTCTTGTCGCGCATAACCTCGAACTCAATCTCCTTGTAGCCCTTGATGCTCTTCTCGACGAGCACCTGGTGGATAGGCGATAGGGCGAGGGCGTTGCGCATGACGTCGCGAAGCTCCTCCTCGTTGTCGGCAAAGCCACCACCTGTACCACCGAGCGTAAATGCTGGGCGTAGAACTACGGGGTAGCCAATCTCTTTAGCCGCCTCGACACCCTCCTCAATAGAGTTGGTGATGCGCGAGGGGATTACTGGCTCACCGATACGCAAGCATAGCTCCTTGAAGAGCTCGCGGTCCTCAGCCTCCTCGATAGAGGTGAACGACGTCCCGAGAATCTCGACGCCACACTCCTCCAAGATACCCTTCTTGGCGAGCTGCACGGCGAGGTTAAGGCCTGTCTGACCGCCGAGGCCTGGCACGATAGCATCGGGGCGCTCGTAACGTATAATCTTGGCTACGTACTCCAAGGTTAGAGGCTCCATGTATACCTTGTCGGCGATATGCGTGTCGGTCATGATTGTTGCAGGGTTCGAGTTAACGAGTATCACTTGATAACCCTCCTCCTTGAGTGCGAGGCACGCCTGCGTACCTGCGTAGTCGAACTCGGCAGCCTGGCCAATGACAATAGGGCCAGAGCCGATGACCATTACCTTCTTAATATCTGTTCTCTTAGGCATTTTTATGCTCCTCCATCAATTTAATGAATTTGTCGAATAGGTAGTTGCTGCTTGCCTCTGGTGTGCAGTCGGGCTGATACTGTACCGAGAAGAGCATGTCGCTCATAGACTCGATGCCGGCCACGGTGTTGTCCAAGAGGTTGCGGTGCGTAACGGTGAGAGGCGTTGCTGCGAGTGATGCCTCGTTGACCACATAGTTGTGGTTCTGTGTCACTATCTCCAGCTTGTCGTTCTCAATGTACTTTACAGGGTGGTTCGAGCCGTGGTGGCCGAACTTGAGCTTGTCGTTCTTAGCACCATAGGCCATGGCGATAATCTGATGGCCGAGGTCGACGCCAAAGATTGGCAGCTTGCCACGAAGCTCGTTGAGCGTCTTGCCCACAACAGCCACGTCGGCAGGGTCACCAGGACCGTTCGAGAGGAAGATGCCGTCGGGGTTGAAGGCCATAATCTCCTCGGCTGTCGAGTTGTAGGGTACGATGGTGACGTTGCAGCCCTTCATGTTGAGCTGGCGGATGAAGCTATACTTGATGCCGCAGTCTACGGCCACAACATCCCACTTATGGTTGGGCGTACGCGAGAACCAGCGCTTCTTGCAGCTTATGCGCTCCACCTGGTCGTGGCGTAGCTCCGTGGTATTGATGAGCTTCAGAGCCTCGTCGAGGGTTGTGTCGATGTCGACGATAGCTGCCTTCTGCGTACCCTCGTTGCGGATGATACGCGTAATCATTCGAGTATCCACGCCGCTGATACCAGGGATGTCGAGCTCCTCGAAGGTCTCGTTCATAGTCTTGGTGTAGCGGAAGTTGCTGGGGGCGTCGCAGCACTCGCGTACTACCATGCCACCCATCGTGGGGAACTTACTCTCGTAGTCCTCATCCATAAAGCCGTAGTTGCCCATAAGAGGGTAGGTCATGACCACAATCTGGTCGGTGTACGTTGGGTCTGACACAATCTCCTGGTAGCCCACCATCGAGGTGTTGAAGACGATCTCGTATACCGCCACGCGGTTAGAGCCGAATCCATAGCCTGGAAACTCCTTGCCATTCTCAAGTACAAGTTTCTTGGTAAAAGGTCTCATCTAATTGTTGGTTTTATATTATTTTGTCTTGTTGTCGTAAACTATGTTGCCGCGGTGTATGGTCATGGCGATATCGCCCACCATATCACGACCATCGAACATCGAAATCTTACCCATAGAGTAGAACTTCGTGCTATCTACTCGCCACTGGCGCTCGGTGTCGATAAGAACGATGTCGGCACGCGCACCCTCCTCGATGCCACCCTCTATGCGGAATACTTTGCGAGGGTTGATACTCATAAGCTCCACGAGGCGCTCCATGGTTATTATCCCCTTGCGCACAAGGTGGGTGTTGAGCGCTGCAAAGGCTGTTTCAAGGCCTACGATGCCCATGGCGCTATCCTTCAAGCCGCGCGACTTCTCCTCGACACTATGTGGCGCATGGTCGGTGGCTATCATGTCGATAGTGCCATCCTTGATGCCCTCGATGAGTGCTGCGCGGTCCTCGGCAGAACGTAGCGGTGGGTTCATCTTCCAGCGCGCATCCTCCTGGAGGTCCATATCTGTAAATATTAGGTAGTGAGGGCCTGTCTCACACGTCACCTTGACACCACGCGCCTTAGCCTGGCGTACAAGCTCCACAGTCTCCTTTGTCGAGATGTGGCATACGTGGTAGCGGCAACCTACTCTCTCGGCAATCTCAATGTCGCGGCGCACCTGCTCCCACTCGCTCTCTGAGCAGATGCCCTTGTGGCCGTGCTGACGTGCATACTCGCCATCGTGGATGTAGCCACCCTTGAGCAACTCTTCGACCTCGCAGTGGGCGGCGATAATGGCGTCGTGCTTCGTGGCCTCGACCATCGCGCGCTCCATCATGCCGTCAACTTGCACGCCGCTACCATCGTCCGAGAATGCCGCTACCTTGTCGTGGAGTGAGGCAATGTCGACAAGCTCCTCGCCCTTGCGCCCTATGGTTATCGCGGCGTAGGGTAGTACCTCTATCTTGGCGTCGCTGTCGATAATATCCTGCTGCACCTTGAGGTTCTCAACGGTGTCGGGCACGGGGTTAAGGTTGGGCATCGAGCATACGGTAGTATAGCCGCCACGTGCTGCTGCCATTGTGCCTGTCGCTATGCGCTCCTTGTAGCCGTAGCCTGGCTCGCGTAGGTGTACGTGTACATCCACAAAGGCGGGTGCTACCATCAGCCCAGAGGCATCTATGATGATGTCACCCACGTCTGGCGTGATGTTCTCGGCAACGGCCGCTATACGCTCGCCAGCAATGGCAATGTCTACTCTTTGACCGGTGGCTGTTGTGCCACCCTTGACGATTGTTCTGCTCATATCTACGTATAAAAAATGGCGGCCCTAAGAGCCGCCAAATATCAATTAAAAACAGTGATACCAGTTGAATCGAAGCGTCGACGATTACCACACGCCTGCTTAGCTCGCAGTGCTTCATTATGGTAGGTATTAATCGCTCGCTTCATATCCTTATGTAAATTTGCGCAAAGGTAGCGTTTTTTCGCTTACCGTGCAATAGTTTTTGCAATTATTTTTTACTTTTTTTGTTCAATGGGCAATTAGAAATGCGAGGGCGCTACGCTTGGAGGGTTCTGGATTAGGGGGTTTAGAGTTTGGGGATTATGGGGAAAGTGGGGATTATGGGGAATGTGCTTTCTTAATCTCTCTATCATCTTTGCTCACATCGCTCACATCGCTCACAACGCTCACATCGCTCACAACGCTCACAACGCTCACAACGCTCACATCGCTCACACCGCTCACATCACTCACATCGCTCACATCGCTCACATCGCTCACACCACCCCTTGTGTGTGAGTGTGTGTTTGTGTGTAGTGAACGTTAACTTGAAATCACTGGGCAGGATTGTCTTGTACGGGACAACGCCTTTGCGCCCTCGACGCGGAGCACCCAAAGGACAACGCACCCCAAGATGTCACGGGTATACTTATATATACCCACATCATTAGTGGGTTGCGTTTATAGATGAAAAACTGATAGTGGTAACAACACTATCTTTGTTCTTTCATCTCTTGGTATACGCATCGTTCGTTTTGTCGTTCAGTCACACGCCACATACGTTGAGTGAACTATGAAACTAACGTATGCGCTATACACTATCAATTAGCTCTTAGGTGCCAACCAAAGAGCTAATTACATATCAATATAAATAATATCATAGTCAATTTATTGACTACGATATATGCCGCCCCTATCTATATAATTATATATATAGATTAACCTTTGGTGGCGGCTATATAGCTATGCTATATCATATTTATATTATTGAGTATCAGTGGCGTAGTAGACTATCACAGAGCCATTGATGCGCAGTGTGACAACCACTGTTGCTACTGCAAATATACAAAAAAATATTGCCCTTGTCAAGTATTTTAACAAATATTTTTCTGTATTCGGTTGAACAGTCGCGGACACAAACTCACAAACTCACAAACTCACACACAAGGGGTGGTGTGAGCGATGTGAGCGATGTGAGCGATGTGAGCGATGTGAGCGGTGTGAGTGATGTGAGCGATGTGAGCGATGTGAGCGTTGTGAGCAGTGTGAGCAGTGTGAGCGAAGATGAAAGAAAGATTAAGGAACCACATTCCCCATAATCCCCATAATCCCCACTTTCCCCATTTTCCCCACACTCCCCACCCCCAGCGCCCTCGCAAGCGAAGTGCACGCCCATTACGATTTGTTAAAAAAAAGTTGATAAAAGAGCATATACCTATTTTTAATTTGAGAATTTATCGCTACCTTTGTTGCATGGATAATCTCTCTCTGCAACCCGATATGTCGGTGGCGCTGTCTGAACAGCGTGGATTGCTTGGCTGGTTTGTCGCGCATAGCACTACGACCATCCATGGCATAAAGCCACATTCGGCGACGTTGTATGCTCGTTTTGTAGCCATCGAGCGCCCTCAGAGAGAACGAATATAATGTATAGACCGCTGACGCTCAGGTGTTTGGCGGTCGTTTATTTTGAAATACGTAGAATTAAACAAAAATAAGAGAATTATGAAAGTAGCAGTTATCATGGGCTCTACAAGCGACTGGGATATTATGAAGGCCGCAGTGGAGACGTTAGAGGAGTTGGGCATCGAGTATGAGAAGCGCGTTATCAGCGCACACCGCACACCACACCTCATGGTGGAGTATGCCGAGTCGGCGCGAGAGCGTGGTATCGGTGCTATCATCGCTGGTGCTGGTGGCGCAGCGCACGTTGCGGGTGTCACCGCAGCGTTGACAACAGTGCCTGTAATAGGCGTGCCCATCAAGACCTCGGCACTCGGAGGCCTCGACTCGTTGCTCTCTATCGTGCAGATGCCTGGTGGCATCCCTGTGTCGACAACGGCAATCAACGGCGCCAAGAATGCAGCGCTCATAGCAGCATCTATCTTCGCCCTCACCGACAAGGAGCTTGAGGCGCGCCTCATCGCCTTCCGCAAGGCGCAGACCGAGAAGGTGCTTGCCGCAGAATTGTAGTAATAACCCATAATACCCAGAGCAACAATCATGAAGAATCGCCGCATATTTGTTGAGAAATACCAACGCTTCCAGGTGGAGGCGGAGACCCTGCGTCGCGAGCTAAATACAAACCTTGGCCTTAGCATCGAGAGCCTACGTTTCATCAACGTATACGACCTCTTCGGCTTCAGCGACGACCTTGTCGAGAAGAGCCGTTATAGCGTCTTTGGTGAGGTGGTGACCGACAGCGTCACCGACGAGTGCGACATGGCCGATATGCCACACCTCGCCATCGAGTTCCTGCCAGGTCAGTTCGACCAGCGTGCCGCATCTGCCGTAGACTGCGTACACCTCATCGAGCCTAATGCCGAGGTGAAGATTAAGTCGTCGCGCCTCTACATCTTCGATAAGAGCGTTACGCCTGAGGCTATGGCGCGCATCGAGAAGTACCTCATCAACGCCGTGGAGTCGCGCAAGAAGAACTTAGATATCCTCTCGGATGCCGAGAGCGCTGAGGTGAAGCCAGTAGCTGTGCTTGATGGCTTCCGCGAGATGAAGGAGGAGGAGCTTGCCGCATATTGTAAGGCCAACGGTCTTGCTATGAATGCTGATGACCTCCGCGAGGTTGTCAACTACTTCCGCAAGGAGGGTCGTGACCCTGTGGAGACCGAGCTACGTATCCTCGACACCTACTGGAGTGACCACTGCCGCCATACCACCTTTACGACCGAGATTGAGGAGATAACCCTCGACGAGTCGTTCATGAAGGGCGAGATGGAGGAGTCGCTCGACCTTATGCGTAAGATACGCTCGGAGCTTGGCCGCGAGCAGAAGAGCCTCTGCCTTATGGAGCTTGCTACCATCGGCGCACGCTACCTCAAGAAGATGGGTAAGCTCGACGACATGGAGCAGAGCGAGGAGAATAACGCCTGCTCGATATTCGTAAATGTCGATGTCGACGGCGTTATGGAGCGCTGGCTGCTTCAGTTCAAGAACGAGACACATAACCACCCAACAGAGATTGAGCCATTCGGCGGCGCTTCAACCTGTCTTGGTGGCGCCATCCGTGACCCATTGTCAGGCCGTAGCTATGTATATCAGGCTATGCGTGTGACGGGTGCTGGCGATATCTATAAGCCCGTAGACCAGACCATGGAGGGTAAGCTGCCACAGCGTATCATATCTACGAAGGCTGCCGCAGGCTACTCAAGCTATGGTAACCAGATAGGCCTCGCCACAACCCATGTTCGCGAGGTATACCACCCCGATTATGTTGCTAAGCGCCTTGAGGTGGGTGCCGTTGTGGGTGCTGTCAAGGCCGACAACGTGCGCCGCGAGAGCCCCGCGCCTGGCGATGTGGTATTGTTGCTCGGTGGCCGCACTGGCCGTGATGGCGTAGGTGGTGCCACAGGCTCGTCGAAGGAGCATACGCTAACCTCGTTGGAGGAGTGTAGCTCGGAGGTGCAGAAGGGTAATGCCCCTGAGGAGCGCAAGCTCGCACGCCTCTTCCGTCGTGGCGATGTTACGCGCCTCATCAAGAAGTCGAATGACTTTGGTGCTGGCGGTGTGAGCGTTGCTATTGGCGAGCTTACCGATGGCCTCGATATATACCTTGACCGTGTGCCTACAAAGTACAACGGCTTGAACTTCTCGGAGCTTGCCATCAGCGAGTCGCAGGAGCGTATGTCGGTAGTCATCGAGCGCAAGGATATGGAGCGCTTCATGGAGCTATGCCACGAGGAGAATGTCGAGGTTACATACGTTGCCGACGTTACGGATAGCCGCCGTATGCGTATGTACTGGGGCGACAAGGTTGTCGTCGACCTCTCGCGTGACTTCATCGACTCGGCAGGCGCCAAGCACTATACGAAGATACGCATCGGTGGCGTCGAGAACGTCAATCCTTTCGAGCGTAAGATTGAGGGCGCTACAACAACGAAGCGCATGAAAACCAACCTCTCGGACGACAATGTAGTGTCGCAGAAGGGCCTTATCGAGATGTTCGACTCTACCATCGGCGCATCAACCGTCTTGATGCCTTTCGGCGGTAAGACGCAGACCACCGAGACTCAGGTGTCGGTGCAGAAGCTCCCCGTAGGTGGTGGCTTCACCAATACAGCAAGTATCATGGCCTATGGCTATAACCCATATATCGCTAAGTGGAGCCCATACCATGGTGCTGCCTATGCCGTTGTTGACGCCTGCGCCAAGGTTGTTGCTGCGGGTGCTCGCTATAACAATATGCGCTTCTCATACCAGGAGTACTTCGAGCGTATGACCGACGATAGGTCGTGGGGCAAGCCTCTTGCAGCGCTGCTCGGCGCCTTGAAGATGCAGGTGGAGCTCGGCCTACCATCTATCGGTGGTAAGGACTCTATGAGTGGTACGTTCCGCGATATCAACGTGCCTCCAATGCTTATGGCATTTGGTATCACCACGGTAGACGCACGCAATGTCATCAGCCCAGAGTTCAAGGAGGCTGGCAACAAGATATATATCATCCGCCATACGCCAAAGGCTAACTACATGCCCGATGTTGAGCAGCTCAAGGTCAACTTCGACTATGTGTCCGAGAAGATTATGCAGGGTGACGTGGTATCGGCATACGCCGTAGGCTTTGGTGGTGTTGCAGAGGCTGTGGCAAAGATGTCGTTCGGTAATAGGGTAGGTGCAGCCCTCGAGTGCGACGAGCAGATGCTCTACAATTATAGCTATGGCTCTATTGTCGTTGAGAGCCGCCGTACGCTCAACCACCCATCGGCCGAGCTTATCGGTACTACCTCATCGGAGGAGGCCATCTTCATCAATGGCACACGTCTGCCTCTCGACGAGTTGTTGGAGGCTAACACAACGAAATATGCAACCGTCTATGCCGACAAGGGCAAGCAGGGTGAGCCTACACGCATCAGCGAGGGTAAGATACATATGAAAGAGTATACAGGCCCTAAGGTTGACAAGGTGAAGGTATACATCCCTGTCTTCCCAGGAACGAACTGCGACTACGACACAGCACGTGCCTTCGAGCGCGCAGGTGCCGAGGTTACGATGTCGGTATTCAAGAACCTCACGGGTGAGGATGTCATCGCCTCTATTCGTGAGATGAAGGAGCATATCGCTGAGTGTAATATCATGGCTCTTAGCGGTGGCTTCTCGGCAGGTGATGAGCCTGATGGTAGCGGTAAGTTTATCGCCAACGTGCTTAACAACAAGGAGGTTGCCGACGCCATCCACGCACTGCTCGACCGCGGAGGCTTGATGCTCGGTATCTGTAACGGCTTCCAGGCATTGGTTAAGTCGGGCTTGTTGCCCTACGGTCGCCTCGGCATGGTTACCAAGGAGTCGCCAACGCTCTTCCGCAACGACATCAACCGCCATATCTCGCAAGTTGTCTCTACACGTGTGGGTACTGTGGCGTCGCCATGGTTGCGCTCGTTTGAGGTGGGTGACATCCACTCTATCGCCGTCAGCCACGGTGAGGGTAAGTTTGTCGTTAGCGACCAGCTTGCTGAGCAGCTCTTCCGCAACGGTCAGGTGGCATTCCAGTATGTCGATGCTGAGTGCCGACCCACTACCGACTCACCATGGAACCCCAACGGTTCGAGCTTCGGTATCGAGGGTATTGTCGACCCCTCGGGACAGATCCTCGGTAAGATGGGCCACACGGAGCGCTACGAGCGTGACTTGATGAAGAATATCCACGGCGAGAAGGTGCAGGATATCTTCTCGAATGCAGTAAACTACTTCCTTAATAAGTAACGCATATGATGAATATGGAGCTACTTCACGAGGGTAAGAGCAAACAGATTTTTGCTACTGACAACCCCGCACGTGTCATCATCCGCTTCAAGGATGATGCTACGGCGTTCTATAATATCAAGCGCGCGAAGATTGAGAATAAGGGCAAGATGAACTGCGCCATATCGTCGCTCTTGCTTGGCTATCTCAACGAGAATGGCATCGCTACTCACTTCGTTGAGCAGACCGACGACCACAGCCAATTGTGTCGCGTTGTGGAGCACGTAGCCATCGAGGTCATCGTGCGTAATGTCATCGCTGGCTCTATGGCTAAACGCCTCGGCTTGGAGGAGGGCATTGTGCCTGAGAATACCATCTTTGATATCTGCTTGCGCGATGCAGAGCTTGGTGACCCACTTATCAACGACCACCACGCTGTGGCCATGGGCATCGTGTCGTACGAGGAGCTTGAGACAATCTACCGCACCTCGGCAAAGATAAATGCTCTGCTCACGGAGCTATACCGCAAGGCGGGTATCACGCTTGTCGACTTCAAGATTGAGTTTGGCCGTGATGAGGAGGGTCGTATGGTGCTTGCCGACGAGCTTACGCCCGACACCTGCCGTCTGTGGGATATTGAGACGGGCGACCGTCTCGACAAAGACCGCTTCCGTCGTGACCTTGGTCGCGTACGCGAGGCCTATG
Source organism: Rikenellaceae bacterium (assembly GCA_015059955.1). GTDB lineage: Bacteria > Bacteroidota > Bacteroidia > Bacteroidales > Rikenellaceae > Alistipes. Next base: position 29,906 of record SUZK01000008.1, read on the forward strand.
AGGAGGTTGCTAACCGTCTACGTGACGCACTTAAATAAATATAGGTATGCTTAAGGATTCTTTAGATATATATGGTGACGACCTGCACGAGGAGTGCGGTGTCTTTGGTATCTTTGGTGTCGACGATGCCCCTAACCTTGCCTACTACGGTCTGCATGCCTTGCAGCATCGAGGCCAGGAGGCGTGTGGTATCTCGGCCTTCGATGGTGAGAAGCTGAGTACGGTCAAGGGTGAGGGCCTTGTAACAGAGGTCTTCAACCAGCAGAAGCTCTCGAAGCTCTCGGGCCGCATTGCCATAGGTCATGTGCGCTACTCGACAACAGGCGGCGGTGGCGCTAACAACGTACAGCCATTCTCGTTCAACCACTATACGGGCGACTTCGCCTTGGCACACAACGGTAATCTTGTTAACTCTAAGGAGTTGGCGCGTTACCTTGAGGTGCGAGGCAGCCTGTTCCACTCATCGTCAGATAGCGAGCTTTTGGCCCACCTCATCAAGAAGGAGAAGAGCGAGAACCGCCGTATCGACAACATCATCGAGGCTCTCAATATGTTGGAGGGTGCCTTTGCCTTCCTTATTATGACCAAGAACCGTATCTACGCTTGTCGTGATAAGCACGGCCTACGTCCACTCTCTATTGGTAAGCTCGGCGATGGGTATGTTGTAAGTTCTGAGACCTGCGCTTTGGATATTGTCGGTGCGGAGTTTATCCGCGATATTGAGCCAGGTGAGATTGTCACTATCGACCACCACGGCTTGCGCTCTAACCACTACTCGTTGTATCAGCGACACTTGATGTGCGCCATGGAGTATATCTACTTTGCTCGCCCCGATAGCGATATTGAGGGTTGCAATGTTCATACCTTCCGTAAGCTCACTGGCCGATATCTCTACGAGCAGTCACCCATCAAGGCTGATGTGGTTATTGGCGTCCCCGACTCGAGTATCAGTGCAGCTATCGGCTATTCCGAGGCGAGTGGCATCCCATACGAGATGGGTCTGATTAAGAATAAGTATATCGCACGTACCTTCATCCAGCCATCACAGGAGATGCGCGAGAAGGGTGTGCGCATGAAGCTCTCGGCAGTGCGCTCGCTCGTTAAGGATAAGTCGGTGGTGCTCATCGACGACTCTATCGTGCGTGGTACAACCTCTCTACGTATCGTACGCCTACTGAAGGAGGCTGGTGCTAAGGAGGTGCATGTGCGTATTGCCAGCCCTGCCATCACTAATCCATGTTTCTACGGCATCGATATGTCGACACGCGCAGAGTTGCTATGTGCTCGCATGAATAAGGCAGAGGCATGCAAGGCTATTGAGGCCGACTCGTTGGAGTTCCTCACAGAGGAGTCATTATTGAAGGCTGGTGGCCGCTCGGAGTTGTGTATGGCGTGCTTCAATGGCTGCTATCCAACGTCGTTATATCAGAATAAGTTGAGTGATAAATAATAAATATATATAAGTATGGCAAAAAGTTACGAAGCGGCTGGTGTAAACCTCGAGGCCGGTTACGAAGTAGTAAGACGTATCAAGTCACATGTATCATCAACCAAGCGCCGTGGCTCTATGGGCAATATCGGTGCCTTTGGTGGTATGTTCAACCTCGCAGAGCTAAACATCAAGGAGCCTGTGCTTGTCAGCGGTACCGATGGCGTTGGTACTAAACTCAAGCTCGCGTTCGAGATGGACAAGCACGATACTATTGGTATCGACGCTGTTGCAATGTGCGTTAACGATGTCTTGGCACAGGGTGCTGAGCCTTTGGTATTCCTCGACTACGTTGCTGTTGGCCACAATGAGCCAGCTAAGGTGGAGGCTATCGTTGCAGGTGTTGCCGAGGGTTGTCGTCAGGCTGGTTGCGCCCTTGTTGGTGGCGAGACTGCCGAGATGCCAGGCATGTATCAGGATGGTGAGTACGATATCGCTGGCTTCACCGTAGGCGTTGTTGAGCGCTCGAAGCTCATCGACGCTGGTGAGCGTGTCAAGGTGGGTGATGTCCTTGTCGGTATCGCCTCAAGCGGTGTTCACTCTAACGGCTTTAGCCTTGTACGTAAGGTTGTTAGTGATAATAACCTAAAGCTCGACGAGACATACCCAGAGATTGAGGGCCGCAAACTCGGTGAGGTGCTTCTAACTCCTACACGCATTTACGTTAAGCAGGTGTTGAAGGTTATCGCCGAGTGCGATGTTCATGGCATCAGCCATATCACAGGTGGTGGCTTCGATGAGAATATCCCACGCATCTTGAAGGATGGCCAGGGTGTCGAGGTCAAGGAGGGTAGCTGGGAGATACTCCCTGTATTCCGCCTCTTGGAGAAGTATGGCAAGGTGTCACACCGCGAGATGTTCAACATCTTCAATATGGGTATCGGTATGGTCATCGCACTACCTGAGGCTGACGCCGAGAAGGCCATCGCCATCCTTGCGGAGTGTGGCGAGCATGCATCGGTCATCGGCCGTGTTATCGAGGGCGAGGGTGTAACAATTATCTAATAGGAGTATGGGAAAGTGTCGTTTGGCAGTATTTGCAAGTGGTAGCGGTAGCAACTATCAGGCTATCGCCGAGGCTTGTGCCGACGGTCGTCTTAATGCCGAGGTAGTATTGCTCGTGTGTGATAAGCCAGGTGCCAAGGTACTTGAGCGTGCAAAGATGTTTGGCACCGAGAGCTTCGCCTTCAACCCCAAGGAGTATGAGTCGCGTGAGGCCTATGAGACGCTTCTTGCGACGATGCTTGATGAACGCCATGTGGACTACATCTGCCTTGCTGGATATATGCGCATCGTGGGCAAGGTGCTCCTATCGCGCTACGAGCAGCGTATAGTGAATATACACCCCTCGTTGCTACCATCGTTCAAGGGTGCTCATGCTATCCAGGATGCCGTGGATTATGGCGTTAAGATATTTGGTGCTACAACCCACTTCGTGGATGAGACACTCGACGGTGGTCGTATCATCGACCAGGGCGCTGTTGTCTACGAGGGCAACGATATCGAGGAGCTCACAAACCTTATCCATAAGATTGAGCATAACCTCTACGTAAAGACAATAAATAAACTGATAAACAAGAAATTCTAAGATATGCGAGCATTAGTTAGTGTTAGCGATAAGTGTGGCGTTGTTGAGTTCTGTCAGAACCTACGTCGCTTGGGTTGGGAGATTATCGCCACAGGCGGTACCCAGAAGCTACTTGAAGAGAGTGGCGTACAGACAATCGGTATTAGCGAGGTTACAGGCTTTCCGGAGATTTGCGATGGCCGTGTTAAGACCCTACACCCTAAGGTGCATGGTGGCCTATTGGCACGTCGCGACGACGAGAGTCACCTCAAGGCACTCAAGGATAACGCCATCGAGTTTATCGACATGGTGTGTGTCAACCTCTACCCATTCCGCCAGACTATCGCCAAGCCCGATGTGAAGATGGAGGATGCCATCGAGAATATCGACATCGGCGGCCCTTCGATGCTTCGCTCGGCAGCCAAGAACTACCGTGATGTGACGGTTGTTTGCGACCCTGCGGACTATGCTCGTATCATCGAGGAGATAGAGAAGGGTGGTAATACCACCATTGAGACACGCCTCGAACTCTCGGCAAAGGCATATACCCACACCGCAGAGTATGATATGTGTATTGCAATCTATATGCGTAAGCAGGCGGCGCTCAACGAGAAACTCTTCGCCTCGTTCGACCTTGTGCAGTCGTTGCGCTATGGCGAGAATCCACACCAGGAGGCTAAGTTCTACGCCTCAGCCGAGCGTGTGCCATACTCGCTCGCCACTGCTAAGCAACTCAACGGTAAGGAGATGTCGTATAACAATATCCAGGATGCTAACGCTGCACTTAACATAGTACGTGAGTTCAGCGAGCCTTTTGCTGTGGGTCTCAAGCATATGAACCCTTGTGGCGCTGCCATCGGCAAGGATATCAAGGAGGCATGGGAGAAGGCTTATGAGGCCGACAAGGTGAGCATCTTCGGCGGTATCGTAGCCGTAAACCGTGAGATAACCAAGGAGGTTGCTGAGCTTATGAAGCCTATCTTCTTGGAGATTATCATGGCGCCATCGTTCACCGACGAGGCTCTTGAGGTGCTATGCACAAAGAAGAATTTGCGCCTCTTGCAAGTAGATATGGGCGAGTGTAACGCTGTGCAGACACAATATGTAACTGTCAATGGCGGTCTTCTCGTTCAGCAGCTCGACACCGAGACAAAGGAGGTTGTTGCCGATATGTGCGTTACGGAGCGTAAGCCATCGGCAGCCGAGATTGAGGATATGAACTTCGGCTGGCGCATCGTAAAGCACGTTAAGTCGAACGCTATCGTGGTTGTTAAGGATGGTCATACCGTGGGTGTTGGTGCTGGTCAGATGAACCGTGTAGGCTCTGCTGAGATAGCTCTCAAGCAGGCTAAGGCTGCGGGCTTCACCGAGGGGCTTGTCCTCGCATCGGATGGCTTCTTCCCATTTGACGACACCGTGACCCTCGCTGAGCAGTATGGTGTTACTGCCCTTGTGCAGCCAGGTGGCTCGGTACGTGATGAGGACTCAGTGAAGAAGGCCAACGAGTTTGGAATGACGATGCTTGTAACAGGTATGCGCCACTTCAAACACTAATTCTTTGTTGTGATAAGGGGCCATCTTCGAAGCTTTGCTTGCCTGAAAAATGCTCATTTACTCCAAGTAAACTCCGCTTTTTCAGTCTGCGACAAATCTCCAAATCTAACCCCTTATAACAACAAAAATGTGTTGCGATAAATATAGAGTAGTAGTCAATTATTGCTAATTACTCATTACTAATTTCTAATTACTAATTGAAAATGAAAGTATTAGTTATTGGCTCGGGTGGTCGCGAGCATGCTATTGTCGAGGCCATCTCACGTTCGCCTAAAGCTACGAAGATATATGCTGCACCTGGCAATGCTGGTATTGCTCAGCTCGCCGAGTGTGTTGCAATCAAAGATACCGATGTGGAGCGCCTTGTGGCCTTTGCGAAGGAGAACAACATCGAGCTTACCGTCGTAGGTCCTGAGGCTGCCTTGGCCGTAGGTGTCGTCGACCGCTTCCGCGAGGAGGGTCTCAATATCTTTGGCCCAACAAAGGCCGCTACGGAGATTGAGTCGAGCAAGGATTTTGCTAAGCGTCTGATGGTTAAGTACGACGTGCCAACAGCTGCCTATGCCACATTTTCGGACTTCGACGCAGCACTCGACTATGTCAAGCAAGGTTCGTTGCCAACGGTTCTCAAGTACGACGGCCTTGCTGCTGGTAAGGGTGTAGTCATCGCCCAGACCATGGAGGAGGCTGAGGCTACGCTCCGCGATATGTTGCTCGATACCAAATTTGGCGAGGGTAGGGTGGTTATTGAGGAGTTCCTCACTGGCGAGGAGTTCTCGTTGATGTGCTTCGTGGCAGGCAATAAGATATGCCCTATGCCCGTAGCGCAGGACCACAAGCGTGCCTACGATAACGATGAGGGCCCAAATACTGGCGGTATGGGCGCCTATACGGAGCTCCCTTTTATCACTGCTGACGACCACGCCTACGCCATGGAGCGTATCATGCAGCGCGTAGCCGATGCTATGGTTGCAGAGGGTACCCCCTTTACAGGTGTCCTCTATGGTGGCCTTATGAAGACACCTAACGGCATCAAGGTTATAGAGTTCAACGCTCGTTTTGGCGACCCTGAGACTGAGGTTGTGCTACCACGTCTTAAGAGCGATGCTGTCGACCTCTTTATGGCTGTTGCTAAGGGCGAGCAGCCTGCGGCTGAGTGGAGCGAGGGTGCTACCTTAGGCATTGTCCTTGCATCGAAGGGCTATCCTGGTAGCTACGACAAGGGTGCTGTGATACGTGGCATCGAGAATGTTGAGTCTAAGATATACCACATGGGCACAGCCATCAAGGATGGCGCGTTAGTGACTGCTGGTGGCCGTGTGATGATTGTTGTGGCTGAGGCGCCAACGCTACGTGAGGCTCAGCAGCGAGCACAAGAGGATATTGCCAAGATTGAGTGCGATAATCTGTTCCATCGCACCGATATTGGTAATAAAGCATTTCGTTAAACTAAAAATGTAAGAGTATGATTATAAAAGGTAAGGATCTATCAGTATCCATTAAGGAGGCACTAAAGGTGCGTGTTAATGTTCTTAACGACCAGTATGGTCGCACCCCCAACCTTGTCGTTGTCCTTGTGGGTGACGACCCAGGTAGTGTCTCGTATGTTACGGGCAAGGCTAAGGCTGCAACCGAGGTGGGTATTCGCAATACGACCATCCGTCGTGAGGCGACTATTTCAGAGTCGGAGCTTTTGGAAATTGTCGAGCAGTTAAACAATGACGATGATGTCGACGGTATCCTTGTACAGTTGCCACTGCCCAAGCATATCGATGAGAATAAAGTCATTGCAGCTATCTCGCCAGAGAAGGATGTCGATGCCTTCCACCCAATGAATGTGGCTAAGCTATGGCTTAAGCAGCCATGCATGCTTCCATGTACCCCTAAGGGCATCATCAAGCTATTGCACTATGCGGGCGTTGATATCGCTGGCAAGGAGGCCGTAGTCATTGGTCGTAGTAACATCGTGGGTCAGCCTGTGGCAAAATTGCTACTTGATGCTAACGCTACGGTGACCATAGCACACTCAAAGACTAAGGACCTCGCTAAGGTAGCACGCCGTGCCGACATTCTCGTTGTGGCTGTGGGTCGTGAGCGCTTTGTTACTGCCGACATGATTAAGCCTGGTGCTGTGGTTATCGACGTGGGTGTCAACCGCGATACACGCAATGGCAAACTCTGTGGTGACGTCGACTTCGAGGAGGCTCAGCATATCGCAGCTGCCATCACCCCTGTACCTGGTGGCGTAGGCCCTATGACCATCACCTGCCTGATGGAGAATACCGTCGAGGCATACATCAATAGAATGAGTAAGTAATAACCAAATAAACAACTAACCTGCCTTATGATTGAGAGATATAGCAGAGATGTAATGCGCAAGGTGTGGACCGAGCAGAATAAGTTTGACGCCTACTTGCGTGTTGAGATTTTGGCTTCGGAGGCTTGGAGCCAGCTTGGCGTAGTACCCAAGGAGGATGTAGAGAAGTTGTGGAAGAGCGCATCGTTCGACATCAACCGCATCTACGAGATTGAGCAGCAGACACGCCACGATATTGTCGCCTTCACACGTGCCGTGAGCGAGACTCTTGGTGAGGAGCGCAAGTGGGTACACTACGGCCTTACAAGTACCGATGTTGTGGATACCGCCAATGGCTACCTACTCAAGCAGGCCAACGCCATCCTCTTGGACGACATTGAGAAGATGCTCGAGGTGTTGCGTAAGCGCGCCATAGAGTTCAAGGCAACACCATGTATCGGCCGTACACACGGCATCCACGCAGACATCACCTGCTTCGGCCTTAAGTGGGCGTTGTGGTACGAGGAGATGAAGCGTAACCTCACGCGCTTTATGACCGCATCACGTGGCGTCGAGGTCGGCAAGATTTCGGGTGCTGTGGGTAACTTCGCAAACATCCCTCCATTCATCCAGGACTACGTATGCGAGAAGCTCGGCATCGAGAGCGCTAATATCTCTACTCAGGTTATCCAGCGCGACCGCCATGCATACTATATGGCAACGTTGGCAGTCATCGCATCGAGCATCGAGCAGATGGCAATGGAGATTCGCAACCTTCAGCGTACCGAGGTACACGAGGTGGAGGAGTCGTTTGGCAAGGGTCAGAAGGGCTCAAGCGCCATGCCTCATAAACGTAATCCTATATCGAGCGAGAATATGTGTGGCTGCGCACGTGTTATGCGTGGCTATATGGCGGCCTTCTACGAGAATGTTGCTTTGTGGCACGAGCGTGATATCTCGCACTCGTCGACTGAGCGTATCATCCTCCCCGATGCTACCATGCTCCTTGACTATATGCTCAACCGCTTCCGTGGTATCCTCGAAAACCTCGTTGTCTTCCAGGATGTTATGATGGAGAATATCTACCGCACACGCAAGGTAATCTTCGCGCAGCGCGTGATGAATGCCCTCATCGAGAAGGGCTTCTCTCGCGAGCAGGCATACGACACCGTGCAGCCTATCGCCATGCGTGCTATGAGTGAGCGTGCCGACTATCAGGAACTTCTTGCCGAGAGCCCCGAAGTTATGGCTGTGCTCACCCGCGAGGAGCTTGACGCTTGCTTCACGTTGGAGTACTACCTCAAGAATGTAGACTTTATCTTTGACCGTGTAGGCATCGAGTAATGTTCGATTTGTAGTGGGCATCCTTAGCTCATCCTAAATAGTAAGACCTCTTGGGCTGTACGTTATGTACTATCCCAAGAGGTTTCTTATTACGATAGGCTAAATCTGCTCCACTAACACAAAAAAATTATATGCTAATTTTGTGGCTCGGCCTCGCGGTAGATGGAGCGCAGTCTATCAGACATTATATATTGGAAGACACCGCGCACGAACATAAACGTCGTGAATGCCATCCATATAGCGTTGTTGCCTATCGCATCGCTCAGTCCATAGAGGATGGCGAAGTAGATGATTGTCGAGAGCACCATCGAGTTACGCATGATACGGCTACGTGTGGCGCCAACCATAATGCCATCCAAGATAAATGGCAGTGCCGAGGCGAGGGGTATGACTATAATCCAGCCGATATAGTCGCCAGCCGTAGCGAGTAGGGTGGCGACATCGCCTTGCTCGGGATTGACAAGAAGCATGAATATATCCTGCCACCAGCCAACGTATGCCCCCACATAGAGTAAAGATACCACGAAGCTCCATACGACGCACAGCTTAATGCAGCGGCGTAGCGATGCTACATCCTTGGCGCCAATAAAGCGACCTGTAAGTGCTTCGGCGGCGTAGGCAAGGCCGTCGTTCATATATGAGAATAGGGTGAAGAGCTGCAACAAGATGGCGTTAACGGCAAGTATCGTGTCGTTACCCGTATCTGCCGATGCCTTCGTGAAGAAGGTGTAGACGGCAACGAGACAGAAGGTACGAATCATAATATCGCCATTGATGGCGAAGAAGCGCTTCATAGCGCCCATATCCATAACCTCCTTAAACGCCACTCTAACAATCTGTTTGCGATATTTGAACCATATTGCCGTGGCGATTACGGCAACACCTGTCCACTGGGCTACCACCGAGGCGAGGGCGATACCTTGAAGCCCCATATCACCAGCAATGGCGAAAAGGTAGCTGCCGCCTATGTGTAGTACGTTGACAAGTATGGCGACAGCCATGGGTAGCACGGCATTCTGCATGCCCGTAAGCCAGCCATTGAAGGCGAAGAGCATGATACCTGCGGGTACGGCCCATATGCGCGTATAGAAGTAGTCGGCAATCATCCGGTTGGCGCGTTCACTCTCCATACCCATAAAGTCTATCGAGAACTCTCCAATAGGGTATTGCAACGAGAAGGCGAGCATACCCACGCCGAGTGCTACGACAAGGGCGCGCCACAACATTAACGTATACTCCTTGCTATTATCCGCTCCAAAGGCTTGTGCCGTGAGACCTGAAGTACCCATGCGTATAAACGAGCAATTCCAATATATGAAGTTGAATATCGACACACCGATAGATAGCGCACCAATGGCGAGAGTTCCCTCACCACCGCATGCATGACCCGCGATGATGGTCGAGGCAATACCCATAAGGGGCACGGTGATGTTGGATATAATATTGGGGATGGCTAAACGCAGTATCTCTCTATTCATCTTCGTCGTCGTTTATGGCGCAAAGTTAACAAAAAAATAGATTTTTGTGGCATGGATGTTGTCATGATGTCGAATATCAAAAAAAATGGTTACCTTTGCCACATATTTTTATAACATATTTTAACGATGAAGAATTATAACACAGACTCAACAGCTAACCTTTCGCGCTTTGCTCGCGATAAGCGTCAGCGTATCAGCTCTGCGGAGCGTGTTGAGCGTAGTCCTCGTCCTCGCCGTGAGGGTGATAATGAGGAGCAAAGAGAGCCTCGCCAGAGGATGACAACGACAACCAAGCGTTCGTCGTACAACCCCCACTTTACTGCCGATAACCGTCTGCGTCCAGAGTATGAGCGTCGTGGTCGTGGCAATGCCGAGCGCGAGGAGCGTGGCGAGAAGCACGACTTCAGAGCTAAGAGTGGCGAGGGTATGCGTTCGAAGAGTGGCGAGAGCCGTGGTCGCGACAATATACGCACCAAGGGTGGTAAGCCTACTTATGGTGAGAAGCCAGCCTATGGCGACAAGCGTGGCACATCTAAGGGCGCACCTAAGAAGAGCTACGTATCGAAGCAGGACGACAAGCCACGTAGCTATCCTAAGTATAATCCTAACAAGCAGGTTGGCGAGATTCGTCTTAACCGCTTTATTTCGCAGTCGGGTATCTGCTCACGTCGTGAGGCCGACGACTTTATCCTTGCGGGCGTTGTAACCGTAAATGGTCAGGTGGTAACAGAACTTGGTACTAAGATACTGCCTACCGACGAGGTGCGCTTCAATGATGAGCGCTTACAGGGCGAGAAGAACGTATATATCGTGCTAAACAAGCCTAAGGGTTATGTTACATCGCTCGACGATCCATATGCCGAGAAGACCGTTATGGACCTCGTGAAGAATGCTTGCACCGAGCGTGTATACCCAGTAGGTCGTCTTGATAAGAACTCATTGGGCTTGTTGCTTATCACCAACGATGGCGATATCACACGTCAGCTAACACACCCATCTAATCGTAAGAAGAAGATCTATCAGGTGACACTCGATAAACCTCTTACGCGTGCCGACATGGACTCGCTTACTGAGGGTATCACGCTTGAGGATGGCGATATCTTTGCCGACGAGGTGGCATATGCTTCGGAGGATAAGAAGACCATAGGTGTCGAGATTCACTCGGGTCGTAACCGTATTGTGCGTCGTATGTTCGAGCACCTCGGCTACACCGTGCAGAAACTCGATAGAGTATACTACGCTGGTCTTACGAAGAAGAATCTTAAGCGTGGCGCTTGGCGTTTCTTGACCAAGGACGAGGTAATGCGTCTAAAGACTGGTCAGTACGAGTAGTACGCAAATGACGAAAATAGTAGAGCCCAAGTAGCATCAGTTACTTGGGCTCTTATCTTTATTGTTCGTTGGCAATACCCATAGGGATATGTACCGCAGGTACGTTGCGCAGATGGTCGAGGTGCGACATCTGGTCATCGAAGAAGATGTGAGGTCGCATAATCTCGAGTACACGGTCTTTGGATATGCCGCCAAGGAAGAAGGCCTCGGTAACCTCCACACCCCAACTCTTGAGGGTATTCACCACGCGCTCATGTGCTGGTGCGTTACGTGCTGTGACAATTGATATCTTGAGCCAACGGTGGTAGTTCTCGTCGTGCGACATACGCTCTGTCTCGAGTTTCTGAAGGTTCGATATCTTCATCAGTAGATCGGCAAGAGGACCTGGGTCAAGGGGGCGCTGTGTCGTAGCCTCGTGCTTATGAAAGGCTTTTAGGCCGTGCTCCTTATAAATCTTCTCTGACTCGTCGTCGGCGATGACACCATCGAAGTCGAAGGCGATGCGTAGCTCATGGTCCGAAGTGTCGTCCATAACCTCGCTCTTAAGCACACGGCCCGCCGCGTAGCCTGCGTCGCATGCGCGCTTCACATCTCGCTCCGATGCCGAGAGGAAGAGCGATGCGTTGAATGCCGGTAGATACTTGTATGGCGACTCTCCCGAAAAGAATGAGGCACGGCTGATATCGAGGCCGTAGTGCTCAATGGTGCGAAATACGCGTAGTCCTGTTTCTGGTGAGTTACGCGAAAGGAGTACTACCTCCACGGGCTGCTCATCAGAGAATAACTCATTGAAGCTCAATAATCGCTTTACAAAAGGGAAGGCAACGCCCTTGCCCAGAGGTACATTAATATTCTCCTCTTGGTAGCGGCGATACTCTGCCAGGCCCCGCTCATTGTACACCTTGTCTGACTCCGTGAGGTCGAAGAGTGCTGATGACGATACCGCTACAACCAACTTATTTTCAATGGGAAATGCCATAGTCTACATTATAAAAAATGTCCGACAAGCTGAGCCTATCGGACTGTGTTTGTGGTTGAGCTACCGAGATTCGAACTCAGAATAACAGAACCAAAATCTGCTGTGTTACCATTACACCATAGCTCAATCGTTGCTCGTAAGCGGTTGCAAATATAGTGTAAAGTTTTTAATTGTCAAAATTTTCGACATATAATAGCCGTCCGAAATGGTTACATGTGCTCCTGTTTGTACCTCGCTCGACACTCGACAGGCGTTATTCCATACTCTTGCTTAAACACACGTGTGAAGTGGTGTGGGTATTTGAAGCCCATGTTGTAGGCGATGGTATTTATGTTCAGCTTGCTATATATAAGTACTCGTCGTGCCTCCTTCATCACAAAACTGCGAATATAGTCGTGTGCCGAACTGCCGGTATGTTTGCGCACGATGTCACCAAAATAGTTGGGAGTTATGCCCATCTGCTTAGCTATCGACGATACGGTAGGTAGTTCCTTGTCGTTTGATGGTGGCTGACGCAGATAGTCGTCGAGGATGCTATTTAGTCGCGTGATAATGTTCTGTTGTGTATCCTTTGCGTTTTGGGTGTGGCGATGGTAGTAGCGAAGACTTATGCTCAGCAATACTGCGATGCCAGACATTAGTATTCGTGATGAGTAGAAGTCGATTTCGTTGTTAAGTTCCCTATCCATGCTTTGGAAACAGTTGTTGACCATCTCTGCTTCATCTCGCCTAAGACGGATGGTATTTGTGCTCGTCGAATTGAAAAATGCGAAGTCGCGTATTCGATTTTCAAAGATTGTATCTTTGGCGAGCCTGTCGTCAAACACAAGTACCCAACCTTGTACTGGATGGTCTATACTCACTTGGGTATGGTCATTCTGGCCTGGTGCAAAGAACTTCATCGTAGCGACATACTCCTGATTTTCGTTAGTGTAATCGTCGTAGTAGCATGTTATGACATGTATGCCATACCATGTGGGTATATGGTGGAAGTGTCCCAAGTGTGATAGGTCGATAACGTTGATAAATGGGTGTCGTGTAGCGATACCGAGATGAGCATTGTAACTCTCAACGCTATCAATATTTAATATGTCTCGATGTGTCATGCCTTATCAATTTTATGTGCCAAGATGATGGTTTTACCCCAATATGTAAAAGTGGTTAGATATTAAGTAAAATATCTATTGTGGTGCGTGAAATGTGTTACTATTTTTGCACCGTATTAAGTTACTTAATAGCAAGTATTTCTTTTGGCAGGAGCTTTATCTTGTGTTTGGGGTTGATAAGGCTTTCATTTGGGTAAGTGCACAAGATTGGGGAGGGCTCCTGCCATCTTTTTATTTTTCAGGATAACAGCGACTATAACTTTGACAGAAAGCGCTCTCTGTCAACGATAAATCGTGTGTGTTCACCTTCGCCTATCAGGGTGTCACCCTCGTAGGCAGCTATCCTAAACGATAGCTTGCGGCCATCAATTGCAACAAGCTCAGCCACAGCATAAACGCTTGCACCGACCTTGGATGCGCGAACGTGTGATGTCGATATCGCTGTACCCACGGTTGTCTGTCCTGGCTCAAGCTCTGCTGCCACAGCAAGCATCGCAGCATTCTCCATAAGTGCAATCATTGCAGGGGTGGCCAATACGGCCATGTCGCCCGAGCCAATAAACTCTGCGGTATTGCCTGCGGTGATACTCATTATACTTTGGTGTTTTAATCCCTCTTTAAGCATACTCTTTTAATATTGGTTAATATCTTTTGCAAAGTTAAAAAAATATTTGAAACATGTAATCTTTTATCTGTAAAATCGTTATATTTGTAGTATGAAAAGGGTCGTGGCCATACTCATATTTGTCGCTATATCGCTATCAGTGGTTGTTAGCGCCGAGCCTCGACGCCCCAAACGATATCATTCTAAGGGAGGTGTTACCGAGACACAACGTGATAGTAAGGGGAATGAGTATCTATTTACAACCATCGACCGAATTACGATATATGGCTCACGGCGTGACTTTAAGAAGTTCGAACGCATGGTGCGTGCCGTGAAGAAGGTCTATCCGTTAGCAAAGGAGGCATCACGACGTATGGAGAAGATATCGGTTAACCTTGAGGAGCTAAAGCGTCGTGACCGTAAAAAGTATACCTCCGAGGTGGAGGAGGCTCTCAAGAAGGAGATAACACCAATGCTTTGGAAGATGACTCGCTATGAGGGTGTTATACTTCTTAAACTTATTGACCGCGAGACTGATAAGACGGCATTTAGTATCATTAAGTTGTACCGCTCGGGTTTTGTTGCGGGTTTCTACCAGACGCTGGCTCGTCTCTTTGGTAATAACCTTAAATTGGAGTACGACCCCGAGGGTGAGGATCAGATGTTAGAACAGATTGTACGCTTATATGAGGCTGGTGAATTGTAGTCGCTGGGTCATATGTGAGGTGTAGAAACAATCTCAAAAATTTGCTTGTTACGATTGAATTTTATATCTTTGTCCAAAGTTTTTTGTTATGCAGAAGCTCTATATCATAGCAGGGTGTAACGGTGCTGGTAAGACCACGGCATCGTACACGATGTTGCCTGAGTTGTTGCACTGCCACGAGTTTGTCAATGCCGATGAGATTGCGCGAGGACTCTCACCCTTTAATCCCGATAGTATGGCAATCGAGGCGGGTCGTCTTATGTTGCGACGTATCAACGACTTGCTTGAGGAGGGCTCGGATTTCGCATTCGAAACGACACTATCTACACGAACATATCAAAAGTTTATCGACCGCGCCCATGAGCGTGGCTACTTCGTATCGTTGCTCTACTTCTGGTTGCCTACGCCTGAGCAGGCAATACAGCGCGTTGCCAAGCGTGTGAGCCTCGGTGGTCACAATATACCTACGAATACGATATGTCGTCGATATGAGAGCTCACTGCGTAACCTAACATCGCTCTATGTACCTATATGCGACTACTGGGTTATATACGATAATAGCACCGCCGAGGGTGTAAAGAAGATCGCTTATGGCTCGAAGAGCGAAATAAAAGAGGTCGTTGACCCGTTAGCGTATCAGAAAATATTGAGCTATGAGTGAGTTTGAGATAAGAGAACTTCAAGAGAGAATAGATGCGGGTATCCTTTTGGCGCAACGTCGCCTTATCGAGCGTACTCGCAGAGATAATGGCGACTTGGTAGTAGTGCGCGACGGTAAGGTCGTGCGTCTACATCCTGACGAATTGCGATAAGCAGAATGAGATATAGATAAAGAGGTGTGTTGTGGCTGTGGTTGCCGGCGCTCCTCTTTGTCTGTTTATATGGTTTAACACCATTATAGTTCGAATTGGATTGGGTAGTGTATAACTACAAATCATAAGGAATGGTATTTTTTTACATCATACTGCTTGCTGTCGTGCTCTGTGGCCTTAGGTTTAATAGATACAACCAAGACTATATCTCTGTGCAGCAGACAAATGCCATTAAGGGAGTCTTCATTTGGTTGGTATTTATGGGGCATATAATGCCCTATATTGTTGATGTGGCACCATTTGAATTGGCTGTGGATAGGGCTGCGGTAAGTGTTGTTGTGACTCTAAAACAATTGGTCGTCGTCCCCTTTATGTTCTACTCTGGATATGGGGTTATGAACTCCATAAAGCACAAGGGCGCAGGCTACGTAGGCTCAATCCCGAAGCGGAGGGTGATGGCCACGATGCTCAATTTTGGAGTCGCTGTGTCGTTCTTTGTCCTATTAAATCTCATCCTTAATATTTCGATGAGTCTGGAGAAGGTGTTGCTTTCGTTTGTCTGCATGGCTTCAGTGGGTAATAGCAACTGGTATATCTTCGTTATTTGTATTTGTTACCTTAGCTCCTATTTATCGTATAAACTTTTCGGTTATGGTAAACGCTATTTGATGGCTAACCTAACTCTGATGATTCTGTTTGCATTGGTAATCTCTCAGTTCAAAGGCAGTTGGTGGTACGACACATGTTTAGCATATAGCGCGGGAAGTGTGTATTGCTACTATAAGGAGAGTGTTGAACGAGTGGTAAATCGAAACTACTTGATTTATGTCACGTTAGCGGCGAGTGCTTTGGTTGTAAGTTATATCGTTATGCTCAATGCTACGATAGCTCAATCTCTTCTCTTTATGAACGTTTGTAGTGTCTGCTTCTCTCTATTCATAGTCGTTCTTTCGATGAGGTTACAGCTTAAGAGTAGGTTGTTGGAGTGGTCGGGAAAGAATCTATTCCCGTTGTACATCTATCAGCGTATTCCCATGTTGTTGTTCTCTGTACTATGTGGGGGATGTTTGGTCGGCGAATTAAAGTATGTGTATGTCATAGTTTGTGCGGTAATTTCGATAGCTTTAGCGCACCTTTACAAATATATAGCTATAAAATTATAGCGCGTCGACGGTGCAACAACTCTCGTGAATTGTTGTAGACGATGAAGATAATTGCGTTCTCTTAGTGTCGTTAGTCGAAGCGATATTTTCTTTTTCTTTTTCATCTTTGCACTTTTCAAATTTATTAGTATCTTTGCAAAATGTACTAATTTTATTAAAATTAGATTTATAGCAATACTATGATAAAGTCAATGACAGGCTTCGGTAAGGGCGAGGCCACATGTGGTGATAAGAAGTTCCGCGTAGAGCTTCGTTCACTCAATTCCAAACAGCTTGACCTTAGCGTTAAGCTTCCGAGTAAGTATCGCGCTGCTGAGGCAGAGGTACGCCAGATTGTCACACGCGAGCTTCAGCGTGGTAAGGTCGATTGCTTCATCTCGTTTGAGGCATCTACTGTTGAGACCTCGGCGCACGTAAATCGCGATGCCTTCAAGGCCTATGTCAACGAGCTGCGTAGTGTATCTAAGGAGTGCCGCATGAATGTCATCGACGATGCTGCACTTATGCAGGCGGTGTTGCGTATGCCCGACGTCGTCACTTCCGAGGAGCAGGAGGTGAGCGATGCTGAGATTGCGGCCATCGTCGAGGCTGCAAAGATTGCGTGTGCACAGCTCGATGCCTTCCGTCAGCAGGAGGGTGCTATACTCATTGCCGACCTACTAAATCGCATAGCGCTTATCGAGCAGTATCGCCACGAAGTTGAGCCATTTGAGATGGCACGTGTAGATGTAATTAAGAGCCGTATTCGTGAGAATATCGAGAAGTTGCAAATTGAGGTCGACAACAACCGCTTGGAGCAGGAGATGATATTCTACATCGAGAAGCTCGATATCACGGAGGAGAAGGTCCGCTTGGATAACCACTGCCGCTACTTCCGCGAGGTGGCTGCCGAGGAGGAGGCTCCAGGCCGCAAGCTCGGCTTCATCGCACAGGAACTTGGTCGTGAGATTAACACCATGGGCTCGAAGTCGAACGAGGCAAATATGCAACGTCTTGTGGTTAAGATGAAGGATGAATTGGAGAAAATCAAGGAGCAGGTGCTCAATATTTTGTAGTCATGGGTAAGTTGATAATATTTTCGGCTCCAAGTGGCTCGGGAAAGACCACTATCGTACGCGAGCTTTTGAAGCGCTTCCCGCAGTTCGAGTTCTCGATATCTGCTACATCGCGCAAGCCACGAGGCCAAGAGCAGCATGGTGTAGACTACTACTTCCTATCGAACGAGGAGTTCAAAGAGCGTGTTGCCAATGACGAGTTTGTAGAGTGGGAGGAGGTATACGAGGGTACGTGCTATGGTACTCTTAAGAGTGAGATGGAGCGTATTTGGGCCAAGGGTAATATCATTATCTTCGATGTCGACGTTATGGGCGGTATCAACCTTAAGCGCCTCTTTGGCGATGACGCCTGCTCGATGTTTATCATGCCTCCTTCGGTAGAGGAGCTTGAACGTCGCCTGCGTGGTCGTGGCACCGATGCCGAGGAGGTGATACAGAGGCGTGTGGCAAAGGCCGACTTCGAGCTATCTAAGGCCTCGGAGTTCGACCATACGGTAATTAACGACGATTTGCAGACGGCCATAGCTGAGGCTTCGCAAATTATTGATAACTTCTTAAAGTAGTAGGTGGTATGAAGAAACGTATGTTATTGTATTTCGGGTCGTTCGATCCAATACATAATGGTCATATAGCTCTTGCAGAGTACGCCTTGGATAAGGATATTGCCGATGAGGTAGCACTTGTTATATCGCCACAAAACCCATTCAAGGCCGATGTGCTTCAAACGCCAGAGTATACGCGCTACGAGATGGCCGAAATGGCGTGCAAGGCATCGCGTTACCCCGAGCGCATTAAGCCCTCGGTGGTTGAGTTTGTCTTGGAGAAACCATCATACACCATTAATACACTCGACTACCTTCAGCAAAACCATGGTGACGATATGGAGTTCTCGATAATCACGGGCAGCGATATATGGGCGCGCTTTGATGAGTGGAAGGAGTATGAGCGCATACTCAACGAGTATAAGATATATGTATACCCACGCAAGGGATATGCTGTTGAGAAGTTCGCTGATAGGGTAGTTCTGCTTGACGATGCCCCATATGTGGAGTTCTCGTCTACGGAGGTGCGTGGCAAGGTGGAGCGCAACGAGGATATATCGTCGATGGTGGCACCCGAGGTTGCAAAGTATATCGCTGACAACCAGCTGTGGACACTCGCTGGAAATATCATGCGCCTAACGGCAATGATTGAGAGCGGCGAGCGTGCATCGCTCTATATCGAGCGTGGTAAGTGCTTCTATCGCCGCAACGAGTGGGGTAAGGCTATCAACGACTTTAACAAGGCGAAGAGCCTTGAGCCAGATAACGAGGAGGCGCAGCAGCTCCACGATATGGTATACGAGATACTATCGTTCAGATATAAAGATATTTACAATCCATAGACGATGATTGAAATTGATAATAAGATTGTGAGCCTCGACATCTTGCGCGAGGCTTTCGCATGTGACCTTGGCAAGTGTAGGGGTATCTGCTGTGTCGAGGGCGACTCGGGCGCTCCGCTCGATATCGATGAGGTCGACATATTGGAGGATGAGTGGGAGAACTACTCGCCATATATGACCGAGGAGGGTCGCAAGGCTGTCGAGGAGCAGGGATTTATGGTTGTCGATGTCGATGGCGATTACACCACGCCGCTTGTGGATAACGCTGCGTGTGCCTACGCCTTTGAGGAGGATGGTATTACCTTCTGCGCTATCGAGCGTGCCTACCGCGAGGGTAAGTGCTCGTTCTTGAAGCCCATATCGTGCCACCTATACCCAATACGTGTGGCTCGTTTCCGCAACGGTTCGGTGGGTCTTAATTATCATCGCTGGGCGGTGTGTGGCTCGGCGCGCGAGTGTGGTAAGCTGCTCGGCGTGCCAGTATACAAGGGTTTGCGTGAGCCTATCATTCGTGCCTTTGGCGAGGAGTTCTATAAGCAATTGGAACTTGCCGAGGATATGGTCAAGGAGATGAAATAATAAGAGATATGAAGAACGCTTATATATTAGCCGCTCTGCTGTTGATATCGACATCGTTGAGCGCTCAAACGGCGGATGAGAATGCGGGGCCTAAGTCGAAGCCCATACGTCCGGTGCGAACGCTGAGTACGGTGTCTGTGGTAGATACATTACCATCTGGTAATGATAACCTTAACATCGTATTGTTTAGCGATAACACATGGCGCTATGTGCGCACAAATGCCTTTGTTGGTGACCCTACGATATTTGGCGACCACTGGAATACAACCGTGTCGCACGCTTATAGTGGTGTTGATGAGAACTCGCTACCCGAGAGCATTGATATACAGCTCGTGGACTCGTTGAACAGCTATCACTATCCATATAAAGGTAAGCCTGGCTCACGCTATGGTATACGACGTGGACGCAAGCACCAGGGTATAGACCTGCCATTGAAGACTGGTGAGCCTATATATGCAGTGTTTGATGGTAAGGTGCGCTTCTCGCAGAGCTCAGGTGGCTATGGTAACCTTGTTGTCATACGCCATAATAATGGCCTTGAAACATACTATGCCCACCTCTCTAAGCGTGAGGTGGAGGCTGGTGACTGGGTTGTTGCGGGCCAGGAGATAGGCCAGGGTGGTAGTACGGGTAGAAGTACAGGACCACACCTCCACTTCGAGGTGAGATATCGCGGACAGTCGTTTGATCCAGAGAGAATTATTGACTTTGAAACGGGCGAACTGCGTGGCTCTGAGCTACTTCTTAAACGCCGTCATTTCAGCATATACGCTAAGTTTGAGCAGGAGTTTGACGAGGAGACCGAGGCAGCACGCCAGGCCGAGGCTGAGCGCAAGGCGACGGCCGTGCAGTATCACACTGTGAAGTCGGGTGATACGCTTGGTGCAATAGCCCGCAAGTATGGTACTACGGTGAATAAGTTGTGTAGCTTGAATGGTATCAAGTCGACGTCGATACTTCAGATTGGCCAGAAAATAAGGGTAAAATAGTGTTGTAGCGTATGGCAAACAATAGGGAAGATCGCCTTACGGAGACGTTGAAGAGCGTCGAGGAGGCAGTTGTTACGGGCTATAAGGCTGTTGAAGATAGTGTTGTGGGTGGCTATAAGGCCATCGAGAAGGGTGTTGTCTCGGGTTATAAGGCTGTCGAGACAGCCACGGTCGACCAGTATAAGTCTATTGAGGCTACGGCGGTGCGTATTGGCAAGCTCGCCGAGCGCAGGGTGAAGAAGAGGTGGGCGTAGGATGTTGAGTATAAATTGAATATGTCGATGTATGCTATGTGTTAATGATGTTTGATGTCGCTTGCATAGTTGAGATGAATTAAAAATAGCAAAAATTTAGGCTCTAAAATTTTGGAGATATAAAAAAAGTGTGTATATTTGCACACCGATTTGGAAACAAATCAGATGGTGGATGTAGCTCAGCTGGTTAGAGTAGAGGATTGTGGTTCCTAAGGTCGTGGGTTCGAATCCCATCTTCCACCCAAACAACGAAGCAAGAAGATGTCGCAAGACATCTTTTTGTTTTTTATACCTTGCCTCAAATTTGTTTGTAGGCATAGGTATAGAAAACAAAAGTGGGCTACGTAGTAGCTTCTTGCGTAGTAGTTTGGAAGTGCCTCCGCGGCGAGCGGAGGGGAAAGGCGTAAAGCGGCATTTATGCCGTAGCCAATCCCATCTTCCACCCAAACAAAAAAACGAGGCTAACAAATCATATGTTGGCCTCGTTTGTTGTATGTGTAGGTAGTGGTGCGCTATCCAAGTGTCTCAAGGAGTTTTGCCATAAGTACACCGAAGTGGTTGCCGAAGGCATAGCCCACGATGCCGGCACTGAGGCCTACGACCAACACCGACCGGTTGCGCATGGCTGCTACGGCCATAGGTACAAAGGGAGGTGAGTTGATGAATGATACAGAAGATATCACCATAGAGTCGGCATCGACACGCATAAGGCGACAGAAGATAGTGTGTAGCATAAGTGAGACGAAAACGGCAAAGGCCATAAATCCAACCTGGTGTAGACCTCGCTCAAGGTCGAATGTCGAGAGGTCGGCCATGGTGGCTATGACAAGGCTAAAGATATATATCAGGTATAGACCTATATCGTAGCTATATTTGAGTTTGTGTACCGGCTTGATAAACGATGCGGCAACGCCAAGTGTGGTGAGTACAAGGATAAATACAACGGTGAACCAGTCGCCATGGAATGGTATCGCAACAGCGGCTGATATAGCTATTATACACAGCGTTACGCCGATTATCTTAGCGAGGTCTTTACGTTCCTGCTTGCTCCATAGTCCGCTATACGGGTTGCTAATGTTGATGCTCTCTTCTGTTGTGTTGTTGTCATCTTGGCGGTCTGTGCGTGTCGTTGGCTCGCCATAAAGCCAGCGGAAGAGTCTGATGCCCACTGAAAAGAGGAATACGAAGTAGAGAAACGAGACAACGATGTCGTATGAGTTAATCAGCACGAAGGTCTCCTCCTCGGCTTTGAGCATTGTTTGTAGCGATGCGGCATTGAGCGTGCCTCCTGTGTACATGCCCGATATGATACCTCCGATTTTCGCGCCCTCGGCAACGTCATGGCCTATAAGGAGATAGCCTGCCGTTACGGCTATGGCTACGGATAGGAAGCCGCTGATGACAACCTTTGCGAGCAGTCGCGTCTCGCTAAATGCGAAGTTGCAGCCGTAGAGCATCATGGGGATGGCGAGCGGTATCATCACATCGGGCAGTATCTTTTGCACTGCACCCATCTCGGCTGGGAGGTTGGGTATGTTGCCTATGGCGATACCTATGGCATAGAGCACCATGATAGGGCCTATCTTCGATAGGATGGTCACACGACGACATAACCACATGACGAGTAGCGGCAGTAAGATGAAGAGTGATACGGCAAATATGTAATTGATGGCAACCATATTTTGGTAGTATATATGTTTACGGCACAAAGATAGTAAAAAGCAGGGAAAGTTTTTCAACTTACCCAGCTTCGTCGCTATATGATATCCTATGATTTTCTTCAATCCCCACCGAAATTTACGACTGAACCCAATAAGGCTCGCTCATATCCGCGCAACCGCCAATTAAGGTGAGCACCGCGGGGTCTGTATTAGGCGCAGTTGGCGAGATTGCCATAGGCAACAGCTGATGTGATTTGCTTCTGCGGGCTTGCACGCATAGAATGCACATCACATTAGCTGAAGGGCATAGCCCCTCGCCAACACAACAAAAAAAGAGAGAAACTCTCGTTTCTCTCTTCAGTACCCAGAGCCGGGGTCGAACCGGCACAGGGGTGAACCTACTGGTGTTTGAGACCAGCGCGTCTACCGATTCCGCCATCTGGGCATCAGATTTCTCTGATTTGGTGTGCAAATGTAGCGATTATTTTCTATCCTGCAAAATTTTCGCCCTCTTTTTTTGCATCTTTTAATGTTGCTTGTCTTTAACTGCTTGTTGCTTAGCGAAGTATGCTTTTATCTTTTTTGCCTTAGCCATGCCAACAACCTCGGCTAACTCCTTCTCCGTCGCTATCTTGATGACCTCCACACTCATAAACTTGCGCAGCAGTGCTGTACGTGTCTTCTCGCCAATGCCCTCGATGTTGAGTAGCTCCGAGTCGGCAATCTCGCCGCGTCGTAGCAAGCGATGGAAGGTGATTGCAAAGCGGTGTGCCTCATCGCGAATATGGCATATCGTCTTGATGGGTCGCTTCAATCTATTAAGGTAGTGGGGATTAGGGTCATTAGGGTAGAATACCTCCTCTATGCGCTTTGCTAATCCGATGATATTTACACGATTGAGTATGCCTAACTCACTTAGTGCAAGACATGCACTTGAGAGCTGCCCCTTGCCGCCATCGACAACGATAAGGTCGGGGAGTTTCTCGTTATCCTCCAACATTCGCTGGTAGCGACGATAGATAATCTCGTACATCGTAGCGAAGTCGTTAGCGCCCTCAACACTCTTAACCTTGAAGTGGCGATACTCCTTGTTCGATGGCTTACCGTTGCGGAACACAACGCACGAGGCTACGGGATGTGTGCCCTGGATATTCGAGTTGTCGAAGCACTCCATATGTCGTGGCTCGCGGTCGAGATTAAGCTCGGCCTTCATCTCTGCCATTAGGTCGTCGTTGTTGTGGTCGTGGCTAAACTCTTGCTTTTTGATAAGGTAGTTAGCTCGATAGTTCTCTGCATTTTTGAGTGAGAACTTCAGTAATTCGAGCTTCTCGCCACGCAGTGGTACATGGAACTTAACATTCTCGAATATAGACGTTATAGCAGGTGTTATCTCAACCAATACTAATGGCGCTAACCCCATACCAGTATTCGCTATTACATACTGTATGGCTGATGATAATACGTCGGCCTTGTCATTGTCGATACCGAGCTCCATACGTATTGTCTGTATGGCCACCATACTGCCATTGCGAATACGTATGAAGTTGCAGAAGGCTTCGTTGTCGTCGATTATGGTGGTGAAGACGTCGCAGTCAACGATTTTCGAGCTTACGACAACCGAGCGCGATTGGTATTTATGTAGTGCGGCAAGTCGCTGTTTGTACACCTCGGCATCCTCGAAGCGCAGCTCTTGTGCGGCGTGCATCATCTCCTGTTCGAGCCAAGTATGTACGGGGCGAATGTTGCCCTTAAGTATCATGCGTACACGAGAAATCATCTCGTTGTACTCCTCACGGCTCTGCTTTCCTACGCATGGCGCCATGCACTTGTTTATGTGGTATTGCAGACATGGTTTATGTTTGCCTTGTGCTACGCTGTTTTCGGTGATGTCGACCTTGCAGATGCGTATCGTGGCGACGCTATAGATGAAATCGAGGAGTGCACGAAGTATGCTTGCTGAACCATAGGGACCGTAGTATTCGGCACCATCGCGTTCGATGGCACGTCGTGTTACTATGCGTGGGAACGGCTCGTTGGTGATGGTTATCCAGGGGTATGTCTTATCATCCTTAAGAAGACTGTTGTAGCGAGGCTGAAGCTCTTTAATGAGTGAGTTCTCCAAGAGTAAGGCATCCTGCTCAGTGCTTACAACATGGTGGCGGATGTCGACAATCTTTCTAACCATGATGCGTATCTTGTCGCTATGATTGCGGCTCTCGACAAAGTATGACGAGACCCTCTTTTTGAGGTTCTTAGCCTTACCTACGTATATGATTGTCCCCGCCTGGTCGACAAATTGGTAGACGCCGGGGCTGTTGGGGAGCGCCGAAACCAACTCCTTAAGCTTGATATTTATGCTCTCAATCATAGTACAAAGGTATGAAAACAATCGGCAAATAAAAAATTTTTTGTATCTTTACACGCTAAACATCTATATTGAAGTATGAAAACAGGCGAAATACAAGTTCTCACCGTAGCACGTGTCTCGGACTTTGGACTCTATCTTAAGGACGAGGAGGGGGCTGAGGTGTTGCTCCCCAACCGCTTTACGCGCCTCGATATGAAGGAGGGCGACGAGGTTAAGGTCTTCGTGTACCATGACTCGGAGGATAGATTGGTGGCATCCACCGAGACCCCACTTATTAAGGTGGGTGAGGTTGCCGCTTTGAAGGTTGTGGATAAGAGCATCCATGGAGCGTTTCTCGACTGGGGACTCTTCGGCAAGCACCTCTTCCTGCCCAATAGAAACCAGCAGGGCGCTGTCGTACCCGGCCAGAAAAGTGTCGTTTACATGTATGTTGACGAGCGTACAGGCAGATGCGTGGCTACTAATAAGATTAAGCCTTTTATCCATAACGAGGAGCCATTGACGGTGAGCGTTGGTGATGAGGTTGATGTTTTGGTGGCCTTCGAGACACCTATTGGCTATCGTGTGGTTATCGACAACCGCCACTGGGGTATGATCTATAAAAATCAGCTCTTCCGTCCAATCCACGTTGGCGATAGATGTCGTGGATGGATACGTAAGATTACCGAGGATATGCGTATTGACGTTAGCCTACAGCAGCAGGGTCTTGCCGAGGTTGAGACTGCGGTTGTTAAGTTGGAGGCGATGCTCAAGGAGCATGGCGGCGTACTTTCGGTTAATGACCATAGCGACCCTAAGGAGGTGGCCAAGGTTACGGGCATGAGTAAGAAGGTCTTTAAGCGTGCGCTCGGCATGTTGCTCAAGCAGGGCAAGGTGCGCCAGACGGAGCATGGTATTGAGCAGATAAAGTAGATTGGATATGGGGGTGCAGACAGCAGAGAGGGTGTCACGCGAGGTGACCGACAACTATGTCTATCAGCGTTCGCGCTTGGCATATGTCGAGGCAGCGAAGATGGTATCGGGGCGTGTGTTGGAGATTGGCACAGGTACCGGCTATGGCATTGATATCATTGCGCCCTCGTGCGCGACGTTTACCACCCTTGATAAATATTGTAGTGAGGCTATTGGCGAGTTGCCCGATAACGTGGAGTTTGTGAATGCCACGGTGCCACCTCTGCCCTTCAAGGATGAGTCGTTCGACTATGTCGTATCGTTCCAGGTGATTGAGCATATCGCTGACGACAAGGAGTTTATCCGCGAGGTACACCGCGTATTGCGCAAGGGTGGCAAGTTTATCGTTACCACGCCTAATCGCCCGATGTCGCTCACGCGCAACCCTTGGCACGTGAGAGAGTACACCTCCGAGGAGTTGTATGTGTTGCTGATGAACTTTGCTGAGGTTGAGTGCAAGGGTGTTGTGGGCAACGAGCAGGTTATGGCCTACTACGAGAAGAACCGAGAGTCGGTGCGTCGCATCATGCGCTTCGATATCCTGAGGATGCAGTGGTGGCTACCAGCATCGCTTTTGAAGATACCTTACGACATTATGAATCGTCGTAACCGTCGTAAACTGCATAGCGAGAATACTGAGCTTACGGAGTCGATACGCATGGAGGATTATAGCGTTGTGGCAGTCGATGAGCGCTGCTTCGACCTCTTTTACATAGCAACAAAATAGCGCGTCATATGAGATACCGAGTGGCAATCGTACAACGCCCCATAGAGTGGCAGAACGTAGCGGCAAACCTACGCTCCATAGAGAGTATGTTGGAGGGTACGCAGTGCGATACGGTTGTTCTATCGGAGATGTTCCAGACGGGTTTTGTCACCGACCCGCGTGAGGTTGCCGATGATGGCATAACGTTAGAGTGGATGAAGCGTATGGCATCGAAGCATGATGCTGCCATCGTAGGCTCGGTGATTGTCCGCGAGGGTGACAGCTATCGCAACCGCCTCTATTTTGTGATGCCTGATGGCGGGGTAGAGTGGTACGATAAGCGTCATCTGTTCTCGATAGGTGGTGAGGGTCGTTGGTTTGAGCGTGGTAGTTGTCGCAAGGTTGTTGCGTGGCGCGGTGTGCGCTATATGTTGGAGATATGCTACGACCTGCGCTTCCCCGTGTGGAGCCGTCAGCGTGGTGACTATGATGCCATCGTATACTCGGCTTTGTGGCCAGCACCTCGTCGTGAGGTGTGGCGTACGTTGCTCAGGGCGCGTGCCATCGAGAACCAGTCCTATGTCATTGGCGTAAATCGCATCGGCGAGGAGCCATCGTTGAAGTATGCTGGTGACTCGGCCGTTGTTGACTACTATGGTCGCGATGTGGTGGATATGGCTGAGGAGTGTGGTGTGAGCGTTGTGGAGTTAGATGTCGAGGCTATGGAGGTGTTTCGTAATAAGTTTGATGTCGGGCGCGATGCCGACGACTTTAACCTGAATATATAGAGCTTATGATGATAGATAATGAGGTTATCCTACTTCTCGTTTCGGGAGTTATTGTTGGTATTATCAACACGCTGGGTGGCGGTGGTTCGATTATAACCATGTCGCTCTTCCAGGCTATGGGTATGCCAATAGATGTCGCGAACATCACCAACCGCATCCCTGTTGTGATGCAGAACTTCTCGGCTACGGCGTCGTTTATGCGCAAACGAATGGTCGACTTCCGCAATGGCTTCTTGCTCTCCATTCCTGCGATATTGGGTACTATTGCGGGTACGTTTGTAGCTCTCGAGGTCGATGAGATGACATTCAAGATATGTCTTAGCGTGGTCTTGGCCATCATCTTGCTATATCTCATCCTCGATAGAAACCGTCCACACCTACATAGTGGCCATGCGTTGGTTATTAAGTGGTGGCACTATGTGTTATTCTTCCTCGTGGGCTTCTATGGTGGATATATCTATATCGGTCTTGGCTTCCTAATCCTTGCCGTTACCATCTGGACCATGAACCTCGATATCATCACGGCTAACGTCTTGAAGGGGTGTGTGATATTTATCTCGACGCCCTTTGCGCTTATCACCGTATTCGCGCTAAATCAGTTTAGCGGTGGCGACTCCATGAACATAGAGTGGTCGTCGGGTTTGTTACATGGTGCAGGTAATATCCTTGGCGCTATTTTGGCATCGCACTGGGCTGTGAGCTGGGGCGTTAAGTTCGTTAAGTGGTTTACGCTCGTTGTTATCGTTGTTGCCTTTATCGACCTTATGGGGTGGATATCGTTGCAAGCTATGTTGTCAGGAATGTTGTAAACGATGGCTAAGAAGGAGATAGAGATAATCGGTGCAAGGGTGCACAACCTCAAGTCGGTAGATGTCACCATCCCGCGCGATAAGCTCGTGGTAATCACGGGCCTTTCGGGGTCGGGTAAGTCGTCGTTGGCCTTTGACACGATATATGCCGAGGGCCAGCGCCGATATATGGAGACGCTGTCGGCCTATGCACGTCAGTTTGTGGGTAATATGGAGCGCCCTGATGTCGACCACATCACGGGTCTTAGTCCTGTTGTTGCCATCGAACAGAAGACAACCAACAAAAATCCACGCTCGACGGTGGGCACCGTGACCGAGATTAACGACTTCCTACGTCTGCTATATGCACGTGCCTCACGCGCCTACTCGCCCGTGACGAACGAGCCTATGGTGAAGTATAGCGACGAGCAGATATGCGACCTTATGATTGAGGGCTTTAATGGTCACCGTGTGGCATTCCTCGCCCCTGTGGTCAAGGGCCGTAAGGGTCACTACCGCGAGCTCTTCGAGAGCATGGCGCGCAAGGGTTATATCTATGCGCGCATCGATGGCGAGATACGCGAGTTTACGGCGGGCATGAAGCTCGACAGATATAAGATACACACTATCGACATGGTCATAGATAGGCTTGTCGTCGGCGATGAGCACCGCGAGCGTATGATGACATCGCTACGCGAGACCATGCGTCAGGGCAAGGGTACGATGATGCTCTACGACTACGATACGCAGGCCATCAGATACTTCTCGCGACATCTCATGTGCCCCACTACGGGTGAGGCCTTCGAGGAACCAGCACCCCACACCTTCTCGTTCAACTCGCCTAAGGGAGCATGTCCCGAGTGTAATGGCTTGGGTGAGCGCCCAGTCTTCGATATGCGTAAGATTGTCCCCGACGACACGCTGTCGCTCAGGGAGGGTGGTATCGAGCCCTTCGGCAAGTATCATAACAATATGCTCTTTGCGATGCTCGATGGCTTGGGTCATCGCTATGACTTCACGCTCGACGACCCCATAAGCACCATATCGCACGAGGGCATTAATGCCATCCTCTATGGCGACTCGGAGCCGCTGATGCTCAACCTTGCCGAGTTCTCGTCGATGGGCGGTACACGCCTAATGCAGTGGTCGGGGCTCTCGGAGTGGATTATGCGCAATATCGACGAGGAGTCGAAACGCGGGCAGAAGTGGCGTGAGCAGTTCCTTGTTATGCAGCGCTGCCCAGCGTGTGGTGGCTGTCGTCTGAAACCTGAAGCGTTGCAGTTCCGCATAGGTGATAAGAGTATCGCCGACGTCTCGGCAATGTCGATAACCGAGTTTAAGGGGTGGATGGACCATATAGAGGAGCTACTTAGCGACAAGGAGCAGATTATCGCACGCGACATCATTAAGGAGATACGCGAGCGCCTCGGCTTCTTGGTGGATGTGGGCCTTGGCTACCTCTCGTTGTCGCGCGCCTCGCGAACAATATCGGGTGGCGAGTCGCAGCGCATACGCCTCGCTACGCAGATAGGCTCGAAGCTCGTCAACGTATTGTATATCCTAGATGAGCCGAGCATAGGCCTCCATCAGCGCGATAACCAGCGCCTTATTGAGAGCCTCAAGAGCCTGCGCGATGCGGGTAATTCGGTGATTGTCGTTGAGCACGACGAGGATATGATGCGCTCGGCAGACCACATCGTCGATGTAGGCCCTATGGCGGGTCGTCGTGGTGGCAGAATTGTGGCCGAGGGTACGTTCGATGATATTCTTGCGAGTGATAGCATCACGGCCGACTATCTGAGTGGCCGTCGCCGTATAGAGCCCCCCGCAAAGCTACGCGAGGGTAGTGGCGAGTACCTTACGTTACGTGGTGCACGTGGCAATAACCTACGTTCAGTAGACCTTAAGCTGCCACTGGGTAAGTTTGTGTGTATCACAGGTGTATCAGGCTCGGGCAAGTCATCGCTGATAAATGCCACGCTGCGACCAATACTTGCGCAGAAGCTCTACCGCTCACTGGATAAGCCTCTTGAGTACGACTCTATCGAGGGCTTGGAGCATATTGATAAGTTGGTCGTTGTCGACCAGTCGCCCATAGGTCGCACGCCACGTAGCAACCCTGCAACATATACCAACGTCTTTTCGGATATTCGCCACCTCTTCGAGCTTACGCCCGACGCGCAGATACGCGGATATAAGGCTGGCCGCTTCTCGTTTAACGTTAAG
Organism: Rikenellaceae bacterium; assembly: GCA_015059955.1. Taxonomy (GTDB): domain Bacteria; phylum Bacteroidota; class Bacteroidia; order Bacteroidales; family Rikenellaceae; genus Alistipes. The sequence goes on from SUZK01000008.1 coordinate 60,085, forward strand.
GGTGGTCGCTGCGAGGAGTGTCGCGGTGCTGGCTTCGAGACCATCGAGATGAACTTCTTGCCCGATGTCTATGTTAAGTGTCGCTCGTGTGGCGGTAACCGCTATAATCGTGAGACATTGGAGGTGAAGTATAAGGGTAAGAGCATCAACGATGTGCTCAATATGACTATAAATATGGCCGTAGAGTTCTTCGAGAACATCCCATCTATATATCAGAAGCTACGCGCTATACAGGAGGTGGGCCTCGGTTACTTGACACTTGGCCAGCCATGCACAACGCTGTCGGGTGGCGAGTCACAGCGCATTAAGCTCGCCACAGAGCTTGCCAAGCGCGATACTGGCCGCACGCTCTACCTCTTGGATGAGCCTACTACTGGCCTTCACTTCGAGGATATACGCCAACTGCTGTCCGTAATTAACCGCCTTGTGGACTGCGGTAATACGGCCGTTGTTATCGAGCATAACTTGGATGTCGTGAAGGTTGCCGACTGGATTATCGACATGGGCCCTGAGGGCGGTAAGGATGGAGGTATGATTGTTGCTGAGGGCACGCCCGACGATATTATGGCTGTCGCTGAGAGCTACACAGGTCAATATCTTGCCAGAGAAAAGTTCAAAGATGCCGGTAGGTAAAGCCTGCTATGGCGACTGCGACCCAATACTCTTCGGGAATATAGTCTATGCGTCGTGGCTGGGGGTTGTGAGCCGTTCGTTCGTTCGGAAACCCTATCTTATCGAACGAACGAACGCTCTTTGTGAGCTTCGGGTAATCCTCAAAGTATTATCTTGGGGTATGGTGATACCCAATATGTATCAAGGTGAGTAATTATCAGAGAGAGTTGTCAGAAAGCATTCAGAGAGGCGCAAAATCTCTCTCTGATATCTATCACACTGATATATATAATTATTATTCATACTGATACTTATTATATATATCAACATATATATATTAACATATATCATTATATGTATACTGACATATATACTGATATATGTTCACTGATATATATCAGTATGTCCATTGATATATATATTGATATATATTGTTTAAGCGTACAGCGTTCGTTCGTTCGATAAGATAGGGTTTCCGAACGAACGAACGGTTACGTCTAACCTAATCTTCGTTCAGAAGGACATGGGTCGAAGAGTTGCTCTTGTAGCCCAGAGCTTCGGCAATCTCTTGCAGCGTCTTGCCCATAACGGGCAACGCCCGCTGAACAGAACCATTCGGACAATAATATGTTTTTCAAAAATTTTTCACTGGAAATTTTGTTTATTGGAAAATATATTTTACATTTGCAAAGTTTTCCAATGGAAAGTATTTTAAAATATATTATAATAAACAAATAGTAAGTTAGTTATGGAGAGACAGGGAAGAGTGAGGCATCTGATTGTAGGTGGTGTGGCAGGTGGCGCTACGGCGGCAGCGCGAATAAGACGTAATGACGAGGCGGCAGAAATCATACTATTCGAAAAGGGCGAGTATATATCCTATGCAAATTGTGGGTTACCATACTACATAGGTGGCACGATTAAGGAGCGCGACTCATTGTTTGTACAGACGCCAGAGGCTTTCGGACAGAGATTTAATATTGATGTGCGCACGAAGAACGAGGTGATAGGGATTGATACAGAGCGAAAGCAGGTGACAGTCAGGGATAGCGACGATAGGGTATATACCGAGAGCTACGATAGACTTCTCTTATCCCCTGGAGCAACAGCTGTGAAGCCACCAATCAAAGGTATTGAGAGTGATGGTATATTCACACTGCGAAATGTCAATGATACAGACCGAATAAAGGAGTATATCACAAAACACCGTGTCAATAGAGCCGTAATTGTGGGTGGAGGCTTTATAGGTCTTGAAATGGCGGAAAATCTCCATATGGCAGGAGCAAAGGTGTCGGTTGTGGAGATGGCACCACAGGTGATGGCTCCGATAGACTTCTCGATGGCACAGATAGTACACGAACACCTTGTAACAAAGGGCGTTGAATTGCACTTGGAAGAGGGTGTTGTGGCGTTCGAGAGCCACGATGCGGAGATAGATGTTGTGCTAAGTTCGCAAAAGAGAATTACGGCCGACATCGTTATCCTCAGCATTGGAGTGCGCCCTGCAACAACCCTTGCGCGAGATGCTAAGATAGCGCTTGGCGAGGTGGGAGGCATACGTGTAGATGAGTTTATGCAGACCTCTGCTGATGGCGTCTATGCAGTAGGTGATGCGGTAGAATTTCAACATCCGCTACTTAACAAGCCATGGCTCAACCTCCTTGCAGGACCGGCAAATAGACAGGCACGAATAGCGGCTGATAATATGGTATTTGGAAACCATATAGAGTACGAGGGCTCGATAGGTACTGCCATTGCTAAGGTGTTTGATATTACGGTTGCATCAACAGGAGTGCCTGCAAAGCGACTGAAAGAGTTGCATATTCCCTACTTAACTGCGACCATACACCCCAATTCGCACGCTCAGTACTATCCGGGAGCTATGCCCATGACAATAAAGGTCGTATTCTCGCCCGACAATGGTAAGTTGTTTGGTGCACAGATTGTTGGTGTGGATGGGGTAGATAAACGTATTGATAGCTACGCTATGGCTATAAAGCAGGGGTTGAGCATCACGTCACTGATGGAGATTGAACATGCGTATGCTCCACCATACTCATCGGCAAAAGACCCAGTAGCGATGAGTGCATATGTTGCAAATAATATCTTGAACGGAAAGATGACACCTCTTTATTGGCGCGATTTGCTATCGGTTGCCAAGGAGGAGAGGACTCTTATTGATGTGCGAACCCCCGAAGAGTATGCCTTGGGAACTATTGATGACGCCATAAATATTGAACTCGATAGTCTACGAGAGAGACTTGATGAGATACCACGCGATAAGCCTATATTCCTATTTTGTGGTGTCGGCCTGCGTGGATACCTCGCGTCAAATATCCTAAAGGCTAACGGCTACCACGACGTTCGAAACCTTATAGGCGGTATTCGTACATACAATATTGCGACAGCGCACTATACAAATGCGACACATAATGGCGGTAATGATGATGGCGCCAAGGAGCAAGTCTCTGCAAATGACAATGCTCAAAAGATGGTTGTCAATGCATGCGGACTTCAGTGTCCAGGTCCGATACTGAGATTACGCGAGGGCGTATCGACACTTAAGGAGGGTGAGTGCATAGAGATTTTGGCTACCGACTCGGCATTTACTCGTGATGTCGAAGCGTGGTGCAACTCGACAGGCAACCGATTAGTTGCTAAAAGTTGCGACAAGGGCATATACCGAGCAGTAGTGCAGCGAGGCATAGATAGTAGTTGTGCCCCAACAGCGACACTCTCTGCTAAAAACGACGAGAAAACATTTATCATGTTTAGTGATGATCTTGACAAAACTTTAGCTACCTTTGTGCTCGCAAATGGCGCTGCTGCCACGGGTAAGCGAGTTACCATATTCTTCACATTCTGGGGACTAAATGCTATAAAACGAGTAAATAAGCCCCGTGTAAAGAAGGATATATGGGGTAGGATGTTTGGCTGGATGCTACCATCTGACTCGCAAAAACTATCGCTATCGAAGTTCAATATGTTTGGACTTGGACGCATAATGATGCGACATTTGATGAAGATAAAAGGGGTGGATTCGTTGGAGAATCTGCGCCAGCAGGCTCTCGACAATGGAGTAGAGTTTATCGCTTGCCAGATGTCTATGGATGTAATGGGCATCAAACGCGAGGAACTGATTGATGAGGTAAGCGTTGGAGGCGTTGCTACATATATGGAACGCGCTGAAAAATCTTGCGTAAACCTATTTATATAGTGTATTCCATCGGAAAGGTCGAGATAACTATGCAACCGTATGAGAGAGCTAATTATATTTACCCACACCACAAGAAGTTAGTAGTATGGAAAAGGTGAAATGTATATGCGTGATGCGTGATATAGTATCAGCTATGTCAGAGCTTGAGAACAGAATAATCGACCAACTCGGCCTTACGCTTAATGAGGCAATGACGCTATGCGCAATTGGGGAGCATAGCGTCGCCGCCTCAATTGTAGCTGAACGCACAGGGATGCGAGCGTCTCACTGCTCGAAGATAATATCGGCATTGGAGAGACGAAAGTTAGTGTGTCGAAGAATAGATAAACACGATAAGCGACAGATAAACATTACGCTTACGCATGAGGGTAGAGAGAGACTAAGCGCACTAAAAGAGTACCAAATAGTCGTTCCAGAAATACTTGCTCCCGTGTTTGATAACTATTAGCAGAGGTATAGATAGGGAATGACTAATAAGTAAATTAGCCATCCCCACTCTTTTATTCAGCTCCTATCTCTGCTCTTCTCTCGATACTCCTACTTCGCACCATCATACGTCACAGGGTACTCACCGCACATAAAGTCGAGTGTAAACGAGGTGTCGGTAATTATACCCGTTAGATTGGTGATTGTATACTTCTCGAATGGGCCACCCATGGCGTATGGCACAATATCGTCGCCCGTAATGGTGTAGCTGCCATTAACCTCGGTATAATTAACGCCCTCGACAACCATGTCGAGCTTTATAGGCATGCCGTTAGCGAACTTCACCTTGTACATCACAAAGTTGAGTTTATCGCCCTTAATCTCGTAGTCCACCTCGACATCCTCTTGTGTATAGAGGGTGCCATCGTTTTGGTCGACGGTCATCGACCCCTTGTAGCACTTCGACTCATCGGGGTTGTTTGGTAGGTCGTTGTTATTGCCATTCTCACACGCGGTGGTGAGCATCACTGCGCACAATGCGCTGAATAATAGATTGATATACTTCATAACTTAAAGATTGAAATTAACTCTTATTCCTGCGTGTATAGGTGCCCCCTTCGAGAAGAACTCCTTGCCCACGGACTTGAAATAGAAGACGTCATAATCGCTATTCGACAGGTTTCTGCCCCATAGGGTTACTGTCGCCTTGTCGAAGCGTAGCGATAGCTGCGCGCCAAGGAGCGAGTATAGTGGTTGCGAGAGGGTGTTGCTCTCGTTCCAGTAGATGCGTCCTACGCCTCGCCAGTCGGCAGCAAGTGTGATATCGCGTAGCGCACGGTAGTCGACATCGAAGGTGTAGCCCACCATCACGTTTATCGTGTTCTGCGGAGCGTAGGGGAGGTAGTTGCCGCTATGGTCGGCGGTGCCATCGTCGTACTTGCGGAACGTGGCGTTGGTATAGCCATAGTCGACACTCGCGCTGAGGCCCTTATATCGGTAGTTGGCCGATAGCTCCACGCCGAAGCTTCGGGCACGTGCAGCGTTCGACATCATACGGCCTGTGCTGTTGCCCTTGGGTAGTACGGTCACCTGCTGGTCGAAGCACTCTATCCAGAAGAGCGCACCATCTATGGATAGCCCATCTGCGGGCGATAGGTGTGTGCCTATCTCGAAATTCCAGCTTGTCTCGGGCTTATATCGTGTTGCCGAGGCACTGTCGTATGTCGTAGTCGTTGCCGACGAATCAAGTTCTATGCCAAGCGCACCCATCATCTCGTTCATCATCTTTACTTGCAGAATGTCCGAGAATATCTGCGTGTTGAAGCCTCCCGACTTGTAGCCGCGAGTGATGGTGGCGTAGATATTGCCCTTGCTCAGGTCGTAGCGCAAGGCAATCTTGGGCAGTACCTCAAAGAATGTCTGACGCTCACGCCCCTTGAATTCGGTATATAGATCCTTGTAGTCGCTCATCGTGAGGTCAAAACGATAAGGTATCGACGTGTTGGAGTTGTAACTCATAGACGTATGCTCCATGTCGACGCGTATGCCTGCCGTAAGGTGCCAACGGCCGAGGTCGAGGGTCGACTGATGATATAAAGCGGCGCCGTAGGTAGGGATGCGGAAATCGCTGTTTATAACAAAGTTGTCGCAGCCGAATGTCATATTGTTTTCGGGGAATACCGTGTGTAGTCCCTTGTTTATATTACCCAATATAAGGTCGTTGATACCATCCTCCTTGAATGTCACGGGCGAGGACATATCGAGCCACTTGGCGAAGACGAATGCTCCCGACAACCACTGCCAACGGCTGTTGTTTGGTGCGTTGCGGATGACGATATCCTCAGTTATGGAGTGCTCCCTCTGTCGCTGCTGCATGGTAAACATCGACTTAGGGCTAAAATCTTGGTCGAGAGTCATCTTATCGCCAAGATAGCCATACGAGGTGACGCTCGTGAGGTTAATCTTCTCGCCGCGATACTTCGCAACAAAGCCCTCGCTAATGGTCAGTCGCTCGTAGCCTGAAGGGTCGTTATAGGCGATAGCGCCGTAGCTCCCCGTAACAGGGTCGTAGGGGTGGTAGGCGTAGCCGCCCTCGTTCGTATATCCCGCTGTGAGCGAGTTGTCGAGACTCCATCTGTCGTTGACTACCCACTGCATACGCAGGCGTAGCGAGGCGTTGTCGCCCTTGTCGCACATCTCGTCGCGGTATGTGTTGCGAAAGAAGCCTCCGCTATGCGCATAGCCCGCAGCCACAGATATGCCAAAGCGCTCGGTGGGCTTGGCGTAGTATGCAGCTGAGGCGCGGTAGGAGCTTACTGTTGAGTATTCGGCCATGGCGCGCACACCTTGATACATCATTGGCGAAAGGGTGGTTACGTTCATCACACCTCCCGACGTGTTACGGCCATAGAGTGTACCCTGAGGGCCGCGCAATAGCTCGATGTGGCGTATGTCGTAGAAGTCGAAATCGTAGCCATTCTTATTCATCACAGGTATCTCGTCAATGGTCATACCCATCACTGGCTGGTCGATGCGTGAGCCGAAGCCGCGTATATATATTGACGATGTGATGCTTGAGCCGTAGTCGGGCTGGTAGAAGTTGGGGGCGATGGTTGATAGCTCCTTGGCAGACGATATGCCGCGCATCTCTATCTTGCCCATATTAAGTGCGGTGGTAGATATTGGCTGAGTGTGTGAGTCGCCACTCTTTGTGGATGCAACGACCTCCACTCCATCGACATGGTAGAGTGTTATCGTCTCCTCCTGAGCATATGCTCCTACGGCGCAGAGCATAACGAGTATTGTTATTAGCCTTTTCACGCTGCAAAGATACCTTATATATATAATGCAAACAACCCCCATTTGTGGGGGTTATTTACTCTTCTGGGCTCACTTCGTGGCCATTATCGGCGACGCATGCCACGCATATTCTGCATCTGCTGCTTGAATCCGCCATTAGCTACGCTTCGCATCATCTTGCGCGTATCCTCAAACTGCTTCATAAGGCGGTTTACCTCAGCAATGGTAGTACCCGAGCCCTTGGCGATACGCTCACGACGACGAGCATTGATAATCTCGGGGTTCTCCCTCTCAGCAGGGGTCATCGAGTTGATGATGGCCTCGGTGTGCTTGAAGGCATCCTCTGGGATGTCTACATCCTTTAACGCCTTGCCCATGCCTGGTATCATCGAAGCAAGGTCCTTGAGGTTGCCCATCTTCTTGATTTGTGCTATCTGGTCGCGGAAGTCGTTGAAGTTGAACTGGTTCTTGATAAGCTTCTTCTTGAGCTTACGTGCCTGCTCCTCGTCGAACTGCTCCTGAGCGCGCTCCACGAGCGATACTACATCACCCATGCCCAAGATACGGTCGGCCATACGCTCAGGGTGGAATACCTGCAAAGCATCCATCTTCTCGCCTGACGAGATAAACTTCAAAGGCTTATCTACAACCGAGCGGATAGAGATGGCAGCACCGCCGCGTGTATCACCATCGAGCTTGGTGAGTACCACGCCGTCGAAGTCGAGGCGGTCGTTGAACTCCTTAGCCGTGTTCACAGCATCCTGACCAGTCATCGAGTCGACAACGAAGAGTGTCTCCGATGGCTTTACAGCAGCCTTTATTGCGGTTATCTCCTGCATCATAGCCTCGTCAACAGCCAAACGACCTGCCGTATCGACAATCACGGTGTTGTATGACTTCTGACGTGCATATTTGATGGCGTTCTCGGCAATCTCCACAGGGTTCTTGTTGCCCTCCTCGGTATATACCTCGACGCCTACTGTCTGACCCAAAATCTTAAGCTGGTCGATAGCCGCAGGACGGTAAACGTCACCAGCAACCAAGAGAACCTGACGGCCCTTCTTGCTCTTTATGTGAGCTGCGAGCTTACCTGAGAATGTTGTCTTACCAGAACCCTGAAGACCAGCGATAAGGATGACGGCGGGGCTGCCCTCAAGCTTGATGTCAGTAGCTGTACCACCCATAAGTGCTGCGAGCTCATCGCGCACAATCTTGGTCATCATCTGTCCAGGCTTCACCGAACGCAATACATCCTGACCCAGCGCCTTCTGCTTCACCTCGTCGGTAAAGCTCTTGGCGACCTTATAGTTGACGTCGGCGTCGATAAGGGCACGACGTATCTCCTTGAGGGTCTCGGCAACGTTAATCTCGGTAATTCGGCCCTCGCCCTTCAAAATCTTAAACGATCGTTCAAGTTTCTCGGTTAGATTTTCAAACATAGTCTATCTATTTCTTTAATTATTTCGCGTTATTGGCGTGCAAAGATATAGAATATATCTTAATTTTCCAACTCCCACACCGCTTTATACCAGCTTGTCTTGCGCCAGCCTTTAGGATATGCCTCACTTGGTGCAGAGGTCGTCACACCTGTGTATACATCTAAGTTGATGTTGTATGTGCCATACGAGCCATATGCCGAGTAGAATGTCGGTAGCGAATAGGTCGCAACTACACTCTTCGCCATCTGCTCATTAAATGCCTTGAGCGCATCTTTGTCGGTGGCTACCGTCTTCACCCATTGACCAAAGTCGTAGAAGTGGTGTGTAGCCTGACCCTCGTAGGTTTGGAGTGCATCAATATCAATATCGTCGTTGCTCTTTGCACTCTTAACTACCTCCTTTGTTGCCTCTGCAAGAGCCTCAATCTCAGAGCAGTTAAATACTGTAATTGAACCACAACGTGAACTACCAGTGTACTCATCTTTATAGAATTTGTAGTAGCTCTCAGCAGCGCCCTCATAGTCTGTTGTCATGCCCTCATTCTCGAAGAGGTAGGGTAGTGTGCGGTGATAGGGGAAGCCTTTACCCATAATCTCGCATGGCGACGCGATGATGTAGTTTGCCGCGTTGCGTAGCTCGTAGATAGCCTCGATGTTTGCCATAAAGCAGGCATCGAAGAGTATGTAGTCAAGCTCCACGCCCGACTTCTCGATACCCTCGGCCAACTCGTCGATATTTACCTGCACGTTGCTCTCACCAAAGGCACGTGTGACCTCAGCGCCTGCTGCTGGCATCCATGGGTTGTAGCCAACACTTAGGGCGCTAATATCCTTGTCGTTATTGATAATCTCACGTGTTATCCACCCTTGGCCATGACCTGCGATAACAATACCGTAGCGCTTAGCAGGGGCTAACTCGGCCATCTTGCTGATATACCCGCCCATCTCGTCGGGTGTGATAATCTCGTTGGTGTTCAGCGTTATCTCCTCGATGCGCTGCTCTATACACTCGCCACCATCCACATCGTAGCACAACTCGCTGATATATGCCTTATCCTTACTCTCCTGTCTGAAGATTATCACTCGGTTATTGTTGCCCAAGATGCCCTCATTTATGGCTGCTACTGCATCTTCGATATTTGTTTTGAAGTAACGACCGAGGCTTGTGCCAAAGAAGTAGAACATCAGCGTATGGTTGGCCTCAGCGGGGGGCGTGCCATACTGCACAAGGGTGAACTTCGCTGTCACACAGCTCGGTGCCGATATGGTAATCTCTGCCGAGCGGTTCTCTCCCTCGTTATTTGCGACGTGTAGTCTTACTTGACCTATGGTTGAGCAGTCGCTGACCGTAACCCAATCCTCGCTGCTCGTTACGCTAAACTTAGTGTCGGAGTTTAGGATGTTCTCATGCACATAATACTTTATATCGACATCCTGCTCCGCGGAGGTGCACAGGTGTTTGTCATCGACTTTTATTGCATATAGTGTCTTGCTCTGCCTCTCGCATGAGCCGAGTCCTATGAGGGCTATGATAGAGATTACGAATAGATAAAAATGCTTCATTACTTAAAAATTTGGGCAAAGATAAGAAATAATTATCAATGTGCCAACTATTTATACTCGCGCGGTTTTAGGTTGTTGAACTGCCATGTACGGTCGCGCTTAAATACGTAGTCCTCAGGCTTGTTCTTGTATATGCGGCTGTAGTCGAAGTAGAAACCCTTGATTTTGTCGTGGGTCTTCTTCATTAGCGGTATATACTCCACCGAGCGACTCATAATGCGGCTCTCATGGTAGGCATAGCCCTTCGATGCCACAACGTCGTAGGCGTGCGAGAACATCAGTATATGCCATGGCGACTCCTCCTTAAGTCCTGTCCCCGACGACTCGATAGCGCGTAGTATGCCGTTGAGATGGTTGAAGTATAGTTGTTCGCGTTGACTATCGCCAAGTGCTCCATAGGCAAATGCCATAAGGTTGAGTACCTTGGGGTTAAATGGGTCTAACTCCATAGCTGCTACACCCTGCTCTATGATAGCTTCGAGTTGTCCCACAGTAGGGCTTGTGGGGTTCATCGTACCCACTATTGCGAACATCTCGTCGAGGGCATGGTTCGTGGCAAAGGGTCGATAGCTATCCTGATAGGCGTAGCCGTAGTAGAGGTAGTAGTACTCCAAGTCAGTAAGTGGCTCGGTGCCGTTTTTGTACTTCAGCATCAGGTTTGTGTAGTAGTAGGGTGACGAGGTGGCCATGGTCTGGCGTAGGATATCCTCCTCGTCGGGTACACGTGGCTCGCTCTTCACCTCCTGAGCTGTTGCCGACATTGCAGCTACGGTGAGTATTGATAGTAATAGTAAAAGTAGTCGTCTCATAGCGATATTGTTTATTGCAATAAGAACGCCACGACTACTTCAAATCGTACGTCGCTATGTCACTTTTAATCTCGGCCATAAGCTCTGCTGTTGCCTCGACAAGTGGCTGGCGTACCTCGTCGCGTGTAATGCCCATCGCGGCACACATAGCCTTAGCGCCCGTAGGGTTGCCCTCCTTGAAGAGTAGGTTGATAGGCGCAGTAAGGCGCTCCATCTCTCGCTCGGCAGTCTCGATGTCGCCATTCATGGCTCTGTGTATGCAGTTGCAGAAATCCTTGGCAAAGGCGTTGGCAGCCACAGAGATAACACCCTCGCCACCGCGCTTAATTAGCTCTACGGTAAGGCCATCATCACCCGATAGCACGAGGAACTCATCTGGGCGTGCGTCGATGATGCGCTGCATCTGCTCGATACTTCCCGATGCCTCCTTAACGGCTACAATTCGCTTCGTAGCGTGTGCTAAACGAAGTGTCGTCTCGGCAGTCATGTTAACGCCCGTACGACCAGGAACGTTGTATATTATCACGGGCACTGGTGATGCCTCAGCAACGGCCATAAAGTGGCGGTAGATGCCCTCTTGAGAGGGTTTGTTATAGTATGGAACGACGCTTAGTATTGCCACTGTACCCGATAGGTCAAACGTGCGCAGCTGCTCTACGAGGGCGTGGGTGTCATTACTACCCATACCTGCTACGATGGGCACACGTCCTGCTGTGCGCTCCACGATAAAGCGCAACACCTTGTGGCGCTCTTCAAGCGATAGCGTCGCTGTCTCGGCAGTAGAGCCGAGGGCGACGATATAGTCAACGCCACCGTTAATGACGTGCTCAACCATGCGAGCTAAGGCGTCGTAGTCTACCTTGTAGTTGTCAAATGGGGTTATCAGCGCTACGCCTACACCCTTAATCTTACTCTGTACCATATATATTAATGTTTTATGGTTGTCTAAAATAGTGTTCCTTGTACTGGCTTGTCGGCCTTTGGCAGCTCCTTCGTTTCGGTCTCTTGCTTCGTAGTGGCTTGGTTACCACCTGCGATAAGTGCCATAAACTCATCCTCATTGAGGATTGTGATGCCGAGCTTCTCGGCCTTCTGTCGCTTTGCAGGACCCATATTCTCGCCCGCAACGATAAAGTCGACGTTGGCAGATACCGCCGCGAGGTTCTTGCCGCCATGCTCCTCTACTAATGCCTTCATGTCGTCACGCGAGCGACCCTCGAACTTACCCGATATAACCACACTCTTGCCCACAAGAGCATCCGAACGCAACGACTTCTCCTCCATCACGAAGCGTAGTCCTGCACCACGCAGCACTTCGATAATCTGACGGTTAGTGTCATCGGCAAAGTAGTCGACAATGGCCGCTGCAATCTTCGCTCCCACCTCCTCGGCCTCGGCAAGCTCCTCCAATGAGGCATTAGCTATGGCATCGAGGGTGCGGAAGTGTGATGCGAGATATTTTGCTGTTGTCTCGCCCACGAAGCGTATGCCCAAGGCGAAGAGTACGCGCTCGAAAGGCACATCCTTGGATGCTCTGACACCCTCCAAGATGTTGGCTGCCGACTTCTCTCCAAGACGAGGTAGTGCCGCGAGCTTAATTGGGTCGAGGCTATATATGTCGGCAATATTATGTATCAGCCCATTCTGCCATAGTAGCTCGATGGTCTCGCCACCAAGTCCCTCGATATCCATCGCCTTGCGCTTTACGAAGTGCTCAATGCGACCGATAATCTGCGGTGGGCAGTCGCTCTGGTTAGGGCAGTAGTGCTTAGCCTCACCCTCAAAACGCACCAACTCGGCACCACACTCAGGACAGTGGGTGATATACTCAAAGGGCTTGCTATCTGCTTCGCGCATCGTAAGCTCAACGCCCGTAATCTTCGGTATTATTTCGCCGCCCTTCTCGACGTACACCATGTCGCCGAGGCGTATGTCCATCAGCGCTATCTGTTCGGCATTGTGCAACGAGGCGCGCTTAACCGATGTGCCGGCAAGCTGCACCGCTTCGAGGTTGGCAACGGGTGTTATAGCGCCTGTGCGCCCTACTTGGAAGTCTACACTTATGAGCTTCGTTAGCGCCCTCTCAGCCTGAAACTTATAGGCAACGGCCCAACGTGGAGCCTTGGCCGTAGAGCCGAGGGTGCGCTGGTTGGCGTAGCTATCAACCTTGATGACGATGCCATCGGTGGCATATGGCAAATTCTTGCGCTCCACATCCCAATAGTTTATGAATGCCTCAATCTCCTCGCGAGAGCGACATATAGCCGTGTGCGATGATATCTTGAAGCCCCAGCTGCGCGCAGCCTCTAAGTTCTCGTGGTGTGTGGCGTAGGGTAGGTCGTCGCCCGCAAGCTGATAGAGTGTGCAGTCGAGACCTCGGTGTGCCACAACTTGTGATGACTGGTTTTTGAGTGTTCCGGATGCTGCGTTACGAGGGTTGGCAAAGAGTGGCTCTCCTGCCGCCTCGCGCTCGGCATTTAGCCTGTCGAACGATGCGTAGGGCATTATTATCTCGCCACGTATCTCGAATATAGAGGGGTAGCCCTCGCCATGTAGACGTAGAGGCACCGAGCCTATGGTACGAACGTTGTTTGTAACATCGTCACCACGACGACCATCGCCACGTGTTACGGCGCGTTGTAGTGCGCCATTCTCGTAGCATAGCGATATTGCCGTGCCGTCGAACTTAAGCTCACACACAAACTCCACCTCGCCAATCTCGCGTACAATGCGCTCTATCCATTCGCCAAGCTCCTCCATCGAGTAGGTGTTCGATAGCGACTGCATGGGGAAGCGATGTTCAACACTCTGAAACTCGCTCGTCAAGTCGCTACCAACACGCTTGGTCGGTGAGTTGGGGTCTGCCGCCTCGGGGTATTTAGCCTCCAAATCTTGCAGTTCGCGCAGCATTGCGTCGAACTCGAAGTCCGATATCTCGGGCGCGCTCTCGATATAATATTTGTGGCTATGGTAGTCGAGGAGTTTTGTTAGCTCCTCCATACGTCTTAATTCGTCGTGCATATCTATATATACATATTATGTTGTAAAGGTACATATTTTGTTTGGAATGACGAAGAAAAATCGAAAAAATAAAAAAAATATTGAGCTTTGTTTGCACATTACTAAAATGTGTTTACTTTTGCGGAAAATTTAATGAGATTATGGCAGCAAATAATACGAAGAAACGACTTGTAACAAGCATCCACAACCTCACCGCGGAGCAGCAGGCAGAGGTTAAGGCTCTATATCCACTTGGTTTTTCAGAGGTTATGCAGCGCATCGACAAGCCCGATGGCACATTCTTCTGCGTTGTACCCTACGAGACCGAGGACACATACTACTTGGTGAAGATTGATGTTAAGGTTGACGATGGCCAGGAGGATGAGAACGATGGTTACTACGATGAGGATGACTTGAAGGGCGCCGATGAGCTTGCAGATGCAGCAGATGAGCCTTCAGATGATGACTTCTAATAGTCGACTATATAGAATATTATGTGGCTGTTTGGTTAATACCGAGCAGCCACTTCTCTTTCAGTTTATGTGATTTTCCCTGTGCTAATTGGTTGATAATTAATGTATTAGTTATTATGTTCAACGTCTAAGATTTTTACAGCTTGTAATACGTTGAAAATCAGCGAGTTGAAAAATTGGCAAAATAATATTTTTCATATTGCTGAAAATCAGCTACTTACAAAGCTGTGTCTGGAAAAATATCTTGCTCTAAAATTTGGCTAACCCTGAGCTCGTATACTACCTTTGCACTAACGAAACAAGAGAAACCAATTAATCACAACTACTATGAGAGAACGAGTACTATTTCTGTTAGCAATGATGACACTTCTCGTGTCGACAGCAACAGCGCAGGAGAGCAAGACGAAGGTAAAGTATCAAGGCGAGGTATTTGTTGCGGGTGATGTCAACTTCGCAAATATGGTAACCGAGGGTGAGAAGGTGAGTGCGCGAGATGTCCTTATGTCGGGCGTATCGCTACATACCATACAGGGTATCAAGATTGGCGAGTACGTATCTTTAGGCGTTGGCCTTGGTCTCGACTTTATTATTGGCGATGCTGATGGCGGTGATGAGACCAATGTTGAGCTTAGCGGCCTGCTTATACCTATATATTTAGATTGCAAGGTCTGGATGCCAACCAAGGGTCGAGTAAAGCCATTTATCATGGCTGAGGGTGGTGGCTCGTTTGCGATATATCCTCAGACAATAGCGCCTCTATATGGCGCCGGTGTAGGCTTCAAGGTGGGGAAGTTTTCGATGTCGCTCGGGTATATGCGCGAGGGCTTTAAATTTAGGGATTTCATCGAAGCGGATGATGATCTAAAGTTCTACCAACATAAATTGCAGCTGCGCGTGGGTGTAACCTTTTAGCAGCGGCACGGTTTTAGCTTGACCAAGAGTATAAACACATAAACATATACTCTATGGACAAGTTCGACAAGGGCGGTCTTTCATCGGAGAATGGCCGCCCAATTGCTGATAATCAGAACAGCCAGACTGCAGGGGCACGCGGCCCTATGACCATACAGGATACATGGCTGATGGAGAAACTCGCGCACTTCGACCGTGAGGTAATCCCCGAACGACGTATGCACGCCAAGGGCTCTGGCGCATACGGCACGTTTACCGTGACACACGACATAACACGCTACACGCGAGCCTCGATATTCTCGCATATAGGCAAGCAGACGCCATGCTTCGTGCGTTTCTCGACAGTTGCTGGTGAGCGTGGCGCTGCCGACGCAGAGCGCGATATTCGCGGCTTTGCGATGAAGTTCTACACCGACACGGGCAACTGGGACCTCGTTGGTAACAACACCCCAGTATTCTTCCTGCGCGACCCGCTTAAATTCTCCGACCTTAACCACGCCATAAAGCGCGACCCTCATACAGGCATGCGCTCGGCAAATAGCAACTGGGACTTCTGGACGCTACTACCAGAGGCGCTCCATCAGGTGACGATAACGATGTCGCCGCGTGGCATACCAGCCTCTTGGCGCAATATGCATGGTTTTGGTAGTCATACATATAGCTTCTACGATTCGGATAATCGTCGTACGTGGGTGAAATTCCATCTGCGCACCATGCAGGGCATCAAGAACCTTACGGATGCCGAGGCTGCTGATATAATTGCCGAGGACCGTGAGTCGCACCAGCGCGACCTATATGAGGCCATCGAGCGTGGCGACTACCCACGATGGCAGATGCAGGTGCAGCTTATGAGCGAGGAGCAAGCATCAAAATACCATATCAACCCCTTTGATCTTACGAAGGTGTGGTATCATGGCGACTTTCCGCTCTACGATGTGGGTATCTTGGAGCTTAACCGCAACCCCGAAAACTTCTTTGCTGAGGTCGAGCAAGCAGCATTTAACCCGATGAACATTATCGAGGGAATTGGCCTTTCACCCGACAAGATGTTGCAAGGACGACTGCTATCGTATGGCGATGCACAGCGTTATCGTCTCGGCGTAAACCACCATCTAATACCCGTGAACAAGCCTCGCTGCCCCTATCATAGCTACCATCGTGATGGCATGATGCGCACTGACGATAATGGTGGTCGTACGATTGCCTACGAGCCTAATAGCTACGGCGAGTGGCGCGAGAGTCCTCACGCTAAGGAGCCACCGTTGCCCCTCGTTGGTGAGATGATGAACTATCATGAGCGCGAACTCGATGATGACTACTACACTCAGCCAGGTAAGCTATGGCGACTGATGTCGTCGGTAGATAAGCAGGCGACGTGCGAGAATACAGCGCGTGCAATGAAGGGTGTTGAGTATTTCATTAAATGTCGACATATACGCAACTGCCATCTTGCTGACCCCGAATATGGTGAGGGTGTAGCCATGGCACTCGAAATACCTTTGAGCGAGGCACTTGTTGCTGACGACCCGGCACACCCCGTGTGGGATAGACGTGAGTTATAATATAATAAACAACTTACTATGAATAGAATATTTCAAACGCTATTTCTTGCTGCGGCAACCATCTCAGGCAGCACCTACCACTCGGTAGCGTGTACAGGTATATCACTCAAGGCTGCCGATGGTAGCTACATCCAAGCACGCACCATCGAGTGGGCATACGGCGCACTCAAAAGCGAGTATGTCATCATCCCGCGTGGAGAACATCTTCGCTCATACACACCTACTGGTGCTAACGGCATGGAGTTCACATCGCGCTACGGCGTTGTCGGCTTGGCGGTTGTCGAGAAGGAGTTTATTGCCGAGGGTATAAATGAGGTGGGACTATCAGCCGGCCTCTTCTTCTTCCCTCGCTACGGTGGATATGAGCAGTACGATGCTCAATATAACGCCTCGACATTGGCCGACTTGCAAGTTGTGCAATGGGCTTTGACTCAGTTTGCTACCATCGACGAGCTGAAGCAAGGCATGAAGAATGTACGTGTGGTCGGTTTGGAGAAGACTGCCGTTGTTCATTGGCGAATTGGCGATGCCTCGGGCCGCCAAGTTGTGATGGAGATTGTCGGCGGCGAGGTGCGCTTTTTCGAGAATACGGTGGGCGTTCTCACCAATGCCCCAGGCTTCGAGTGGCAGCTGGCAAACCTCGAGAACTATGTTAACCTGCGCCCTGGTAGTGCCGACAATTACAAAATAGGCGACGTCCTGCTCCAGCCACTCGGCGGCAGCTCGGCAATGTTGGGTCTTCCGGGTGACTTTACACCCCCGTCACGTTTTGTGCGTGCCGCCTTCTTCCGAAACTCTGCACCTCAGCGCGCCAATGGTCACGATACGGTGTTGCAGGCATTCCATATACTCAACAACTTCGATGTGCCCATAGCCATCGAAAATCCATCGGAGAAGCAACTGCCAAGTGCTACACAGTGGACATCGGCCATAGACCTCACGTCGCGCAAAGTATACTACAAAACGGCATACAATAATACGATACGTTGTATTGACCTTGCTGAGATTGATTTTCAAAGAGTTAAATATCAATCTCTACCGCTCGATAAAGTTCAGAGTCAGCCAATCGAGTATATAAAAGTAGGGTAGTGTGGAGCTAAGTATTAGTTTTGCTTATAGCTATATAATTATATAATTTAGCAATTTTTTGGAAGTGCGAAATATTATTACGATATTTGCATCAGCAAAAGAGAAATAAACTAATAATAATTGATACTATGGAGACAAAAGCAAAGGTATTGGCTACAATGAAGGAGGCAGGTGAGCCTCTAAACGCAGGTAAGATTGCAGAGCTTAGCGGCATCGACCGTAAGGAGGTTGACAAGGCTATGAAGCAGCTCAAGGACGAGGGCGCTATCGTATCGCCCGTGCGTTGCAAGTGGGAGCCTGCAAAGTAGGGTAGTAACCCATATTAGACGATGAGCGGCACTCTGTGAGGGTGTCGCTTATCTTATTTAAGCACTACTCTAAGTAGTGCACTGTAATGCCCTTTGACTCAGCGTATGCAATCTCTTTACGTGTGCTCTCGCCGATGTAGCCACCAACGTTGATTACCACAATCTCGTCGGCCATATCTATCTTGTGTAGGTGCATATCGTCAAGCATCGCCTTCGTACCCTCTGTCCATACCTCATCGTCGCCACTATGACCAAACAGGCCCACCGATATAACGATGTTGCCATCGAGCGTAAGTCGCTTTTGTGTCTCGATATATTGCTCTTTAAACTTTGTGCTTCCGCAGAGTGTTACCACCTTATACTTCCCAACCATAGTTATAAATTATGTTTGCAATTTGAGCGTAAAGATAGATAATTTATAATAATTTGCTAATATCTCGTCGTTTATCTTTGCTCTTTCATCTTATCTACGCTACCGTTCATCAAAAAAATCGTGAGCGTCATTTGCTTTTCTCGCACAAAATATCTACATTTGTCATTATGGAAAAGATTAAAAATGTGGTTTTTGACCTCGGCGGAGTTGTCTTCGCCCGCGACCCTCGTAAGTTCGAACCTGAGTTTATCAAGTTCTTCTCGTATATTCTACTTCCCCAGATGCCTAAGTTCTGGGAGGAGTATGATCGTGGCGTGGTGAGCTACGACGAGATGGTAAAATCCCTTGCCGAGTATAACACCTGCGATGTCGAGTTGGCAGAGAAAAATCTACGTCGCTCGATTCTAACGCAAGAGGCTATTCCCTATACCGAAGCCCTTATTAGAGCGCTTAAAGATGCTCAATATAAACTTTATGTATTATCCAATATGTCGTTGGAGTTCATCGAGTTCTTGCGCAAGCAACCTGTATATAAATATTTTGATGGCGAGGTGGTATCGTGTGAGGAGCACGTCGTGAAACCCGACGCGGAGATATATCGCCGCCTTGTAGCTCGCTACAATTTAAATCCCACAGAGACGCTCTTTATCGACGACCGTAAGGGTAATGTCGAGGCGGCTATCAGTGAGGGGTGGCAGGGGTTCCATTTTGATGCCCGCAACCCCAAGGAGAGCTGCGAGAAGCTCCGTGAGATGTTATTAGAGTAAATTTGCAAACTATATATAATAAAGGTATGACACTTAACCTAAGATTGGAGTATCAAACTACATATGGCGAAGAGCTACATGTAGTTGTTGGCGCGACCAAGGAGAAGGCCTATCCGATGCAGTATGTCGGCAATGGCCTATGGTCAGCCACACTAAAGCTCACTGCTGAGCAGGAGCTATGCTACCGCTATGAGGTACGTCGTGATGGCAATACAATACGTCGCGAGTGGGGCGGTAAGCACACCCTAACAATAGATAAGAAGGCGACCGCCGTAAGCATTATTGACCGTTGGGCCGATATGCCTTCGGACCGCTCATTCCACTCATCAATGTTTACCGATGGTGTCTTTGCACGCCCAGCACGTAAGCGCGCTCAGGGTGTTGCCGACGGCTACCTAACAATTCGTGCCGATATCGCCGTGGTACGCTCTACGGAGAGCGTAGTGCTTGTGGGCGAGGGTAAGGCGCTCGGCAACTGGAATGTTAAGAAGGGCGTTGCAATGAACGATGCACAGGCGCCTATTTGGAGCGCACGCATCAAAGCCCCAAAGACTCCTTTCGCCTATAAGTTTGTCATCGTCGACACCGCGTCGGGCGATGTTGTAGCATGGCAGTCGGGCGAGAACTACTACTACGATGGCCACATTGGCGAGGCTGAGGCTCTTGTTATCGAGGGTCTACGTCCTAAGTTCGACCGCGCTCCATGGCGAGGCGCTGGTGTTGCTATACCAGTATTCTCGCTTCGCTCAAACAGCAGCTTTGGTATTGGTGAGTTCAACGATATCCGCCTTATGGTGGACTGGGCAGCAGCTACGGGTCAGTCTATCATCCAGATATTGCCTATCAACGACACTACGATGACTGGCACATGGCAGGACTCGTACCCCTACAACGCCAACTCTACATTCGCACTACACCCTCAGTTCTTGCACCTCCCAGCCGTGGGCAAGCTCAAGAGCAAGAAGGAGATGGAGCGTTTCGAGGCTCTTGGCCGTGAGCTTAACGCCCTGCCCGATGTAGACTACGAGCGTGTGAACAACGCAAAGATTGAGTACCTACACCTCATCTTTGCTCAGGATGGTGCTAAGACACTTGCCTCTAAGGAGTTCAAGGCCTTTATGGCTGCCAACGAGGAGTGGCTACGTCCATACGCCATCTTCTGCTCATTGCGCGACGAGAAGGGTACTCCCGATTTCTCGACATGGGGCTCGATGAGTAAGTATACCAAGGCTAAGGCTACGAAGTATGAAAAGGAGCACACAGAGGCTGTGGCATACCACTACTTTGTGCAGTATCACCTATCGAAGCAGTTACGCGAGGCACGCGACTATGCACACGCCAATGGCGTAGTATTGAAGGGTGATATTCCAATCGGCATCTCGCGCACAAGTGTTGATGCGTGGGTATACCCCGAGCTCTTCAATATGGACTCGTCGGCAGGTGCTCCACCCGATGACTTCTCGGTGATGGGTCAGAACTGGGGCTTCCCAACATACAACTGGGCTAAGATGGCCGAAGATGGCTATGCTTGGTGGAAGGCGCGCTTCGTGAAGATGGCAGAGTACTTTGACGCATACCGTATTGACCATATCCTTGGCTTCTTCCGCATATGGGAGATTCCTCTCGACGCTGTAAACGCACTTCTCGGCCGCTTCAACCCTGCGTTGCCATACTCGTACGACGAGATAGCATCATACGGCTTCCGCTTCGAGGGCTGGCATGTTGGTAATGTGGCTGAGACCGACAACGTACTCTTCGTAGAGGATAAGATACAGAAGGGTAAGTTCCACCCACGTATCTCGGCGCAGTCTACGGATTGCTACCGCTGGCTTTCGGATGACCAGAAGGATGCCTACAACCGCCTTTATAACGACTTCTTCTACCGTCGTCACAACGACTTCTGGCAGTGGGAGGCGCTCAAAAAATTACCACCTCTTACCGAGGCTACATCGATGCTCGTATGCGGCGAGGACCTCGGTATGATTCCAGACTGCGTACCTTCGGTTATGGCTGGCGAGCAGATTCTGTCGCTCGAGATTCAGCGTATGCCTAAGGACCCTAAGGTTGAGTTCGGCTCAACATACGACTACCCATACCTCTCTATCTGCACCACTGGCACTCACGACATGAACCCACTGCGTGCTTGGTGGGAGGAGGATAGAGGCGTCACTCAGCGCTTCTACAACCAGGTGCTCGGCGCATGGGGCGATGCTCCATACTTCTGCGAGCCATGGATTGCAGAGCAGGTCGTAGCTATGCACCTCAAGTCGCCAGCGATGCTCACAGTATTGCCATTGCAGGATTGGTTGGCTATGGATGGCGCACTACGCCGCGAGAACCCTAACGACGAGCGTATCAATGTGCCTGCTAACTCACGCCACTACTGGCGCTATCGTATGCACATGACACTCGAAGAGCTGCTTGCGGCCGACGAGCTCAACAAGATGATACACCAGAAGATTGCCGAGTCGGGACGATAGAGGTAATAAATGATAGACGGTGGGGCGGAAATAGTATCCGCCCCACTTTTTTATCGTGTCCTCCGACAATATTTACCAAATAAAATGTGTTTTCAGAAAAGAAAGTCGTATATTTGCGTGCACTATGTGTAGAATATAAGTTTTGAGGTTGCAGTCAGTCAAATAAGATAGGTGCCACAACACCATGTTGGACACCCATGAGTGACTCCGAAAGGATTCGAACCTTCATCGTAAGAACCGGAATCTTAAATTCTATCCATTGAACTACGGAGCCGTTGTGCAAATATAGCTATTTTTATGCTACGTTGTAACACATTATGACTATTTTTAAATGAATATTTATTTATAATCAACCTTTAAGGCTACAGAGATGAACTTATTATCAATAACATGGGACTGGGATCCCGTACTCGTTAAGTTTGGCAGTTTGGAGATTATGTGGTATGGCTTGATGTGGGCTGTTGCCATCCTCGCTGCCGAGCGCATCTGCTATTTCACATTCAAGCATGAGGGACTTCCTGGTCGCACCTTGGAGTCTGCATTTATATGGATTGTGCTCGGCACGTTCATCGGAGCACGCGTGGGCCACTGTCTCTTCTACGAGCCTGAGGTATACCTTGCCGACCCTATACGCATCATCACCGGCATCCGTGAGGGCGGTATGGCGAGCCACGGTGCAACTATCGGTATTCTCCTCGGCATATGGTTCTTTACGAAACGTAACAACCTCCCATTTATCTGGGGCTTGGATAGAATAGCCATCGTAGCGCCCCTCAGCGGTGCTATCATCCGTATGGGTAATCTCTTCAACCATGAGATTGTCGGCTATCCTACGGATATGCCATGGGGATTTAAGTTTTTGCGCTGCTTCGAGGATAGAGTGCTTCCCGAAGCCCTCGTCCCTGCACGCCACCCAGCACAGCTCTACGAGGCAATATGTTATGTGCTGACATTCGCGCTGATAATATGGCTCTACTACCGTAAAGATTTAGGTCGTCGTCGCCCTGGCTTCTTGTTTGGCGTGGCGATGATTGGCATCTTCCTCACACGCTTCTTTATCGAGTTCCTCAAGGAGCGCCAGGTGGACTTCGAGGCGGGCATGGCACTCGATATGGGCCAGTTGCTGAGTTTGCCATTTATCGCTGTCGGCATATATATGATATATCGCTCGATGCGCCGTCCTGCGGTGACAGATGTAAATGCTGTTGTCGACTACGCTAATAGGATGTACGCCGCCGAGGATAAGAAGAATGCGAAGAAGAATGGTAAACGAGGTAAGTAACATAATATACAATAGCCTGCTTACACATGGTGCTGTCCATCTACCATCGGTGGGCACACTATATGTTGTGCGCAAAGGTGCTACGATGAGCGGAAAGAGTAGGGTAGTAGCCCCCGAATATCGCGTCGACTTCTCGTCAAGCCGCGAGGCACAATCTATTGTCGATGCCATTGCTCAGTGCGCATCTATCACACAGAAGAGTGCTGAGGATATCTATATGCTTTGGCTTGATAAGGTGCGTGATGGCGAACATATTGAGATTGCTGGCGTTGGTAGCCTTCGTAATAAGAGTTTTACTACTGATAATTCCCTTCTTGCGCAGCTTAACCCAATGAAGGGTGTAGATGTTGCCATAACGTATCAGCCTCGCCGTAGTAGGGTAGCACTCTATGTCACTATGGTAGTTGCCGTAGTGCTTGGCGTTGCACTATACCTATTTATGTTCCCTACGAAGAGCGCTACGCAGCACACTCCAATCGCAAAAACTGCTATTGTTGCTGATAGCTCCAATGTTGAAACACCAACTATCGAGACGGAGGTTTCGGATGCCTACGAGGTGATAGATACAGCCGATACTGAGACTGTTGCAGAGGATACCGAAAGTACTGATTTAGTTGATATACCTTGGTATGAGCGCGACGGTATAAGACACTACGTCGTTGTCGGCAGCTACAAGAGCAGACGCAATGCCGAGGGCGCTATGAAGAGCATCGCTGAGAGCCTTAATGGCGAGATAGAGTGCTACATCTTTAAGCGTGGCAAGATGCATACATTGGCGGTATATGGCAGCGCCGATGTTGAGTCGTGCGAGGCCTTTGTTGCATCCCATAAAAGTGAGTTTGCCCAGGCGTGGGTATACTCCTTGGAGGAGTAATATAGCGAACAACAATGCGTATAGCTGAGATAATATCGTCAATCATTGACCGCCTATATATTAAGCGGTTAGAGCCTGTTATCTCACGTCAATTATTCCGCTATGGCGTGTGTGGTGCATCCAATATGGCGCTCGACGCTGTGTGGTACTACATCATCTACCACTATATCGTTGCGCTACGCTTTATCGACCTCGGATTTGTCGTCGTATCGCCACATATCGCCTCGCTTATTGTCGTCTTTCCGATAACCTTCTTTACGGGCTTTTGGCTCAATCGCCATGTAGCCTTCCAGGTTACGGCATACCGCACACGTGGTCAGCTTATACGCTACGCTATATCTGTCGTTGGCGCCATCGTGCTTAACTATGTGCTGATGAAGCTCTTTGTCGAGCATTGCCACTTCTGGCCTACGCCATCGAAGATGCTAACAACGTTAATATCGGCAATATACAGCTTCCTCGCGGCTAAGTATTTCACCTTCCGCAAACAAAATTCGTAATCCATTACACATCCCTCTCGATACTCGCCCCAATACTCGATTTAACATAATGTAAATATTACGACATATTATCAGGTTCGCATTAAGACACAAAATAAGGAGGCGTTTGAGCCTCCTTATATACTGCCGTCGATTGTTGTTGGGGAAAACGACTATCGATTCTCAAGAATATGCTCGGCATCGGCGAAATCCTCCTGGCGAACCATCAGTCGCACAGGAATCGCTGTGGGTGGATACAATGCCGACATACACTCATCATACAACGTGCAGTAGATACCCGCACTATCCAAAATTGACTTGGCAATCTCTGCCATCATCAGGTTGTCAAACTCCTTGAGAACAACCAAAGCTTCACTCTTATCTTCCATAGTTCTAAGGTTTTTGTAAAGTTACGAAAAAAAATCGATATAAAGCAATACTCAGCATATTTTTTTTGAGAAATATTATATCTATATTTGTACGCAAATTAATAAATAGGATTTTTGTGGCAATGCGACAATTCGTTCACCTACATGTTCATAGTCAGTATTCGTTGCTCGACGGCCAGGCAAGTATCTCGAAGCTTGTCGACAAGGCTATTGACGACGGAATGCCCGGCATTGCCCTTACCGACCATGGTAACATGTTCGGTGTCAAGGAGTTCTTTAATTATGTTAAGAAGAAGAACTCTGCCCGCAAGGATAAGATAAAGTCGCTTCAGGCACTTGTCGAGCGTCTTGAGAATGGCACAGCATCGGAGGCCGAGATGGGTGACGACCCACAGGCAGCACTCGCCAAGGCTCGAGCCGATCTCGATGCCATACCCAAGGCCGACTTCAAGGGTATCATTGGCTGTGAGGTATACGTTGCACGTCGACGTCTCTTCAACCGCGAAAAGGCTCTTGGCGATTACAGCGGCTACCACCTCATCCTCCTTGCCAAGAACATGACAGGCTACAAGAACCTTATCAAGATTGTCTCTAAAGCCTATACCGAGGGCTTCTATGGCCGCCCACGTACCGACCACGTTGAGTTGGAGAAGTACCACGAGGGGTTGATATGTTGTTCGGCGTGTCTTGGTGGCGAGATACCACGCCTAATCTACCACGGCCAAATGGAGGAGGCCGAGAGGGCTATCGAGTGGCACAAGTCACTCTATGGTGACGACTACTACCTTGAGCTTCAGCTACACAAGCCAACAGTAGAGCGTGCAAACCATGAGACATACAAGATACAGGAGCAGGTAAACAAGCACCTCATAGAGTTAGCGCACAAGCACAACGTTAAGCTCGTGTGTACTAACGATGTGCACTTTGTCGAGGAGGAGCATGCCGAGGCTCACGACCGCCTGATATGCTTGGGTACGAGCAAGGACCTCGACGACCCCAAGCGTATGTTGTACTCGAAGCAGGAGTGGATGAAGACTACGGCCGAGATGAATGCCATCTTCGACTTTATACCAGAGGCTTTGAGCAACACTGTGGAGGTGTGCAACAAGGTGGAGAGCTACTCTATCGACCACTCCCCTATCATGCCTACCTTTGCCATCCCCGAAGAGTTCGGAACAGAGGAGGGCTACCGCGCGAAGTATACCGAGAAGGATATCTTCGATGAGTTTACGCAGGATGAGAATGGCAATGTCGTGATGTCGGAGGATGAGGCGAAGAAAAAGATTGATAAGTTAGGAGGTTACGACAAACTATATCGAATAAAGCTTGAGGCAGACTACCTCGCGAAGTTGGCTATGGATGGCGCCAAGAAGCGCTATGGCGAGAATCTCGACGAGGAGACCCTAACACGCCTTAAGTTCGAGCTTCACATCATGAAGACCATGGGTTTCCCTGGCTACTTCCTTATCGTACAGGACTTTATTCGTGCTGCACGCGAGGAGCTTGATGTGTCGGTAGGCCCTGGCCGTGGCTCGGCAGCAGGTTCGGCTGTTGCCTATTGCTTGGGTATCACACAGATAGACCCTATCAAATATGACCTTCTGTTCGAGCGATTTCTGAACCCCGACCGTATATCATTGCCCGATATTGATATCGACTTCGATGATGATGGTCGTGGACGTGTGCTCAACTGGGTGACACAGAAGTATGGCAAGGAGAAGGTGGCGCACATCATCACCTATGGTACGATGGCTACCAAGATGGCTCTCAAGGATGTTGCGCGTGTGCAGAAGCTCCCTTTGGCGCAGGCCAACCAGCTATGTAAGTGGGTGCCCGACCGTATCACCGACCCCAACGACAAGGATAAGCAGCTTAAAATCAACCTCAAGAATGCCATTATGGCCGTTCCTGAGTTGAAGGCTGCCGAGGAGTCCGATGACCCAGTGATGCGCGATACTATCAAGTATGCCAAGATGCTTGAGGGCAACGTTCGAGGCACTGGCGTACACGCCTGTGGTACGATTATCTGTCGTGACGACATCACCGACTGGGTGCCAGTAAGCACGGCTGTCGACAAGGAGACGGGCGAGAATATGCTCGTCACGCAGTACGAAGGCTCGGTGATTGAGGATACGGGACTTATCAAGATGGACTTCCTTGGCTTGAAGACCCTATCTATCATCAAGGATGCCATCGAGACTGTAAGGCTCACGCACGGCGTAGAGATAGATATCGACAACATCCCTATCGACGATAAGAAGACATACGACCTATACTGCAAGGGTGGCACCATCGGCACGTTCCAGTTCGAGTCGGCAGGTATGCAGAAGTATCTGCGCGAGTTACAGCCATCGACCTTCGAGGACCTTATTGCGATGAATGCGCTCTATCGTCCAGGCCCTATGGACTACATTCCCGACTTTATCGACCGTAAGCATGGCCGCAAGCCTATCGTCTACGATATACCTATCATGGAGCGCTACCTGAAGGATACCTACGGTATTACGGTATACCAGGAGCAGGTCATGCTCTTGTCGCGTCTCTTGGGCAACTTCACACGTGGTGAATCGGACACGTTGCGTAAGGCGATGGGTAAGAAGATTAAGTCGAAGCTGGACGAGCTGAAGCCTAAGTTTATCGCGGGCGGTAAGTCTAACGGCCACGACGAGAAGGTCTTGGAGAAGATATGGGCCGACTGGGAGAAGTTCGCATCGTACGCCTTCAATAAGTCGCACGCTACGTGCTACTCGTGGGTAGCGTACCAAACAGCATACATCAAGGCGCACTACCCTTCTGAGTATATGGCTACGGTACTGAGCCGTAACCTTAACGATATCAAGCAGGTGACAGCATACATGACCGAGTGTAAGAGTATGGGTATCGCTGTGCTTGGTCCCGATGTCAACGAGTCGATGATTAAGTTCTCGACAAACAAGAAGGGCGATATACGCTTTGGTCTTGCCGCCATCAAGGGCGTTGGCGAGGCCGCCTCGGAGTCTATCATCAAGGAGCGCAAGGAGAATGGCGCGTTTAAGTCGATATACGACTTTATGGAGCGCGTCAATTATAGCGTCGTAAACCGCAAGTGCTTAGAGAGTATCGCCTATGCAGGTGGCTTCGACTCACTTATTGACTTCAACCGTTCGCGCTTCTTTGCGTTGGATAACAATGGCTTGGCATACATAGAGTCGCTCATGCGTTACGGGCAGCGCGTGCAGCAGGAGAAGCAGAATGCACAGCAGAGCCTCTTCGGCATGATGGACGATGGCGCAGGCGGCAACATTCAAGCTCCATCGGTACCCGTAGCAGAGGATTGGAACAACCTTACAATATTAAATAAGGAGCGCGAGATGATAGGTCTATACTTGTCATCGCACCCCCTGGATAGGTTTAAGTTTATCATCACGAAGCTCTGTCAGGCGGAGCTTGGCGACTTGCAGGACCTCACGCCACTCAATGGCCGCGAGATTGCCGTTGCGGGTGTTGTGACCTCTATCACTCCCCTATCGACAAAGGATGGTCGCCGATATGCACGCTTTGTGCTTGAGGATTATAATACGCAGCACGAGTTCACGCTATTTAGCAAGGACTATGAGAAGTTCGGCATACTTATCGAGCAGAACAACTTCCTCTACATTCGTGGCCGAGTGCAGACGCGCCCCTACCGCGAGCCTGCCGAGTTGGAGTATAAGATAACCTCGATACAACACCTTGCCGATGTGGCGGATAGCATTAACGCCATCCGTATCGAGCTCGATATTCACGATATATGCCCTACGCTTACAGAGATGATTATCGCAGCGGCAAAGGAGAACAAGGGCACTGCAACACTCGGCTTTACGGTCGTCGACCGCAGCGATGATGTTAAGATTAAGCTGAGTTCGAAACGCTACCGAGTGGCGCCAACTACTGATTTTATCGAGTTTCTCGAAAACAATGATATTAACTACTTTATAAACATTAATTAACTTAAAACTTTAGTATTATGGCACTAAAAATTAACAATGAGAATTTTGCAGAGGTACAGGGTCAGAGCCTTCCAGTAGTTATTGATTTCTGGGCAACATGGTGTGGTCCATGCCGCATGGTAGCTCCTATCATCGACGAGCTCGCTGAGGAGTATGAGGGTAAGGTTGTTATCGGCAAGTGCGATGTAGAGGAGGGCGACGAGGTTGCTGCTCAGTTCATGATTCGCAATGTTCCTACTATCATCTTCCTTAAGGATGGCAAGCAGGTTGCTAAGCACGTAGGTGCTGCTACCAAGGAGCAGCTCAAGGAGAAGATTGAGGCTATGCTCTAATTCTCGATTACAGCAAGATGTAAGACTTGCTTGAAAACAAGATATGGGTACTCGCACTGAGTGCCCATATTTTTTTTGTGCCGTTTCAGCGGACTTACGTAACTGACAGCACGACAATTAAGACCTTCGCAATGACGCTCTAATGCAGGCTTCGCCCGCAGGGAGAGTACAGAGTACTGAGAAATTAGAGACGCAACCTCCCCACTTCCCCCATAATCCCCACTCT
Organism: Rikenellaceae bacterium; assembly: GCA_015059955.1. Lineage (GTDB taxonomy): Bacteria > Bacteroidota > Bacteroidia > Bacteroidales > Rikenellaceae > Alistipes. Next base: position 89,463 of record SUZK01000008.1, read on the forward strand.
CCCCATTCTCCTCGTGTTCAGCGATTTAACCCTCGGCTGTTAATTTTTTAGCCCAAAACCCTTGACAAAGCCATTTTCTTGTTGTATATTTGCACCCAGAGTTCAGTTCTTGAACTTTGCGAGGCGCCGTTCTGCGCTCTAATTAATTTCATTTCTAACAACACAATCAACCCAAAATTATGACTAACATTATCGAAAGACTTCGTCTTGACACCGAGCGTCTTGCCGAGGAGTTGCGCCAAGAGCGCGAACAAAGAGAGTTGGCACGCCAGCAGCGCGGGTATGCCGCCCTCGACGACAACGAATTTAAGTGGTACATGGAGCACATCACCCACG
>SUZK01000013.1 GCA_015059955.1 Rikenellaceae bacterium
TTTATTAAATGGTATTTGTATTTACAAAGTAATCAGGGGAAAGTCGCCAAAAAGAGAGAGCGAGAAGAATAATCTTCTCGCCCAATCTTAGCGCCGAAAAGCGCCACTTTTTGCATCATTACCTTATTAACCGACCATTAAAATAGCGGGGCGCTCTGATGAAGTGCCCCGCTACTTATTATTTATATACCCCCCCACTCTATTGGGGCTCGCTACTTCCTCTTGCGCTTGGGGAAGTAGTCGCGCTCGCTGACGTGCGTATAATATTGCTGAAGCGTAGCCTTCGCAAGCGAGTCGGCGCGACCGACATTAACACCGGATGATATGTCGTGGCGGTGGCCATGGTCGTCATACCTATATGCGCCAAGCCTATTTGTGCCGCTGAAGTCCATAACAAAGTCATCCATAAGCGCAACATAGCCGTAGCCCGAACGAATGAGCGTGAAGGGCTCGCGGTGTGGCTCGTTGAGGATGTCGCGGCCAATGGCGAAGTAGGGCTCCTCGTTACCCAAGAGTCCCAACACCGTAGGCATAATATCAACTTGCGATGCTATGTGCTCGTAGTGTTGTGCAGGTAGCGCTCCGTCGGGCGTATACATAAAGCCCACGATGTGGAAGCAGCCTGGCACAGCGTAGGTGCGACTCGCCATGCGCTCGCTCGACACATGGTCGGCAACGAAGACAAAGAGCGTGCGCTTGAACCACTCTTCGTTCTTATACTTCTCCATAAAGCGGCCTATCGCACGGTCGGTATATGCTATGGGCTGGTGGTTGAGCGTCGTGCCCTTAGGCAGCTCACGCTTAGCGCTCTCGGGAACGTTGAAGGGGTGGTGCGACGAGAGTGTGAAGATGCTGGCAAAGAATGGCTCTTTGAAGTCGCTAATCTCCTCGCCCATATAGTCTATGAATGGCTCATCCCATACTCCCCAGGCGCCGTCGAAGTCGTCGTCGCCGTGGCGCTCCTCGTAGGTCTCCATGCTATACAGCTCCTCGATGCCCGCAATGTGGGCGTAGGCGCCAAATCCCATAGAGCCATGCTCCGAGCCGCAGAAGAAGGCAGTATGGTAGCCATTGTCGGCAAGTATTCGGGGCATAGGACGACACTCGGCAACAGACTCTGCCATAAGCATAAAGGCAGACTCATACGATGGTATAGAGCTCCAGATGGCTGGGGGCGCAGCAATGCTTGTAAGGCCGTTGGCGTAGCAGCGGTCAAGGACAAAGCCCTGCTGCATAAGCCTATCGAGGTTGGGCGTATATCCATTACCCTTATGCTCGTCGGGCATAAGGTATGCTGAGTGCTCGGCAGAGAAGCTCTCGAGGATGAAGAGTACAACATTATAGCCCTTGCAGCAGCCGAAGAGCTCGCTACGCTCCATATCCTCGGGGTAGTGCGATGGCGTATATATGGCATCAATCTCATCCTCGTCGAAGAAGTGGGGTACGACGATATGGTGGCTCATGGTGCGCACTATGCAGAAGGGGTTCGAGAGAATGAGGTTTGCCTTGTTGGGCGACACCGTATAAAGCATTGAGTTGGATAGCGTTATGGGGCGTGTCATGCGCGTAAGACCTCCGCGGATGGCGTATACTCCGTAGAGTACCATAAGTGCGAAGATGGCCATGCGCACAAAGCCGAAGAGGGCTATGCGACCTATAATTCGGCCCTTGAACCATGCGGCGATACCTCGCTCGGTATTGTCGCGCTCGGGCATGGCGGCTATATCTCTTGCTCGGAAGCCTAAGCGGTAGCCATAGACGATGGCGGCGATAAGGGCTATGAAGATGAGCACCAGATACCAGTTCTCGGCCATAAACTGGAACATCAGCTGTGTGGTGTTGTCGTTGTTGGCAAAGAATATCTCATCGGCCGTAAAGCGCTTCTGTGTATAGTGGAAGTAGACAGCGTCGCCGAGGTTTATGGCGAGCATCACCGCTACGGGTATGATGTATGTGACGAAGGTGGTTATGCGGTACCACCTACTATTCCATATTCGTTCACCTACGGGCAGGCAGGTGATGACCATAAAGAGTGCCAAGGAGTAGACTATCGAGGCGTTGTCGAAGAGTATAGCCCCCTTGAAGAGTGGCCATATCTCATCCTGCGCAATCTCGCCTATAAGCTCCTTGTTGTAGATGTAGAAGATTATGCGACACAACTGCATGGCGATATATATCATCGCCATACGCCACAACGATATCGCTGTGCGTGTTGCAAGAAGTCGTCGGCACACCCCTTTTAACGAGGTTGCGCACCCCTTAATATCTACGTCGCTAATTCTCATTATCACCTATAAATACCTACTTGCTGGGAATAGACTGCGCCTTAACCTTGAAGAAGTTCATCGACGAGCCAGCATCCAAAATACGATAGTCGTATATGTTGCCCCACTTAGCAGGGCGGTCCTTAATCTCGCAATCCTCCTCCGTGTCGTTTACCACATAGTCGCGTATCATGGCGTGCCAGCCGTTGATGCGGTCGATAGATGCCTGATAGTAGAAGAGGTTGTTCGCGGGGTTTATAAGCTCGTTGAGTGCCTCTACATATATTGCACGGTAGTCGTCATATTTGAGTATCTTGCCAATAAGTGGGTTGCGGCCTGTATCGCCCCAGTTTAGTGGGTCCTGACGGCCCGAGTCGCTCACATTATTGCAGTGGCTCGATGTGCCGAGTGTATTGTCGTAGTCGTAGGGGATGAAGAAGAATTTGTAGTTGTTCTTATCCGACGAGTTAAAGTAGATGTAGAAGTTGTTGCAGTTGTTCCAGTAGTCATCCCACATTCCTGTAACGACATTTACGGCATAGGTGCGCAACAACAGACGCACGTCGCATACCGAGGCTATCCAGTCGTGGAAGTCCTGACCTGTGCGCTGTGTGAGGTTCTTCGTAAACTCGCGTAGCTGCGCCTTGGCTGCCTCGAAGTTCTCGATATTACTCTTCAGCTCATAGGTGTAGTTATTGCCTGAGTCGTCGTCGAAGTGTATCGAGACGTTGTTCATGTCGTTATAGTTGAGTGTAGCACCCCAGCGGCACTTCCAGAGGTTGTGCTGGTGGTCGCCGAATAGCTCCTTACGCTTCTTGACGAACTTGTCATCTATAGCCTCAATCATCTCATATACACCGTAGTATGCAGCCTCCTTGTCGCCCTCGACGTGTATCCATAGGCGGCAGTATGAGCTATATGGTGCTGTCCATATGCCAAAGCGGCGGAAGAGGTCGTAGCAGTATAACTCGCGGCAGTAGGCACGGTCATCCTTATGCCACTTGAGGTGTAGCTTACGTACGTTGTGAAGCTCATGGGCATCATCCTTCTGATACTTGCGTAGGTTGAGCATAAAGTGGCAGTGGTGCCAGTCGGCATTATCACGTTTGTGCATCTCGCCACCATTACCCTCGGGGCGCTTGCGCGAGGTGTTACCTCTGAGGCGTAGACCAGCATCCACGAAGTTGTGCGTCTCGCCCTTCGACTTAAATTCGGCGTCGCAATGGATGTATGCTGCGGTGTTGCTGTCGCGGTCATACTCTTTGAGTAGCGCATTCCACTGCTCCTCGGTTACGGATATACGGATTTCGGGGAGGACGTTCATGTCGAATACCCAGTCCAACTCGCCTGCTGCCCACGATGTGTCGGGATAGTCGTTGTTTGGAGGTGTTGGCTCTGGGTCAGGTTCAGGCTCTTCGTTAGGGTCATCCTTGCCCTCATCCTTACCCTCGTCGTTGGTGTTGTCATCTCCCTTGTTGTCGTCATTCTGATTGGTGTTATTATCTGGGAAGATGGGTGCTTGGTCCTCAACACAACCAACTAATGCGGTCGTGGCAAAGGCTATTATAAGCGCGATAGCCACGTAGAATTTGCTACTAAATAGAGATTTCATAATGTACATTATGATGTGTAAATAGTCGTGCAAAGTTACTACTTTTATTTAAAAAATGACAACGAAGTCGACGAAAACGCCAATTTGTAGAGAAAACCCCCGTTTTAAGTGTGTTAAATGTGGGTACGAAGATTGATATATTCAAAGAAAATGTCTAAATTTGCAATAATTTGGCGACGTGTGACGTTCCTTTCTACGAACATCGAATACGACATAGCGCGTAGCCGTAGGAATAGATTTTGATTTGAATAACATAACAGAGTAAAATGAACGAAGTAGTTAATATCAGAGAGCTCAATGCTCACATCGAGCAGGAGTCGGTCTTTGTTGACGCCTTGCGTCGCGAGATAGGTCGAGTGATTGTTGGTCAGCAACACCTTGTAGATACCCTTCTTATTGGTCTTCTTTCGAATGGGCACATCCTACTTGAGGGTGTTCCAGGTCTTGCGAAGACCTTGGCTATCACCACACTATCGAAGGCCGTAGATGCAAAGTTTGCCCGCATACAGTTCACTCCCGATTTGTTGCCTGCCGACCTTATTGGTACGCTAATATACTCGCAGCGCAACGAGGAGTTTACCGTGAAGCGTGGCCCTATCTTCGCCAACTTTGTACTCGCCGATGAGATTAACCGTTCACCTGCGAAGGTGCAGTCGGCACTTCTCGAGGCCATGCAGGAGGGTCAGGTGACCATTGGTGACGACACCTATGCTCTGCCTAAGCCCTTCTTGGTGCTTGCTACACAGAACCCATTGGAGCAGGAGGGTACATACCCACTTCCCGAGGCGCAGGTTGACCGTTTCATGCTTAAGGCAAAGATATCATACCCTAAGCGTAATGAGGAGCTCGACATCATCCGCATGAACCTCGCAGGCGGCTCGTTGCCTGAGGTTAGCAAGGTTGTTACGCCCGAGGATATCATGCGTGCCCGCGAGGTGGTGACAAAGGTCTATATGGATGAGAAGATTGAGAAGTACATCATCGACATCGTCTTCGCCACACGCGAGCCTTCGGAGTATAAGCTCGGCCACTTGCAGTCGCTCATTGCCTATGGTGGCTCGCCACGTGCCAGCATCTCGCTCGCAAAGGCTGCTAAGGCCTACGCCTTCATACAGCGTCGAGGCTATGTCATCCCTGAGGATGTGCGTGCCGTATGTCACGATGTCTTGCGCCATCGTATAGGTCTAACATATGAGGCTGAGGCCGAGAACATCACCTCGGAGCAGATTATTACCGACATCTTGAATAACGTCATCGTACCATAGTATGCACCTTAGTGAGAACGATATATTACGCCGAGTGCGTAAGGTCGAGATTAAGACGCGTGGACTCTCCGACGAGATATTCGCCGGCAAGTACCACACGGCGTTTCGTGGTCGTGGCATGTCGTTTTCGGAGGTTAGAGAGTATCGCATAGGCGACGATGTTCGCGATATCGACTGGAATGTGTCGGCGCGCTCGGAGCGCACACATATCAAGGTATACGAAGAGGAGCGCGAGTTGACGATGATGCTTCTTGTCGATGTATCACCATCGCGTATGTTCGGCTCCAAGGAGCTTACCAAGAAGAATATCATCACCGAGATAGCCGCTACGCTCGCCTTCTCGGCAGCCAAGAATAACGACAAGGTAGGGTGTATACTCTTCTCGGACCGTGTCGAGAAGTTCATACCACCAAAGAAGGGTCGTAGCCATATTTTAGCCATCATACGTGAGCTTGTCGGCTTCGAGCCTGCGGGCACCTCAACTAACATATCAGAGGCGTTGCGCTACCTTGTGGGTGTGAATAAGAAGCGCACGACATGCTTCCTTCTCTCCGACTTTGTCAACTCGCCAGCCGATGATACGCGCCTTGAGGATGCCCTCAAGATTGCCTCTATGAAGCACGACCTTATGGCGATACGTGTCTACGATGAGCGCGATGCCGAACTTCCAAATATCGGTATTGTCGAGCTTCGTGACTCGGAGAGTGGCCGTACCGAGTGGGTAGATACCTCGTCGCGCAGGGTGCGTAACTTCTGGGCAGATAGCTATCGTGAGCGCTATCAGAAGATGACCTCGCTCTTGCGCCACAACCGTGTCGATGTTGCCGATATAGCCACCGACGACGACTATGTCGTTAACCTAATAAAGATGTTTAAGCAGCGATGAAACTATCATTAAACATACTCTCGCGCCTTGTGTTGCTCCTCTTTACGGTGGGGGCTGCCGAGGTGTACGCCCAGGAGCCTAAACTCTCGGGTCGCTTCTCGAGGGATAGTATCGAGGTGGGCGATCAGGTGGATTATACCCTCGATATAGAGGTCGATAGAGCAACGTTTATCGGCGTGCCACAATTTGGCGAGAGCCTCACTGAGGCTCAGAAGCAGGATCTTCAGAAGCGCAAGGCCGAGATATCTACATTTACCGACTATCAGGAGGGCGACTTCGAGCTAATTCGTGAGTACGACTTGGATACGCTCAAGGTAGAGGATAGAACACTGCATCTGCGCAAGCGCTATCGTTTAGCCGCGATGGAGACTGGCGACTTAGTATTTCGCCCAGAGATAATCTATCTACCGAAGAATAGCAACGAGGTGGATACGCTATATGCCGATAACCTCGTAACGCTACACGTCAAGCCTTACGAGGAACTCGATACGCTTAACTTCTTGAAAAGCAATGTCTTCACCGCGCCGGGCATGATGCCGTCGCAGGGTCCTACGGTAGACACCACACTCGTAAATAACCACCTTAGCACAAGCGGCTTGGTGGTACAGCGCGACATGCCATTTATCAGAGACGAGGTCAATGTCAACGAGCGTGTGGTCGATAGCAAGGAGATCTTGTTGGTGTTGATTGTATTTGGTGTGTTTATCGTGGTGATGGGCGCTATCTTATTCTACATATATCGCAAGAATCGTCGCAGTAAGTTCGAGGAGATACTTCTTCCTCCGCACGTTGAGGCAAACAAGGCCTTAGAGCAACTGCACCACCGCAAGTTATGGCAGAACGACAAGCATAACCTCTACTATACGCTTCTTACGGATATTCTTCGTCGCTACATCTCGCGTCGCTGGGAGATACGTGCTATGGAGTTTACGACAAACGAGACTATGGAGGCGTTGCGTGCCTTTGATATCCCCAACGATAGCCGCTTAGCTCTGCACACAATCCTACGTACTGCGGATATGGCTAAGTTTGCCAAGGCCAAGCCCGACGACGAGCTTAATGAGGAGTGCTACACCATGGCCTACTACTTCGTTGAGAATACTAAGGTTGTCGATACTGAGGGTGTTGAGGGTAAGGAGGATATAACCATTGATACTAAAATTGGAGATTAATGAGAAGCATCAATATAATAGTGGCGTTTATCGCCGTTGCCCTCACCGTGATGGGTGTCGATAGCGTGTCGGCACAAAACCACGAGGAGCGTCGATTGGTGCGCGAGGGTAATCGTGAGTTTAACAATAAGGAGTATGCAAGTAGCTTGGAGAGGTACAATGCTGCCCTTGAGGTCGACCCCGACTGCATGGAGGCTAAGTACAATAGGGCTAATGCCTACCATCATGTAGCTCGCAAGAATAGCGGACTCGAGGTCGAGAAGCGCGACACAGCCATCAGCTGGGAGAGGTCGAATGCCCACTACGAGGAGCTACTTAAGGATTCGCGTCTGAGTGGTGCACAGCGTGCAGAGGTATATCGCAATATTGGCGAGAGCCTTATGCGCCAGCAGCAGCATGAGGCGGCATTGAATGCTTTTAGAGAGTCACTCGTACTCAATGCCGACGACCAGGAGACCAAGCGTAACTATGTGCTTGCCAAGCGTATCGTCGACCAGAAGCGCCAGCAAAATCAGAACAATCAAGACCAGAACCAAAATCAAAATCAAAACCAGAACCAAGACCAGAACCAAGACCAGAATAATCAGGGTGGCGGTAATGGCCAGGATGACCAAAATCAGGACCAAGACCAAAATCAGGATAATAATAATCAGGATGGCGGTGGCGATCAGGATAAAGATAAGAATAAGGACCAAGATAGGGACCAAGGCCAGGGTGATGGTGATGGCGATGACAAGCGGGACGACAAGGGCGATAACAACAATGATAGCAAGAATGGTGATGGCGACCAGGAGGAGGAGTCGGGCGATGGCAACCAGGATGGCAATCAGGGTGGTGATGAGCAAGAGCAGCCCAGTGGTCTGAGTGATGAGCAGGAGCGTCTGCTCGATGCTGTACAGGGTGAGGAGGATAAGACCCAGGATAAGGTGAATAAGAACAAGGCGGCGGTATACGTTCGCGGTAAGAAAAATTGGTAATATATGGAGTTCCTACATCCCAAAATATTATGGTTTGCGGTGATAATACCGCTCCTTGCAGCCTACTATATATGGGTGGGACGTCGTGGTGCGACACTCAGTGTCACTACACTTGGTGGTCGTCGAGCACCTCGCACCTTGCGTTACTGGTTACGTCCGCTACCCATCATCTTACGCTTGGGGGCTATTGCCATGCTTATTGTAGCCATGGCGCGCCCAATCTCAAAGTCCTATTCGCATGAGGTGGATGTCGAGGGTGTCGACATTGTGTTGGCTATCGACTCGTCAAGCTCTATGTTGGCGCAGGATTTCGAGCCTAATCGCTTGGAGTCGGCAAAGAAGATGGCGGCAAGCTTTGTGGCCGACCGCGAGAACGACCGCTTCTCGTTGGTGACATTTGCTGGTGAGGCATATTCGCTAACCCCACTCACCATAAGTCGCGGCGATGTGCAAACTATGTTGGGCTCGTTGCGCTGTGGTGTGATAGACGATGGCACGGCCATAGGTAATGGTCTTGCTACGGCACTCAACCGCCTTAGAGATAGCGATGCAACATCCAAGGTTGTTGTTCTGCTCACCGACGGTGTCAACAACCGAGGTCAGATATCGCCTATGATGGCTGCCGACATAGCACGCGACATGGGCGTTAAGCTATATACCATAGGCGTAGGTAGTGAGGGTGAAGCACCCTATCCTGCGCAGGACTACTTTGGTAACTATCAGTTAGTGATGGTGCCTGTCGAGATTGACGAGGCATTGCTAAGGGATATGGCCGAGAAGACGGGAGGCAAGTATTTCCGTGCCACCGACGAGGAGGCCTTGGAGAGTATCTATGACGAGATTAACGACTTGGAGAAGAGCGAGGTACAGGTCACGGAGTACTACCACCACGACGAGCTCTACGAGAGGTGGCTCGTATATGCGTTGCTGCTACTCGCTGCCGAGTTTATCGTGCGCCGCTTGATACTCAATCGTCTGCCATAGTCAGACAAACGAAATGGTAATATTTGAATTTATATAGATGGGAGAGTTTGAATTTGGAGCTTCGGAGAAGTTGTGGCTTCTCCTTGCAGTGCCCCTCATACTACTTATATATTGGGCGTTGTTGCGTCTGCGTAACTACAAGCTACGTCGCATGGGTAACCCCGCCACGCTCAAGGAGCTTATGCCCGACCACTCTGTGGCACGTGGCTGGATAGGTATCACCCTTTTTGCCTTGGCCATAGGCATGTTCATCCTCGCCTTGGCGCACCCACGCACGGGAGCTAAGCTCACACACGAGGAGCGCGAGGGACGCGAGATAGTCCTCGTGGTCGATGTCTCGAACTCGATGATGGCGGAGGATGTGTCGCCCAGCCGTATGGAGCGTACGCGCTACGCCATCACACAGCTTGTCGAGGGCATGACGGAGGATGGCATCGGTATTGTTGCCTTTGCCGAGGAGCCGCTGGTGGTGATGCCAACAAGTATGGAGTACCGCATGGCGAAGTCGAAGATTAAGTCGCTATCGCCCTCGTTGATCGAAAATCAGGGTACTAACCTCCACAAGGCCATCGAGACTGCGGCGCTATGCTTCACCTCGAAAAAGGAGGATGCCAAGAATAGGGTGATGATACTTATCACCGATGGCGAGGCCCACGACGAGGGTGTCATCGAGGCTGCCAAGCGCGCAGCTGGTGATGGCATAATAATATGCTGCATAGGTATCGGTAACCCCGATGGTACGACCATCAAGATTGATGGCGAGTATGTGCAGGACGAGGAGGGCAAGTATGTAGTGTCGAAGCTCGACGAGGCGCTCCTTCAGCAGATTGCCGAGATTGGCGACGGCATATATACTCGTTCATCGAACGAGGAGTTCGGCCTTGATACCATCATCTCGCGCCTCGATGAGGTGGAGAAGGCAAAGATGCAGAATATCAAGTATGCTGACTACGAGGAGCAGTACCAGTGGTTCATTGGTGCGGGTATGTTGCTGCTCATCTTGGAGATGCTGCTACTACCTCGCCGCAACCCACTTCTTCGCGATGTACGCCTCTTCGAGCGTCGCAGCGACGAAAAGCGAAAATAACATAACTACTAATAAATAAATCTTATAACTATGACAATTAGAGATTTGGAGCCCAAGCTTATTTGGGAGCAGTTTGACGACATCACACGTGTGCCACGTCCCTCGAAGCGCGAGGAGAAGATTATCGCATGGCTTATCGACTTTGCGAAGAAGCATGGTATCGAGTATCAGACCGATGAGACAGGTAACGTGGTAATGCGCAAGGCCGCTACCGCAGGTTACGAGGGTCGCCCCGCGGTTATCTTGCAGTCGCATATGGATATGGTGTGTGAGAAGAATTCGACTACGAACTTCGACTTCGACAACGACCCTATCGTGACGAAGATTGATGGTGAGTGGGTACGTGCTGAGGGCACAACTCTTGGTGCTGACTGCGGTATCGGTATGGCGGCAGCCCTTGCTGTTCTACTTGATGATAGCATCGAGCACCCAGCTATCGAGGCGCTCTTCACCGTTGACGAGGAGACAGGCCTAACAGGTGCCTTTGGCCTTGGTGAGGGCATGCTCACAGGCAAGTACCTCGTAAACCTCGACTCGGAGGATGAGGGTGAGATATTTATCGGCTGTGCTGGTGGTATCGACACCGTAGCGCGCATGGACTACGACGTTGAGCCTACGCCTGAGGATTATGCCTTTGTGCGTTTGGAGGTTGGCGACTTGCTCGGTGGCCACTCTGGCGATGACATTGATAAGGGTCGTGCTAACTCGAATAAGCTCCTTGCTCGCTTCCTCTATAACGCTTGCGATACTTTCCAGATAGTACTCGCTAAGTTCGATGGTGGTAATCTTCGCAATGCCATCCCTCGTGAGGCATATGCCATTGTTGGTGTTCCTGCCGCATCGAAGGAGGACTTCGAGGAGCGCTTCATGGAGTTTGGTGCCATGATGATGGAGGAGTTCAAGTATACCGAGCCTAAGATGCGCTTTGCGGTTGAGGATGTCGAGGAGCGCCCTGCCGAGATTATGGATAACGACGATATGTGCGCCCTTCTCATCACCCTTGTAGGCCTTCCTAACGGTGTTCTCGCAATGTCGTTTGCTATGCCAGGCCTCGTTGAAACATCGTCGAACCTCGCATCTGTTAAGTTTAACGACAAGCAGCAGGTTGTCATCACCACCTCGCAGCGCTCATCTGTCGAGAGTGCTAAGCTCTACGCAGCACAGACCATCGAGTCGGTATTCTACCTCGCTGGCTGCGATGTGGAGCACTCTGACGGCTACCCAGGCTGGGCACCTAACCCCGATTCTAAGTTGCTCTCATCGACCGTGCAGTGCTACCGCGACCTCTTTGGCGTCGAGCCTAAGGTGCGCGCCATCCACGCTGGCTTGGAGTGCGGTCTCTTCCTTGAGAAGTATCCACACTTAGAGATGGTGTCATTCGGCCCTACGCTCCGCGGCGTACACTCTCCTGACGAGCGTCTTGAGATATCGACTGTCGATAAGTTCTGGAAGTTGCTCGTTGAGTTGCTTAAGCGTATCGACTAATATTAAGATAGGGGGCCGTGTGCCCCCTATTTTTTCACCCAAACCTATCTATTATGATTGCGTATATAGCATTTCTGGCTGCTGTGAGCCTCGTGACCTTCATAGCCTATGGCGTCGACAAGGTTAAGGCTAAGCGTGGCTCGGAGCGTATCAGCGAACGCCGACTTCTCGCCCTCGCCCTTGTGGGTGGTGCTACGGGCGCACTGCTCGGCATGCTCCTCTTCCGTCATAAGACACGCCACCTGAAATTCATAATCTTCGTGCCTCTCCTCTTGGCGTTGCAGGTCGTAGCGCTCCTATCACTTATGTAGCGCGGCCTATTTAGCGAGCCATGTGCATCGTGCGGTAACCTGTCGCTGGGTTATCTCGCTGCGCTGCGCCATTCTTTATCTCCCGATGAGCATATCTTTACTTGCTCTATTGATAGCTCCTTGTTTGAGCACATCCCCTTGGGCATAGAGCCTAAGAAGAGGTTACCCACGCCCAATGCACCACGACCTATGGGTGCGGTTATGCGACATGCTGCACGGAAATCATCACATATGGGGTACTTCCTCTGTGCCATTGTTGTGTAGGTCGTTAGAGCGAGTGTGATTAATAGTATAAGTCGTCTCATCGCTTATGTGTGGGTGTTAAGGTGTAGCCCTCTTCGAGGAGAAGGGTGCGTTTATGCTCTATCTGCTCACCCTCGCGCATGCCGTTGAAGCCGCCGAGCGTGCCATCTGCCGCCACTACTCGGTGACATGGCACTTCTGGGGCATAGGGGTTGCGCCTTAGTGCCTGACCTACGGCCTGTGCGCTGCGACACCCTATGCGTTGCGCCAGCTCGCCATATGTTATCGTAGTGCCCCGTGGCACACGTAGTAGCTCCATGTATAGGCGGCGCTGAAAGGGGGTGATAAAGGTAGAGCGCTCAATGCGCTCCTCGATGCTTAGTGGACTCTCGCATTGCATATGCCACATGTTGTGACCCAAAAAGCGCTTTGTGCCCACACGTTGGAAGCCTAACGAGGCGTATAGCTTCTCGGCCTTGGGGTTGTTGTAGTCGACGATAAGCCCTACGCGGCTGTATCCCTCGCTGAACGCCTTGTCGCGTAGCGCGGTTAATAGTGCTCCACCTATACCGCGACCGCGATACTCAGCACGTATGCCGAGCGAGTCCAAGTAGAACTCTCCAGCCTCGGTCTCATCTTCGATGTGTGGCACCTCGCCGAGGTGTCGCTCTAAGAGTGGATATATAGGCTTGCGTAGCTTTGCCAAACACGCTCCATCGTAGCCCACGATGGCTCCTGCCACCACACCATCGACCTCGGCCACGAGAGCATTGCAGTAGCTATATTGCGTATGTCGACGCTGCGCTAAGCTGAGAAATACTGGGTATATGGGATGTGCGGTGTCGTAGCCCACGGCCATACATACCGCCTCGGCTATTAACTCCGCATCGTCGCGCCTCGCTGCGCGTATTATTATGTCGTTGTTCATCATTTCATTATGCTATTTTGCCTTTGCCAACTCGCTACGTCCCGCCTCTGTCATCAGCCCACGACGTTCCAGGTCGGCGCAACGCTGCTTGTTTAGTTCTGTCCAGTGGCTACCACGACGGCGTGGCGATAGTCGTTGTACAAGGCGACCATCGCTCAGGCTCTTCATCGTCGAGTCTATCCAGCCGAAGCATAGCGCCTCCTCGACAACATCGAGGTAGGGTATAACCCCCTCTACGGGATGCTTCGAGCGTGTCATCACCACCCAACACTCGCGTACCGTGGCGTGGTTCTCTACGAGCCACTGCCTAAGCTCCTCGCGCGTGGTGCAGTGTAAAAGATTTACAACCTCCATAACCCTCGCTGTGCTATCTCTTTGTTGATGCTCGGAGACCCTCGATTACGCTATTGGTGAAGCCGGCGGCCTCCATGGCGTTAAGTCCTTTGATTGTCAGTCCGCCTGGGGTTGTCACACGGTCAATCTCCGCTTCGGGGTGAGAGTCGTTTACCTCGAGTATGTCGGCCGCACCGCGTAGCGTCTGCATCACGACGCGCTTAGCATCATCGGCTCGGAAGCCGAGCTCCACGCCCCCCTCCATTACTGCGCGTATGTAGCGCAAGGCGTAGGCTATGCCGCACGATGCAAGCGACGTGCCAGCGGGGATAAGGCCCTCGTCGACCAGCATGGCTGCGCCAAGCTCGTTGAATATATCGACCAAGAACCTATCCTGCGCCTCGGTCGAGCGTGCCGAGGCGATAAAGGTCATGCTACTCATCGTGGCAATGGCGGTATTGGGGATTATAAGGTATGTGGCAGGTAGCACGCCGTCGCCCTTGTTGAGCCACTCGCTGAGCTGCGCTATGCCGAGACCTCCGACCATCGAGGCTACGGCCTGATGCGTGTAGTCCATATGCGGCTTTATCTCGTCGAGTACCTCCACAACCTTCCATGGCTTCACGGCGAGGACAACGATGTCGGCAGCGGTAGCCGCCTCGCGGTTGTCGGTTGTGATGTTAATATCGGGGTACTCAGCTTTGAGCGCCTCCAGCTTGGGTGTCGAGGGGTTTGAGACGTAGATGTCTGCGGTGGGGATGATACTACCTTGCGCAAGGCCTCGCGCTAAGGCGCCACCCATATTACCAGCTCCGATGATTGCAATCTTCATATATTATGCTGTTTTCGTTATTGCCAAATAATATACAAAGATACAATGTTTTGGCTATTGTCCAAAACATTGTATCTTGAAGATAAGAGAGCAAAGATGGGAACGGTTAGGAAATCCGGTGGGAGCAAAAAGGGGTCGATATCCACCGACCACCTATAATTTACGGCTCTTAGGTAAAGTATGATGGAGTGTCGAGAGCTGGCTATGGCTGTCAAATGGGGCGAATATAACCTCGTCGGCGAGGTCGGCGGTGAGCCAGTTGCGCAGTTGTGAGTTTGAAAACGATGGGCGTGTATAATCTCTAAACGACAGAAATAGCACTCTACCCTCGTCGTAGGCAGCTTGTAGATGTGTCGGTATCTTGCGGTAGAGTGCGCGCCCCAACGTAACCACCACCGAGCACCCCTCGGCAAGCAGAATATCCAATACCGCACGTTCGATTGGTGAGTGAAAGCCGCTGATTACAATCCTCTCGGTTTTAGCAATTTCGTATGCCCATTGGCAGGCGAGCTCAAGGGCTTCGGGTGGCGAGGTGCGCGAAGCGAAGAATGCCACCAACTCTCTATCAAGGAGGTCTTTATTTCCGGATAAGTCCATAAAAAAAGCGCAGGCGCTGCATTTACTTATCCCTCATCAAGGCCTTGGCTGCCCACAAATCTGAACAAGCAACACAGACAGCCCACGCCGGATGATATATGCAAACACACATTGAGCCAAACGGGCACAATGCGGAGATATAACATCTCTGGTGGACATCTGTTGCGTTCTTCAGATTTGTTAAAACCGCCAAGTTTTGATGAAGAAGAATCGTCAAAAAATATCCAATCAAATATGTACGGCTCAACGGCAAAAGCCATAAGCCATTACAAAGATAAGCAAAAATTTGTAGAAACACTGAATTTTGGCAGAAAACTATTTTGCCGCGCAACAAGTGCTGTGTCGAAAAAATCGTTACCTTTGGGATAGATTTATTGAGATTAAATTTCCTATGACCGAAAAAGAGAAGATGTTGCGTCAGATGTTGTATGATGCAAACAACGATATAGCCCTTATCGAGGAGCGTAAAGTGGCAAAAGACCTATGTTTCGATTTTAACCACCTGCGTCCGTCGGATACCGCTGGGCAACAGCGAATTATGCGTCAGCTGTTAGGTAGAACCGTGGGCGACAGTTTCTCGATTGTTGCCCCCTTTTGGTGCGACTACGGCTATAATATCGAGATTGGCGAGAACTTCTTTGCCAACCATAATACGGTGATTTTGGATGGTGCAAAGGTGACATTCGGCAACAATGTTTTTATTGCCCCCAACTGCGGCTTCCACACTGCGGGGCATCCCATAGATGCCGAGCGCCGCAACCAAGGTTTGGAGTACGCCTATCCTATCACGGTGGGAGATAATGTGTGGATTGGTGCGGGCGTGCAGGTTATGCCAGGCGTTACCATCGGCTCGAATGTCGTGATTGGCGGCGGCTCGGTGGTGGTCAAGGATATACCGTCGAATGTTGTTGCTGTGGGCAATCCCTGCCGTGTTGTGCGTCCAATCACCGACGAGGATAGGCTGAAGTCATGGGATAGAGAGTAGTTTGCATGGCATACATCTTGAACGATTCGGACTAAAAACAGATTCTAAAAGGTCTATTTTGTCGTTACGCTCGCCCTCAAAATGCTGGTAATGATGCAAAAAGCGGCGCTTGGGATAATAAATAAGTAACTGAATATTTGTAAATTACAGCGATATTTTAGAGATTAGTAGAAAATGTTTTCTACTAATCTCTATTTTTATGTCAAAATCTC
>SUZK01000001.1:0-282314 GCA_015059955.1 Rikenellaceae bacterium
CGTGGGTGATGTGCTCCATGTACCACTTAAATTCGTTGTCGTCGAGGGCGGCATACCCGCGCTGCTGGCGTGCCAACTCTCTTTGTTCGCGCTCTTGGCGCAACTCCTCGGCAAGACGCTCGGTGTCGAGACGAAGTCTTTCGATAATGTTAGTCATAATTTTGGGTTGATTGTGTTGTTAGAAATGAAATTAGTTAGAGCGCAGAACGGCGCCTCGCAAAGTTCAAGAACTGAACTCTGGGTGCAAATATACAACAAGAAAATCGCTTTGTCAAGGGTTTTAGGCTAAAAAATTTAACGACCGAGGGTTAAATTGCTGAACGCGAGGGGAAATGGGGATTATGGGGATTATGGGGATAATGGGGAGAGTGGGGATTATGGGGATGATGGGGAGAGTGGGGATAATGGGGAGGTTGCTTCGCCTGCAAATAAAAAGAGAGGAGCGCTGCCGCATGGCAACGCCCCATCTGTTATACTATATACGTACCCTTTACTTTGTTCTCAGCCACTGCCACAGCTCACGCCACGAGGCACGCTTGCCGTGGGTGAAGATGCCTATGCGGTAGACCTTTGCGGCAATCCATGTCGTTACGATAAATGTGGCATATAGCGCCACTAACGAGACGATAATCTCCCACGTTGCGATGCCGAAAGGTATGCGAGCAATCATCACAATGGGCGAGGTGAATGGTATCATCGAGAACCAAAAGACTACCGACGAGTTAGGGTCGTTGAAGACCGACATCATCACGATAAGTGCCAAGATGATAGGCATCATGATGATTGTGTTAAACTGCTGACCATCCTGCACCGAGTCCACGGCAGAGCCTGCTGCGGCATAGAGCGAGGCGTAGAGCAGGAAGCCGCCCAAGATGTAGAGTATGAGGTATGCCAGGAGTGTGGCGATATAGCCCGTGTCGGTGAGCGTTCCCATAAGCGACTGGAGCATGGCGTCGCTCGATGCTGCCACCTCCGCAGAGAAGAGCTCGGGGATGACAAACTTCGAGGCGCTGATGACAAGCACGGCCCATATCGCTATCTGTGTGAGGGCTACCGAGGCTATGCCGAGTATCTTGCCCACCATAAGCTGGAAGGGTGAACAGCTGGTGACCATAACATCTATCACACGGCTCGACTTCTCCTCGACAACCGAGGTGAGCACCATCTGGCCGTAGAGGATGATAATCATATATAGCAACATGCCCAAGATAAGGCTCAGGGCGTAGCTTATGCCCGAGGCGTAGTCGGTGCCATCGTTGTTCATGGTCTCGATGTTGACCTCCGTGGCTATGTCGGCAAGCACCTTGTTAAGGTCGACACCAGGGATTACCTCCTGCGCCTTGTTGTGCTCGATGATAGCCTTGACGTGTGTCGCTATCGTCTGCTCGATGATGGGTGTCGACGAGCTGTTGGTGTAGAGACTGATGTTGCCATCGGTTGCCCCTTGCTCGTCAATGTGTAGTATGGCGAAGATGCCGCTATCCTCGTTGTAGGTGTCGCGTGCCTCGTCTATGGTAAGCTGGCTCTGGTCGACATATTTAAGCTCGGGTGTCGAGGCGTGTATGAGCTGTGGCGCTACCTTACCACTCTCGTCGACAATAACAACTTGCTTGGTGTCGCCAGTGCTGTATACCGCTACCAGCGAGGGCGCTATCATCAAGCCTATCATTATCAGTGGCATGATGAGCGTCGTTATGATGAACGACTTCTTGCGTGCGCGCTCCGAGAACTCACGCTGTATGATAAGTACTATCTTGTTCATAGCTCTGTCGTTTATAGCGTACCGTTTACGGCACGAATGAATATGTCATTCATAGATGGCATCATCTCGCTCATGGCGCGTAGCTCGCACTCCTCGTTGAGTGTGGCGATGACGCTCTTCACATCCTCATCCTTGGGGATGTGTATCTTCGTGGCGCGGTAACCCCCAGCTACACCACGGCTCTCGCCCGTGATGGTCGCTCGCTGCTCGATAGCCCTTGCAAAGGTGGCGTCGTCGGCACGGTGTGTAACCTCGAAGGTGTTGCCACCCGCAGCGCGACGTATCTCCTCCACCGAGCCCGAGAGGATGTTACGCGAGCGGTTGATTAGCGTTATGTGGTCGCATATCTCCTCTACGGATGCCATGTTGTGCGTCGAGAAGATGATTGTAGCACCGCGGTCGCGAAGACCCAATATCTCCTGCTTCAGCGCGTTGGCATTTATAGGGTCGAAGCCCGAGAATGGCTCGTCGAAGATAAGTAACTTAGGCTCGTGGACAACCGTAGATATAAACTGCACCTTCTGCGCCATGCCCTTCGATAGGTCCTCGACACGTCGTGTCCACCAGTCGTCGATGTTGAGTCGCTCGAACCATGTGCGTAGACGTCGCTCGGCATCCTGCTTAGTCATGCCCTTAAGGCGTGCGAAGAATATAGCCTGCTCACCCACGCGCATCTTCTTGTAGAGGCCGCGCTCCTCGGGCATATAGCCTATGTGGAATATGTCGTCGGCAGTGATAGCCTTGCCGTCGAGTAGCACACGCCCTGCGTCGGGCATGGTGATGCGTGTTATGATGCGTATTAGCGTTGTCTTGCCAGCGCCATTGGGACCTAAGAGTCCATATACAGCGCCGCGAGGTACCTCCAACGATACATCGTCGAGAGCCTTATGGCCTGTATAGCACTTGCTTACCCCCTCTACTCTTAGTATTGTGTCCATGCTATTTATATGTTAATGTTATCTGCTATTTGAGCATTTTGTAGTGGCAGTACATAAGCTCACCATCGTTGTCGCGTAGATGCATGCCTCCGCCACGGCAGAACTCCCACACCTTACATTTGCCGCACTCTCCCGTGCGTGTCCAGTCGCGGTTGCGGAACTTCTCGAAGCGGTTTTGCCATACGTCCCAGAAGTTGTCGCGGTAGATGTTGCCCTGCGTATAGTTGCTACGTACGCTTGTGCAACCCGATATGTCGCCATTAACGCGTATGGATGCTACGGTAACACCAGCATTGCACATGTAGAAGTGGTCGCGTACCTCCGTCTCGTAGCCTCCCAAGAAGCCCTCGCAGGCGTAGTTTAGCTTTATGCGTCCCTCGCGACGTGTGGCGCGTATAAACTCCATAAGGCGTCGGAACTGCTCCGCGTCGAGGTGGAGCGTCTCATCCTTGGCTGCTCGCCCTGCGGGGAATATCGAGAATATGCGCCAGTGGGTGATGCCCTCCGAGATAAGGAACTCCTTCCACTCGTCGAGGCGCTCCATCATCGCTGGCGTGACGCACGTTATGGCGTCGTATGCTAAGCCCTTGTACTGGCGTATGTTGCGTAGTGCCGCTCGGGCACGCTCGAAGCTCAGGGCATTGCCACGTATGTGGTTGTGCACATCGGCAAAGCCATCGAAGCTCACGGATATGGAGCGTAGTCCAGCATCTACTAACGAGCGTAGACGCTCCTCTGTTAGTGCCATGCCATTTGTCACCATGCCCCACATATATCCACGACGCGTAACCTCACGTCCCGCCTGCTCAAGGTCACGGCGCACCAATACCTCGCCACCCGAGAAGATGATGAGTACCTTGCTGGGGTCGACATGGGGCGTTATCTGCTCGTCGAGCACTCGTAGGAAGTCCTCGAGAGGCATATCCGCCTCGCTCACATCTACGCGGCAGTCGCTACCGCAATGACGACACGCCAAATTACAACGAAGCGTACACTCCCAGAAGAGTGTACGCAACCTGTGACGCTCTACCGTATCGTCATAGAGCCCTTTGAAGAGCTTGAGCCCTATATACTTACGCAGACCTAATCGTTTACCTTTCACTTGTCGGATAGCTTCTATTACTGCTGTGACTGCTGCTCCTTCTCCTTGTGCACCTTGTCGAGAAGCTTTGCGGCATCCTCATCGGTAAGTGGCTTAGCAACCGAGCCATCGGGGTATGTTGCAGCCTCCTCCTCAGCAGGAGCCTTCTCATCCTCTATTGGTCGTACAACCTCACCATCGGGGAATGGCACGCCATACATCAACATGATGCGTGGGTCATCCTCCTCAATCTCGGTAGGAGTGGTCTGTGCATCCTGCGCCTTGTTAGCCTTCTTAGTGCCACAGCACGCCGCTGTCGATAGGCCCAAAAGACCCAACATGGCAACCTTCAGTTTCTTGTTCATATCTTGATGTTTTAGTTATTTCGGACTATTTCTCCTCTACAAATGTAGGAATATTTTTCCTATTCTGCAAATAAAACGTAATTTTTAGGCGTAATCGTATTGCCACGCCACAAAAAATTAGTAACTTTGACCTACGAATAATATCGTACGATTATGCAGGGACGAGTAAAATGGTTCGATAATAAGCGTGGCTATGGCTTTATTCTTGGTGACGATGGCACCGAGATATATGTCCATTATACGGCACTGCAAAGTGATGGCTTCCGCGCCCTCAAGCATAATTG
Organism: Rikenellaceae bacterium; assembly: GCA_015059955.1. GTDB lineage: Bacteria > Bacteroidota > Bacteroidia > Bacteroidales > Rikenellaceae > Alistipes. Next base: position 4,431 of record SUZK01000001.1, read on the forward strand.
GCGTGTTCGTTACGATGTGTTTACAACGGCTGATGGCCGCGTCGAGGCACGCAACGTCGTTGTCGAGAAGTAGTGCTGTCGTGCGAATTAACATTAAATGTGTAAGTGTATGTCAAACAAAGAGATAAATAGTCATAGTGGCGGCGAGCAACCCGCACCAAAGGCCTTTCGTAACCCCTTCAATCGTCGTGGTCGCTTCAAGTATATATTGCGCTATGTCATCTTTGGCCTCGTGGCGCTATCGCTTGTTGCTACGGGCATCTACATCATCCTCGACTGGGATGAGCCTGCCGAGGAGCAGCCAAAGGCTCAGACAAGTGCGGTGAATGGCGATGCAAAGAGCGCACTTGAGGCTGTCGACAAGGTGGAAGATGTTGTCCAGGAGGTTAGCGAGCCTACCCCCGAGTTTGCCACCGTGGGCGATATGCGTGCGAGCAAAATGAATTTGGACTATGGATTAGCAATACAGATTCAGGAGCGTGATTTATTAGTCATCAATGTCTCTCGCGCTGGTAATATCATGGTCGGTGATAGGTATTGTAGTTCTCGCGACATTGTCCGTGATGGCGAGCACTCGTATCTGTCGAAGGTGGTATACGACTTTCTGGTAGATGTTGATCTTTCGAATAAGCAAAGCGTTGATATAGATGCGGGTAGGTGTTTCGATTTGAGCAGAGGTATTGTTCTGATTTGTGCCGATGAGGAGTTGGAGTATGACTACTATTTGAAAGTAAAGGGCGAGGTTACTCATGCGTTCGACCTCTATCGTGATTATGTTGCTCAATGTGTCTATGGCATGCCATTCTATGAGCTTGGTGGCGAGCAGCAGACGAGATTAAAGCAGGTTATCCCTTATAAGATTGATGAGGCTCTGCACGGTTATACGTATGACATCGTCGAGGAGGTTACTCCCCAAGACCTTCAGTTTTCAGATGATGCGTCAGTATTCGATGACTTTAGCTTCGACATGGACGAGGATGAGGTGGAGATAGAGGATGGCGAGGAGATCTTCACAAGCTTGGCGGAACCTGCAACATTCCAGGGCGGTGGTATCGCTGAGTTCCGTGCATGGGTGATATCTAATGTTAAATATCCTCAGATTGCTCAGGAGAACGGTATCCAGGGTAACGTAGCCATCGAGTTCGTTGTTGATGAGAAGGGTAAGATTGGCCGATTCAAGGTGCTTATGACTCCAGACCCAATCCTCTCGGATGCTACTATCAAGACAATGGAGAAGGCAAACTCTCTTAAGAGAGGTTGGAAGCCTGGTACTAAGGATGGTAAGGCTGTGAAGCAGAAGTTCGTCTTGCCTGTATCGTTCAAGCTCCAGAACTAATAGAGATATATTATATGTCACACAAGCAAGATAGCAAGGAGCTTAATGGCGCGGGTGGTGCTCCCAAGGCATATCCAGATGCCTTTGAGCGCCCCTCTCGTTTCAAGAATATTTCGCGCTATGTCATCTTTGGCCTCGTGGCGCTATCGCTTGTCGCTACGGGCATCTACATCATCCTCGACTGGGATGAGCCTGCCGAGGAGCCGCCAAAGGCTCAGACAAGTGCGGTGAATGGCGATGCAAAGAGCACTTTTGCAGCTGTCGACATGGGTCTTAGTGTGCAGTGGGCATCGCAGAATGTGGGCGCCGAGAGCCCTGCGCATTATGGTGACTACTACGCCTGGGGCGAGGTAGCGCCTCGTGAGACCTTCCGCTGGAGAGAGTCGGCAAGCTATGATAAGGAGTACCCCGCTACGCTCGATGCCGAGAGGGATGCCGCTACGGTGGCGCTCGGTGATGGCTGGCGCATGCCTACACGCGAGGAGTTCCAGGAGCTTGTACACAAGTGCAAGTGGCGTGAGGCTGAGCGTAATGGTGTCTACGGCTTCGAGGTTGTTGCTCCCAACGATAACGCCATCTTCCTACCCGCTGCGGGCTATCGTCACGATACACTCAGCTATCACGTAGGCATCGAGGGCCTCTATTGGAGTGCCTCGTCTACGGAGGAGGGCGACAATAAGCGCGCCTCGCTCGTGCGTGTCACTAACCATGAACGTCTTGTCGATGACTACTATCGCTACTATGGCGCACCAATACGTGCCGTAAGAGAGTAGCGAGCGATAACTTTATCTCGGTAATAATAGCCTAATGAGAGGCTTTGCGGGTGTCAATAAGTATTTTTACCACCCGTGAAGCCACTTTTTATTACTATCTTCGCGCCGGAAATAACCAAATGATGATTATATGAAGATAAAGAGTTTATTAGTTGCTGTGGCTATGCTTACAATCTCTATGTCGGTAAGTGCGCAGGCGCCAGAGCAGCAGAAGAAGACAACCGCCGAAAAGGTCAAGGAGTTTGCCGATAAGCATATGCACCTCTCGGGTTACCTTCAGGGTGGCTTCTCGTGGGATACGGATGCAGGCTCGACCTTCTACTTGCGTCGTGCACGTGTGAGTCTTTCGGGTGACTTTGCCAAGGAGAAGTTCGACTACCGCTTGCAGGTAGATATGGCGGGCTCGCCTAAGATTTGCGACCTCTATGTTCGCTATAAGCCCTTCAACGAGCTTAATGCTCAGATTGGTCAGTTCAAGCTCCCATTCTCACTCGAAAACGAGCTATACGGCCCAACGAAGTTCGAGTTCATTGAGTACTCATACCTTACTACCTATCTTGTGCGTAACAACGCCAAGTATGATGGTATCTCGGCTACGGGTCGTGATATGGGCTTCCAGCTCTATGGTGGCTTTATCAAGCGCGATGGTTACAGCATCATCAACTACAACGTAGGTCTCTACAACGGCGCAGGCATTAATAGTAAGGATAATAACAAGTCGAAGGACTTTATCGCACGCCTTATTGTGAAGCCTATCGAGGGCCTCTCTATCTCAGGTTCGTATATGTACTCGGAGGTTGCCCACGCGGGTCTAAACTATATGAAGGCTCCCCGTTGGTCGGTAGGTGCCATCTACGATGTCCGCCACTGGATTGTTCGCTCGGAGTTTGCGCAGGCCGACTTCGGTGGTAACACTACCAACGCCTTCTACGCCCTTGCTGGCTACCACTTCGAGAAGCCATGGAGCGTGGCAGCACGCTATGAGTTCATCAATGATAAGCTGGGTCTTCTCGACCAGCAGCGTGTGACGCTCGGTGGCGTATATAAGCCCTTCAAGTTCTTGCGCTTGCAGCTTAACGCAACATACGAGATGGATGCCATCCGCGAGAAGAGTATCTTTGGTGGCAACCTTATGGTGTCGGCAATATTTTAGTTAGCGTCGAGAGCTATCACAACTTAGTGTCGAGAGCTAATACAGAAATATAAATTAGATAGATATGTTGAAGAAATTTTCTACTGAGGATTGGGTAGTAACGTTTCTTAGTATTCCACTCCTCATTATTGCATTCTTTGCTACGGAGTTGCCAAATAATGGCTTTAAGATTCCCACAGAGCTTGATACGGCCAATGCGTGGATGAATATCGGTGCATTCTTCGTTATCGCTCTTGTACTCCTATATATAGGTAACAGATGGCTCAGTCGCCCTCTGCGTGGTCTACTTCCATCGTTTACCTTTATCTTCGCTATCGCTGTGCTTGCGCAGTGGATAGCAACAATCCCTGAGGTTAAGTACTACGGCTTCGAGGCTGTATTCTTCTCGGTGTTGTTTGGTCTTCTCATCCGCAACGTCTTCCACATCCCCGACTGGTTGAAGCCCGCTATCCAGGGCGAGTTCTTCATCAAGATAGGTGTCGTCTGCCTTGGTGCTACGGTGCTCTTCTCGGATGTTATGAAGTCGGGTGCTGCGGGTCTTATCCAGGCGGTACTGGTTGTTGCCATCGTATGGTTCTTCGCCTACTGGTTGGCACGTCGTAATAATGTCGAGCGCGCCTCGGCTATGACCATGGCGAGTGGTTGCTCTATCTGCGGTGTGTCGGCATGTATCACTGCCGCAGGTGTTGCAGGTACCGACAAGAAGAGCTTGTCGTATATCACATCATTGGTGCTTATCATCGTTGTTCCAATGATCTACCTCATGCCTTTCCTTGCCGAGTTGATTGTACCTCTATTCACTAACGACCCTGTCATCCAAAGCGAGATTACCGGCGCATGGATTGGTGGTACTATCGACACCACATCGGGTGTAGGTGCTTCGTCGGAGATGGCTGGTGATGCTGCGCAGAAGACCGCTATCGTTGTTAAGGCTACGCAGAATGTGCTTATCGGCGTTGTAGCATTCTTCATCGCTTTGTACCTCTCGTCACGTGGTGAGGGCAAGAAGGGCGCTCCTTCGCTCGGCATCGTATGGGAGAAGTTCCCAAAGTTTATCCTTGGCTTCGTCATAGCATCGGCAGTGTTCAGCGTGCTTCAGGCCGAGGATATGCTCACGCTCAACTCAAAGGGTAAGATTATCGAGACCTCGATGGCCAAGACCTTCTCGACATTCTTCTTCTCGCTATCGTTCGTATGTATCGGTATGGATACGCGCCTAAAGGATATCATCTCGAAGGAGAACCGCAACGTTCTCAAGTCGTTCCTCGGCGCACAGACCTTTAACATCATCGTCACCTGCCTTATCGCATGGTTGATGTTCGGTATTGTTAAGCCCGCCGTTTGGCCAACTAAGGCAGAGCCTGCAAAGCAGGAGCAGACAGCTACTGAGAAGAGTGAGGCGGCAACCGATGCTATACCTCTCCCAGAAGATGGTGTCGTAGCTTCAGTTGAAGAGACTACCGAGCTAACACCTACTCCAAATACCCCTACTGAGGGCACTACCCAAGAGTAGTGTTGTATAATATCCCATTTGCGAGGCTGCCTTTCGAGGTGGCCTCGTTCGTTATATATATAGGTGTAAGCTCGTAGATATCCCTCTTCACTGCTCACTATTTTTTTCGCTTATACCATCATAAAAATATATGATTAAAGATTTTGTCTAAAAATGTTTGCACGTAAATTTTTTTATATACTTTTGCAGTGGAATAAGATTTGATTATGTGAAAACGCAAAACAATATCTTGTGCCTATAACATGATAAGTAAAATTTATATTAACTAATAAAACAATAACGATTATGACAGCGATTATCAATGCACAGCTTCCAGAGTTCAAAGTACAGGCTTACCACAATGGTGGTTTTACAACCGTATCGAGCGACGATGTAAAGGGCAAGTGGGCCATCTTCTTCTTCTATCCTGCCGACTTCACCTTTGTATGCCCAACCGAGTTGGTAGACCTCGCCGAGAAGTACGAGAAGCTAAAGAGCTTGGGTGTTGAGGTCTACTCAGTTAGCACCGACTCACACTTCGTACACAAGGCATGGCACGACGCCTCAGAGAGCATCCGCAAGATTAACTACCCAATGTTGGCAGACCCAACAGGTACCATTAGCCGTGGCTTCGGTGTGATGATTGAGGAGGAGGGTATGGCCTACCGTGGCACATTCCTCGTGAACCCCGAGGGTAAGATTAAGATTGCCGAGATTCAGGATAACGCCATCGGTCGCAATGCCGACGAGCTTGTACGCAAGGTTGAGGCTGCAATCTTCGTAGCTAACCATCCTGGCGAGGTATGCCCTGCAAAGTGGAAGGAGGGTGCCGAGACATTAAAGCCAAGTATTGATTTGGTAGGTAAAATTTAATTTAGTCGCGATAAGGGGGCATCTACTGCCGCTAACGTAGATTTCTTATCACACACAAACCATACATAACCAATAAAAACGACGACCTATATGTTAGACAAAGCTATACTTCAGCAAGTTACCGATATATTCAGCACCCTTGAGGCCGACTACACACTTGTAGCACGCTGCTCCGCATCACGCGACGAGCGAGCACAGCTCATCGAGTTCCTCACCGACTTCGCGACAACCTCGCCTCGCATTAGCATCGAGCACCACGCGGCCGAGGGCGATACCTTGGAGTTCACGCTTCTTAGGAATGGCGAGGCAACTGGTGTCACCTTCCGCGGCATCCCCAATGGCCATGAGTTCACCTCCCTGCTACTCTCCATACTCAATGCCGATGGCAAGGGCAAGAACCTACCGGATGAGGGTATAGCGCGTCGCATCCGTGCCCTCGGTGGTGACATACGCCTCCAGACCTACGTCTCGCTGACATGTACCAACTGTCCCGATGTGGTGCAGACGCTCAACATCTTTGCGCTGCTCAATCCCAACATCAGCCATGAGATGGTCGACGGTGCACTCTTCCAGAGCGATGTAGATGCTAAGGGTGTTCAGGCTGTGCCTGCGGTATTTGCCGATGGTAAGATGCTACACGTAGGTCGTGGCTCGTTAGGAGAGCTATTGGAGAAGTTGGAGGCTCAATATCCCACTGTGCCACTGGCGGATAATGCCTCTAATGAGCCTGTTAGCCGTAGCTTCGATGTGGTAGTCGTGGGTGGTGGTCCTGCTGGTGCATCGGCAGCCATATACTCAGCACGTAAGGGCTTGCGTGTGGCGATACTCGCCGAGCGCATAGGCGGTCAGGTTAAGGAGACGGTAGGCATCGAGAATATGATATCTATACCCTACACTACGGGTAGCGAGCTTGCGGATAACCTACGCACGCATCTAACGCACTACCCAATAGAGCTCTTCGAGAACCGACGTATCGAGACAACCGAGCTTATGGGTGCCGAGAAGCGTGTCATCGTCACTGGTGGCGAGGTCTTCACCGCACCGGCAGTTATCATCGCTACGGGTGCAGGGTGGCGTCGTCTGAATGTCGAGGGTGAGGCTGAGTATATAGGTCGTGGTGTCGCCTTCTGCCCACACTGCGATGGCCCATTCTACGCCGGTAAGAGCGTCGCCGTAGTGGGTGGCGGTAACTCAGGTATTGAGGCGGCTATCGACTTGGCGGGTATCTGTAAGAGGGTCACCGTAATAGAGTTTATGGATGAGCTTAAGGCCGACAAGGTGTTGCAGGATAAGGTGCGTAGCCTACCGAATGTCGACATCATGCTCTCGACGCAGACAACCAAGGTCGTAGGCAATGGCGACAAGCTCACAGCCCTACAACTCAAGGAGCGCCATACAGGCGAGGAGCGTGAGTTAGCCTTGGATGGTGTCTTTGTTCAGATAGGCCTGAGTGCCAATAGTGCCCCCTTTGCCGAGTTGGAGAAGACGCGTATTGGCGAGATTGTCATCGACGCACACTGCCGCACAAACATAGCAGGAGTATATGCTGCAGGCGACGTCTCGTCGGTACCCTACAAGCAGATTATCATCGCCATGGGCGAGGGTGCCAAGGCTGCGCTCACTGCCTTTGACGATAGGGTGCGTGGGGTGATATAGAATCTGTTTTGAATTTTATTGAAAGAGTTTGTCAGTTGCCGCAAAAGATAGTTTCGGCTTCTTTGAGGCTCTTTTCGGCAACTTTTCATTTGTGATAATTGGAAATAGTCCACTATTACCTGCATACCCCAAATGAAAATTTACACGAAATTAGCTCTCAAATAATCTCGAAATAAAATTCAAACAGCTTCTTAGCGATGCGAGAATAGTAAGTGGGCTGGCTAAATCGAATGTAGCCAGCCCATTATTGTTTGGTGCGTTATCGCGAGGGTACGCCCAATACCCCTTTGGTATTCTTTGCCCACTTGTTGTGAGCGCGTAGCACCTGCTCGATAATGTCGCGTACAGCACCACGGCCTCCATCGTACTCCGAGACGTAGCGCGAGGCCTCGATAACCTCCATGCAGGCGTCGGCAGGACATACCGGAATACCCACAATGCGCATACACTCCAAGTCGGGGATGTCGTCACCCATGTAGATAACATTCTCGGCATTGAGGTTGTTCTCGGCGATAAACTCATTTATTGCCGCAATCTTATCCATGCAGTTGAGGTACATACGCTGCACGCCGAGCATCTCCATACGACGTCGTAACATATCGCCGCGCCCCCCTGAGATAATACAAATTTTGTAGCCCTCGCGTATGGCGTAGGCTATGGCATAGCCATCCTTAGCGTAGTAGCGACGTATGAAGTCGCCATCGGGTGTTGGGGTGATGTAACCATCGGTCATCACGCCGTCGACGTCGAAGACAAAGGCCTCGACACGAGCTATATCCTCTTTGAAGTTTCCCATATACTCTCTGTTATATCGTTATAAATCTTACCCTTGGTACTCTCCGCGCCGAGCATCGCGATATGCTTCTCGACAATCGCCCTGTCGCCACGACGCGCAGGCCCTGTCTGCACCATGCGTGGGTCGTTGCTCGCTAAGGCCTTGGCGGCAGTCTCGGCAATTAGTGGCTTTAGCGTGTCGAAGTCGAGACCCTCGGTGGCCACAATATCGCGGCCGAGGGCGTAGAGGTGGTTCGTGAAGTTGTTGACAAAGACCCCTGCGAGGTGTATCACACGGCGACGCTCCGAGTCGGCATACTCCACCTTTGAGCTTATGAGCGAGGCGATGTGCCTAATCTTTTGAAGCGTATCGTCGTTGTCTGCCTCAAGGAATAGCGTAACGTCGCGAAGCTCTATGTCGCGCCCTGCGGTGAATGTCTGCAATGGGTATATTATACCGCGCCTACCTTCGCGCTTCGGGATGGCGCTCATCGGCACGCTCCCTGCCGTATGTGCAACAATGGCACTCTCGGGGATGCGTAGTGTCTCAGCAACGCTCGCCACAGCCGTATCGCTGACGGCAATAATATATATGTCGGCCTCGGCAGCCTCTGCTGCTATGTCGCACCACTCGCTATGGCACATCGTGGCGATGGCTCTACCACGCTCCTCGTTGCGGGCGATGATGGCAGCAAGGTGTAACCCCTCGCTACGCGCAATGTTACGCGCAAAGGCCTCAGCAACGCCACCAGAACCTACGATGGCAACTTTTATTGTGCTACTGTCAATCATCTATACAAGCTCTATAAACCAGTTATCTTGCTCTATTGTTGTAATGGCGACCCTTGTTTCACTACCCGCCTTAGCGCCTAATGCCTGGCGTACACCCTCTACCGTTAGGCGTGTGTCGTGCTTTAGGATGTCTATGCCACGACCACGATATTCGCGCTTCAGCTCCTTGGGGCGATAGCGGCGTATGCTTCGTATCGCAAAGCAGCGGCAGGGTAGTGAGGCTGGCGGTAGCTCGCGCGTAAAGGCGTAGCCGTTGTTGCTCCATATGGCGGCATATGGTTTGAGGGCTGTCATCGCCATGCGACTCTTTTGCAGTGCCACGTCGGGGATAAGCATATAGCGCCACTCCCCATCGGCAAACGACTCATTGCTTGGCGTGTTGTCTGCGGCGTGCGGGTCGAAGCACCACTCGCCCTCGCCTATGATGGCTATGCGCAGCGTATCGCGCTCGGCACCTGTATATATATTCACCTCCTTACACTCGCCACCCATCGACACTATCTCCACTTCGGCGGGCGCGAAGATGCGAAGGGCCTCGTCGCTGTCGAACATTGGCGATAGCTTGATGGCTACACGTGAGGCAATCTCGCTAAGGCGTGGCATTAGCGCGCGCATGTTGGGTGAGCACTCCTCTAAAACGACCATCTTGCGCCCATCTTCCGAGCGGCGGTCGGGGTCGGCAAATACCCAGTCGAAGTGGTCGTCGCACGTCGCCACATACTCCTCGGCCGAGGCTGTTACGACCTCCACGTTGTCGATGTGCAACATCCGAAGATTGTTGCGCACAACATCTGCAAGCTGAGGGTCGCGCTCTATGGATACCACGCGCTCGAAGCTCTCGGCAAGAGCCATCGTATCAATGCCCAAGCCACACGTGAGGTCTAATACGCTGTGTCCCGACAGAGGCTTGCGGCGTGCCGACTCCTCGCTCGACGACTGCTCGAAGGCACGGGGTGGGATAATTGCCCTCACCTCGTAGAGGTGTGGTAGCTTGCGGCGTGCGCGTTGTAGATACTTGACCTGCGTAGCCACCAGCGAGGCGTAGGGTACACTACGGTCGAGGGCGATGCTCGCTGCATCACGCTCTATGTTGCGCTCAATGGCCTCGCGTACCTCGTCGCTAAGTAGTATCTCAATATCCGAGTGTGTCATTATGTTGCAAAGTTACCACTTTTTTTCGTTCGTAGCCCCATACAGCAAGGGTAATTATCATAAATATCGCATAATAGATAGCAACCATCTCGCTGCCAAGAGTGTAATCTACTGCGGCAAACTCCCACGAGGCGCCATGTGCCACCATCCTATTCTGTATGAGCGACGCTCGCTCGGCGATATAGGCAAAGGGCATACCCAAGGGCGCAGGTAGTAGCAGAGTGAGGATGCCGAAGCTCAGTATTATGTAGGCGCAGATAATGGCAAAGGGGGTCAATATAATGCCGACGATGGGTATTGAGCCAAACGTATGGCTTATCAGAGGCATTGTCCACAGCGTCGCAACGATGCCCACAACAACAGAGCTTAGTAGGTAGCTACTTATGCCACCAGTCGTAGGCAGATGACGCATCAAAGGCACTGCCCATAGCAGGATGCCGGCGACAGCCGTTACCGATAGCTGGAAGCTGATGTCGTAGAGGTAGTTGGGGTTGTAGGTGAGCATAGCCATCACCGTAAGCGATAGGATATTCATCGAGTTGTAGTGTGACGATGATACCCACGCTATCTGCACCGCGCTGAGCATAATGGCGGCGCGTATAACCGAGGGTGATGCACCACTCACAACGACATATAGCCATAAGGCTATAAGCACAAGGGGTACACGAAGTCGATGTCCGTGGTGGATAAGGCTGAGGGGTGCGAAGAGTAGGTTGATGATGACGAGTACAATGCCGAGGTGGAGTCCCGATACAGCCATAAGGTGCGCAAGCCCCGTTCGTGAGTAGTCCTCGCGTAGCTGAGGGGTGATGTTGTGGCGAGAGCCTGCCACCATAGCCACCATCGTAGCCTTAGCCTCCTTGTCGCCATTGTAGCTCTCAAGGCGCTCGATGGCGCGATTTTGCAGCGATGAGGCCTCGCTATGCTCAACGCATAGGGTGTTATAGTCGCTGATGCCAACACCGCCAACCAAGCCACGTCGTCGGAGTAGCTCGTTGTAGTCGTCGTAGCGCGACATGCGCTTGGCAACCTTGCCATAGAGTCGCACCTCGTCGTCGACACCTATCGAGTCGTTGCGTAGCCATAGCTGCACCCTCTCATCGCTTGTGTGCCAACTATCGTCGTACCACTCCACGATGCGCCCCTCGGCAACGCGATAGCCCTCGCGCTCGGCAGGTGGACTCTCCACACGCACAACCATCTCCATATCTTGCTCATACGGTATACTGGGGGCGCTATTGTGACACTCGACAACCGTGTAGCCGATAAAGAGCATCGCCGCAGCACCATAAATCAGCGCCGAGAGATGCGAGCGTAGTAGCCATGCGACACCCAAGAAGAGGGCGCTCATCGCTATCGTAAGCCATAGCGGGAGGAGTATACTCTCTGCAAGGAGTATACCTCCAATAAAGGGTATGAGCGCAACAAATAGGGGCATAGTAAGCAGCCTATGCCCCACGTTGTTGATACTTAGTCTATTATGCCAGTGGTCGGATGCGGACATCGCACACGCCCTCCAACTTTTTAGCCAACGCCTCCACATCGGTAGGCTCGTCTACCTGACCGTAGTGGTAGGGGTAGTATATCGTAGGCTTGATGGCCTTAACTGCCTCGATGGCCTGCTCAGGGGTCATCGTATATGGCTGGTTAACAGAGATAAAGGCGATGTCAATATCTCTCACTGCGCGTAGCTCGTCGGTAGGCTCCGTATCGCCCGACATGTAGATACGCACAGCGTTATTCAGTGTTAGGATGTAGCCGCAATCCTCCCTCTCCTTGGGGTGGAATTGTAGCTGGTGCTCCGAGGTGTTGTAGGCCGCAACGGCCTCTACACGAATGTTGGCCATAGGCTCGGCAACGGCACCTGGAAGCATCGTGTAGCAGTCGCCTTGGAAGCTCTCGGCAGATGTCTTGTCGACGAGGATGTGTGTTCCCTCCTTGAGAAGTGCGTCGATAGCTGCCATATCGAAGTGGTCGTAGTGAGAGTGCGACACGAGGATGATGTCGGCCTTAGGCAACTTCTCGTAGTCGGCATTCTCCATCACGGGGTCGAGGTATATGTGGCGACCCTCGTACTCGATGGCTATCGAGGCGTGGGCAAAGAAGGTGATACGTAGCTTCTCACCCTTTATATTTAGCTCGTCGCTTGGGTAGGCAGGCTGTGTGCTTGAGCCTCCGAAAAGTTTAGAAAATAGTGACATAGGCGTATGTTTATAGGTTATTAATAAAATCTACGATTGTCGACGCAAGCCCCTCGGTGAGGGGTAGATTTGCGTTTGTATAGACGCTCACAAGCTGCTCGATGCGATCCGTAGTGTCGCAATCTTTTAGCACATGGCTCATATTCGGAAACGACACGAGGGTGGTGTTTGTTCCAGCCTCAGCAAGTCGCTCTGCATCACTCAACAGCACCTGAATATCGTGGCCACCAGAGATAACGAGCGAGGGTATTGTAACCTGGCGCATCAGCTCCGCAGGGTCGAACGCCATCCAGTTGGCGAGGTATGGCTGCACCGAGGGGTGGAAGAGTGATAGTAGCTCGGCGGGTATCTCCTCCTCGGCAACCTGCTCACCGCCCTTGATGCGGCGTATAATCCTCTCGGCCTGCATATATAGACCAATATTTGCGGGCACGAGCTGTTGTGCAAGCTGTCGGCATAGCACAGTGTCCACAGGGTAGCCCGCCGCCGATAGAAGCACTATGCCCACCACAGCGTCGTTGTTGTCCAAGGCGAGGTGTAGGGCGATGTCGCCACCCTCACTATGGCCGATGATAACTATGCGCTTGTAGCCCAATGCTTTGAGGTAGGCGATACAGTCGCGAGCATCCGCTACAAAATCATCAAATATAACGCTTGGAACATCCTCCTTGGGGTAGTAGCTGCCGCCCACAGCGCGCTTGTCGTAGCGTAGTGTCGCTATACCCTTGGCAACAAGCTCGTCGGAGAGCATCTTGTAGGCGTAGGTGTTTAGATTAAGCCCAGAGTTGCCGTTGCGGTCGGTAGGCCCTGAGCCTGCGATGATGATGGCTGCGGTGTCGCACTCCGTGCTGTCGGGTGTAGCGAGTGTTGCCGCTATCTTACCCCATGCGCAGGGTATCTGCACCTCCTGCTCGCCACCTTGCGCGGTGACAAAGCTAAGGATAAGTGTGATTATGATGAGTGTGCGTTTCATAACTCTCCGTAGGTTAAAGGTTTATGTCGGCAAACGAGTCCTCCATTGTGCGCGATAGCTGCTTGCGGTCGAGGTGCGTATATACCTCCGTTGTCACTATGCTTTCGTGACCTAACAGCTCCTGCACCTGACGTATGTTAGCGCCACCCTCCAAGAGGTGTGTGGCATAGGAGTGGCGTAGCGTATGTGGGCTTATCTGCTTGTCGATGCCCGCCATAAGAGCTGCCTGCTTGATGATGTTGAATATCATCACTCGTGTCAAAGGTTTGCCTCGGTTGTTCAAGAAGAGTATTGGCTCGGAGGGCTTATTGGGTGTGCGCACATCCATATATAGCTGTATCTTGTCGCGCGCCACAGAGCCTATGGGCACTAAACGCTGCTTGTCGCCCTTGCCGACAATACGAATGTAACCCTCGCCAAAGAAGAGGTTGTCGATGCGTAGCGACGTAAGCTCCGATACGCGCAAGCCACACGAGTAGAGCACCTCGACAATAGCATTGTCGCGACACCCTTTGGGTGTGCGAATGTCGAAGGTGGCGAGCATAGCATCTATCTCCTCTACGGTGAGTGTGTCGGGGAGCATACGCCCCAGTTTTGGGGTGTGTACATTCTCCGTAGGTAGCGCCTCGATACGCTCGCCGAGGAGCAGGAAGTTGTAGAAGCTCTTGATGCCACTCAGACGTCGTGCCTGTGAAGCGCCGCTACGGCCGTGGTCGTAGAGCCAACCCATGAAGCGCTCAATCATGTGCGCCTCGACCTTGTCGGGCGCCACGCCATAGGTGTGCGTTATGAAACTCGTAAACTCCTCTAAATCGCGCATATAAGCCTCGATGCTATTCTCCGAAAGACGTCTCTCGAAACGTATGTAACGCAGGTACTCGTTACGAATTTTCTCCCATCTTTTAGCAATATCTGCCATATTATTCCTATCTTTGTGGTAAAGATACAAAAATTTTACATAATATCGCAATCCGACAAATATTTTTCTGATGGTGCAGTATGTTAAACTAAGTGTAGGGTGTGCTTCGGAGGAGATGGCCGACATCGTCATGGCCTTCCTTGCCGACTACCCCTTTGAGAGCTTCGATGCGAGGCCCTCTCAGTCGGGAGTAACGCTCGATGCCTATATCCGTGCGTCGTGCTGGGAGGAGTCACGCGATGAGGCGCTTGCCGCGGTTGCGGAGTATGGCACGTTGCTCGGCGAGGAGCGGGTCGAAGATGAGAACTGGAATGAGAGGTGGGAGCAGGAGAGCTTCGAGCGTGTCGTGGTCGATGAAAATATCGTTATACGCGCACCATACCACGAAGTGCCAACAGACCCTAATACGCTCGATATCATCGTTACACCACGTATGGCCTTTGGTTCGGGTCACCACCAGACAACACGTATGATGTGTCGTAATATCTTGGCTGTGGCGTGCCGTGGCAGAGTGCTTGACGTGGGGTGTGGCACAGGCGTACTATCGTTCGTAGCGCTCAAGGCGGGAGCTTCGTATGCCGATGCCGTAGATATCGACCCATGGTCGGTGGAGAGCGCTCGTGAGGCGGCGGTGTTGAACGGCCTTGATGGGCAGATGGAGATTGTGGAGGGCACGGTAGAGAGTGTCGAGGGTCGTCGCTACGATATGGTGATGGCGAACATAAATCGAAATATCATCCTTGCGGATATTGAGCGATACGTGGCTCTCTTGAACGATGGCGGTAGCCTGCTACTGAGTGGCTTCCTCTTGGACGATGTGTCTGATATCGTGGCGCGTGCCGAGGAGCTTGGCCTATGCTTGAAGAGAACGCTCCGCGACGAGGAGTGGGTGGCTCTATCGTTAACAAAGTAGATGTGTTATGATTATACTTCCAACCTCATATTTTGGCTCTACGGAGTATTGGGCGGCTATCATCAAGGGTGGCGAGGATGTCGTCATCGACTTAGGCGAAAACTATGTCAAGCGCTCGGAGCGTAACCGCACAACAATCATGACATCGGGGGGTGTCATGCAGTTATCCGTACAGCTCAGCCACGCTAACCGCCCACGTCAGCCTATAACATCAATGCGTGTTGATTACTCGAAGCGCTGGCAGCATCAGCATATTGTAGCCATCGAGTCGGCATACCGCTCATCGCCATACTTCGAACACTATGCCGACCGCATACTACCCCTCTTGGAGCGCCACTGGGATAGCCTTGTCGAGCTAAATATGGCTATTATGGAGCAGATATGCAAGATACTACGTGTGGCAGTGCCACGCGTGTCGACGAGCTATGTTGTAGCCTCGGAGGGCGATATTGATATGCGCCTTAAACAACGAGGCTCGACATTCGTTGCCGAGCCATACGTTCAAGTATTTAGCGATAGGCTCCCCTTCGAGCCAAACCTATCTATCTTGGACCTTATAATGTGCGAGGGCCCTGAGGCACGCACCGTTCTCAGCGCTTCGAGACTCTAAATGTGGCGCTATCCGAGGCGGAGTGACCCGCTACGGATGCCTCGATGGTGGCCTCACCATCAACCTTTACTGAGTCGGCACGCCATACGTTGCGCCCCACCTCGCTAAGATCCGTAGCCTCGCCATTGATGGTTAGTGTAGGCTCGCCAATGGATGAGTAGACGGTGATACTCTGCATCTTATCGCGGCGGTTGTACCACTCCTTGTCAGTGATATGGAGTGTTGCCATCTGGTCGTTCCACAGCGCGCGGTAGAGGTAGAAGATATCCTTCTTTGTTGTGTGGTCATACTCCACCAATCCTGTGTGGCACTTGCCAAAGAGGCGTCGTGATGAGGCGTAGTCGAAGATATTGTCGAGCCATACGCCCCAGAACTGGTCGCTCTTCTCTAACTGGTCGATATAACTCTCGTGGTGTAGGCGCTGACGACGTGCGGGGAGCAGACGTTCACCACGTTTGGCACGCTCTATTGTCTCGCAGGTGTGCTTCGATATGCCCTCCTCGCCATAGCATACCGCGGCGCGTAGCTTGCTCCATGTCTGATTTGTGCGTAGTTGCTCACACCATATCGAGACGTCGGTTGTCGAGCCCTTCATCCATCCCACATTCTGTCGAAGAACGATAAGGTCAGTGACGAAGTTGATGTCGCCATCGCTGTTGCTGCACGCCACCGTTGGGCGTGACTTGTCGAGGGCGTGTGCAAGATCGTTGAGTTGCTTTATGTAGTCAACGATATTGCTCCTATTTTGCGATACCAACGAGAATATACCCCACATCGCTACCGAGGGGTGGTTGTAGTTCTGGAATACTATCTCTTTAAGTTGCTCAATACCGTTGTTGCGGAAGGCATCGCTATCGTAGTAGCATAGGTCTGCGAAGCCCACCGACGAGCGAGCGAAGGGCATGTCCACCCACGTGAGGATGCCTCGGCGGTCGCACTCGTCGTAGAGGTAACGACTGTGAGGACCCTCGATGGAGCGAATCGCATTTGCACCCAACTCCTCGATAATGGCAAGGTCGCTATCAATGTCGGCGTCTGTTATGGCTGTGGCGCTATTTAGGCGGTCGTGGGCCATGTTAACACCGTGTATCACAAAGGGCTTGCCGTTGATACATAGCTTGTTGTCGTCGGATATTGTTATCGAGCGGAAGCCGGTCTTGATGCGTACTACATCTATCGGGTCATCGACATCGCCAATAGAGACCTCCACGGTGTAGAGCGTGGGCTTTGTGGGGCTCCATAGCTCGGGTTGGTTGATGTCATACGTGAAGTTTATGCTACGCTCGGCGTTTATCTTCGTAGCCTTCACCGTACGGTAGTTCACCTCGTAGCCGTCGGGGGCTATGATGCGCATATTTACAACGTGGTGGTCCTCGGGTGTCGAGAGGTAGACGTGTACCACGCCCGAGGCACGTTGCGCGTTGGCTTCCTGCTGCTCAACAAGCACACCATCACTTGAGTAGTAGAGGGGCGAAATGGCACATTGTGGTGTTACGAGCAGCTCCACATCGCGGTAGATACCACCACACATGTCTGTATTTGATGATACGGGCAGCACGTCGCTACGCATATCGTTTGATACGGCCACGCGCATATAGTTCTGCTGGCCAAAGTTTATGGCGTCGGTAATCTCAAACGTGAAGGCTGTGAAGCCGCCACGATGCTCGCCAATATGTTGACCATTGACAAAGAGGTTGGCAACACTCTGCACACCACCGAAGCGCAGGAAGACTCGGCGCCCCTCCCACTCCTTAGGTATCCATGTGGTGCGCGTATAGTAGGCCGTAGTACGCTTGTACTCACCCTCGCACCCCGTGTCGTCGACGTTCCAGGTGTGGGGTAGTGTTACGTAGTCGGCGTTGTTGCTGTCTAACTCATATGCGTAGTAGAAGCGCCACCCGTCGTTTATGAGGTGGTGCTCGCGTGTAGGCTCCGTAGCATTAGCTGTGAGGGCTACGATTAGGGCGATTATGGGGAGAAGATGTCTCATAGTTCTCGATTTTGTCACCGCAAATATACGAAGAAAGAAAAAAAATTACTAACTTCGTGCGGAATATGTGTTATTAATAGGACTAAAAACTTTGTACTATGATTGATATTATTGTTATTATCGCGGCCATCATGGCATTCTACACGGGCTATCGCCGTGGTTTTATCGTTCAGCTTATCAGCCTTGTAGGCCTCTACATCGCGGTGCTTCTTGCTCCAACTATCGCTAAGCCCGTAGGCTCAATATTTATCAGCAATGAGTATATGGCATACGTGGCCGGCTTCTTCCTTGTGTTGGCCGTAGCCCTATTTATCATGTGGTTCGCTGCGCCACTTATCGGCAAGCTTATCTTCTGGAATCCTTTCGAGCGCTTGGATGCACTTATGGGTGGTCTGTTGAACCTTGTGGTGATGATTATCGTTACCTCGGCACTCTTTGCGGCCTTCGACTACGCTAATATAAGCAGCAAGCCAAAGATGGAGAGCATCAATGAGTATGTGGTTGAGAATGTGGGTTCGGGAGATATCGAGGCTAAGGTTAAGGCTCTTGCTGATGGCGATATCGAGACCATGCGTAAGTTCTTCGAGCCACGCTTCGTGGAGTACGAGACATTGGAGTCATCGGCACTGTTCGACCCATTGGCAGGCTTTGGTCGCTTCATAGCCCCTTCGATGGATGGCTTCAATAAGACTATGCGTGAGGAGGCTAAGGAGTCTATCAACGAGCAAGTTTTCTTCAAAAAATAATTAGAGCTATTCCCTATGGCTGTTGAGGGTACGGTAGTTAGTGCTACGGGTAGCTGGTACGAGGTGGCTACACCTGATGGCGTGCTCAGCTGTCGCATACGTGGACGTCTGCGCCTTAAAGGTGTGCGCTCGACAAATCCCGTCGTCGTGGGCGACAGGGTGATGGTAGAGCCCGATGGCGAGAGTAGTGTGATTGTGGAGATTGTGCCACGTCGCAACTACGTCATACGTCGTGCCTCGAACCTATCGAAGGAGTCGCACATCATCGCGGCAAATGTCGACCGCGCACTGCTTATTGTTACACTCCACTCGCCCGCCACGCCGCGCGAGTTTGTCGACCGCTTCTTGGTGACGTGCGAGGCGTATAAGGTGCCAGTTACGATTGTCTTGGGCAAGGCCGACCTGCTTGTCGATGAGTATGCCGCCGAGGCAGAGGAGTTCGAGGCGATATATGGCGATGCGGGCTACGAGGTACTGCGCCTCTCGACACTCACGGGTGAGGGCGTCGAGCAGATACGCGCCATGCTCCGTGGAGCAACGACGCTTGTTGCGGGCAACTCGGGTGTGGGCAAGTCGACGCTTATAGGTAACGTAGCCCCCGACATTGAGACACGCACAGGCGAGATCTCGGAGAGCCACCACAAGGGTAAGCATACGACGACATTCTCGACGATGTATGCCGTGGAGGGTGGCTATATAATAGATACCCCTGGCATTAAGGGCTTCGGCCTTATCGACATCGACGACAAGGAGCTATGTCGCTACTTCCCGGAGATGATGCGTCTGGCGCCCGACTGCCGTTTCTATAATTGTACGCACACCCACGAGCCTGGCTGCGCCGTGGCCGAGGCTGTGAAGAGTGGCATCGTGGCGTGGTCGCGCTACGAGAGCTATCTGAAAATATTAGACGAAGATGACAAATATCGCAAGTAGGCTGCGCACCGAGGAGCATAGCGAAGAGTGGATGCGCGAGCGCCTCGAATATATGACCCAGTTTATCACCGAGGAGCGCCAGGAGGTGCTACGCCGCACGGTGGCGCAGCGCACACACTATATGCGTATCCTCACCGAGAATATGTTCCATCCGCAGAATGCCAGCGCCATCATGCGCCACTGCGAGGCATTCGGCATACAGCAGATACATACCGTCGAGGATCGCTGTAAGTTCGACCCCTCGGTAAATATCGTGCGTGGCACACAGAAGTGGGTCGATGTAGAGCACCACGAGACGACGAAAGATGCTCTCGCAGCACTCAAGGCAGAGGGCTATCGTATTGTGGCTACTACGCCCCATCGTTGCAGCGCTACGCCTGAGAGCTTCGACGTTACAAAGGGTAAGTTCGCACTTGTCTTCGGCACGGAGCATGCCGGCATCTCGGATGAGGTTATCGAGGCTGCCGACGACTTCCTCATGATACCCATGTGTGGCATGGTCGAGAGCCTCAATGTTTCGGCCTCGGCGGCAATCCTTATCTATATGCTCTCGGAGCGTATTCGCCAGACGGTAGAGGGCTGGCAGCTTACCGATGCCGAGCAGCTCAGACTACTTACACGTTGGACGATGTCCTCGGTAAGAGACTTTGAGGGTATCCTGCGTCGCGCCCAGCAGAGCGGCAAGTTGACGGTGGAATATTAAATGAATTACTCCCTAATATGAATTTACATTTCGATACTTCCATCACAGAGGGATATAAAAGTGCCAGCCAAATAACTAGAATAATTACGGAAGATTGGCTAACACGCAATCTTTATTGCCCTGTGTGTGGAGAATTGTCCTTAATAAAGGCTGAAGCCAATTCCCCAGTAAAGGATCATATCTGTAAAAAATGTAAATCTCAATATGAGCTAAAAAGTAAAAGAGCTAACACGGACAAGTTCGACACAAAAGTAACGGATGGCGAATACAAAACCATCATAGATCGTATCACCTCACTGGATAATCCAAGTTTCTTTTTTTTACACTACGATAATTACCAAGTAAACAATCTGATCATAGTCCCCAATTGTTTCATTGTTCCTGAGATTATAGAAAAGCGTAAGCCGTTAGCGAACAATGCAAGAAGAGCTGGTTGGACAGGATGTAACATTCTAGTCGGCAAAATACCTCAATTTGCCAAGATAGCTATTATTCAAAATGGCAACGTAATAGACCCCGAGTTTGTTTCTAAAGAGTACAATAGAGTACACTCTTTACAAACTTCTAGCTTAGAAAATAGAGGATGGCTTTTTGATGTTCTAAAATGTATCGACAACTTAAATACAACATTCTCTCTAAAAGACCTTTATAAATTCACCGATTTACTCCGCATAAAACACCCTAAAAACAACCACATAGAAGCTAAAATTAGACAACAATTGCAGTTTTTGCGAGATAAAGGCTTAATAGAGTTTAAGGGTAATGGTATTTATAAAAAGAACATATAGTATGCTAATTTACATTCTGCATTTTGGCTATATATCAAGCGAGGGTGAATTATCAATTGGTTGTGATAAGCCTTACACTAACCTTAACATAGCACTCGAACGGCAACGAGCTTTACTTCAAAACTGGAAAGCAGAAAACTCATCCAAAGATATCGTGCACTTTAAGATAGGGAACTATGAAAGTTTGTCAGTAAAAGATGGTATAGCCGAAATACAAACTCACATAGAAGAATATAATTTGTAAGACTAACACATTAAATACTCCATTAGCAATTTCATCTATGATACTTCGTAAGCAGTTTTTGGAGCATGTAGGGCAGACGTCGCCATCGCCTATGTTGGTGGAGGTGGCACGTGCCGAGGGCTCGTTCTTCTATACCCCTGAGGGTAAGCGCTATTTCGACCTTGTGGCGGGTGTCTCGGTGAGCAACGTGGGACATGCCAACCCTGCCGTGGTGCGTGCCGTGCAGCAGCAGGCGGCAGACTATATGCACGTCATGGTCTATGGTGAGATGGTCGAGCGCCCACAAGTTGAGTATGCACGCCGCATCGCGGAGCTTCTGCCTGGCGATATCGACTGCGTCTACTTCGTTAATTCGGGTGCCGAGGCTGTCGAGGTGGCGCTGAAGCTCGCTAAGCGCTATACTGGCCGTACGGAGCTTATATCCATGAAGCGTGCCTACCATGGCTCTACGCATGGCGCTATGTCGATGATGGGTGCTCCCGAGGGCGAAGAGTGGAAGGCGGAGTTTAGACCGCTGCTCCCCGATGTGCGCTCCATTCGTTTCAACGAGTTCGACGACCTCAAACATATCACCGAGCGTACGGCAGGTGTGCTGTGCGAGGTGGTGCAAGGAGAGGCGGGCGTAAGACTCCCTAACGAAGAGTGGCTCAAGGCGTTGAGGACTCGATGTACGGAGGTGGGCGCAATGCTTATCTTCGATGAGATACAGACGGGTATGGGACGCACGGGCGAGATGTTTGCCGCTACGAAGTATGGCGTTACACCCGATATAGTATGCCTTGCGAAGGCCTTCGGTGGTGGCATGCCTCTTGGTGGCGTGGCATCACGTCGAGATATTCTTAATGCCTTCACCAATAACCCGTGCCTCGGCCATATCACCACCTTTGGTGGCCACCCCGTCTGCTGTGCTGCGGGCCTCGCAGCACTCAACTACCTCGTCGATAATAGGGTCGTTGAGGATGTCGAGCGCAAGGGTAAGATGTTCGAGGAGAGCGTTATACGACACCCTCGCGTGTTGGAGGTGCGTCGTTCGGGACTACTTCTTGCCGTTGAGCTTGGCAATGCGGAGTACCTATATAAGTTGATGGATATCTTCAAGGAGGTGGGCATCATGAGCGACTGGTTCTTGTATTGTGACACGGCATTTCGCATATCGCCACCCCTCACCATCACGGAGTCCGAAATCGAGGAGTGTTGCACGCTAATCTACACCGCCCTCGACAGATTGTAGCGCACGAGAGGATAGAGTAACGAGCAAAGAAAGGCGGCTCTGCCTGCGCGCTCCCGGGCGAGACACCCCAAATATCACGGGTATACAAAAGTATACCCGTGTTTTTTTGGTGCTCCGCTTGAGAGGGCGTAAGCACTGCTTACTTGAGAGGGCGGAGCATAGCTCCTTGCAAGGGCGCTGCGCTTTAATTTGAAATGGTTGCGGGCGTTGCCCGCATGGCGCAGCTTCATGGAGTTTTCAGAGAGCCCTCAGAGATAGTTCAGAGAGCGCCAAATTATTCCCTGTTATCTCTATGCTTTATACTTTTTTATTTATTCGAGAAATATCTATCGTATCTGATATT
The DNA here is from genome assembly GCA_015059955.1 of Rikenellaceae bacterium. GTDB lineage: Bacteria > Bacteroidota > Bacteroidia > Bacteroidales > Rikenellaceae > Alistipes. The sequence goes on from SUZK01000001.1 coordinate 27,026, forward strand.
GCTGTTTTTCGTAATGTCCACCACTACCATGGCAATATGTACAACGTCCAGAGCCATGGCATATAGTACATTTGTATGTGCTATTGTATTCTCCACGACCATTTGTGCTAATACACCAGCCTGTGCCTTTACAGTATGTACACTGTCCAGTACCATGACAATCAAAGCAGTTTACCCATACATCTCTAACACCATATTCGGGAGTGTATACCTGCTGAGTTTGAGTTTGTGTCTGAGCCTGACTTTGTGTTTGGCTACTATTGCTACTCTTTTCGTTAGGGTGATAGTATACTCCTAATTCTCGAAGATTCTCCAATGATGTGGAGCATGGCTCGCCTCTTTCAGCATAAGTGTAATCAACATGCTTTTTATACCAATATATAGCCTCGTTTTTATTTTCCAAATGATACGTATACAACATTCCAAGATAAAAAGAAGCCTGGCCATATCCTTTGTATGCAGCGCTTAAAAGGTACTGTTCTGCCATTTTATAATCTTTCTGCACTCCCTCGCCATATAGGTAAGCATATCCGACTTTGTATATTCCCTCTGCATATCCCTGGTCAGCAGCCTTATTATACCATTTAAATGCCTCATAGTAATCTTTAGCCACAACACGATTTATAGTATAACGTACTCCAACCTCGCATTGAGCCTCTGCGTTGCCAAGTTCCGCAGCCTTCATGTATAGGTCAAACTGCTCTTTGGACCATAATTCGGCTTTCTTGGCATGCTTAAGATAGTCATCAGCACTTTGAGCTGATGCGGGTGAAGGAGATAGCAGAGCCAAGCATATTGCACAAAAGAGTAGTCTTGTAGCACTGCTAAAAGGTCTAAAATTTTTCATAAACTTGATTTTAACGGTTTGTCTGCATCACCTCCCAATACAGCACTTCGTATTATTATTAAAACAGAAAGTGTGGAGTTGATTAGTTTATCTGAATGGAGGCTCTGGTAAGCCCAAGCACAAATAAACAATACCCCACACCCGTATTGAGTGAGGGGCAAGAACTGCACCCTAACCTTACAATACGAAGTGACGAGTGTGTTGCTCACCTTGTGCTTTTGAAATTTACCAGATTTCCATCCAAGGGTAAAAGCTAATACACTTTCATCATAAAATATGTCTGCCGAAAGCACACCCTTCGACATTACAAAATTAAGCAAAATATTGGGACTGTGCAAATTTATTACGCAGAATTTTGGGAGCAGATGGTAGAGGAAAACTCAAAGATGAATGATGGGCAGGCGTTGCCGCTAATCTCCCTAAATTCCTTAATCTCCTTAAACATGACCGCTATGACCCTTGAGACCATTAGGACCTTACAATCTCCTTGTCCGCAATATTGCTCTTTCCTCTTTTTCTGAAATCTTGGATTATTTCTCATATAGTAAAGAAAATTTGAAAACTTTATTTGTTTTTTGAGTTTTCTTTACTATATTTGCACCGTGTAAAATGGATAGTCTATGTCTTCTAAAGAGATTATTATTGAAAGTGCAATGAAGATGTTCGTGGCGCATGGCGTAAAAGCGGTGCGCATGGATGATATTGCACGCGAGCTAAGTATCTCTAAGCGAACGCTATATGAGATATTCGGCGACAAGGAAGAGTTGCTATATCAGAGCATCATGCTCTACTCGCGTCACGCATGTGAGCGTCGTGCGGAGCTCGCAAAGCAGGCCGACAACGAGCTTGAGGTGATGATAATCTGTCTGCGCGACATGATTAACGCGGCACCCGTGGCGGGCCGCATGCGTCGTAATATGCGTCGCTTCTACCCAGCGGTATATGAGCGTTTAGAGCAGGACATGCAGAATGAGTCGCGCGAGAATATCTCGATATGGCTCAAGCGCTGCGTCGAACTCGGCTATATCACAAAGACCGCCGACTGCGACTTTGTGGTAAAGGTATTGCACGATAGCGCTCAGGGACTTTTAGGCTCCGACCTATACGAGGCGAACGACCATGTGGAGATGGTGGCGATGATGACCTATTCGCTTGTAATCTTCATCCGTGGTCTCTGCACCGTAAAGGGTCTTGAGGTGGTAGACCGCAGCTTCAGCAAGTATCTGAGCTCGGTAGCCTATCAGACGATGTAAGTAAGTAAAATATAAATATAGGTAAGATGAAAAAGTTTTTGATGATGATCTGTTTGAGCGTGGCCGCCATGGGCGTGTCATATGCTCAAGGTGAGCCCGATGCAGTGCAGGGGACGCCAGAAACATTGTCGTTGCAGCAGGCTATTGACATAGCCCTCAGCGACAACCCAACAATCAAGGTGGGTGACAAGGAGATTGAGCGCTTCAAGTATGTATACAATCAAACCGTGTCGTCGCTCTATCCACAGATTGAGGCATCGGCACAGTATGCCTTGGCGCTACGTCGTCAGGAGATGATGGAGGGCTTCTCGTTTGGTGGTAAGAACACATTCAACGTATCGGGTAACCTCGCGTTGCCACTCTTCGTGCCATCGGTATATCGTCAGATGAAGATGGTGGGCACGCAGGAGGCGGCAGCTAAGGAGAGCCTTCGTGCAAGTAAGATTGAGCTTATCGCATCGGTACGCTCGGCATATTATAGTGCGTTGATGGCGCAGGAGTCGTTAAGTGTTATCGACGAGGCAATAAAGACTACACAGCAGGTTGTTGATGAGACAACACTTATGTATGACAAGGGTTTGGCTGCTGAGTACGACAAGCTCACCGCTGAGGTGCAGCTCGAGAACCTTAAGAGCCAGCGCATACAAGCTGTGAACGGCGTGGAGATAACCATTCTTCAGCTCAAGATGCTCCTATCTATCCCCGAGGAGCAGAACATCCGCGTTGCTGGAACCCTTGATGACTACTGCATGGTGCTCTATAACGATGCCTACAACAAGGTTATCGACGGTAAGGTGAGGGGCGAGATATTCGAGGTTGCCGATAGTGAGGAGGCTGACAAGGCCCTCATGGAGCAGCGCAAGGCGATGAACACCAGCCTTGAGGAGTATACCGCATCTATTAAGGATATCACCAAGAGACAGCTTAGTGGTCAGAGCGCTGAGGAGTTGGAGGCATACCTTGCACAGAACCCAACACTTCGCTCGATAGACTTCAATAGCGACCTTCTTGAGCACCAGGAGAAGCTTATCCAGACAACACGTATGCCAACCGTAGCAGCCTTCGCATCTATCTCGTATATAGGTCAGGAGCGCGTAGACCTTAGTGGCCTTATGGGTGGTGGCGCTGGTGCTGGTGGTGGCGCTCAGGCGGCGATGACACGTGCCGCAGCAGCCAACCAGTCGAAGTTCTGGTGGCAGTATCCAATAAACATTGGCGCGCAGATATCTATTCCAATCTTCTCGGGTCTTAAGAAGACAAACCAGATACGCGAGGTACGCAACCAGATGCAGCAGCTCGACATGCAGCGCGAGTATGCCGTAGATGGCATCCGCTTGCAGTTGCAGCAGTCGGTGAACAACCTTGTTGCCGCACAGCAGTCTATGATGTCGAACACCAAGACCATGGAGCAGGCATACAAGGCCTTCACAATCGCTAATAGCCGTTACACTGCGGGTGCTGGTACCATGCTTGAGCTTAACAGCGCACAGCTTTCATACGTACAGTCGCAGCTTAACTACACACAGGCGGTATACAACTACCTAACGGCATATGCCGAGTACCGCAAGGTATTGGGTAACGACGTAGAGATAGAGGTTACTGAGGAGGACAGTAACAAATAATTACTGAGCAAAAACAAGAAAAATAGATAACGATTATGAAGAAAAGTTTAATGATGTTAGCCGTGGCTGCCATGATGGTTGCCTGCGGTGATGCTGCTAAGAAGAGCGCTGAGGAGCAGAAGGCGGCTGCCGAGAAGAAGGCTCTGGAGGCCGTAGATGTGAAGGTGGCAACAGCCGATGTTAAGACTATCGATGTGTCGGAGACCTACACAGCGGAGATTGTGCCATTCATGGAGAATGACATTACCCCAGCTGCGGCAGGCCTACATATCAAGCAGATTATGGTCGACGTGGGCGACAAGGTGACTAAGGGTCAGGTGCTTGTGAAGCTCGACGACACAACCCTCAAGCAGCAGGAGTACAACCTCGCAATCACACAGGATACATACGACAGAATGAAACCTGTATACGATGCTGGTGGCGTATCGGAGCAGCAGATCGTGCAGCTCGAGAACCAGCTCAACCTTCAGAAGGAGGCTATCGAGCAGTTGCGTAAGAATACCGTAATCGTATCGCCTATCTCGGGTAAGGTTACAGCGCGTAACTTCGAGAATGGCGACCTCTTCGCATCGATGCCTATCCTCCACATCATGCAGACCGACAAGCTCAAGGCGTTGGTTAACGTATCGGAGTTGTACTACCCTGACGTGAAGGTGGGTGACAAGGTGGAGATCACCACTGATGTATATCCTGGCCAAATCTTCGAGGGCGAGGTATCGCGCATCAACCCATCGATAAGCGCTGCTACACGTACATTCTCAGTAGAGGTTACCATCCCTAATAAGGATGAGGTACTTCGCCCAGGTATGTCGTCACGCGCAAGCTTCGTTATGAATCAGCGCGAGAGCGTTATGGTGCCTGCCGAGGCTGTTAAGAAGCAGACAGGCTCATCGCAGCGCTACGTCTTCGTCATCAACGAGGGTAAGGCTGATTACCGCTTTGTGAAGGATGGTCGCCGTGTAGGTACCGACCTTGAGATCTTCGATGGTGTGAAGGCCGGCGAGAAGATTGCTATCACAGGCATTGAGAAGCTTATGGATGGCAAGAGTGTTAATGTAATCAACTCTGAGGAGTAGTTCGTTCAATCGGTAAACCTATTGAAAGATGAAAATTTATGAAACCGCGGTGCGAAAACCGATTTCGGTAGCACTTATATTTATAGGTATCATCGTCTTTGGTCTCTTCTCGCTGAAGAACCTTGGCGTTGACCAGTTCCCCGATATCGAGGTGCCCTACATCAGTGTTATCACGATGTATCCGGGTGGTAATGCCGAGGATATCGAGACCAACATCACCCGTGTATTGGAGGATCAGCTAAATACTGTCGATAACCTCGACAAGATTACCTCTAAGTCGCAGGATAACGTCTCTATCATCACCATGGAGTTCGAATATGGATGCGACTTGGTAGAGGCGGCAAACGACGTTCGTGACGTTGTGAGCCGCTCACAGTCACTCCTTCCTGACAACGTAGAGTATCCTACGGTCATGAAGTTCTCATCATCGATGATGCCGGTGATGATGCTCTCGGTAACTGCTGACGAGAGCTATAACGCGCTGCCTAAGATTCTTGATGACAAGATTGTAAACGAGCTTAACCGTATCAACGGTATCGGTTCTGTTGCTGTCATCGGTGCGCAGGAGCGTGAGGTACAGGTGCACGTAGACCCCGTTAAGTTGGAGTCGTATGGCCTTACCGTAGAGCAGCTTGGTGGTATCATCGCTGCCGAGAATGCCAATATCCCAGCAGGTAAGCTCGATAACGATAAGCAGGTGTTCAACCTCAAGTCGGACTTCCAGTTCGAGGATAGCCGCGAGTTGGAGAATATCGTAGTCACCAATATCGGCAACCAGAAGATTATGCTTAAGGATGTGGCCACCATCGAGGATACCCTCGAGGAGATGACCATGGATGAGCGTATCAACGGCCGTAAGGGTGTGCGTATCTTGGTGCAGAAGCAGACAGGTGCTAACAGCGTGGAGATTATCGAGCAGGTGCAGGCTAAGCTCGACGAGTTGATACCTACATTGCCACCCGACTGTAAGGTGGAGACCATCTACGAGAGCTCACGAGAGATTAAGGATGCTATCAACTCGCTTGCCGAGACCATCATGTTCGCCTTTATCTTCGTAATCTTGGTGGTGATGTTCTTCCTCGGCCGCTGGCGTGCTACGTTCATCATCTGCTTGACAATTCCTATCTCGTTGATATGTGCATTTATCTATCTATATGCCACAGGCTCAACGCTTAACATCATATCGCTCTCGGCGCTATCTATCGCTATCGGTATGGTTGTGGATGATGCCATCGTGGTATTGGAGAACATTACAACGCATATCGAGCGAGGCTCGAAGCCTAAGGAGGCGGCTATCTACGCTACCAACGAGGTATGGCTCTCAGTTATCGCGACAACGCTTGTTGTGGTAGCCGTATTCTTGCCATTGACCATGATTCCTGGTATGTCGGGTGTCCTCTTCAAGGAGTTGGGTTGGATTGTGACCATCGTTGTCTGCGTATCTACAACTGCAGCTATCACTCTTACCCCTATGCTCTCGGCATATATGCTTAAGCTTGAGGGCGGTGAGCACTCGTACAAGGGTATCGGTATTATCTACAAGCCTATCGATAAGTTCTTGGTATGGCTCGACCGCGTATATGAGAAGATGTTGCGCTTCGTGGTTAAGTGGAAGAAGACCACAATCCTTATTCTCATGGGCCTCTTTGGCGTATCGTTGATGCTTCTCAAGGAGGTGCCTACCGAGTTCTTCCCACCGTCGGATAATGCGCGTCTGTCGATGAGCATCGAGTTGCCACAGAATACCGATGTCGATGAGACTATGAAGGTGGCACGCCGCATCGATGACCTCATCAACGAGAAGTACCCATATGCATACATGGTATCTACATCTGCTGGTGAGAGCTCGTCGGATAACGCCTTTGCGGCGATGCAGACCACAGGCTCGAACCTTATCAACTACACCATACGTCTGCCACGTCTCTCGGATATGGACCGTCCTACAATCTTCGAGATTGCCGATGAGCTACGTGCCGAGATAGATGCTCTCAAGGCTGAGCTCAACATCGTTGAGTATACCGTAACGCCTGGTGGTCAGCAGGGCGGTATGGGTGGTGCAAGTACCGTCGATGTCAAGGTCTTTGGTCACGATATGGACCTTGCGATGGCCACAGCTAACGATCTTAAAGCGCGTATGTCGGAGCTTAGCACACTGCGTGACGTGCAGCTCTCGCGTGATGACCTTGAGCCTGAGTTCAACGTTCGTTGGGACGTAGAGAAGCTCTCGCAGTATGGTCTGACGAAGGCTCAGGTGGCACAGATGGTACGTAACCGCTTCTATGGCTACGAGTGTACCAAGTACCGCGAGGATGGTGACGAGTACAACGTCGTTGTTCGCTTCGACAAGGAGCACCGTAGAACTATCGAGGATGTCGAGAATATCAAGATTGTGACACCTCTCGTTGACCGTACAACGGGCAAGAGCGTGGTTATATCTGTCAAGGATGTAGCTGAGATTGTCGAGGAGCAGGCCTCACCAGTTATCGAGCGCGAGAACCGTCAGCGTATCGTTACTGTCAAGGGTTCGGTAGGTGCTGGTGTAGCGTTGGGTGATGCTGTTGCCGAGGTTAACGCTTTGCTTGCCGACTATGAGACTCCCGATGGCCTTAGCCTTGAGCTTGGTGGTTCTATCGAGGACCAGGGTGAGGCATTTAGCGACATCGCTATGTTGCTCGTTCTTATCATCATCCTTGTCTACATCGTGATGGCTACTCAGTTCGAGTCTTTGGTATACCCATTCATCATCATGTTCACCATCCCATTTGCGATGTCGGGTGTATTCATCGCTTTGTGGATGACCTCTACGCCACTCTCGCTCATCGCTCTTATTGGAGCCATTATGCTTGTGGGTATCGTTACGAAGAACGGTATTGTGATGGTGGACTACATGAACCTGCTTGTTGAGCGAGGCTCGAATGTTGCCGATGCCGTTATCGCAGGTGGTAAGAGCCGTCTACGCCCTGTGCTTATGACCTCACTCACGACCATCCTCGGTATGGTGCCTATGGCTATGGGTATTGGCGAGGGCTCGGAGATATGGCAGCCTATGGGTATCGCCGTTGTAGGTGGTCTGTTGATGTCAACACTCTTGACCCTCTTCATCGTGCCAGCGCTCTACGCCATGCTTCAGGGCCGCAAGGAGCGTAAGGCAGCACGTAAGGCACGCCGCGAGGCCGAGGAGGAGGCATTCATCAAGGCCAAGAAGCTCGAGGCCGAGCAGGCAAAGCTCGCACAGCAGAACGAGGAGAAGTAGTTTAATTTAACCGTCGGTGGGCATCGTCCCACCGACACCTAAACAACATAGCTATGAAGGCATTTTTCTTATCATATAACCAGGCGCTCACCGACCGTGTAAACAAGATGCTCGATGACCATGGTGTGCGTGGCTTCACCCGCTGGGCACTCACCGAGGGTCGTGGCTCTTTCAATGGCGAGCCCCACTATGGCACTCATGCGTGGCCATCAATGAACACCTCTATCCTTGCCATCGTCGAGGACAGCAAGGTTGAGGAGCTTCTTGAGGCAGTACGCGAGATTGACTCGACAACCGAGATGCAGGGGTCGAGGGCGTTTGTGTGGGATATTACACAGTGCATGTAAAATTTGTTGTGATAAGGCAGCATCTGCTGCCGCTAACAAAAATAAATGCGAATGGGCAGTACGTTTAGTACAGCCCATCCGTATTTTTTTTGCCGAGCGTTGCATCTACTACCTTCTAACAACAAATTGGGGTTGCGGTGCTAATTAACGTTGCGTAGCCCCTTCTGACAACAAATTGGGCTGCGGTGCTAATTAATGTTGCGGTTAATGAATTTAGGGAATATGGGGAATATAGGGTCTGCTCCTTAGTCTCCTTAACTTCCTTAAACGCCCTATTCTCCCTATCATGGGGGTGACTAAAAAGTAAATTAGCCACCCCCACTTTGTCATGAGGTTGAAAAAAAAGATGTAGTTTTAGGCATGCGAAGCCCGAAAAAGCGGAGTTTACTCGGCGTAAATGAGCATTTTGAGGGCGAGCTGTTTTGTTGACAGAAGACATTAGATACAACGCTCGGTGAATTTCTTGACGATGGGCTGTACTTTGTGGTACTGCCCATTGACAAGATAATTCATTAGCGGTAGTAGATGATGTCTTATCACAACAAAGAACGACAAAATTCACTTTTTATTCAGCCTCTCAATCAAAGCCCGAATGGAAACACTGCTGAATATCTCTATCTTCACTGCATTAATCAGCCTCTTCTGTACAATATCTGCGATTAGGTTTTGCGTTTTTCGATAATATTACTAACTTTGCTATATAAACCAAAATAAGCACTATGAAAAATATCTATCTTCTATTAACACTCGTAGGTGTTATGCTAACGAGCACCATTAGCGATGCCTCTGCACAACGCACACCGTCGGACACTATCAGCGACCACGAGTATTGCGACCAACATTTAACTATTAATGTTACACAACCCTGCGCACACCAGGGTACAACAGCCCCATATAAGGTTGGCGACTACTACAACGAGAATGGCAAGCAGGGTGTTGTCTTCGAGGTCTCAGATGGTGGTCGCCATGGAAAGATTGTATCGTTGGATGAAGCATACTTACAATGGTGTACTGATAAGCAATCTGATAAGGTAATTGCATTAGGTTTGACAAATAAGAGCGATGGCAAGGCGAATACCGATAAGGTGATGCAGCGATATGATAAAGACCAATATCCCGCCTTTGTTTGGTGTCGCAATAAGGGCGCAGATTGGTATCTACCTGCTATAAATGAGGTAGAGGCTATATGCAATAATAAGTCAGCAATTAATTCTACACTGGCTAAATATGGTGCTCAGTTTAAAGGTGATTGGTATTGGTCGTCAACGGAGTATGAAGACTATAAGCCTGAGTTCTGCGCGTGGACTGTCTTTATGTACCGTGGCTACGCCAGCGACGGCAATAAGAGCCTCGACTACGATGTGCGCGCCGTGTCCGCTTTTTAAGATTTAGGCTTGTTGGTTGCGGCTGCAGCTTTACTCTCTGAGGCTGAATAAAAAGTGTATTTTGTCGTTATGCTCGCCCTCAAAATGCTCATTTACGTCGAGTAAACTCCGCTTTTTCGGGCTTTGCATGCCTAAAACTACATCTTTTTCTTCAACCTCATGACACAAAGTGGGGATGGCTAATTTACTTTTTAGTCACCCCCTTTTTTGTTTAGTGAGGAGTTGTTGCGGGCGCTGCCCGCATGGGAAGATGAAAGCTCAAAGAGAAAAGAGCAAAGATAAGCAGGCTTTGCCTGCAACCATTGCTCATTTCTCATTTGTAGCTATAAATTTGCCCCGCAAGTATCACACCTGCGGGGCATCCTATCTTAACGTTTGACCTCGTGTTACATGCGAGCCTTAGTTGCCTTTTATACCATCGCCGCCACAATATTGACACTTTCCAGTTCCGTTACATGATGGACATGTTAGTATCTTTGTGCCATCAATTGTGTATGCTTTGATAGTTCCTGTTCCATGGCAACCCGTACATCTGCCCGTTTGCTGACATGTATAGCATGGGCGTGTATTCGATTGCTCGCTGTTAGAGTGATCTGTTACTTTAGCCGAATATGCTACTGCGCCTGATATTGTAAAGATTGCAATAGCTAATACTATTATTCTTCTATATGTCTTATTCATAATACATCTGATTTTTAGTAGACTCGTGTCATCTCATACATAAATGTCAACTCACGGTATTGTGTTTCATAATACATTGAGCCATCCGCTCTGAGGTAATATATACCACCAGACCAGTCTCGATAACATTTTGTGTTGCCCGACTTGCCGGCATATTTACAAATCTCTTCGTAGTTCATTGATAAATTTTTAATGGTAATATGATCATCATATACCTTAACTTCCAACTGTCTACTACCTGCATCCATGGTGTATTGTCCCGTTTGGTAGCAATATCCAGAACCACTTAGGATATACAGTCCAGTCATTGTTGGTTGTTCATCAGTATGGTGTGCCGAAACAGTGACAGCCATTATTGAAGCTACTAATGTTAGAATTAATCTATTCATGCGTTTCTATTATTAAATGTTATATTATTGTCGTCCCCTCTAAATATGACGTTACTCCTACATACAAAAAAAAGCGCGGGACAATTAGTTATATTCCCGCTCAGAGGTGTTTGGCGTAACCCGACAGAATAATACAACAAAAAGCCCACGCTATACAGCATGAGCATTTCAACTATTATTCCTTCTGTCTTTTAGTCGCCAAACTTCCTGAGCAGCAGAATAAAGCTAAAACGCTTTTTCCAATATGTCTAAATTGTATGTATTTTACTATTAGCTATGTTCCATAGGCAATTGATTTGATATTACCAACTTTCGTCTGATTTATAGTCTTGCCTTGATAGCCTTCGACTCCTCCTCGTAGCCTGGCTTATCCAACAAGGCAAACATATTCCTCTTGTATGCCTCGACACCTGGCTGGTTGAATGGGTTGACACCGAGCATATAGCCGCTAATACCACACCCCTTCTCGAAGAAGTAGAGTAGCTGGCCAATGGTGCGCTCGTCGATACGCTCAATCTCGATAATCATATTTGGTACGCCGCCATCGACATGTGCGATGCGCACGCCAAGCTCTGCCATCTTATTAATCTCCGAGAGGCGCTTGCCCGTGAGGAAGTTCAAGCCGTCGAGGTTAGCCTCGTCGCTCTCGACCTTAACCTCGTACTTCGAGTTCTTAACCGAGATAATTGTCTCGAAGAGTGTGCGCTCGCCCTCCTGGATATACTGGCCCATAGAGTGAAGGTCGGCAGTGAGCGTCACGCTTGCAGGGAAGATACCCTTGCCATCCTTACCCTCAGACTCGCCATAGAGCTGCTTCCACCACTCGGCGATATACTGCAACTTAGGCTCGTACGAACCCAAAATCTCAATCTTCTTACCCGCCTTATATAGCTCGTTACGCACAATAGCATACTGCGCTGCGGGGTTCTTGTCGATAGGCGTAGCCTCGCCTGTGAGACGCTCCATGTCGCGAGCACCCTCAACAAAGGCATCTACATCGACACCTGCAACAGCCAAAGGTAGAAGACCTACGGGCGATAGCACCGAGTAGCGACCGCCAACGTTATCCTCGATGACGAAGGTGGGGTAGCCCTCCTGCGTTGCGAGGGTCTTCAGTGCGCCACGTGCCTTATCGGTGATAGCCACGATGCGCTCCGCCGCCTCAGCCTTGCCATAGCGCTTCTCAATCTCGGCCTTGATAAGGCGGAAGGCGATAGCTGGCTCTGTTGTAGTACCCGACTTAGAGATGACAATAGCCGCAATAGAGTAATCCTTAACAGCATCCATAAGCTCGTAGGTGTAGTCCTCCGAGATATTCTCGCCCGCAAAGACGATGGTTGGGTTGTCGTGCTTGCGCTTCAACGACTCAAACGAGTTTGACATAGCCTCCAACACAGCCTTGGCACCGAGGTACGAGCCACCGATACCTATACATATAACCACCTCCGCGCGCTCGCGTAGGCGCTGTGCAACACTCTTAATCTCGGCAAGCTCCTCGGCGCTAATCGACGATGGGAGGTTCACCCAACCCAAGAAGTCGTTACCGGCACCCTCACCGCTGTGAAGAAGTGCGTTGGCGCGTGCTGCGGCCTGCTGCATATCATTAGTAATCTCTACGCCTGTGTGCTTGGCGTTAAACTTAATCAGCTCCATATCAATCACTTATTTTAATTATTGATGTTATTCTACTTTAGTATCTTCGTGAGGGCCTGCATAGCATCGCGTGCTGATGCCTTGTTATAGAGCACCTCCCACACCATGTCGGCGATAGGCATATCTATACTCCTGCGCATCGAGCTACGGCGTATGCACTCTGCGGCGTAGTAGCCCTCGGCAATCATTGTCATCTCGTTCAGAGCGCTCTTCACGGAGCATCCCTTACCCAAGAGCGTGCCAAGACGGCGGTTGCGGCTCAGTGGTGAGTAGCACGTTACAAGTAGGTCGCCCATATATGCTGCGGCGTTCATGTCGCGGCTCTCGGTGGGCACAGCCTCGTCGAGGAAGCGCTGCATCTCGGCGGCGCAGTTGGCGATGAGCACCGCGAGGAAGTTGTCACCATATCTGAGACCTACGGCAATACCCACAGCCAAGGCGTATACATTCTTCATGATGGCGGCAGCCTCGACGCCCAAGACGTCGTGCGACGTGCTGCAACGGAAGTAGTCGTTGGCCAACACCTCGCGCACGCGCTCTGCCGTAGCGTTGTTCTCGGCAGCAACGGTGAGGTACGATAGGCGACACTGGCCTACCTCCTCGGCGTGCGATGGGCCTGTGACTACGCAAAGGTTCTCCATAGGCACATCGTAGTAGCGGTTCATATGCTCGACGATGGTGAGGTAGTCGCCAGGGATGATACCCTTGACTACCGACACAACAATCTTATCTTTGAGGCTCACGGTGAGTGGCTCGAGGAACTTCGTGAGGAATGCCGAGGGCATAGCCAAGATGACTATCTCGGCATCGCGTACTACGTCGTCTATGCAATCCGATGCGGTGATAAACTCACGGTCGATGTAGCACCAGGGGAGGTACTTGATATTGTGTGAACGCTCGGCGAGCGATTGACGTATCTCTTCGTTTAGCACTAACCAGTTGACGTGATGGTGGTTGATGGTCAGTGTTTTTACTATTGCTGTTGCCCAGCTACCATAGCCGACAACGGCACATTTAAGCTGTTGTTCATTCATAATGAGCAAAAATTATTGACAAATTTAAGCAAAAAAACTCAAAACTCTTGCAAATTGTCCATATCTTTTTCCTATCTTTGTCGTGGTATATGTGCGCGTAGACGGTGGAAATCGCCTATGTCGCTGATTACTAACACCTTGTGCCGAACGACCGAGAGAGGGCAATTTTTCATCTGCCTCGTGCGTTGTGCAAGGTGAAGCAATGAAGAGATAAAACGAATACGAAATATGGGACTATTTTCACTTACTCAGGAGTTGGCAATTGACCTTGGTACGGCCAACACGCTGATAATGCACAATGGTAAGGTGGTCGTTGACGAGCCTTCAATTGTGGCACTCAGCATCAAGACGGGTGAGCTTATGGCCATTGGTCACAAGGCTCGACTCATGGATGGTAGAACACACTCAAACATCCGCACTATCCGCCCATTGCGCGACGGCGTTATTGCCGACTTCGAGGCAACGGAGCTTATGTTGCGCGGCCTCATCAAGAAGGTAGGCGCTACACGTGGTATGTTTGCACCATCGCTAAGAATGATGATTTGTATCCCTTCGGGCTCTACAAACGTTGAGATTCGTGCTGTGCGCGACTCGGCACAGCATGCTGGCGGCCGTGAGATATACCTCGTCTTCGAGCCTATGGCGGCTGCACTCGGTGCCGGTTTGGACGTAGAGGCTCCTGAGGGTAACCTCATCATCGACATCGGTGGTGGTACCTCGGAGGTAGCTTGTATCTCGTTGGGTGGTATCGTATGCTCGAAGTCTATCAACGTCGCTGGTGACGTCTTTACAACAGATATTCAGACATATATCCGTCAGCAGCACGGCATCAAGATTGGTGAGCGTACTGCCGAGGAGATTAAGTGTGCTATCGGTGCTGCGGTACCTGAGTTGGAGAACGAGCCTGAAGACTATGTGTTCACCGGCTCTAATATGCTTACTAACCTCCCACAGACCGTGACGCTCAATTATAGCGAGATTGCATACGCTCTGGACAAGTCGCTCGTGAAGCTCGATAACGCCCTTATGGATGTGCTTCAGGAGATGCCACCTGAGTTGTACTCAGATGTTGTGCGCAACGGTATCTACTTGGCTGGTGGTGGCGCCCTTATCAAGGGTCTTGACCTACGTCTGAGCCGTGTGTCGGGCCTCCCAGTACACATCGCAGAGGACCCACTACGCGCCATAGCTCGTGGTACTTGCATAGCTCTCAAGAACATAGGCAACTTCTCGTTCCTCTTGGGAGGCGACAAGTAGTAGCCCGTAAAATATGAACTTCGAAGGCTGTCTTGAACACTATGTCGGACAGCCTTTGTCCCCCTAAATTAATAAAGATTGTCGCTTGCGTTATGCATAGACTTTTTGAGTTTCTAAGGCGCATATATGTAGTACTTGTTTTCCTACTGTTGGAGGGCATAGCTCTCTGGCAGTACGCCACATCGTCGCCATATACCGAGGCAAAGGTCTTTGCACGCACAACAGCAATAGGAGGTGCTATTAGTGGGGTAGTAACCGATGTTGAGCACTTCTTCTCTCTGCCCGAGGAGAACGAGCGCCTTACGGAGCGCATCTCCGTGTTGGAGCAGGAGCGCCAGCGTGACTATGAGCTACTGTCGCGTGCCGAGCTCGACTCGTTGGCAACAACATGCTATGGCGAGGAGGATGTCACCTTCCGTTTTAGGGCGGCACGTGTCTCGTCGTCGACATCGAATAGGCAGCGTAATTACATTGTCTTGGACCGTGGTGCGCGTGATGGCATGAAGGTCGATATGGGTGTCATGACGCCCGAGCGCCATATGGTGGGCTATATCACATCTTGCTCGGAGCACTACTCTGTGGTAGTCCCCATCACAAATACCAAGTTTAACACTGGTGGTCGCCTTATTGACGATGTGAATAATAACTTCTTCTGCTCGATAAGTTGGGATGGTGACTCACGCTACCATGCCCAGGCGTCGGATATATCGGTGAATGTCGATATTAGGAATGGCATGACCATCGAGGTAAGCTCGGAGCGTATGCCTCGAGGTGTCGTGGTTGGCACCATAGAGTCTTATGGCACTAATAACGCCCAGACTGCCTACTCGGCACAGGTAAAGCTTGCAGCAGATATGACGGCCATAGACAACGTTATTGTGGTAGAGAATGTTCACTATGCGGAGATAGGAACACTCCTCAATGAGGAGGAAGAGGAGGACGAGTAGTGAAACGAACGAAGTAATGTAGATTGACCTATGTATAAGTACATGTCATATATTTGGATGAGCCTCGCGGTGTTGTTTGTGCAGATATTTCTTCTGGACAACATCAACATCGGCGCCTCTGTGGCGTTGTGGATGCGTCCTATGATATTTCCTCTCATAGTGTTGCTGCTGCCTATGCATTGGAAGATGATATGGGTAGTGTTAGCGGCATATGGCGTAGGCTATATCATGGATATTTCGTTAGGTGGCGAGGGTCTCTATGTAGCCACATTGTTGCCATTGGCACTCATACGTCCAACGCTCATCTATCTCATCGGTCGCCACTCTGTTGATATTAGTGACGAGAAGCACATCTTGTCGCGACTCGGTACGTGGCAGATGATGCTATACATAGCCTCGGCGCTACTTATTCACCATACGCTATTCTTCTTCCTCGAGGCGTTGTCGTTCAGCCACTTCGGACAGGTGGTGCTGACAATAATTTTCAGTATGCTGCTCTCGACAACCATTGGGTGGTTCGTCGTGCGTCTGTTTATCTCTAAAGTGTTAGTGAGATGAGACGAGAGGAGCGCACATCACCTAACTACACACACCTACGCGTAGTAGTCTATATCGTCGCAGCTCTCCTTCTTGGACGTCTTGCCTATGTGCAACTTATCGACGATAAGTACGATGCGTTGGCCGAGTCGAATATCATGCGCCCTGAGGTGGAGTACCCGATGCGCGGTGAGGTTGTTGACCGTAATGGCGAGCCACTTATCCGCAGCCGTGTGTGCTACGACGTGATGGTCGTATGGGATAACCTCCCGAAGAAGGGCTTTGACTCGTTGCACCTAATATCCATCCTCGACATACCTATTGAGAAGCTACGCAAGGAGCTTAAAAGGGCTAAGCAGGCACCCAAGTCGCCACACCTCGTGATTGGCTACCTGCCGCAGGATGCTAAGCTAATCCTCGACGAGAGTGGCTTCGATGGCTTCTACACACGCTTCCGTACTGCGCGTGAGTACCCTCGTAAGATGGGTGGTAACATGTTGGGCTATGTTGGTGAGATATCCGAGGAGCAGCTCAAGAAGTGGGATAACTACGCCGCGGGCGACTATGTGGGTGTTGGCGGTATAGAGTCATACTATGAGAAGTATCTGCGTGGTGTGAAGGGTGTTAGCTACCGTATACGTGATACGCGTGGCGCCGTAAAGGGCGCGTATGATAATGGTGCTAACGACGTGCTGCCAGAGAAGGGATACAAGATTGTCTCGACCATCGACGGCCGCCTACAAGAGTTTGCCGAGGAGCTGATGGTCGGAAAGATTGGCTCGGTAGTGGCCATAGAGCCATCGACAGGCGAGATATTGGTGATGGTGTCGTCGCCAACATACAACCCCGACCTGATGGTAGGTCGTCAGCGTAACAACAACTACGCCGAGATGCTGCATAACCAGCGACAGCCACAGTACTCGCGTGCCATAAAGGAGAACTATCCTCCAGGCTCTACGTTTAAGCTTGTGCAGGGACTCATCGGCTTGCAGGAGGGGGTGCTAAGACCATCGCAGCGCTACGAGTGTAACCAGGGCTTCCACTATGGTGTGGGCTCCCATGCACGACGCCAGAAGTGCCACGTGCATCGTAACAACCTCAATCTGCGTGAGGCTGTGGCTCACTCATGTAACGCCTACTTCTGCTACGTATTCCGCAATATCATCACCAACCCTAAGTACGGCAGCGTCAAGGAGGGTATGCGTAAGTGGAATGAGTATGTGCATAGCTTCGGCTTTGGTCATAAGTTGGGCGTAGACCTATATGGCGAGTATGGTGGCTTTGTGCCTACACCCGAGTGGCTCGATAAGGCTAATGGCAAGTATTGGAACTGGGGTACGGTGATATCGTGCGCCATCGGTCAGGGTGAGATGGCGGCAACGCCTCTTCAGATGGCCAACCTCGCGGCTATCGTCGCTAACCGTGGCTACTACTATACACCCCATATCGTGCGTAGCATTGAGGGTTGCGACTCGATGAACAACCGCTTCAAGGAGCGCCACTATACGATGGTCGACTCGGCCTATTTTGAGGTTATTGTCGATGGTATGTGGATGGGTGTTAACAAGGAGGGTACCTCGCGCTTGGCGGCACTGCCAGGCTTGGATGTGTGTGGTAAGACGGGTACGGCGCAGCACGACAGATGGAAGGACCGTGTCCGTAAGATACGCTACTCCGACCACTCGGCATTCATCTCGTTTGCACCCCGCAACAACCCTAAGATTGCCATCGCCGCATATATCGAGCATGGCGGCTGGGGCGCGTCGGCGGCGGTGCCTATCGCAAGCCTCATCGAGGAGCTATACCTAACGGATACTATCAAGCGCCCAGAGTTGGTGGAGCGTATGAAGAACCTATCGCTCGACTATGGCTACTACGATGCGAAGCAGCGTAAGTATGACGAGGAGCGTGAAGCAAAGGAGTCGGATTAAATGTGATAAGTGATGCTTTCGAACTATAACATATCGCAGGAGCGTAATACAACATCGCTCTTTGGCAAGGTCGATATGGTCGCCTTAGGACTATATTTCGCCCTTGTCACGGCTGGTGTTATATCTATCATCTCGGCATCGTATAACGAGGAGGTAGGTTCGATATTCTCGCTTCAGCACAACTATATGAAGCAGATTTTGTGGGGCGGTATATCTATGCTCTTTGCCCTTGTGGTGCTGCTGCTCGATAGACGCCTCTTCCATATGTTCGCCTATCCGGCGTATATCTGCGGTATAGGACTGCTCATTGCGGTACTGCTCTTCGGTCGTGAGGTGAATGGCGCTAAGGCGTGGTTCGAGTTCGGAGGTATACGTGTGCAGCCCGTGGAGTTCGCTAAAATTGCCACGGCGCTGATGATGGCGCGCGTGATGAGTGACTACTCGTTCAATATTAAGCGCCTGCCTGACCTTGCAAAGGTGGCGGCGGTGATAGCCATACCCTTAGGTATCATCATCTTGCAGAACGATACTGGCTCGGGTCTTGTGCTGTGTGCCTTTCTCTTTGTGCTCTATCGCGAGGGTATATCCAAGTATATATACTTCCCGGTGCTACTAACCATAGCACTCTTTATCACCTCGTTTATCTTTACACCGGTGGTCATCTTCACCACGCTCTTTGTGCTGTTCACCCTTTATAGCGCTCTGAAGACATGGGCGTGGAGTGCCCACATGCGCTTTATGGCACTTGTGCTCCTTGTGGCGTTGCTACTATCGACCCTCACCTCGATGAGTGGTTATGCGTCACTTATGGTGGTATGCTCCATAGCTGCCGTAGTGCTTGTTGGTGTTGCTCTTAAGACGCGCACCTTGAAGCTATTGTGGCCCGTGGCGATGTTCGTATATGCGATGCTCTTTGTGCCTATGTGTGATGTCATCTTCACGAAGCTCGAGCCTCATCAGCAGAATCGTATACTTACGTTCGTAGGTATGAAGGAGGACCCCAAGGGTATCGACTTCAACGTCAACCAGTCGCAGATAGCCATAGGCTCTGGAGGTCTTACGGGCAAGGGTTTCATGGATGGTACGCAGATTAAGTATGGCTTTGTGCCTGAGAAGCATACCGACTTTATCTTCTGCGTGGTAGGCGAGGAGTGGGGCTTCTTAGGTACGATGACCATCATAGCGCTATATATAGCCCTCATCTTGCGCCTAATGAAGATGGGTGAGCGCATCAAGGAGCCTTTCGGTAGAGTATATTGCTACTCGGTGGCGGCGATACTCATGTTCCACGTATGGGTGAATGTGGGTATGACCATAGGACTGATGCCCGTTATGGGTATCCCGCTGCCGCTGATGAGCTACGGAGGCTCGTCGTTAGTGGCATTCACCATACTTATTATGATTGCCATACGTCTGGATGCCTCGACCGACGACGATAACGTATACTTAAGATGACAACGTAAAACAGTAAAGCGATGACTACTAAGCCTCTTATATTTATCACCAACGATGATAGTTACCTCGCTAAGGGCTTCCGCCATATGGTTGCCTTAGCCAGCGAGTTTGGTCGTGTTGTGGCTATAGCCCCCGACCGCGTGCAGAGTGGCATGAGCCAGGCTATAACCATCAACCAGCCCCTCTTCATGCGTAAGGTCGAGGAGTCGGCCGATGTTACGATATATGCCTTTTCGGGTACGCCCGTAGACTGCGCGAAGATTGCCTTCGACCATATATTCGTTAACGAGAAGGTAGACCTTGTGTTGTCGGGCATAAACCACGGCTCTAATGCCGCCATCAACGTCATGTACTCGGGAACCATGGGTGCTGCCATCGAGGGTAGCTTCTATGGTGTGCCATCTATCGGTCTATCGCTCGACGACCACGATGCCGATGCCGACTTCGAGGGCGCTGTGGAGTATGGCCGTAGGATTATCTCTGCGGTGTTGGCCGCAGCAGATAGGCTGCCACGCCCCTTGTGCCTCAATGTCAACGTGCCACGCTGTGCCGCCTCGGATATTCAGGGCATACGCCTGTGTCGACAGACACGTGGCTTCTGGCGCGAGGAGTTCTACCACCGCGAGGACCCTCATGGTCGTGACTACTTCTGGCTTACGGGAGGCTTCAACAACGCTGAGCCTGAGGCTGAGGATAGCGACGAGTGGGCATTGGCGCACCGCTATGTGGCGGTAGTCCCCGTGCAGGTCGATATGACCGACTACAAGATGTTGCGTAGCTTGGATGGTGTAATTAAGTAGCGTGAGACATGTCTGGTATAGAGATACTCCTCATAGCCTCAATAGTGATGCAGGTCTTTGCGGCCCTCGTAGCCCTATCGTTGGTTAACCATACCAAGTATAAGGCGCTATGGATATTCTGTGTCATCACCCTCGGCCTGCTTGTGGCTGAGCGTCTCTTCCAGCTCTCGGTGTTGGATGGCGAGGTGGTATCGCCACGCACCAGGGCGTGGGTGGGTATAGCCGTATCGTTCTGCCTCTCGATGTGTATCTTTTGTGCACATCTACTTGTGTCGCACGTCGACCGTATCACGATGCAGCGCCGTATGCTCGAGAATAAGCTGATGACAGCGGTGCTACGTACCGAGGAGCGCTCGCGTGCTGAGATATCGCGTGAGCTACACGATGGCTTGGGGCCTCTGCTCTCGTCAGCAAAGATGTCGCTATCGGCAATATCCAAGGAGGGTATGACCGATAAGGATAAGGCAACGCTGCGCAATACGACACTCGTCATTGATGAGGCGATACGCTCGCTACGTGAGATATCGAATAACCTATCGCCACATATGCTCAATAACTTCGGCTTGGCGCGTGGCATCAGCAACTTCGTTGACCGCGTAGCCTCGTTGCACGACGTCAAGATTAACTTTAGAACGAAGCTTCGTGCCGAGCGCTTCGACTCCAATATCGAGGTTATCATCTATCGTGTGACGTGTGAGCTGATAAATAATTCGCTGAAACACGCTAAGTGCTCGAAAATAGATATGGAGCTTGCTGTGGAGGGTGGTAATATAGTATTGCGATATAGTGATGATGGCTGTGGCTTCGTACTCAACGATGTTAAGGATAGAGGCATGGGCATCTCGAATATAAGCTCGCGAGTATCTTCGCTCAGTGGCACGTTTAAAATAGATAGCGCCCCTGGCAAGGGCATGACGGCCTATGTCGAGGTATCCATGAATAGTGCGCTGATGCGTGATACTACGGGAGAGGTGAAACGAAGAAAAATTTTGGGATATGGAAAGTAGTAGGGTGCGTATAGTCCTTGTAGATGACCATACGCTATTTCGTACTGGTCTTGCAGGGTTGCTGTCGCAGCGCGAGGGCTTCGATGTCGTTGCCGACTATGGTAGTGGCGAGGAGTTCTTGGCGGCATTGGAGTCGTTAGAGGTAGATGTAGTCTTCATGGATATCTCTATGCCCGGCATCGACGGTGCCGAGACTACACGTCGTGCCTTGGAGATACGCCCCGAGCTTAAGATTATCACCCTCTCGATGTATGGCGATGACCACTACTATACGCGGATGGTAGTGAGTGGCGCGTCTGGCTTCCTGCTCAAGGATAGCGAGATAGACGAGGTGTACGCCGCTGTGGAGAGCGCCATGGCTGGTGATAGCTACTTCAGCTCGGCACTGCTTGGCTCGCTGACACGTAATATGAGTGTTCTGAACGCCCTCTCGCCTAACGAGGAGGATGAGCTATCAGACCGCGAGATGGAGATACTCGTCGAGGTATGTCGCGGCCTCTCAAACCAGGAGATTGCCGACAAGCTCTTTATATCCAAGCGCACCGTGGATAAGCACCGTGCCAACATCCTCGAGAAGACGGGGTGCAGGAATACGGCTAACCTTGTGGTGTATGCTATCAAAAACCACCTCGTAGATTTGTTGTGATAAGGCAGCATCTGCTGCCGCTAACAAAAATAAATGCGAATAGGCAGTACGTCTAAGTACAGCCTATCCGCATTTTTTTTGCCGAGCGTTGCATCTACTACCTTCTAACAACAAATCATTTGCCGTGATAAGGGGTCATCTGCGACCTCTCAATCATTGGGCTGAATAGGAAATACGTCAAGTATGTCCCATCCAGCCCAATTTCATGTCGAGGCCACATCTAACCCCTTCTGACAACAAATCATTGGCCGTGATATCGTCGCAGTAGCGCCACTCTGACAACAAATTGGGTTGCGGTGCTAATTAATGTTGCGGTTAATGAGTTTAGGGAGTTTAGGGAATATGGGGTCTGCTCCTTAGTATCCTTAACTTCCTTAGACGCCCTATTTCTCCCTCTCATGCAGGTAAAGCCTGCCTATCGTTCATCTTTGAACTCTCCTCTAAAAAATGGGGCTACCCCGTAATGAAGCAGCCCCATTGCTTAGTGCATATGTCGATTACATCATGCCCATGCCGCCACCTGCGGGCATCGCTGGAAGAGGATTCTCCTCCTTCTTCTCGGCCAAGACGCACTCCGTAGTGAGGAACATAGAGGCGATAGATGCTGCGTTCTCCAAGGCTACGCGCGACACCTTCGTTGGGTCAATGATACCTGCTGCGAGCATATCCTCATAGCGGTCGTCACGAGCATTGTAGCCGAAGGCACCCTTGCCCTCCTTAACCTTGTTAACAACTACCGAGCCCTCGCCACCAGCGTTGGCAACAATCTGGCGCAATGGCTCCTCGATAGCACGCTTTACAATCTGGATACCTGTTGTCTGGTCGTCGTTCTCGCCCTTCATGCCCTCGAGGGTCTCGATAGCGCGGATGTAGGCAACGCCACCACCAGGAACGATACCCTCCTCGACAGCTGCACGTGTAGCTGCAAGGGCGTCGTCAACGCGGTCCTTCTTCTCCTTCATCTCAACCTCTGTTGCAGCACCCACATATAGTACGGCAACGCCACCTGCGAGCTTCGCCAAGCGCTCCTGGAGCTTCTCGCGGTCGTAGTCCGACGAGGCATTCTCGATAGAGGCGCGAATCTGCTGTACGCGTGCCGCGATAGCCTCCTTCTTACCAGCGCCATCAACGATGGTTGTATTCTCCTTATTAAGTGTCACCTTGTCGGCAGTACCCAACGCCTCGAGGCCTGCATCCTCCATCTTCATACCCTTGTCGGTAGAGATTACCGTAGCGCCGGTGAGTGTTGCGATATCCTCCAATATCTCCTTGCGGCGGTCGCCGAAGCCTGGAGCCTTACATGCTGCAATCTTAAGTGTACCGCGGAGCTTGTTGACAACGAGTGCTGAAAGTGCCTCGCCATCGACATCCTCGGCGATGATCAAGAGCGAGCGGCCGCTCTGAGCCACTGGCTCAAGGATGCCCATAATCTCCTTCATGGTAGATATCTTCTTGTCGGTGATAAGGATGTATGGCTTGTCGAGCTGTGCCTCCATCTTCTCGGTGTCGGTGATGAAGTATGCCGAGATGTAGCCACGGTCGAACTGCATACCCTCGACAACGTCAACGTGTGTCTCAGTGCCCTTAGCCTCCTCGACGGTGATGACACCCTCGTTGTTAACCTTAGCCATAGCCTCGGCGATGAGCTTACCTATCTTACGGTCGTTGTTTGCCGAGATTGTTGCCACCTGCTCAATCTTGTCGAAGTCGGAGCCAACAACCTGGCTCTGTGCCTTGAGTGATGCCACAATCTTCTCTACGGCAGCATCCATACCGCGCTTCAAGTCCATAGGGTTGGCACCTGCCGTAACGTTCTTGATACCCACCGAGATGAGCGACTGTGCAAGAACGGTAGCCGTGGTGGTACCATCACCAGCATCGTCATTTGTCTTTGACGCTACCTCGCGCACCATCTGCGCACCCATATTTGCGAAGGTATCCTCCAACTCTACCTCCTTAGCTACGGTGACACCATCCTTGGTTACCTGTGGCGCACCAAACTTCTTGTCGATAATGACGTTGCGGCCCTTAGGACCAAGTGTCACCTTAACGGCGTTGCATAGTGCATCAACGCCCTCCTTGAGAAGCTCACGAGCCTCTACATTATATCTAATCTCCTTAGCCATATATTGTCGGTCTTTTAAATAAATTGCTAATTCCTAATTTCTCACTGCTGATTGCTAATTGTACGGGGCTACTCGATAACAGCGATGATATCCGACTGCTTCATAACGAGGTAATCCTCGCCCTCGTAGTTAAGCTCCGTGCCAGCATACTTGCCATACATAACCACGTCGCCTACCTTAACCTCCATCTTAACATCTGCCGTGCCAGGGCCTGCGGCTACGACCTTGCCCATAAGGGGCTTCTCCTTAGCTGTGTCGGGGATAAAGAGACCACCAGCGGTCTTCTCCTCTGCCGGATTGGGCTTTACCAATACGCGGTCTGAAAGTGGTTTTACTGCCATAGTGTTATTCTGTTTTACGTTTAATAATATTTTCTGTTTTGTGGATATGTGGTGGCAATCTCTGTGCCAAAGCGACAACACCCTATATATTATATATAAGGTGTGTCACCTGATGACAAAATGTCATACGTATGTCAGCGTGCCGTTGACAGAGCGTCTGCTACTGCTGGTATATCTCCACGGTCACTGGCTCCTCGCCAAGCGCTACGTTCATCGTGCGTAGCTCGCCATCGACGGTGTAGTAGCGTAGCTCATACTCGGTATTCTTGGGCAGGAGTACCGAGAAGAGGTCGTTCATGTCGCGGTGCTCACCTGCTGTGAGACCACCACCCATCTGCTCCGTGCCTCGGAACACGTCGACACCCATAGCCACGCGGTCCTCCGAGTGCTCGGTTTTGCCCTGCTGCTTGTAGCCCGCAATGCGTAGGAAGGTGTGCGTGCCCGCCTCTAAGTGGCGTGTATACTGGTCGTATGCAAGGTCGATATAACGCTGTGTGACATTCTCGGCGCCATAGTTGCGTGGTAGCTCATCTACCGACCTGCCCTCGACATCGCCATCGGCCCACACCATAGGGAACCAGTCGTCGGCAGCGCCAAAGCGCACAGCGTAGATAGCGTATGTGCGGTTGTCTACCGTAGCCTTAGAGGCGTCGGCCATAAACCATAGGTGGTCGAGCTGCGAGGGGAAGTAGTACTCCGTCACGCGCCACTCGCCATCCAACCACACCTCGGTCCAGCTGTGGTTACCGCGGTTGTCGTGCCATGAGGCTGTGCCCACGAAGCGTGCAGGGATACCCACCGCACGATAGGCATCCACAAGGAGTATCGACAATCCTGTGCATGATGCCATACCCTGACGCATGGACTCGCGAGGACTCTGGTTTGTCTTCTCGCGCTTGGTGTTGTAGTCTACGCCTGTGACACGTGGTATATTGGCGTTAACGGCGCAGATAGCCTCATACATCGTCGTGCAATCCTTGACAAGTGGTGCGAAGAGCTCGTATAGCTCCTTACGCCATGAGTCGCGCACCTCGTCGACAACGTGGAAGGGGAGCACGTCACGCTGGTATACATCCTCAGGCACTGCCTTTGCCCAGCTAAACGTCGTGCGTGCCTTGTGGGCATAGGTGACATTCTCCTTGAGGAGTGCGAGGTCCATATTGTCGCGGTCCGAGGCCATCATGTTGATAAGTAGGTACTCCATGTCGGCACGCTCCGCCTGCGGGGTGCTCTCAAGAAGTGCGCGTAGCTCCGCCTCGCGGGGCGATGATGCCAGCGCCTCGTCGAGGGCTGTGGGGCGCTCGATATTGCTCTTATCGCTCTTGGTAGTTTGGGCTGTTGTCTGAGCCTTGTTGTTGTTCTTCTTCTCGCTGTTGCTGCCGCAACCCGTTGTGATGGCCATCAGTGCGATGATGGCGTAGATGTAAACTCTCTTCATCGTTATACTCGAATAATGTTATGCTCGTATGATACTCAATATTGCCATTACCTCAGCCTTGTCGACAACGCGCAACTGGAACTCGTCGACAGCGTCGCTGCCACCCATAGATATGCGAGGGTTGCGGTACTCCATGCCTCCCATCACCATACGCTTGGCGCTGAAGTGCAGGGCGTCGACACCCGTAGCCGCTAAGGTCTCAGCATTTGAAGCCACAACACCGCTACCTGCCATAATCTCGATGCGACCATCGGCAATCTCCACCGCACGGCGTATGTTGTCGATACCCTCGATAGCCTTATCGTAGCCACCCGATGTCAGTATACGATGACACCCCGTGGCGATGACATCCTCCACGGCACGCTCATAATCCTCGGTCATATCCACAGCGCGGTGGAAGGTGCACTCCATCCCCTGTGCGGCCTCTACAAGGGTGCGTGTGCGCTCCACATCTACGCGGCCATCTGCCGTAAGGATGCCGAAGACAACACCCGTAGCCTTAGCTGCGCGTGCATGCTCTATGTCGCGGAGCATCGTCTTAAACTCGTCATCCGAGTATAGAAAGTCGCCACCACGTGGACGTATCATGACGCTTACCTCGATACCCTTGATGGCAACAACACGCTCGATGGTGGCCATAGATGGCGTTACGCCACCCTCGGCGGGTGAGGCGCATAGCTCGACACGATTAACGCCCAGTTCGGCTGCCGTGCGGCATGCCTCTACGGAGTAGGCGCAAAGCTCCGTCTTTGGATGTTTAAAGTTGCTCACTGTCAATAAGTTTATTAAGTACTGCATATACCGTCAGGCCCGCTACGGAGCGTATGCCTGTCTTATGCACTATGTTCTTGCGATGAGATATTACGGTGTGGGGTGATATGTTTAGCTCTGAGGCTATCTCCTTGTTCGTAAGGCCTTTGGCAACGAGTATGAGCACATCGCGCTCTCTATCCGATAGTTCGTGGCTCTCCTGTGGGCTCACCTGCGAGGGTGCCTCTGCGGCCTCGGTAACGATGCGCTGTATCTCCTCCTCTGGGGTATATAGCGTTATGGCGTGTGCCATGCGGCGTGCTATATCGCCATCGTAGAGCGATGTCTGCAACCCTACGACGATGATATCGTCTAACTCCTCATGTGGCTCTGCGGTGCGTAGTAGTGCGGTGTCGACGATAAGTAGGTCTATGTCGGCACTACGTAGGCGTGGTACTATATCGCTCAGCGCCTCGCCCATAAGCACAACATCGGCCTCGCCACCGCGCCGTAGTATGGTGGCTATGCCCTCGGTGATGATTGCCGAGGTGGCTACGATGGCTACTCGGTAACGTCTCATTGCTTCGTCTGTTTTGTGAGGCTCTCCACTAAGGGGCGTAGTAGGTATGTCTCGATGTTGGTATGTGTGCGCAGGTCGTCGCGTAGCGCGTATATATCCTTGAGCATATCGCAACGTAGCGGTGTTGGCACATGCTCAGGGAGGCTCTTGATGATGAGTGACGCCATGTCGTTTGTGCGGTCGTCGATGTCGCCATGAGGGCGCTCCATGATGGAGCAGTCGCACGATGTGCTATTGCTATACTTGCTGTTCTCGATAACGGCGAAGATGTTGCGCTCCTCCTCCTCGAAGTGCGCCAGCACGTAGCGCATATAGTCGTCGTAGAAGCTACGTAGCACACGCTGCGATAGGGCGTCGCACTTGGCGAGGATGTCGTCGAGGTGGCGTGCTACGTGGGGTAGCATATAGCTCGTATAGTAGCGGTGCGAGGCGCGTAGGTAGCCCACAACATCGGCAATAGCCCTCTCGCCAAACGAGGCTATCTCGGGGCGATACGCCGCGTCGATATGCATCTTGCATAGCACCATAAATAGCTCCACATCGTGGTTGTCGCGGTCACACATCTCGCGTAGCGATATGTCGCCAAAGGGTAGCGTGATGTTCAGACGCGCGAAGATTGATACCACCGACGGATGGGCGTCGATAAGTTCAAAGAGCTTTATGTCGGGTTCTATGACCGCGTGTGATACGTTGTCGTATATCTTATTCATTGTATATCAGTGTGTTATATCGTGCATGTTGCAATGCTTAATATTTATAATGCAAATATACGAAATATTTTCGAAACGTCAAATCCCCACATATAGGGGTGTACGAGGTGTGTAAATACCAATAATTGGTGATTGTGGGTGCAGGATAAAGGTTGCATCTTTGCAACATGAAAAACAGGGTATTGAGGTTGTGCCTCTACCCCGTATGGAGTAAGAAAAATCTTTTTAGTTTTTATTGGGTAGGCTTGCCCTCGCCATAGGGTATAGGCCAAGGAGGCATCCGAGAGGGTGCCTCTTTTCTTAAGGTATGTTATAGGTCATTGAGGCTCTTAAGAGAATCGCCTAATGACGTATGGTTAGTGGTTGGTTGGTTATTTTCCCTATGATTTTGACCAACCAACCACCAACTAATATACATATCAATAATAATATATACATATATAGTATCAGTATGAATAATAATTATAGATATCAGCTTGAGAGATATAGAGGGCGAGGTAGTCGCTATACATGTCCTCAGTGTGGCCGTAAACAATCATTTACTCGTTATATTGATACATATAATATATATGCATATATATATTAGTGTGAGATATATCAGGGAGAAGAGAGAGAATTTATTCTTCCCTGATAGCCCTCTGAATATTACTCTTTTTGATAAGTGTGGGTATCACTATACCCCAAGACAACACTTTACTGATAAGGAGTGGAAGAGTAAGGGGTGGTTGGTTGGTCAAAATCATAGGGAAAATAACCAACCAACCACTCCAAAACCTCGGCCACACGGCATAACGCCATTGCCACGATGCTTTATGGTGCAGACGTTGGGTGGCGACTTGACAATGCCATCTTTCACCTAAAAACAGAGAGGCACCCTCGCGGATGCCTCTCTTCTGTTGTGTGTGTGCGTTTTAGCGTGTAGCCGAAATCTCGTCCATCTCTACCACCTTGCGCTCGCGCTCGAAGGTCATCTCCGAAGCCTTCATGCCCTTAATCTTATTCTTGAAGAGCTGCTTAGGCTCGCGGTCGATAACAAGGCTCTGGAGGTCTGGACCATCGTTGCCACCATTCCACCACTCGTCAAGTGCCTCGATGTCGGTGTTAGCATTTGCATAAGATGTGCTAACGCAGAGCTTAGCAACGTCGCTGAAGTCACCATACTGGTCAACAACCAATGCTACGAGCTCGTAGTAGCTATCGTTATCGAGGATAGTGTAGGTCTTGTCGGTGCTCATTGAGCCATACTCATTGATGCTCCATACGAGGTTGTCACGATACTGCTGGTCAGTGTACATATCGTTACGGCCTGTCCAATCCCAGACAGTCCAGAAGAAGCCGGTGTACTCGCCAGTAATCTTAGCCTCGATAGGCAAGATGAACTTGCCACTGTAGCTGGTGCCTGCGCAGAACTCGAAGCCGGGAACCTCAGCGATATCAGATGCTGAGAAGAAGCCCAAGTCTACGAACTCAACAGATGCCAAACCACCTGATATCTTACGAGTCTTGAATGTTGTTGTTGCGATGTAGTCGGTAGTAGCCTTACCACCACGTGAGCCGAATGCATAGAGTACATAGTCGGTCTCTGCCTCAAGGCCAATGATACCCTGTGAGTAGTTACCACTGATAAGCTCATAAGAGCGGTTTGTGAGCAAGTACTCCTGACGCTCAGCGTCGTTGTTACCGAATGTAGCCCAATCTGAAGCCTTCTCCCAACCTGCGATGTAGTAGTCATCGTTGGTTGTAGTGAAGTTGATAGTTGCGCTCTGTGCAGTAACATCGGTTACAGATGTAGTAATCACGTTATCTGATGGCTCAACATCGCCAGTAGTAATCTTCACAATCTGTGGCTTAGATGCTGGAAGACCGTGCTCCTCCATTGCGAATGCGAAGAGATAGTAGTCGTGGTTAGCCAAGAGCTCGAACTCGTAGTGGCTACGTGGAGTGCCATCCTCGTAGTTGCCCTGGCAGTTGTAGAATGCTACAATCTGGTCGTAAGACATATCGTTAGACATATTGCTTACGGCGTTAGACCAATAGTACTCAGCAGCCTCTGCTGGGTCATTGTTAAGGAAGTCGAATGTCTCAAGGTATGAGTCTACAAGAAGACCATTGAGCATATCGAAGTAGTAAGCACCCTCGTAACTTTCTGGGGTAACATCAGCCTTTACGAGTGGACCCTCAACGGTATAATCTACGTTGAACTCAACAGCTATCTTCTCAGGCTCCTTAGTCACAATCTCGAACATAGCGATATCAGAGATAAGTGCGCCAGTAGTCCAGTCGAAGTAGTAGCAGTAGAATGTACAAGGTACACCTGATACGCCATCACCGATGGTAATACCACGCTGATCGCCGACGCGTGATCTCTCCTGCATGATGCCTATAGCATCCATACCGTAGAACTGACCCAACCAACCGAAGTAGAAGAAGTCATCCTCGTAGTAGTCCTCAGGAGTCTCGAAGCCTGACTGTGCGATATATGTAGCGTCTGCTGACATGATGATATATGGAGCAGTCTTGTCATCGGGGATAACATCTACGGTGTAAGAGAATAGGTCTGATGATACGTTCTCAAGCTTGAAGCCAGCGTTAGTGCGAGCGCCCTGCTTTACGGTGAAGACAACATCCTCAGCAAAACGATACTTAACAGTCACCAAGCACTCACGTGGCTCGGTACCGTCGTTAGCATCTACGTTAAACTGCAACGCACCAGTGATGCCATAGTTGAAGCCGTTTACCCAATCAGCAGCAGCCTCAGCCGAAATCTTCTCACCCTGGTGAGGGTTCTCAATGGTGTACTCAAGAAGCTGTGAACCACCACCAACACCAACGTTAATAGTAGTCTTACCGAGCTTGATTACCGAGTCCTTCTTGAATTCAGGGCCGTCAGTACCACCTTCCTCATTTGGACCCTTCTCGCAACCTACTGCGAATGCCAAGGCGAGGAGTGGCAACATAGCCCACAACATTGTCTTAAACTTTCTCATAGTCATTTTGTTAAATTTGGTTATTAATTAAATTGTTATCTATCTTCGTCACATGCTGTATATCAACGTCACACGCCATCTGTCCACGTTGCATGCTGTATACCCGTGTTACATGCCACCTATTCACGTCGCATGCCACCTATTCACGTCACATGCTATATGCTCGTTTGCACCTATCTGCCGGGGTGGTTTCTAAAATTTTTAATTAAAAAACACCTCTTCAAGCGACAAATATATAAATAAAAATTAAATTACAATGCGCT
Organism: Rikenellaceae bacterium; assembly: GCA_015059955.1. Taxonomy (GTDB): domain Bacteria; phylum Bacteroidota; class Bacteroidia; order Bacteroidales; family Rikenellaceae; genus Alistipes. The sequence goes on from SUZK01000001.1 coordinate 58,341, forward strand.
GAAATAATATTTTTTAAATATGGGTTGGTAAATGTTGCATCGTGACAATAAAAATCATATCTTTGCCCAGGAAACTAAACTTTTTTGTTATTGTGTCTATGAGAAAACTAAAACTATCTACACTCCTCATTGCGCTATTGACGGTTGTTGCTGTGAGCTGTAATGAGAGCCCTGTCGAGGAGACTCCTCAGTTGGCAGCTGTTGAGCTTGCTCAGACAACTATTGATGTAACTGCCGATGGTGGTGACTGCGCTGTAAACTACACCATAGAGAATGGGATTAACGGCATTGACATTGTCGCGAAGAGCGATGCCGAGTGGATTACAGACATCGAGGCTGCAGACGGAATATTGAGATTTAAGGTTGCGGCAAACCCCGCAAGTGGGCCTCGTGATGCTCGCATAGCTATTAAGTATCCCGCTTTGGATGACATCTATTTGGAGGTGAAGCAGGGCGGCTTTGAGGGTGTGACCTTCCAGATGGAGATTACCAATAAGACCACGACGACATGTACATCGAAGGTCGTACCATCTGACCCAGAGATACCTTATATCATATATATGGCGGAGCTTGATTACTTCTACAATATGGGTATCACCACCGCTGAGGAGCTCTTCATTGACGACTATAACTACTTTATGGGTATGGCCGAGCAGTACGATGTAGCGATGTTGGAGGAGTTCCTGCTAATGAACCAGATAGCATTTAAGGGTGAGAGCACCATCAGCTGGACAAACATGACTCCCGACAAGGAGTATGTTCTCTATGCCTACGCTATCGAGGTAAATGACGATAATAGCGACTATTCTCTTGCATCGCCTATTGCCTATACTATGTTTTCGCTCTCGTCATCGGAGCTCTCTACTGTGGAGTTCGATGTAGATATCGTGGTTGATGGCCCTAAGGCTACATACAATATCAAGCCTGTTAACTACGATGGCAAGTACTATCTCGATATTTACGAGGAGGGCGACTATATGTATCGTTCCGAGGGCTCGACACTCGACGATAGTTATGCACGCACAGTATCGAATACATGGATGAGTATGATTTCGATATATATGCAGTCGGGATATAGCGCCGAGCAACTCCTTGAGCTTATGTGTCTTCAGGGAGAGGAGACCTATAGCGAGGTGCGTAAGTCGGATACAAACTATGCAATGGTTCTCTACGCCATCGAGATGGTGGATGGCCTACCACAGGTGGCATCGAAGCCTCAGCTTGTTAATTTTAGAACCGAGAAGGTCGAGATGTCTGATATGACAATCGATATTCAGGTGGAGAATAACTATGTGCGCGTTGCCGATGTGTCGGTTATCCCAACTACGGATGAGCCATATACCGTGGCGCTTGTTGCTACCGAGGAGGTGCCAACAACCTCTGATGCGGAGATTATCCGCTGGCTCTTAGATAACTTCGACATGTCGTTGTATCGTGGCCAGATATTCAGCCATGTCAACAGCCTTAAGCCTGAAACCGAGTATACGGTATTGGCCTTTGGTTACTATGGCGAAACGGTGACTACGGAGCTATTCCGCAAGGACTTCACTACCGAGGCTGCGGGAGAGTGCCTCAATAGCATCGTCGATGTTAGATGGGATGGTCCTTTCAGCCTTGTGGAGCTTGAGACTCGCTTCCCAGATAGGTACTATAACTACTCTATGTTCGAGTCGATGGGATGGTATGCAATGTGGTCGGAGTTAGAGACCGCTGAGCCTACACAGGATGTGTTCTATACCATATATCGCGCTGACAGATATACCTTCGAGGGCCAGGAGGCTATCTTCAACGACCTTGTTACCTACACTTCGGCACAATCGAAGCTGCTCACCGGTGAGAGTGGCGTGTTGTATGTGATGTGTGCCGTAATCATGGATTATAAGGGTAACTACTCGCCAATGTGGGTATCTGAGCCATTTATGTATGAGTACAGTGCAGATACCAAGAAGCCTCTCGATGAGCTTATCGAGAAGCTTGGCATTGAGGAGGAGCCACAGGCTGCGGCATTAAGCGTGATGTCGCTTAAGTAGTCTGACCTTACAGATACGATAAGAGGCTGAATAAAAAGTGTATTTTGTCGTTATGCTCGCCCTCAAAATGCTCATTTACGCCAAGTAAACTCCGCTTTTTCGGGCTTCGCAGGCCTAAAACTACATCTTTTTCTTCAACCTCCTAACAAATTGGGGATGCTAAAATACTTTTTAGTCATCCCCTTATTGTTGTAGTTATGTTGTGTGGCTACTTGGCGTTGCGATATTGCTTTGGCGACATTCCCGTAACGCGCTTGAAGTACTTGCCGAAGAAGCTCTGGTTGGGGAAGTTAAGGGTTGAGGCAATCTGCTGTATGGTCATATCCGACGACTGCAACATGGCGCGTGCTTCGAGTATCACGTGGTTCTCTATCCAGTCGCCTGCCGAGCGCCCCGTGTGCTCCTTTACGAGCTTCGATAGATACTTGGGCGTTATGCATAGCTTATCGGCATAGAAACCTATGAGTCTCTCTTCGCGATAGTGCTCCTGCACAAGCTCCATGAAGCGCTCCACTACGCTATTTTTGTATGGTGCTTCGTTCTGCTTAGGGGTGCCGAACGAGCCTAAGCCACCGTAGTAGAATACGCGGATAAGGTTCTCAATGACTTGCAGACGGAAGGGGTTATCCTCGTTTGCTGCCGCACGATATAGTATGGCGTAGAAGATGCGTATGGGCTGCATCATGTCGGGTGTGACGATGCCCAGTGGGTTGTTGTACATCGCCATGTATCGCTGTTGCCACCCTGGGAGGTTGAGCATATCGATAAAGCGCTTCGAGAGGGCTATGGCGTAGCCTTGTAGGTTGGGGCTGCACTCCATCTGCTCGATAATCTGCCCAGGCATCAAGGTGAGGAGCATGGGGCTCTCTATGTCGTAGTCGTTGAGGTTTATACGCATTCGACAGTGCCCCGATGTGTATACCGCAATCACGGCATGCTTTAACTTGCGAGGCTCGTGGTGACCCTCAGCAATCGAAGAGTGGTTGATTGATACTAACGCAAGGTCCTCGCCAATGATTATTGAGTCGTTGGGGATATTGTCGATGCCAATGTCATTGATAAACTCTTTCATACCTACTGTGATAAATATTTGTGTGGTGCAAAGTAATAAATTATAATTTAGACAAACAAACCAAATACGACTTATCAACCAATATATAGGCATAAATATCCCTAAAAAGAGTGTATTTTCAACCAAAGTCCAAAAAGAATAGACTAAATGGGGTATGGTCAAAATGTCGATTATCGGTCGATTGTTGAAAACTTCTGTACGTAAATGTTGCTCATATCATACAATTTTTCGTATCTTTGATAAAAATTTTGTGATATGGCACTATTTAAGGTAGAGGGTGGCAGACGTCTCAAGGGTGAGATTATGCCGCAGGGAGCTAAGAATGAGGCTCTTCAGATTATATGCGCAGCGTTGTTGACCCCCGAGCGTGTGGTGTTGCACAACGTTCCCATCATCTCGGATGTCATGCAGCTCTTCGAGCTGTTGTCGGCCATGGGCGTTAAGGTTGAGCGCCTCAGCGACGACTGCTTTGCTCTGCAAGCTGACGATATAAACCTCGACTACCTACGTACGGCAGACTACCATAAGCGTTGCCGTCGTCTGCGAGGCTCGGTGATGATGATTGGCCCGCTGCTCACACGCTTTGGCGTCGGCTTCATGCCTAAGCCTGGTGGCGATAAGATAGGTCGCCGTAGGTTGGATACCCACTTCCTCGGCTTCCAGAAACTCGGTGCCGAGTTCAACTTCGACATCAGCGACGAGTTCTATACCGTTGAGGCTAAGCGCCTGAAGGGTACATATATGCTCCTCGACGAGGCCTCGGTTACGGGTACTGCGAATATCGTCATGGCGGCAGTCTTGGCCGAGGGACGCACAACAATCTACAACGCAGCGTGCGAGCCCTACTTGCAGCAGTTGTGTAAGATGCTCAACCGCATGGGTGCCAAGATATCGGGTATCGCCTCTAACTTGCTTGTTATCGACGGCGTAGAGTCGTTGGGAGGCACGGAGCATACGATGCTTCCAGATATGATTGAGGTGGGTAGCTTTATTGGTATGGCGGCAATGACACGCTCGGAGCTCACCATCAAGAATGTGTCGTACGACAACCTTGGTATCATACCTCAGCAGTTTGCGCGTATGGGTATTCGCTTCGAGCAGCGTGGCGACGATATCTATATTCCACAGCAGGAGAATTATAGCATCGAGAGCTTCATTGATGGCTCTATTATGACCATTGCCGATGCACCATGGCCAGGCCTCACGCCCGATTTGCTCTCTATCTTCCTCGTTGTGGCAACGCAGGCTAAGGGCTCGGTACTTATCCACCAGAAGATGTTCGAGAGCCGCCTCTTCTTCGTCGATAAGCTTATCGACATGGGCGCACAGATTATCCTCTGCGACCCCCACCGTGCTACGGTCATAGGCCTTGACCACCGTTTGCCTCTGCGTGCGGCGAATATGACATCCCCCGATATCCGTGCTGGCGTGGCGCTGCTTATAGCAGCTATGAGTGCTGAGGGTACAAGCACCATCCAGAATATCGAGCAGATAGACCGTGGCTATCGCGATATCGACAACCGCCTCAATGCCTTGGGTGCCAACATTATCCGATTAGACGAGTAGAAGTAAGAGGATATCCAAGGTGTGTGGCCATCTCATAAACTTGAGACTTACAGCAGAATAAAGACGACATCCAAGGTGTGTGGCCATCTCATACACTTGAACCGTAGATTAGAATTAAGACGATATATATAGAATAAATTATGTTTTTGGAGAGTAATAAGCATAAGGGCTGGATTGAGGTTATCTGCGGCTCGATGTTTTCGGGTAAGACCGAGGAGCTCATACGCCGTATGAAGCGCGCTCAGTTTGCTAACCTCAAGGTTGAGATTTTCAAGCCCTCGATAGATGTTCGCTATTCGGAGGAGAATGTGGTGTCGCACGATGCTAATGCCATACAGTCTACCCCTGTGGAGTCGGCGCAGAACATCCTGCTCATGGCATCGGATGTCGATGTTGTTGGTATCGACGAGGCGCAGTTCTTTGATGAGGGTATCGTGGATGTATGCCGTCAGTTGGCTAATAGTGGTGTTCGCGTTATCGTTGCGGGCTTGGATATGGACTATATGGGTGTTCCCTTTGGCCCTATGCCAGCGCTTATGGCTACGGCAGAGTATGTCACTAAGGTACACGCTATATGCGTGCGTTGTGGTGACTTGGCGCACCACTCACACCGCCTCACTGCCGATGATAAGCAGGTGCTCTTGGGTGCTCACGACACCTATCAGCCCATCTGTCGCCACTGCTTTAACGAGCTTATGAATAAGAAGTAGGGTATGCAGAGAGCAGTAGAACAGTGCGTGGAGATACTCCGCGCGGGAGGAATCATCCTCTATCCAACAGATACGGTGTGGGGCATCGGCTGTGATGCCACTAATGCCGAGGCTGTGGCAAAGGTATATGCGCTCAAGCGTAGCGACGATAAGCGCTCTATGTTGTGCCTTATGCGTGATGCCGATATGGTTGTGCGCTATGTAAACCGCGCTCCGGGCATCGCCTTCGAGGTCATGGAGCTCTCGGATAAGCCCCTCACGGCCATCCTTCCAGGTGCTACGGGCGTAGCCGCGAATCTCATCCCTGAGGCTGGCACTCTCGGTGTGCGCATTCCGCAACACGACTTCTGTCAGGCACTACTCCGCAAGTTCGGCAAGCCGATAGTATCTACCTCGGCGAATATCTCGGGCGAGGAGACAGCCAAGCGCCTCAAGGATGTTGTGCAGGAGATTATCGACGGCGTCGACTATGTTGTAAATCCTCGCTTCGAGGGCAAGCCTACGCTTAAGCCCAGCGCTATCATCGCCTTTGGCGAGAGCAACGAGGTTCAGATAATTAGAAGCTAACACGCTATGGCAAAACAGCTCATTACACCCGTGCAGAAGCGTTTTTCGGACGTAGACTCCTTCATGCACGTAAATAACATATGGCAGCAGAGCTACTTCGATATGGGCAAGACGGAGTTCTATACTAAGGTCTTGGGTATCACAGGGGTCTTCGACAAGCTGCGTATCATCACTGCCTCGACACATACCGACTACTTGGGTCAGGTGCGCCTTACGGACGACATTGTCGTCACTACCGACGTGTCGCGCCTCGGCAATAAGAGTATGACCCTGCACCAGCGTATCATGTCGGGCGACAGATGCCTCACGGAGAGCTCCTCGGTGATGGTGGCCTTCGACTTCGAGACGCAGCAGACCGTGCCTCTGCCCGAGGAGTGGCGTGTGAAGCTTGCCGAGTATCTTATTAATGTAGAGTAAAACGATGAGTATGAAACGTACTATTATAGACCTCTTTGAGGAGTCGGTGTCGAAGTATGGCACCAAGGAGTTTTTGTTGGAGAAGCATAATGGCAAGTTCGAGCCTACGTCGTATAACGAGACACGTAGCCAGGCATTGAAGATAGGTGCTGGCCTTGTTGCCATGGGCATCGAGCGTGGCGATAGGGTATCTATCCTTGCCGAGGGCTGCAATAACTGGATTATCTCGGAGCTCGGCCTGCTGTATGCTGGCGCTGTGAGTGTGCCACTATCTATAAAGCTCGAGGAGAGCAACGACCTTATCTTCCGTCTGCGCCATGCCGACGTCAAGCTCGTCTTCGTGTCGAAGTACCAGCTTCCGAAGATACGCCGTATTGTCGCCGACCTCCAGGAGCTTAAACATATCGTTGTGTGGGGCGAGGATGAGAAGAACCTCGTTGCGGGCGAGATGACCTTGGAGAGCGTCGTTAAGCGTGGCGAGGAGTACCTGCGCGATAACGAGCAGAGTTTCTTGGAGATAGGGCGCTCATTGCAGAATGACGACTACGCTACTATCACCTATACGTCGGGTACTACTGCCGACCCCAAGGGCGTGGTGCTCACACACCGTAACTATACGGCAAATGTTGAGCAGGCGCTATCTGTCGTGTCGATACCTTCAACGTGGCGTACGCTTATCATCCTGCCTTTGGACCACTGCTTCGCTCATGTCGTAGGCTTCTACATCATGATTGCTTGTGGTGCGTCGGTGGCTACTACCGAGGTGGGTCGTACACCTATGGAGACGTTGAAGAATATACCTATTAATATCAAGGAGGTGCGCCCACACTTCTTGCTCTCGGTTCCCGCCTTGGCTAAGAACTTCCGCAAGAGCATCGAGACCACCATCCGCAAGAAGGGCAAGACTACGGAGCGCCTCTTCAAGCTCGCCCTTAAGACATCGTATGCCTACCAGGGCGATGGCTATAATAAGGGTCGTGGTATGCGCTGGCTGTTGAAGCCTGCCGTGGCACTCTTCGACAAGATGATATACTCTAAGGTGCGCGTGGCTTTCGGTGGCGAGTTGCGCTTCTTTATCGGTGGCGGTGCGCTGCTCGATAGCGAACTTCAGCGCTTCTTCTACGCCGTGGGTATCCCTATGTTCCAGGGCTATGGCCTCTCGGAGGCTACTCCTGTCATCTCGACAAACTCACCTAAGCCTCGTAACCACCGCTTCGGCTCGTCGGGCCGTTTGGTGCAGCCCCTCGACATAAAGATTTTGGACGAGGAGGGTAGAGAGCTTCCTGTTGGCCAGAAGGGCGAGATTGTCATCCGTGGCGAGAATGTCATGGCTGGCTACTGGAAGAATCCTGAGTCTACGGCAGATACGGTGCGTGACGGATGGTTGTATACGGGCGATATGGGATATATGGGCAAGGATAACTTCCTCTATGTTTTGGGTCGCTTCAAGAGCTTGCTGATATCGTCTGATGGCGAGAAGTATAGTCCTGAGGGTATGGAGGAGGCTATCGTCGATAAGTCACCATATATCGACCAGATAATGATCTATAACAACCAGAACCCATATACCATTGCTCTTGTTGTGGCATCTAAGGAGAATATTAATAGAGTTCTCGACGAGCGCGGTGTTGAGGGTGCAGCGCGTGCTGCGGAGGCTGCGAAGATTGTTGCCCAGGAGGTTGCTAAGTATCGCTCGGGCGGTGTCTATGCCGATGAGTTCCCCGATAGATGGGTGCCTGCGGTTATCGCACTTGCCGACGAGCCCTTCACGGAGCAGAACGGCCTTGTTAATAGTACTATGAAGGTTGTCCGCAATAAGGTTGAGAAGCACTTTGCCGAGGCTATTGCCCACGCCTATACGCCTGAGGGCAAGGCGGTAGATAATGCCCGTAATATCGAGGCTATCACGCGTCTGCTTGCACGATAGTCGACACTGCGTGATGCTGATATAGTGTACATAGAGTTATTATTAACACCAACTTTTAAGATATCGGATTTTTTAAGAAGTTATTCGGCATTGCCAGCAGTGTAGTGAGTGGCGATGTTGGTGACCTTGCGGATGATTTGCAGGATGGCGTATCAGATACTGTTGCCGAGAAGGCGCAGGAGAAGATAGAGGAGAAGGTTGATGGTATTCTCCATAAGGATGAGTAGTCGCCAATCTAAGATTTGTACACGGCAACTGTCTATGGCAGTTGCTTTTTTTGTTGTTGTATGGAGCTTGCGGCTTATTGCTATACAAACAAAACAGACGACTTAGTAAGTCGTCTGCTCTGCAAAATCTGGAGGTCTGAAGCGGATTCGAAGCAAGGGCTATGCCCGCTGCTCGCGGGGATACCGCAAAGCGTAGCACAGCAAGTGCGAGCAATATATATACTATTATCCCCGCAACCCTGGTCAAAAGGTGAGCAATCGCGATGACCGTGCAGAGCAGTAGCCAGTAGGCTACGTTTGTTTTGCGGCAATGGCGAGGGCTTGCACTCAGCCATGGCCACAAAAAAACAGACGACTTAGTAAGTCGTCTGCTCTGCAAAATCTGGAGGTCTGAAGCGGATTCGAACCGCTGTACGAGGTTTTGCAGACCTCTGCCTAGCCACTCGGCCATCAGACCATTATCACTTGATTCTCCCCACTCGCCATAAGCAAGTAGCTCCAACCGGAGTGCAAAGATAGGTATTATTTTTCAATATCCAAATATTTTCTCGAAAAAAGTGACAGCAGAGAGATAATCCCTGCTGTCGTCGTTGTTGTATGTCGCTTTAATCGAAGTACTTCTCGCCGCTGCCGCAGTGGCGCCCATCGATGTAGATGTCTACCTTATAGGTGCCCTTTGAGAAGCTCTCGCCGTCGTAGAAGATACTTACATCGACGCGGTTATTCTCGTAGTCCACCTTACGCATTGCCGATGCGTACATTGTCTCACCCTCGTAGTCGAACGCTATGATGTCGCTTGACGATAGAGGATAACCATCGGGGTTGGTGATACATACATAGATACTCTTCTCGCCAGGCTCGGCAAGGGTATTTGCCGTAAGCTCGAAGTCTACCCTTAGACGCTTGGCCTGTCTTATGCGTCGGCACTCAGTGCTATTCTCCTTGAGTGCAGAGAGGCGTATGGCACTCACCTGTATCACAGCACCCTGGCGCACCTTGGTATCTAACTCGTCGGCACGCTCCTCGGCCTGGTCTGCACGCAGCTCGTGGCTCTTTATCTCCTTCTTCATAGATGTGTTCTCGGTGAGAAGGACTCTGTTCTCCTTGTGTAGCGAGTCTATCTGGCGCACATACTGCTTCATGATACCCTTCAGCGTCTTCACCTCCTCCTGGTAGCGGCGTAGCTGGTCGAGGGTGTGGTTGCGGTCGCTCTCAAGGTCGGCAAGCATCTGCAATGCCTCCTCGTAGCGCATGGCCATGGTGTCGTTCTTATCCTTGTACTTAGCAAGCTCGGCAACAAGCTCCTCGGCATCGTCGCGTAGCATGTCGGCCTGAAACTCGTTCATCTCGCTCATTTCGCTATTCTTGTTAAGCGCCTTTCTCAAACCATCCTCCATGGTCTTGCGCTCGTTTATCTGGTCGATAAGCAGGAAGCCGAGCACCGCGATACATAGCAGCAACACGGCAGATGCTACCATGAAGCCTCCTGCCGTACGCTTGCGGCGGCGTATCTCATCCTCATAGTCCTCTACGGTGCGACCATTGTCGTCGTAGTCGTAGCTCGGTGTAGTGCTGTTGCTGGGTGCTTCGGCAGGTGTGGGCAAGGGTGTGGGCACCACCACAACGCTCTCCTTTGTCTGCTGCTCCTCCTCGGCACGCTCCTCGGCATGTGTGTCGTTGAGCGTAGATGTCGTGTTACGCTCAGCAAGGATGTCGTTGAGGGTCTTGGCCTGTGTAGGCTGGCTGCTTGGCTGTGGCTGCTCGGTAGCTGTCGGTGCCTCGGTGATAGGTGCTGGAGCACTCTCTACAGCAGGGGTTGTACTGTTGGTGTCGGGTGCTGTTGTGGGCTGCTCGGCATTTATCTTCTCGCCGCATATCGGACATATCGCCGAGCGACTCGATGCCAAGTTACCACAATTCTTACATCTTATTAGTGCCATGTTGAATCCTTGTTGTTGTTTATCTATTTGCGTACAAAGATAACGCTATTTTAGGATATATATTACGAAATATCGGAAAAATCTATACGTTCGCGGCGCTTATGCTTGTCGCGTAACTCACGCAGGGCTATGTTCTCGGGGCGCGCAAGGTCGGCATCCTTGTCAAGTATGGCTATCGCCTCGTTGCGCGTTACCTCCATTATCTGTGTGTCGGTGGCGAGGTTGGCGATGTTTAGCTCAAAGGCGTCGCCACTCTGCTGTGTGCCGTGTATATCACCCGCGCCGCGTAGCTTGAGGTCTAACTCCGAGAGCTCGAAGCCGTCGTTTGTCGCACACATAGCATCAAGACGTGCACGGCTATCCTTAGATAGCTTGTCACCCGACATGAGGATGCAGTATGACTGCTCGCCGCCACGACCCACACGGCCTCGTAGCTGGTGTAGCTGCGAGAGACCGAAACGCTCGGCAGACTCTATGACCATCACCGTGGCATTGGGCACATCGACACCCACCTCGATAACGGATGTGGCTATGAGGATGTCGGCCTCGCCACGCTTAAACTGCGCCATCGCCGCCTCCTTATCCTCGTTCTTCATCTTGCCGTGACATACGGTGATGCGGTACTGCGGCAGTGGGAAGTCGCGCGATATGGAGTCGAAGCCATCGTACAAATCTTTGTAGTCCATCTTCTCGGACTCCTTGATAAGTGGGTAGACGATATATATCTGTCGCCCCTTGGCTATCTCCTGACGTAGGAAGCCAAACATCTTGAGACGTGCCGAGTCGTAGTAGTGATAGGTGCGTATAGGCTTACGCCCTGGGGGTAGCTCATCAATTACGGATACCTCAAGGTCGCCATAGAGGGTCATCGCCAATGTTCGTGGTATGGGCGTTGCCGTCATCACAAGGATATGTGGTGGCTGCTGGTTCTTTGTCCATAGCTTGGCGCGCTGCTCGACACCAAAGCGGTGCTGCTCGTCGATGACGACATATCCGAGGTTCATGAACTGCACCCTGTCCTCGATTAGGGCGTGCGTGCCTATGAGGATATCCACCTCGCCCGAGGCTATGCCCTCGAGGGCTGCGCGACGCTCGCGTGCCTTGGATGCTCCAGTGAGGATGGCGATACGCACATTGGGTAGCCCCTCTGCAAAGCGACACATCGAGGCGTAGTGCTGACGTGCGAGTATCTCGGTGGGTGCCATGATGCAGGCCTGATAGCCATTGTCTACGGCCAAGAGCATCGACATAAACGCCACCATCGTCTTGCCACTGCCTACATCGCCCTGCAACAGACGGTTCATCTGACGGCCCGACACCATGTCGGCGCGTATCTCCTTGATTACGCGTTGCTGTGCTCCCGTAAGTGAGAATGGTAACTTGGTGTGGTAGAAGGCGTTGAAGTTATCGCCGACGCGTGGGAAAATAAAGCCGTTGCCACGTGTGTGGCGCTCGTTGCGGCGTGCCTGTATGGTTAGTTGCACGCCGAGTAGCTCGTCGAACTTAAGACGATACTGTGCAGCGCGTAGCAGCTCTGCCGACTGCGGAAAGTGTATGTTGTATATCGCCTCGCGTAGCGGTATCAGCGCGTTACGATGACGTATATCCTCAGGCAGAGGGTCGGCAAATGCCGATGGGTCGCCTGCCACAATCTGCCAAGCGTTATGCACAATGTTGTGCATGCCCTTGACCGTTATCAGCTGCGATAGCGCCTCTGTCGAGGGGTATATGCCCTGATAGCCGCTCTCCACCTTGCGTGATAGTGCCTGCTCGATGCTCTCCACCTCTGGGTGGGCTATGCTCAGCCTCCCGCGGTAGAACGAGGGGCGGCCAAATACCATATACTCGCGGTCGAGTTCTATGCGCTTCTCAATCCACTTGACACCCTGAAACCATAGTAGCTCAGCGCTGCCTGTGCCATCTGTGACCTCGGCAACGAAGCGCTGCTTGCGCCCCTCACCGACGATGGAACGTCCCACTATGCGACAACGTATTTGAACGTATGTCGACTCCATGCTTTCGTCGATGTCGGCAATGCGGCGTAGTGTGGTGCGGTCGATATAGCGATATGGAAAGCGCATCAGAAGGTCGCCTATGGTGCGCACACCGGCCTCGCGGGCAAGGAGACGCGCTCGTGCCTCACCCACGCCACCGACAAACTTAATATCGCGCCCAAGCACATCTGTCATACGCCATTAGCCACGTTGGCAGCTATCTTAGATTACGGTTATCGAGCGTACGGGAGCTATGCGCTCAAGGCGGCTTTTGCCACCGAGCTCCTCAATCTCGACAATGAAGACAAACTCCTTAACCTTGACGCCATACTCTTTGCCATCGCGTACCACCTTAAGGCTCTGCAACGACTCTGCTAAGCCCTCGGCAGTACCTCCTGTGGCGAGGACATCATCGAGGATGGTAACCTCAAAGTAGTTGCTTGTGGGTGTGCCTGCGGCGATGTCGCTAAGACGATAATATAGCTTGTCGCTACCATACTCTTTCTCGATGACAACCTCATGAAGGTCGCCCTCGGCGAAGGGTAGCTTGCCACTCTTACGCACGGGCACGATATTCTCGACACGTGCCGAGGTGGTGAGTAGTGGTGCGGCGAAGAGGAAGCCTCGCGCCTCGGGTGCAATGATGTTGGGTGTTGTGCACGCCTCACCCACAGCCTTCATCAGCTTGGCGAAGACCTCTTTGTTCTGCAAGAAGGGGATGATGTCGACAAATACGATACCCTCCTTAGGGAAATCTTTGTAGTATTTTAGTACCTCTTTCATATAGAAAAGTGTTAGCGGTTTAAAGAACGTACAAATTTAGTAAAAAAAGTTGAAAGATGAAAGTTCAAAGATGAAAGATAAGTGAAAGATAAGTGAGCACCGCCAGCAACTATATCTTATTCCTAATTTCTAATAGATAAGAAAAGGGCGCTGTCCACGACAACGCCCTCTCTTTCATCTTTTATCTGTACTCTACTGCTCAGGTGCAGGCTCGCCGTTGATGTCAACAACGTATGTCAACCAACCCTGCATGGTGTTGGTGATACCGAGGAACTTAGTGCCATCCTCCGATACGCCAATGGTGATTACGGCCTCCATGTAGAGGTTGTCGCCATCGGTCTCGTCTGTCGATGGGTGGAACGAGGCAATATCTACATTGTGCTCATCGAATATCCACTCCTCGAATGGTATCTGCTCGTATGGCTCACCCTTGTTGATGTCTACGACGTACGATGTAGTACCGAGGTAGTATGGAGCGTCGTTGATGAATGCTACGCCCTGGTCCGACATTGCTGATACTGAGCCACCTGTGAAGGTGTATAGCTCCTTTGTCTCGCGGTCGTAGACTGCGGGTAATGATGCCTGTCCATTGGCGAAGTCGGTAGCCTTACCGTAGATGTAGCGGCCGCTCTGTGTAAAGAGGTTCTGTGTGTCGCCGAGGCTGAATACAGGCTCGTAGTCGTCGTTGTACTCGAAGTGTACATACTCGTAAGGGGTGTTCTCGTCAGCCCAGATGATAGAGTGAATACCCTGTGACTGCTGGTAGCCGAGCAATGTGCGGTCGGGAGCCACTGCCTTAATGGCCGTTGCAGCGTTCTCGTTGTAGATGCGCTCACCCTCGGTAGGTACTATTACACGGTCCTTGAGGACATCGTAGCAGAAGGGGACAACAGCGCCATACTGCTGTGCGAAGTATGAGTTAGCCTCGTCATACTCCCAGAACCAACCTACGATATAAGTAGCGTCGGGGGTGATGCCTGTTGCGCAGCTCATACCGTGCTTTACTGCTACCGACGAGAGGTCAATCTCAACCATCTTGTCGCCAATAAGGATTGCAGCGGTACCATCCTGATTGGTCTCAAAACTTGCACCTACGGCGGTACCATCGTCAGCAACATCGAAGAACTCAACGCCAGAGAACTCCACCATCTCCTCCTTCGAGAGGTCGAGCACGAAGCCTGAGCGGTCGTTGCCACCAACTACCCAACGGCCATTGTTTGATATGGCCGTTGCAGCAGCACCATTCTTAGGATACCACTCGCGGTACTGAAGAGCCTTGAGCTCGTCGGTAGTAACCTTCTGTGATGCAATCTGCGAGTTCTTAGACTCGTCGGTAGATATTGCCTGAAGCTTGATGGTGTACTCGGTGTTGTACTCCAAATCCTCAAAGCGATATACCGTGTTGTCGGTCTTCTGGGTAGCCTTGTTTGAGATGGTAATCTCGTAGTAGGCAGCACCCTCTACAGCCTCCCATGATACCATGATGGCGTTGCCCGTCACTGAGCATGTGAACTCAGGCGTAGCGAGCTGACCCTCCTTTGGGCCCTCGTTTGTTGTCTCGCAGCCGAGGGCAAAGAGTGCCACAGCGGCAACAGCAACCATTTTAAAGATGTTCTTCATAAGTAAATGTGTGTGTTAAATTAGTTGTCAAAAGTTGTGTCGACAAGTATAAAGTGTCGCAAAGATACATAAATATTTTGTTGTAACAACTTTTTAATCCGATATTTATGCTACGTTTGGTGATATTGGTGCATAGGTGATGTTTATAGTTGTTATGTGTTACGACTCATCCTCTCACTCTGCCCACTCGGTGGCTAAAACCACCCGTTTGGCAAATATTTCGATTTTCGCTTCATCAGACTAAATTTTTGTAGTAACTTTGCACCGACTATGTCGAGTGCGCAAGCGTGCGTGCGCGACGAACAACAGACGTTTAGCTGACAAATGAAGTATTAACAAATAAAACTACACAAATGAAAAAGTTTCGTTTTCTGATGATGGCGCTTATGGCTGCCATCGTGGTAGTAGGCTGTGGTGGTGACGAGGTTCCAATCTTCCCAGACAACCCTAATCCTCCTACACCTGTTCCTACTCCAGAGCCTTCGGAGTTCCCTCTAATCTCAACAGACCCTGCGTTTGTCACCGAGGCTATGACCGAGGATGTGATTGTAATCCTTAACACTGCAGGCACTGCTGCTGATGGCTTTACTGGCGAGCTATATGCTCACACCGGTGTCTTGACTACCGATAGCGCTACGACAGGTGACTGGAAGCATGTCTTGGCAGAGTGGGGTACGAACATCCCTGAGTGTAAGCTTGAGAGAGTTGATGACAATCTATGGCACTATGTTATCAAGGGTGGCCCTCGTGCATGGTATGGCGTAGAGGAGGGTGAGACAATCACTCACCTTGCTTTTGTATTCCGCTCAGCAGATAGCAAGATTGAGGTTAAGGACAACGGCGCCGATATCTTCGTGGAGCTCGCTGCTGAGGGTATGTCTGTAAAGATTCTTACACCTGCACACGGCCAAATTCTTCAGGTTGGCGAGGAGTACACCGTACAGGTACAGCAGAAGGCTGCAACCAACGTTAAGCTCTACAAAAATGAGACACCTGTGGCAGAGACAGGTAGTGCAACGCTTACCTACACCTATGCTCCTACCGAGCCTGAGGATGTGGTATTCAAGGCCGTAGCAACCGATGGTACAAACACCTTGGAGGATAGTGTGAGCGTAGCCGTTTTGGGCGAGACAGAGAGTGCAACACGCCCTGCAGATGCGGAGAATGGTGTGAACATCAACGGTAACGAGGCTACCTTCGTGCTCTTCGCTCCAGGTAAGGAGTCGGTAGTATTGCTTGGTGACTTCAACGAGTATGCTCCTTCGAACAAATATATGATGAAGAAGGATGGCAACTACTTCTGGACAATTGTTTCAGGCCTTGAGGAGGGCGTTGAGTATGGCTATCAGTATCTCGTTGATGGTACAATCAAGATTGGCGATCCATACGCTACAAAGATTCTCGATCCATGGAACGATAAGTGGATAGATGCTTCGGTATATCCTAACTTGAAGCCTTATCCATCGGAGTTCACATCGGATATCGTATCAGTCTTTGAGCTTAACCCCGACGAGTATCAGTGGACAGCAACATCGTATGAGCGCCCCGCCGAGAACTCGTTGGCAATTTACGAGTTGCTTATCCGTGACTTTACTGAGGAGGGCTCTATCGACGCTGTGACCGCTAAGCTCGACTACCTCGAGACATTGGGTGTTAACGCCATCGAGCTTATGCCTATCCAGGAGTTTGATGGCAACGACTCTTGGGGTTACAACCCATGCTTCTTCTTCGCTGCCGATAAGGCTTACGGTACGGAGGAGGCATACAAGCGCTTCATCGACGAGTGCCACAAGCGCGATATCGCAGTAATTCTCGACGTTGTGTTCAACCACGCAACAGGTCAGTTCCCATACGCTAAGATGTGGTGGGATTCGGGTGCAAACAAGACCCTCCCAACCAACCCATTCTTCAACGTAGATGCACCTCACAACTGGAGTGTATTCCACGACTTCAACCATACATACTCAGAGACCGTTAACTATATCGACGAGGTTCTCGAGTACTGGATGGAGGAGTACAATGTTGATGGCTTCCGTTTCGACCTTACTAAGGGCTTCGTGCAGAACCCAGGTAACTACGATGCTGGTGGCTACTCAGCACAGCGCATCGGCATCTTGAAGCACTATGCCGAGACTATCCGCGAGGTGGATGAGGATGCTTACATCATCTTCGAGCACTTCTGCGACCAGAAGGAGGAGACCGAGCTATATAACTCTGTTGGCGCTCTCTGCTGGAACAACAACCAGCGTAACGGCTACAAGCAGTCAGTCCTCGGCTTCACTGGTAGCAGCTTTGCTGACTTCAAGAAGGGTCGTGTAAACAATATCGAGACTCACGATGAGGAGCGTATTGCCTACGATGCTGTTAAGTATGCACAGTCATGGGCAAAGCCTTGGAACGTGCTTACTAAGCGCTTGCAGGCTGTCTACGCCTTCCACTTCCTCACCCCATATCCAAAGATGATGTGGCAGTTTGGTGAGCTTGGCTACGACGTATCTATCGAGGAGAATGGCCGTACAGGTAAGAAGCCTGTTCGCTGGAACTACTATGAGGATGCTAACCGCAAGGCTCTCTATGACGCTATGTCGAAGATTATCACATGGCGTACCGACCACGAGGAGTACTACGGTCAGGATAACCTCACCGTACACACATGGCAGGTTGGCGACTCTAACATGGGCGGCAAGGTCCTTGTGATGGATAAGGTTATCGTTGTTGCTAACTTTAACAATGCTGAGTCTACAACACAGGTCAACGTGCCTAATGCTGGCGAGTGGACCAACCTTATGACTGGCGAGAAGGTAACTCTCGGCTCGACATATAGCTGCACTCTTGGTGCCAGCGACTATATCGTGCTTGTTCGCGAGTAATTCCAAGTAATTTAAGTATATTAGGTGCCCCTGCACGGCTTAGGCTGTGCGGGGGTTTTTGTTTGCGATGTGTGGGTCATGCTGCTTGGCTGATGCTCGCAGTAATGTAAGTTTGTTGGCTTGTGATGAGAGAATTAATATTTTTTTCGTACCTTTGTGTGTAGCATACGTGATGGTATGCTGTTTCATAAGAATACAAATAACAACCAATAACTATGAGAAGAGCCATTTTAACACTTCTGTTTGCTATTATTAGTATCGGTGTGACCTCGGCACAAGATGGTGTCAATCAGGTGAGCAAGAGCGCTATCAAGAACTTTGATAAGGGCCTTGCTTTCTACAAGGATGCGAAGTACGAAAAGGCCCTCAAACACCTTTACAAGGCTGCCGTCGCTGGTCATGCCGAGGCGCAGTTCTATATGGGTGGCTGCTATATTGAAGGCTCTGGCGTTTCGAAGTCTGAATACGAGGCCGTGCAGTGGTGGCGTAAGGCCGCAGAGCTTGGCCACGATGACGCTCAATATTTGTTGGGTTATTCTTATAGCAATGGCACAGGTGTCGACCAGTCGGATGAAGAGGCGGTAATGTGGTATCGCAAGTCTGCCGAGCAGGGACACATCCTTGCACAATATTGCTTGGCTAACTGCTACCTTTATGGTGTGGGCGTAGAGGCTAATCTCGACGAGGCAGTAAAGTGGTATATCGCATCTGCCGAGCAGGGTCACCCCGAGGCGGCGAGCTATGCTGGCGATTGCTACCTACATGGTTATGGTGTCGAGCAGTCGATAGATGATGCTATCTCCTATTTGAGCTTAGCTGCTGAGAACGATATTGATGACTCGCTCTATCTGTTGGGTATGTGTTACATGGGCGGTATAGGTGTTGAAAAGAGCGCTGAGAAGGCTGTTGAACTGTTCCGTCGTGCTGCCGAGCAGGAGTACGCCTATGCTCAGTATGAGCTTGGCGTATGCTACCTTGAGGGTCTTGGCGTTGAGCAGTCCGATACGCTCGCATTCCAGTATATCTATCCACCGGCAGTCGGCGGATATGATAGGGCGCAGTGTGCTTTAGGATATCTGTATGAGTATGGCATAGGCGTAAGTAAGTCGACAGAGGAGGCTGTTGCATGGTATCGTAAGGCTGCCGAGCAGGGCTACGATTTGGCTCAGTTTAATATGGGTAACTGTTATAGCCAAGGCATTGGTGTTGTCAAGTCGTATGACGAGGCTGCCGAGTGGTATCGTAAGGCTGCCGAGCAGGGCCACCCTGAGTCTCAATATAAGTTGGCTTGCTACTATAAGGATGGCACTGGTGTTGAGCAGGACTATATTGAGATGGTGGTGTGGCTACGTAGGTCTGCCGAGCAAGGTGTTGTTGAGGCTCAGTACAACATGGGATACATCTATGAGAATGGCGTAGGTGTAGCTCGCGACTATAACGAAGCTGCATCATGGTATAGCGAGGCAGCATTGCAGGGCGACGACGAAGCGATGTTTAGCGTGGCTCGCTGCTATATGAGGGATGAGATAGCTCGATACGAAGATGCTGTTGAGATACTAAAAACTTTGGCTGACAAGGAGTATGTCGATGCGTACTATGGCTTGGGACTCTGCTATGAGCAAGGCGTAGGTGTTGAGCGCGATATAGAGGCTGCCAAGAGATACTACTCTGCTGCGGCAGACAAGGGCCATGATGAGGCTAAGGCGATGTTGGAGGCTATCGTAGTGTTGAAGACAGAACCTCAATCTGCCAATGCGGAGTTCGATTTGCGATTTACGGATGATATCTTTTTCAGCGATTTCGATTATAGTGTGGTGGATACGGCTGATGATGATGTCTTCACGATTGTTGATGAGCCTGCGACATTCCAGGGTGGCGACCTCTCGAAGTTCCGCAACTGGGTTATGGGACGAGTGTCATACCCTAAGCTCGCGCAGGATAATGGCGTTCAGGGTACGGTTGTCATCGAGTTCATTGTCGATGAGAGGGGCAAGGTAGATCGCATCAAGGTTCTTCAGTCGCCCGACCAGCTACTCACGGATGCAACCATCAAGGCATTGGAGGGCGTGAATAGCCTGACGAGTGGTTGGAGAGCGGGCAAGGTTCGCGGTAAGGTTGTGAAGACTAAGTTCACCTTACCCGTGTCGTTCAAGTTAACGCGATAATAACAATAAAAAAGCGGAAGATTTTCATCTTCCGCTTTGTGCCCAGGACGAGACTCGAACTCACACGGGCTAATGCCCACTACCCCCTCAAAGTAGCGTGTCTACCAATTTCACCACCTGGGCTCTGAGGTTTGGGTGTGCAAATGTAGTAACATTTTTTCAATCTGCAAACTTTTCGCAAAAAAAGTTTTAAATAAAATAATAGCTCAGTAGTCAAAATGTTGCTACTGAGCTATTTATATTGCGGGGTAATTTTCGCCCCGATTTGCCCATTATAGGCCGAACTCCTGTTTTAGGCGGTCTACCTCGTCGAGCTTCTCCCATGAGAAGAACTCAACCTCCTTGGCGAACTCCTTGCCCTTGTCACCCACGAAGCGCACAACCTCGGTGTAGGGACGACGACCAAAGTGTCCATATGATGCCGTAGCCTCGAATATTGGGTACTTCAAGCCGAAGCGCTCGACGATAGCCGCTGGGCGTAGGTCGAACATTGTGGCTATCTTCTCGGCAATCTCGCCGTCGGTCATCTTGACATTCGCCGTGCCGTAGGTATCGACATATACCGATAGTGGCTGTGCGATACCGATGGCGTAGCTCACCTGTACAAGAACCTCGCGAGCGATGCCCGCAGCGACCATATTCTTAGCTATGTGGCGTGCTGCGTAGGCTGCCGAGCGGTCCACCTTCGATGAGTCCTTGCCAGAGAATGCACCACCGCCATGGGCGCCGCGACCACCATAGGTGTCCACGATAATCTTACGGCCCGTGAGACCAGTGTCACCGTGAGGGCCGCCG
Organism: Rikenellaceae bacterium; assembly: GCA_015059955.1. GTDB lineage: Bacteria > Bacteroidota > Bacteroidia > Bacteroidales > Rikenellaceae > Alistipes. The sequence continues at coordinate 79,024 of SUZK01000001.1, forward strand.
ATTACGAACTTGCCCGTAGGGTTAACGTGGAGGATATAGTCCTCGCCGATAAGCTCCGCAAGACGGTCGTTGGCGCGCTCAAGACGTGCCTTGACACGTGGGATGAGGATGTTACGCACATCGTCAGCGATGATACGCTGCATCTGCTCCTCTGCCTCCTTCTCGCTGCGCGTATGTGTTGGGAGGATAAACTCGTCGTGCTGTGTCGATACCACAATGGTGTGTACACGCTTTGGGCGACGCTCGTCGTCATACTCGATGGTCACCTGGCTCTTAGAGTCGGGACGTAGGTAGCGCATCACCTCACCCTCGCGGCGTATTACGGCCAACTCCTTGAGGATGACGTGCGAGAGGATGAGTGTTGCGGGCATAAGCTCGCGTGTCTCATCTACGGCGTAGCCAAACATAATGCCCTGGTCGCCAGCGCCCTGCTCCTCTACCGAGCCACGCTCAACGCCCTGGTTGATATCTGATGACTGCTCGTGTATTGCCGAGAGCACACCGCACGATGCAGCGTCGAACTGATACTCGCTGCGGTTGTAGCCTATGCGCTCTATTACGCGACGTGCCACACCCTGAATGTCGACATAGCCCTCCGAGCGTACCTCGCCCGAAACTACCGTAAGACCTGTTGTGCAGAGTGTCTCGCACGCAACCTTCGAGTTGAGGTCGCGACGAAGAAACTCATCGAGAATAGCGTCTGATATCTGGTCGGCAACCTTATCTGGGTGTCCCTCTGAAACCGACTCCGATGTAAATAAAAATGCCATACGTATAATCTTTTTTATGTTATTACCTGTAACGTATGGAGGTGGGAGTTGCTAATAAAAGAGTGCCGCTTTAGCAATTTTTTATTGTGGTTGCAATCAGTCCAAATCCCTCCACATTGTTTTCGGGGGCAAAGGTAGTAAAAATTAATAAACAACCACATAAAAAGCTAAAATATTTTCTGATGATACTATAAGCCGTACCTATACACAACGCCCTTAACATCAAGTTGGGGTTATCGGCACGTACTCTTGCAACTTTTTACTATCTTTGTGCTGTTATGGATAAGTTAAGACCCTACGCTGTCGACGACAGCACAACGTTTGAGAGCCTGGTGATGGGCGATGTTAAGGCGGGCTTCCCCTCGCCTGCGGAGGATATACGCGAGAAGTTGGACCTTGTGAAGCTCCTTGTTAGACACAAGGCGTCTACGTTCTTCTTTCGTGTCGATGGTGTCTCGATGGTCGACGAGGCGATGGACGATGGCGATATAATCATCGTTGACCGTGCCGTGGAGCCATATAACAACTGTAAGGCAGTCTGCTATATCGATGGCGAGTATACCGTTAAGCGTGTTGAGATTAGCGACCGCGGGGTACGTCTTATGCCCGCCAACGAGGGCAATAGCCGCTTTCGCCCCATCGAGATACACCCCGAAAACCAGTTTGTCATCTGGGGTGTCGTTACCTATGTAATAAAAAAGGTATAGATGTTCGCCCTTGCCGACTGCAACAACTTCTACGCCTCGTGTGAGCGTCTCTTCCGCCCCGACCTCGTTGGGCGGCCAGTCATCGTGCTCTCGTCGAACGACGGCTGTGCCATAGCGCGCAGCAACGAGGCTAAGGCATTGGGTATCAAGATGGGCGACCCCTACTTCAAGATTAAAGATATCGTCGAGCGCAACAATGTCGCCGTCTTTTCGGGAAATATGGCGCTCTATGGTGATATGTCGCAACGTGTGCGCTGGGTGCTTGAGGAGTTCGCACCCTCTATTGAGGTCTACTCCATCGACGAGGCATTCCTCGACCTGCGTGGCATGGATGGTGCCGACTTCGACGCCCTTGCCAAGAGTATCTCGGCACGCTGCTGGCGCATGACCTCAATACCTGTCTCTGTGGGCATAGCACCGACGAAGACCCTCGCGAAGATAGCCTCGAAGCTCTGTAAGAGCTACCCCAAGCTGCGTGGTGGCTGCTATATGCACCGACCGCAGGATATCGAGAAGGTGCTCAGCACTTATCCTGTCGAGGATGTGTGGGGCATAGGACGAAGAAGCGCTAAGAAACTCAAGGAGTATAATATACATACCGCTCTCGACTTTCGCTCTTTGAGCGAGGGCGTGGTGCGTAATATGATGGGTATCACAGGTGTTCGTACATGGCGCGAGCTACATGGCGATGCCTGCATTGAGTTTGAGCATACCATTGAAGCACGCCAATCTATCGGCGTGTCGCGTAGCTTCAGCCACGAGATATATGAGCCACGCGAGCTTGCCGAGCAGGTGGCTAACTTTGCAGCCTCGGCAGCGGAGAAGCTGCGCGCCCAACACTCGGCATGCCTCGAGATGATGGTATATGCCTATACCAACCGCTTTCGAGAGGATGCCCCACAGACATATGGCAGTACGATAGTGACCTTCCCTGAGGGTACGGACGACCACCGTGCCATCATTGCCGCCTCGACAAACGCACTGCGCGACCTCTATAAACGTGGCTTCGGCTATAAGAAGGCGGGTGTGGTGCTTACGAAGCTGATACCTAAGAGTGGCGTTGTGGGCTCGCTGTTTGCGGAGCGCGACATGGCTGAGCGCGACGAGCGCCTCTCGGCAACCATTGATGCTATACGCCATACCCACGGCCGTGGGATGCTACGCCTTGGCGCGCAGGGTAGCGGCGCAATAATCTCGGCACATAAGATGCAGTCGCCACACTACACCACCCTCTGGAGCGACCTCCCGAAGGTCTCGGTGAAGTAAGATGAAAGATAAGCAAGCTTTGCCTGAGCCCTCGCAAGCGTAGCCCCCCCCTCCAAAGAATCGGGTATTAAAAGTAATACCCGCATCACTGGGAGGCGGCGTGTCGGTGGGGTATCTGTTAGCGACAACACCATCTTTCCTCTTTAATCTGTTCTCTATTTCGCTCAATGTGGGGTATTTAATAAAAAAAATTAAAAAATTAGTGTTAAAATTTTCACACACCAAAATAATTTTGTACATTTGCACCGTTTATGCTACGTACCATGTGTACGTGCACGAATATGAAAGTGCGAATAGAAGTATTACAAAATATTAAAATAGGTTAAACTATGGCAACTATTGATTTATCAAAGTACGGTATTACCGACGTGAAGGAGGTTGTATACAACCCTTCATACGAGACATTGTTCGAGGATGAGACCAAGGCTGGCCTTACCGGTTTTGACAAGGGTGTCGTTACCGAGATGGGCGCTGTAAATGTGATGACTGGTGTCTACACTGGCCGTTCACCTAAGGATAAGTTCTTCGTGATGGATGAGACTACCAAGGATACTATCTGGTGGACATCTGACGAGTACAAGAACGACAACAAGCCAGTATCTAAGGAGACATGGGCAGCGCTCAAGACCCTCGCTGGCAAGGAGCTCTCGAACAAGAAGCTCTATGTTATGGATACCTTCTGCGGAGCTAACGAGAATACTCGTCTTAAGATTCGCTTTATCATGGAGGTAGCATGGCAGGCACACTTCGTAAAGAACATGTTCATCCGTCCTACCGAGGAGGAGTTGGCAAACTATGGTGAGCCTGACTTCGTTGTTCTCAACGCCTCAAAGGCTAAGGTTGAGAACTACAAGGAGCTCGGCCTCAACTCTGAGACAGCTGTTGTCTTCAACCTTACCGAGAAGATGCAGGTTATCATCAACACATGGTATGGTGGTGAGATGAAGAAGGGTATGTTCTCATATATGAACTATCTTCTCCCATTGAAGGGCATCGCATCTATGCACTGCTCGGCAAACACCAACGAGAAGGGCGAGACAGCTATCTTCTTCGGCCTCTCTGGTACAGGTAAGACAACCCTCTCGACAGATCCTAAGCGTCAGCTTATCGGTGACGACGAGCACGGCTGGGACGACGACGGCGTATTCAACTTCGAGGGTGGCTGCTACGCTAAGGTTATCAACCTCTCGCAGGAGAACGAGCCAGACATCTGGAACGCTATCCGCCGCGACGCTTTGCTCGAGAACGTTACTGTTGATGAGAACGGCAAGATTGACTTCTCGGATAAGTCAGTTACCGAGAACACTCGTGTATCTTACCCTATCTACCACATCAACAACATCGTGAAGCCAGTATCTAAGGCTCCTGCTGCTAAGAAGGTTATCTTCCTCTCGGCTGACGCCTTCGGTGTGTTGCCTCCAGTATCTATCCTTACACCTGAGCAGACTAAGTACTACTTCCTCTCAGGCTTCACCGCTAAGTTGGCAGGTACTGAGCGCGGTATCACCGAGCCTACTCCTACCTTCTCGGCTTGCTTCGGCGCTGCATTCCTCTCACTCCACCCAACAAAGTATGGTGAGGAGCTCGTTAAGCGTATGCAGGCATCGGGCGCTACTGCTTACCTCGTAAACACTGGCTGGAACGGTACTGGTAAGCGTATCTCTATCAAGGATACACGTGGTATCATCGACGCTATCCTCGATGGCTCTATCGACAAGGCAGAGACAAAGCAGATTCCTATCTTCGACTTCAAGGTGCCAACAGCGTTGCCAGGCGTAGATCCAGCTATCTTGGATCCTCGCGACACCTACGCAAATGTTGAGGACTGGAATGTGAAGGCTGAGGACCTCGCTGGTCGCTTCGTTAAGAACTTCGCTAAGTTCACTACTAACGAGGAGGGTAAGGCGTTGGTTGCTGCTGGCCCACAGTTGTAATCTGACACAAAATAGGGTGGCTCGGTAAGGGCCACCCGATAAGATAACGGAGGCTGATAATATTGTCAGCCTCCGTTTTTTTGTTTATCTTTATGCCTGAGTATTAATAGTAGTAGTCGTACTCATCGTACTCATCGTAATCGTCGTAATCGTCATAATCATCGTAGTCTCTTGTGCCTCTCATCGACTTCATATTTCTCTCGGCCTCTGCCTTGGCTGCTGCCTCAAACTCGGCAGCAACATCCGCTGCAGCATCCTCCAAATTATCTTTCCAGTCGATGACATGCTCAGCATTGTCCTTCATGGCCTCGGCAGCGATATCAATATAGTTTTCGAAGTTACTTACGTGGTCCTGTACTTTGTTCTTTGTCACGTTGCTGAAGATGAACGCTACAATGATAAAGGCTACACCAACAAAATTTATAAGTAGAGGCTGCTTCTCGCGTCGGCTAATAGCAAAGCCTACGACAATAAGCGCTATTGTTGCAAGAGGAATGTTCCACTCGATGACGGTGGTGTACATGCGGTTAAGGAATGTTGCGCTATCAACGAAGTTTGTGATGATGCACAACAGCATCATTATCAGCGCCAGGATTGCACCTGTGATTGCATAGATGTTACTCTTAGGTGTGTTTGCTGCGGCGATAGAGGCTCCGCATGTTGAGCATTGTGTGGCGTTAGGTCCAACGACAGCACCACACTTTGGGCATGTTCTCTCCATAATTGATGTGTTTATAGGTTAATAATTGTTTTGTTATGATACACAAATATATTATAACTATTTGAAATATGCAAACTATAAAATTCAAACAGCTTCTAAAATTCCCAAAATGGATAGATGCCGAAAAGAGTCTCAAAGAAGCCGAAACTACTCTTAGCAATAACGAATTAACTTATTTAATAAAATTCAAAACAGATTCTTAATCTTTTTTTGTTGTATAAATTTGGTTTTCGACGGCAAAATACGTAACTTTGTTGTGTATTATGCACTCATTGTATGTATGAGTGTGGGGTGGTGGCACCCAATACTTTGACGAGATAAGATATAACACATTAAATATCACACACTTAAAACTTAAACTCTAAAACAATTATGGCTAATACCAAAGAAAAGTTGTTCACGGAGTTCCCACCAGTTTCGACTGAGCAGTGGGAGGCCGTCATCACAACTGACCTTAAGGGCGCCGACTATGAGCGCAAATTGGTATGGAAGACCGGTGAGGGTTTCAACGTAAGACCCTACTATCGTGCTGAGAACCTCGCAGAGGTTGAGTATCTCGGTGCTGAGGCCGGTGAGTTCCCCTTCGTGCGTGGCGTATCGAAGGACAACACATGGCGCGTACACCAGACTATCTCTGTAGAGTGCGCTAAGGCTGCTAACGAGGAGGCTTTGAAGCTTCTCAACTCGGGTGTCGATTCACTCGGCTTCTGCTTCTGCACAACATGTGCTTGCGAGGTTGATGTTGACGCTCTCTTGAAGGACATCGTTCCTTCGGCTGTTGAGTTGACCTTCTGTGGCTCTAACGTTCAGGCTTTGGCTGCCCTTGCTGAGAAGGTGCTCGCTAAGTATGCCGATGTTGAGAAGGACGAGCTTCGCCTCAACTTCTGCATCGACCCTATCATCAAGAACCTCTCTGTTGATGGCGACTTCTGCTGCAAGACAGGTGACGAGTGCTTCGACACTATCGCTAAGCTTGTGAAGGCTACTGCTGAGTACAAGCGCGTGAAGGTTGTTAACGTATCGGGCGCTACATTCTCTAACGCTGGTTCTACCATCGTTGAGGAGCTCGGCTTCACCCTTGCTGCCGCTCACGACTACATCGTGAAGCTTATGGAGCGCGGTCTTACTATCGACGAGGTAGCTCGCAAGATTCGCTTTACGTTCGCCGTTACATCTAACTACTTCCTTGAGATGGCTAAGTTCCGCGCAGCACGTCTGTTGTGGGCTAACATCGTTAAGGCTTACAATCCTGAGAAGAACTGCTCATGCAAGATGTTCACTCACGCCGTTACATCTACATGGAACCAGACCGTTTACGACCCATACGTGAACATGCTTCGTGGCACTACTGAGGCTATGTCGGCAGCTATCGCTGGTGTACACTCTTTGGAGGTACTTCCTTTCGACTACGCTTTCGAGCCAGCAACAGAGTTCTCAAAGCGTATCGCTCGTAATGCACAGCTTCTCTTGAAGCACGAGTCACACTTCGACCAGGTTGTTGACCCAGCAGGTGGTGCTTACTACATCGAGTCACTTACAACAAGCATCGCTAAGGAGGCTTGGGCATTGTTCCGCGAGATTGAGGCTAAGGGTGGCTACATCGCAGCCTTCCGTGAGGGCTTCATCGTAGAGCGCGTTAAGGCATCTGCAGCAGCTAAGGATAAGAACATCGCTACACGTCGTCTCATCCTTCTTGGTGCTAACCAGTATCCTAACTTTACAGAGGTTGCTGACGCATCAATCTGCGAGTGCAAGGTTACTCGTGAGGTTAAGGAGGGCAACGTACTCGTTCCTTACCGTGGCGCTATGGCCTTCGAGGCTATGCGTATGCAGGTAGACCGCTCGGGCAAGACTCCTAAGGCGTTTATGCTCACTTGCGGTACTCTCGGTATGGCACGCGCACGCGCACAGTTCTCATGTAACTTCTTCGCATGCGCAGGTATCCGCGTTGAGGATAACACATTCTTCAAGTCAGTTGAGGAGGGTGTTGAGGCAGCATTGGCATCAAAGGCAGAGATTGTTGTTGTCTGCGCATCGGATGACGACTACGCAACAGTTGCACCACGCGTTAAGGAGCTCTTGGGTGACAAGGCTATCTTGGTAGTGGCAGGTGCTCCTGCATGCGCTGCTGAGCTTGAGGCACAGGGCATCACCAACTTCATCAACGTGAAGAGCAACGTTCTTGAGACCTTGAAGGATTACTTAAAGAAGTTAGGCATCTAATCAGTTTATAGCTATGAGAGCACAATTTTCAGATTTAGAATATAAGGCTGCAGCTACAGAGTGCTGCACCAAGAAGAACGCTCCCAAGGAGGATTGGTTGACTGCCGAGCGTATTCCAGTAAAGGAGAACTATACGGCTGCCGACCTTGAGGGCATGGAGCACCTCAACTATGCAGCAGGTATCGCGCCTTTCCTTCGCGGTCCCTATTCAACAATGTACGTAATGCGTCCATGGACTATCCGTCAGTATGCAGGTTTCTCTACTGCTGAGGAGTCTAACGCATTCTACCGTCGTAACCTCGCAGCGGGCCAGAAGGGTCTTTCAGTTGCGTTCGACCTTGCAACACACCGTGGCTACGATGCTGATCATCCACGTGTAGTAGGTGACGTAGGTAAGGCAGGTGTTTCAATCTGCTCGGTTGAGGATATGAAGGTGTTGTTCAATGGTATTCCATTGGACCAGATGTCAGTATCTATGACCATGAACGGTGCCGTACTTCCAGTATTGGCATTCTACATCGTTGCAGGTTTGGAGCAGGGTTGCACCCTCGACCAGCTTGCTGGTACCATCCAGAACGATATCCTCAAGGAGTTCATGGTGCGTAACACCTACATCTACCCACCTGAGTTCTCAATGAAGATTATCGCTGATATCTTCGAGTACACATCTAAGAACATGCCTAAGTTCAACTCTATCTCTATCTCTGGTTACCACATGCAGGAGGCAGGTGCTACCGCAGATATCGAGTTGGCATACACCTTGGCAGATGGTCTTGAGTACTTGCGTGCTGGTATCAACGCAGGCATGTCTATCGACGCCTTCGCACCACGTCTTTCATTCTTCTGGGCTATCGGTATGAACCACTTCATGGAGATTGCTAAGATGCGTGCTGCACGTCTTCTTTGGGCTAAGATTGTTAAGCAGTTCGAGCCTAAGAATCCTAAGTCGTTGGCATTGCGTACCCACTCGCAGACCTCTGGTTGGTCACTTACCGAGCAGGATCCATTTAACAACGTAGCACGTACCGCTATCGAGGCTATGGGTGCAGCATTGGGTCATACCCAGTCATTGCATACCAACGCTTTGGATGAGGCTATCGCCCTTCCTACCGACTTCTCGGCACGTATCGCTCGTAACACACAGATCTACATCCAGGAGGAGACTAACGTATGCCGTTCGGCTGACCCATGGGCAGGCTCATACTATGTTGAGGCACTCACACACGAGATTGCACACAAGGCATGGGAGCATATCCAGGAGATCGAGCAGCTTGGCGGTATGGCAAAGGCTATCGAGACAGGTATTCCTAAGCTTCGTATCGAGGAGGCTGCTGCACGTAAGCAGGCTCGTATCGACTCAGGCGTTGAGACTATCATCGGTGTTAACCGCTACCGCTTGGAGAAGGAGGCACCTATCGATATCTTGGCCGTAGATAACACAGCCGTACGTGAGAGCCAGGTTAAGCGTTTGCAGGAGCTTCGTGCTAATCGTGACAACGCCGCTGTAGAGAAGGCATTGGCAGCTATCACCGAGTGTGTACGCACAGGTGAGGGTAACTTGCTTGCTTTGGCTGTTGAGGCAGCTAAGGTACGTGCATCTCTTGGTGAGATCTCGGATGCTTGCGAGAAGGTTGTAGGTCGCTACAAGGCCGTTATTCGTCTTAACTCAGGTGTATATTCAGCAGAGGTGAAATCAGATTCAGCATTTGAGCAGGCTAAGCAGATGTGTGCAGAGTTTGCTAAGAAGGAGGGTCGTCAGCCCCGTATTATGATTGCTAAGTTGGGTCAGGATGGTCATGACCGTGGTGCTAAGGTTGTAGCTACTGGCTACGCAGATATCGGCTTCGACGTCGATATGGGTCCATTGTTCCAGACTCCTGAGGAGGCAGCTAAGCAGGCTGTGGAGAACGACGTTCACGTTGTTGGTGTATCGTCACTCGCCGCAGGTCACCTCACTCTTGTTCCTCAGATTATCGCCGAGCTCAAGAAGCTTGGTCGTGAGGATATCGTAGTTGTTGTTGGTGGTGTTATCCCAGCACAGGACTACGACCAGCTCTATAAGGATGGTGCAGCTGCAATCTTCGGTCCTGGTACCCCTGTTGCTACTGCTGCTATCAAGATTATGGAGATCTTGGCAGAGTAATATCTTCAGTCGCGATGCCTTGTGTGTCGCTGACATATCGTATCTCGGGATGGCTTCGGCTGTCCCGAGATTTTTTGTGTGGGGGCATGCGAAGGGCATAACAGATGACGACAGATTGGTGGGGTATGAGCAGGGCTGCCGCATGAACTCTACCGCTCATCTGCCATATCTACCTATTCAACGATACGGGGATGGCTAATTTACCTTTTAGCCATCCCCGATTTGTTACGAGCAGATTGATGCGTTGACTATCTAACTCTCTGGTATAAAGTTATTCAACTCACCGTAATATGTGCCAGTCCATATGTTGTAGCTATTCTGCGCCTGTAATTTAAATCGGAACTCCCAGAAGTCATCTTCGATTTCAATGATACGTACTTTACCATCTCTAATTGCTATGTCGCCCAAGGTCGCTGAGCTAAAGCGTAGTGATGACTTATCGATATATGGTCTATAAGCCTCGCCAATATCTGCGATGGGGTAGATGCCCTCGACAAACTCATCGGCACAAATATCGAACGATAGTGAGTAGTTACCATCGAAGATAATTCTGTAAAGACCACTCTCAACCTCGTTAAACTCGGCTGAATCAACGGTGAACGAGATATAGAGCTCATCACTTGGTACTGGGCCTCTGCACTCGAACTTAATCTCGCGGCCTAACTCATCAACGATATCTACGTCGTAAATGTAGTCATAGTTGTCGTCCGCCGAGACATCAATCGAGATGGTTATAGTTCCACTCTTTAGCTCTGAGTAGTAGCCATTGGCAATAAACCACGAGTTGTGAGCGTCAATCTCGAAGGGCTCAAACCCATCTTCGTCAGTAGCGACAGTATAGACGCCAGGCTCTAAGTACATTCGCGATGGGATGTACGTCTCTGCTACGAACGTGGCCTTTTCATCCTCGCTATTAAAGATTAATGTGGCTCGCTTACCATCTTCGCTCTTGCGGACTATGGGCCTGTCAAATACCATATTCGATATGTCGTACATAGGCATATTACCCACATAGTCACGTACCACAACAGTGTACACAGTATTGCCTGCATAGAGGTGTATATCAAAATAGTAGTAATCATCAGTAGATTCACATGCTACCCATGCCTCAATCTTATCGAAGAAGATTGGCTCATCGCCATTTGTGAATCTAAGGAACGACCTCTTGGCATCAATATTTGCGTTGGCGCCACCCTCTGTTGAGTACGCACCCTCAGGAAGCATCTCGCTATCCTCGGCATGAAGCACGAGCGTTAGTTCATACTCAGGATCTACATCCGTAAAGAAGAGTGCAAAGTCGGTGTCGGCATAGTTCTCACCCTCTAAACGACGCACAAATGGGAAGTCCAAGTCAACCTCGTTGTAGTAACTGGATTTGGTCGTCACAATCTCGTGTGTAACGGCAAAACCATTATCGCTCTTGGCCGCAACTGAGACAAGGTACGTTGTGTCGCTATCAAGGTCATCAACCTTTACTATATACTCCTGGTTTACCACAGATGGGCGACCATTTTGGAGTACATACTCCGCATCATGTATTCCATCAGAGGCCTCTGTTACCAGATATTTCACCTCGTCAGCATTTGTCGAGGTAATCATAAATGATATTGACGAGTCAGTTGTCTCTCTTATCTCTACCTTCACGCTTGGCTCTGCCGACCCACTAACTTCGGATTGCTCGCAGCTTACCGACAAGATAGCCACACCAATAAGTAACATATATACCCAATGGCATGCTCTGCTAAACAGTGCTGAAATTTTAGTTCTCATAGTCCTTAATAAATTCGGGAGTTCTGTACATTTAATTTAACATCAACATATAGCCAGAACCCGTTATAACTACTGTCGATGTTCTACTTGTTTTACAAATTTAACATATTTTTTTTGAATATTCCAAATGTTTCCTCGATATTTTGCGGGGGGGGGTAAATGTCTAAAAATCAGCATTTTAATAAATAGGGGGGGGTAAAGGCAAGATAAATGATGAAAGATGAAAGATGAAAGATGAAAGATGAAAGATGAAAGATGAACTCTTGCTATTATCTCTTCCAAAGTGATAGGCTCAACCTAACGATGATGCTGAATAAGAAAAGTCTATTTAGTCGTTCTTTGTTGTGATAAGGCAGACATCTACTGCCGCTAACAAAAATTCCCGACAATGAGCAGTACGCCAAGTACAGCCCATCGTCGGGATTTTTGCCGAGCGTTGTATCTAATGTCTTCTGCCAACAAAACATCTCGCCCTCAAAATGCTCATTTACGCTGAGTAAACTCCGCTTTTTCGGGCTTCGCAGCGCCGCGATTAAGTGAGAGCAGAGGCTGCTTGCAGACTATGCCGAGCGTGAGCGGTGAAAAGGCACTTAGGCCTAAAACTACATCTTCTTATTCAACCTCAAACAAAATTGGGGATGGCTAAAATACTTTTTAGTCACCCCCAATTTACATTTAGTGATGTGCCACAGATTGTGGCTTATCACAAGAATTTGAGAAATTTTTATTTGTTCTCCATCTGAGCCTTCAACTCAGCCAAGCCTGCGATATCGCCAAGGGTTGTCTTCTCAACCTGAGCGTTGATCTTCTTAACGCTTGACTTAGTAGCGTCAGCATCAGCACGACGTGCAGCCTTCTCAGCAGCAACAGCCTCACGCTTAGCCTCCTCGAAGATGCGGCTGTGTGAGAGGGTGATGCGCTTAGTAGCCTTAGAGAACTCCAACACCTTGAACTCAGCGGTCTCGCCAGCCTTCAATGTTGTGCCATCCTCCTTTACGAGGTGACGTGCAGGGCAGAAGCCCTCGATGTTCTCACCAAGAGTTACGATAGCGCCCTTCTCAGTTACCTCAGCTACGGTACCCTCGTGGATGCTGTCAACGCCAAACTGGCTCTCGAAGCCGTTCCATGGGTTCTCCTCGAGCTGCTTGTGGCCGAGTGAAAGACGACGGTTGTCCTTGTTAATCTCAAGAACTACAACCTCCAACTCAGCGCCAATCTGAGTGAACTCTGATGGGTGCTTAACCTTCTTTGTCCAAGAGAGGTCAGAGATATGTACAAGACCCTCGATGCCGTCCTCGATCTCTACGAATACACCGAAGTTAGAGAAGTTGCGTACGCGAGCTGTGCACTTTGTGCCTGCAGGATACTTCTTCTCAATCTCTGCCCATGGGTCTAGAGTAAGCTGCTTGATACCGAGAGACATCTTGCGCTCCTCGCGGTCGAGAGTAAGAAGAACTGCCTCGATCTCGTCACCCACCTTCATGAACTCCTGAGCTGAGCGCAATGGCTGGCTCCAAGACATCTCTGAAACGTGGATAAGACCCTCAACGCCAGGTGCTACCTCAACGAATGCGCCGTAGTCGGTAACAACAACAACCTTACCCTTAATCTTATCGCCTACCTTGAGATCTGCGTCGAGAGCCTCCCAAGGATGAGCTGTGAGCTGCTTAAGACCGAGAGCGATACGCTTCTTAGCCTCGTCGAAGTCGAGGATAACAACCTGAAGCTTCTCGTCCAAGGTAACAACCTCCTCTGGGTGGTTTACGCGGCCCCATGAGAGGTCGGTGATGTGGATAAGACCGTCAACACCGCCGAGGTCGATGAATACACCGTACGATGTGATGTTCTTAACAGTACCCTCAAGGATCTGACCCTTCTCAAGCTTAGACATGATAACCTGCTTCTGAGCCTCGAGCTCTGCCTCGATAAGAGCCTTGTGAGATACAACAACGTTGCGGAACTCCTGGTTGATCTTAACAACCTTGAACTCCATAGTCTTGTCTACGTATACGTCGTAGTCGCGGATAGGCTTAACGTCGATCTGTGAACCTGGCAAGAATGCCTCGATGCCGAATACATCAACGATCATACCACCCTTAGTGCGGCACTTAACATAACCCTTGATGATCTCGTCGTTGTTCAAAGCCTCGTTTACACGATCCCAGCTCTTGAGCTGACGTGCCTTCTTGTGAGAGAGTGCCAACTGGCCACCCTTATCCTCTACCGACTCAACGTAAACCTCAACCTTCTCGCCTACGGTCAAGTCGGGGTTGTAACGGAACTCGGTTGCTGCGATAAGACCCTCAGACTTATAGCCGATGTTAACGGTAACCTCGCGCTTGTTGATGTCGGTAACGGTACCCTCAACAACCTCGCCTACAGCTACGTTAGACATGGTCTGATTGTAAGCGGCCTCAATCGTCTCCTTCGACTGGTCGTAAACGCCAAGGTCATTCTCGAACGCATTCCAATCGAAATTCTCGTTCGCTACAATTTTGTTCTGCTCCATAATGGAAATAGTTTTTGCGATACAATCGCTCGTTAAAAATTAATAAATAGTTTCATCCTCGTGCTGTGTCGCGTGTTACGCGAGCGCGCAAAAGGCTCGCAAAGGTACATATTTTTTTGCTACTTACGCAACATATTGCCATATTTTTTTCAAAATAGTTGCTCCGCCCGCCTCTTTGCACTATCTTTGCCCACGAATGGTAACTAAAATTTGAGATATATGAGATTGTTACGTCTATTGATGAGTGCCGTGTTGTTGCTTGCGGTGAGCGCTTGCGAGAAGCCTACGGATGAGAAGAGGGTATTCCCTGAGTTAGAGACTCTTGAAGATACCATGTGGTATAGCTACGACGCAAAGAGGGATATATACTACGACATCTACTATAATGCCGATGGCGAGGGCCGTATGCTTGGCTACGACACTTCGGAGCGCAATGAAGAAGAGGTGCTTGTTGACCGTACGTTTACCTACGACTATACACGTGCGACGGAGAATCTTGATGCTATTGTCAATGTGACGTTTGCGGATGGCCAGCGCTATGGTGGCATCCTTATCCCTAAGGGCAATCTTCAAATTAGTAGCAAGGATGTCTATATTATTCAGCTCTATGAGCTTACGGCCGATGGCGAGGATATTGCCTACGACGAGAACGGCAATATTAAGTCGACGCTGATGATGTGGCGCGAGTAGTGGAGATACTAAAAATGTTGAGGCTGACCAATTTGGACAGCCCTCTTTCGGCGGTGAATTTATTTTCACCGCCGAAATTGTTTATTTACAATATGTTATATTGAACGATTGTGAAACAAGTTTCTGCGCAATCGCTGCTTAAACTCTATTTTCCTCTTTGCTTGTAGCTTCCTATTTAGTCTAAATTAAGACTAAATAGCAACACCAATTTATATATAGGTGCAATTTTACATACCCAACCTGATGAGGCTGCGGTCATTCTCGCTCTTCTGACCGCTTCGCTGCTTGAAGGAGTTGAAGTTGTACGACACTCCAAGCCACAACATACGGCTCTTATTCTTGCTATTGTTTTTGAGGTCGAAGAGGTTGTTATGCGACCACACCTCCCACTTGGCAGTGTTGAAGACATCGGTCAAGAGTACCGATACGGTCATAGCACCCTTCAAGAGGCGTTGCTTGATGCCTATATTCATCTGGTGCGTGAGCGAGGTTGTCAACTGCGGATAGTATTGTGGTGTTGTCACAAAGTATTGCACTTGAATATCTCCACCCTTCCAAGGTGCAAAGTCGAGCAAGAGGTTGCTATTGTTTGTCCAGCCTCTATTGTCGATATGAGCACCCTCGAACACGCCCTCGGTAGTTACATAGTAGGTGTTTGCACCTACCGAGCAGTTAAACCATCGTGCTGGTGTTACTTTCAACGATAGTTCGACTCCCGTTTTAAGGTCTTTGTCGGCATTGGCGTAGGTGGTTATCAGTCGCTCGTCCTCCATCTTGGTCACTTGCGAGATATAGTCGGTGGTATAGTTCAGGTAACCATTCACAAAAAGGTTTATTACCTCTGAATGTAGACTATAGCTCAAATCAACCTTTGTTGCCTTTTCGGAGTCGAGATGCATATTTCCCTGCTCGTAGGTTGTAGCATCGACCATACTCATATATGGAATGAGCTGCGGATATGTAGGGCGGCCAATGCGACGAGAGAGAGCCAACGACAAATCTTGATTCTTGGCTATTTTATAGGTTGCCGAAAGGCTTGGTGCGACAAAGAAGTCGTTCTCTCGCTCGCTGATTGCATCGTGCTTGCTATTGAGGGTTGTGGTCGAAAACTCACCACGCAAACCCACCTTATAGCTAAATTTCTTGCCGATGCGAGAAGCGAACATTGCGTATGCCGCAGGAGTCAACTCGGTGTGCAGCATATCTTTACTCATCGCTTCAGAATATATCCACTCGCCATCCGCAAATTCATAAAATTCGTGATATACATCGTTCTGACGATA
This sequence comes from Rikenellaceae bacterium, assembly GCA_015059955.1. GTDB lineage: Bacteria > Bacteroidota > Bacteroidia > Bacteroidales > Rikenellaceae > Alistipes. The sequence continues at coordinate 95,040 of SUZK01000001.1, forward strand.
GGTTAACTTTGCTCCCGCCGAGAGTGTGCCAACACCGAATTTATGTTTGTAGTCAGCTTGTAGAGATGGTATGAATGGGCTTCCACCAGAGACCGAGCGGTTATTCTCGACACCACCCACAAAGTAGTGAGATGGTCGCTCGCCCCAAATCTTCGACACCGAAGCACGAATCGTTAAGTCCGAAACCTCTGGTTTGATAATATGAGTGTAGGCAACCGAGCCCTCGATGTTCACTCGATTCCACGTAACATCGTTATATCGCTCCTCTGAATAATCGACAAAGGTATTATGAATGTCTTGCTTGATATTTAGGCGAGGGATAATCAGTTTGGCATCTACCGACAAGCGATTGCGAGGGTCGATGCGAAAATCTGCCCCAAGCGAAATGTTGTTATTGAAGGTGTAGCGCGTGGATTGCATCTGCTGGAACACCTCATACCCTGTGCTATGCACCTTGCGGTTGAGCGTAGACTTTACCACATCGTCCTCGTACTTAACATTGTAGCTGAATCGCCACGATGTCTTTGGACGATTATACGAGAGGGCGATATTGCCATTTGCGAAGTGGTTGAAACCATAGTTTGCCGCTACCATACTGCTAAATCCCTCGGCACGATTGCGCTTCGAGATGATGTTGATGATGCCACCCGTACCACCTGCATCGTGCGAGGCATCGGGGTTTGTGATAACCTCAATGCTCTGAATATTTGCCGCAGGGATAGTCGAGAGATCGCTGGCGGTAGTAGGCACACCGTCCATCAAGACAAGGATATTCTTGTTACCACGAATGGCTATCTCATCGTTCGAAACGCTCACCGATGATGCCGAGCGCAAGACATCTATTGCCGTACCCTTGCTCGAAGCCATATTTGCCGAAGCGTTGATAGTGGTGTGCTCAACAGTGGACTTCTGCGCCACCTCCTTGCCCGTAATGACAACCTCTGCAAACTCGACAGCTGCCTCCTTTAATAGGATTGTTCCGAGGTCGAAATGTGCTTTGTTGGGCACAATAAGCCCCTCATACTTCTCGTAGCCGATAAACTCTATCGCAAGACGATATTCGTCGGTGGAGTGATTTGTTTTAAGTGTGAACTTACCCTCGCTGTCGGTAACAACTCCCGCAATGGGTGTTTTGTCTTGGTAAATAGCCACCGAAGCGTATGCAACAGGACTATTCTGCTGGTCGATGACCTTACCTGAAATCGTACACTTTACCCCCTGCGCAAAGAGCGTAAACGGAGCACCGCAAAGTGCAAGGATGAGTATTATAGAGGCAACTATCTTCTTTATCATAAATTCAAATTTTGGGTAAAGATACGAAAAATATCGCAAGTATGCCCCAAAATAACTGTTTCTTAATTACTGTGGCGCATGTAGTGAACCTTGTAGTTCTCTCATACGCCACCATTGTCTATTCACAACACATCTTTGGAAGATGCTTGATTTCAGAGCTTTACTTCCAAAAGATTTATTTACCTTTGCACTCGCAGCTTTTGGGCTTGATTACGACCTCCATGTAGCCTTCTATGTAGAGGATTTCGCAATTTTCGTAAAAACTAACACTGATAATCAATTAGTTAAAATAAAATAATGGTTGCCTGAAAGTCAGCCTCAGTTCATTACACCGAAGTAACTGTACGGTTGTTATAGCAACCTGATAGAAAACCTTTGGCGAACTCCTCCAGTAACATATCAGCGACCTCTTCGCCGAGGCCATAATCGTTACAAGCCTTGCGGATGCCTGCCTCGATACCCTCAAGGAAGCTATAAACCTGCTCCTCGGTTTCAATATAGTCATTTATATAATTCGCCGTGTTCTCAGCAAGAATATTGAGATTGTCTTCGTCACCCTCCAAACCGAGCTTAACGCACTTCTCACCGTAGTACTTACCCTTCTCATATGGAGACTGCGAAGCAGCGAATGCAAAGGTGTAAGTCATCACAAGCGCCAATGCCAACATGAATAGATTTTTCATGGTGTTTGTGTTTTTTAATTGTTCGAGGTTATTCCATCAGCTCTTCTAACATTCCTGCGGCAAAGGCTTCCATTAGCTCATCTGCGACCTCCTCGCCCAAGCCGTACTCATCGCATGCCTCGTATATGCCTGCCTCAAAACCCTCAAGGAGGCTATAAAGCTGCTCCTCGGTTTCAATATAGTCTTCTACATAATTCTCAATTTGCTCAACAAGGTTCTCGAGATCGTCCTCGTCACCCTCCACACCAACGGTTACGGTCTGCTTGCCGAAGTACTTGCCCTTAGAGTATGGTGACTGTGAAGCTGCGAATGCAAAGGTGCAAGTCATCACAAGCGCCAATGCCAACACAAATAGATTTTTCATGGCTGTAAATGGTTATAAATTAGTTGTTTGTATGCTCTATTTTCTGCCATCGAAGTAGTATGGTGCGCAGTTCCATCCACAGCTATTGTAGAACTCGCGCATAACCTCCATCTTCGAACGGATGGTGGTCTCGTCGCGACGCTCCGTAGCCCACTGCACCTCAGCCATAGCGGCAAGGCGGGGTAGGAGCATCTTCTCTACGGTGGCCATATCCTTCAAATACTCGGTCCACATGTTGCACTGCACACCGATAACCTTATCCTTGGCCTCCTCGCTAAAGCCGGCATATGGGTCCCATGCGTATACCATCTCGAATGGTATGTGACCACCAATCTGAAGGCCCTCGCCCTCGCGACTCTCGGTCTGGTAGAAGTTGAAGTAGCAGAGTGTCATAGGTGTCATAACCACCTCATTGCCCCTCTCAGCGGCGTAGATGCCGCCCTTGATACCGCGCCATGACATAACCGTGGCGGTAGGTGTCACGCCACCGTCGAGAATCTCGTCCCAGCCAATCATCTTGCGCCCCTTAGAGATGATGAACTTCTCGATGCGTGCTACGAGATAGCCCTGCAACTGCTCCTCATTCTCAAGACCCTCGGCCTTAATCTTTGCCTGGCAGTGCTCGCACTCCTTCCAGCGATCCTTAGGGCACTCATCGCCACCGATATGTATAAGCTCCGATGGGAACAAATCAATAACCTCGGTAAGCACATTTTCGAGGAACTCGTATGTCGTCTCCTTACCTGCGCACATAACCTCAGGCGTTACACCCCATGTTGTCCATACGTCGACAATCTGCTCATTGCAGCCGAGCCATGGTAGGGCGTGTAGTGCTGCCTGTGCGTGTCCGGGCATCTCGATTTCGGGGATGATGGTGATATAGCGCTGCTCGGCATAACGCACGATGTCGCGTACCTCCTCCTGAGTGTAGTAGCCACCATGAGGCGTGCCGTCCCACTTCTCTGGGTTTAGGCCGTGACCAACAAGTGTCTCGCTACGCATAGAGCCCTTTGCGGTAAGCTCTGGGTAGCGCTTAATCTCTATACGCCAACCCTGGTCGTCGGTGAGGTGCCAGTGTAGGCGGTTGACCTTGTGTGCTGCGAGGATGTCGATGTAGCGCTTCACATCGTCGACACTGAAGAAGTGGCGCGATACGTCGAAGTGAACACCACGATAGGCGAACGATGGCTCATCGGCGATATAGCCACATGGTATCTGACCATTGAACTCCACGGCCATCTGACGCAACGTCTGCAAGCCATAGAAGATACCAGCCTCCGAGCCTCCGGTGATAATAACCTCCTTTGCGTTGATGGTCATCTCATAGCCCTCGGCAGGCACGAACTTGTCGGTGCGTACCTTGATGCCATTGCCGCGCTTCGCAAGGCGCAATGGACGCTTTAGGTTGAAGTGCTTCTGTATATCCTCAGCAAATACGGCTGCGGAATCCCATGCATCGTCGTAGACAATGATTTTTGTATTCTGCGTTAGGCTAAATACGTCGGCCCCATCCTCAAACTCCATGTACGAGGGCTCTGGGATGATGTGTGGCTGTGCTGCTGTTGCCGCCATGGGCAGTGCAACGATGATAGCAAATGCTGCTACGATAATCTGTGTTAATCTTCTCATGTTATAAAGAAATTCGTTTGTCAAAATCAATTACTCTCTTGCCCACAGCCCCTTCCATAAGTATGTGGACCTTGCCGTAAGCGGGTTGTACCCAACAAAGATAACTAATTTTTTGTAAATATCGCAATAGCTCGCCTCTTTTTGCACAGTTCTTGAGTCTCAGGCAACAAAATCTTAAAGCTATGAATAACTCTATTTTAGAAAAGGATGAGCGCATGATAAGCCAGTGGTGGCTTGCTGCGATTGTAGGTATTGTCGCTATCGGCATAGGTTTCATTGTCTTGGTAAACCCCATCGAGAGCTACCTCACGGCGGCTGTATGGCTCGGTGTGGCTATCTTCGTGTCGGGCGTTATGGGTCTTATTTTGAGCATCGCCTCGAAGAATATCGCGGTGCGTCGCGGCTGGGCTATCGCCGCCTCTATCATCGACATCTTGTTAGGCTTGATGCTGATGTTCAACATCTTGTTTACGGTGGCTATCCTGCCCCTTATCTTTGGTATATGGCTGCTCTATCGAGGCGCTATCTCGCTGATGCAGGCTCTCGATCTTAGGGGCTTGGGTGTCGATGATACGGGGTGGATGATATTTGGCTCGGTGGTGATGATCGTAATCTCGTTCGTTGTGCTGTGGCTACCGGAGACGTTGGGTGCCGAGGCGGTGATACTCTTTATGGCTATGGCCTTCATGATATATGGCGTCTCGATGATAGCCTACGCCTTTCGCCTTGCAGCGCTCCACCGACGTGCCAAAGAGCTTATGTGATGTGTCGCATACGTGCGCTATAAAAATAGGTATTTCTACTTATTTCCCTGGTCGAAGAGTGCTATTTTTGGAGCGAAGCGAATAAATAACCAAAAAAAATACTACCTTTGTGCTACTTTTATAATCTACGCGCGCTATTAGTGGCGTCTTGCAAGATTGTGATATTGGAAATTTTAACCAAAATTAAGATACAATGGTAGATATTTTTGATCGTTTATCGAAGAATGCCGGCGGCCCTATCGGTCAGTACATGTCGGCTGTGCATGGCTATTTCGCATTCCCTAAGTTGGAGGGTGAGTTGGGTCCTCACATGATTTTCCGTGGCAAGCCAGTATTGAACTGGAGCTTGAACAACTACCTCGGTTTGGCTAACCACCCAGAGGTACGTGAGGCTGATGCTCAGGGCGGTAAGGACTTCGGTATGGCATACCCTATGGGTGCTCGTATGATGTCTGGTCAGACCAAGTACCATGAGCAGTTGGAGCGTGAGCTCGCTGAGTTCGTAGGTAAGGAGGATGCATTCCTTCTCAACTATGGCTATCAGGGTATGATCTCTATCATCGACTGCTTGCTCACTCCACGTGACGTTGTGGTCTACGATAAGGAGTGTCACGCATGTATCATCGACGGTCTTCGTATGCACCCAGGTAAGCGCTTCGTATATGCTCACAACGATGAGGAGTCTTTGCGCTTGCAGCTTAAGCACGCTACCGAGCTTGCTGAGCAGCAGAATGGTGGTGTACTCGTAATCACTGAGGGTGTCTTCGGTATGAAGGGTGACCTCGGCTTCTTGGATGTTATCGTTAACTGCAAGAAGGACTTCAACTTCCGCCTCCTCGTTGACGACGCTCACGGCTTCGGTACTATGGGTAGGGGTGGTCGTGGTACGGGTGATCACTTTGGCGTTCAGGATCAGATTGACGTATTGTTCAACACCTTCGCCAAGTCAATGGCAGGTATCGGCGCATTCGTATCTGGTCCACGTTGGCTCATCAACCTCTTCCGCTACAACATGCGTTCGCAGCTCTACGCTAAGTCGTTGCCTATGCCTATGGTTATCGGCGCGTTGAAGCGTTTGGATCTCATCCGTAAGCACCCTGAGTATCAGGAGAAGCTCTGGGAGATCACTCGCGCATTGCAGAAGGGTCTTACCGACAACGGCTTCAACATCGGTGTAACACAGTCGCCTGTAACGCCTATCTACATGAAGGGCGGTAACGAGGAGGGTACTAACCTTATCGTTGACCTTCGTGAGAACTATGGTTTGTTCTGCTCGATTGTTATCTACCCAGTTATCCCTAAGGGTGAGATTATCCTTCGTGTCATCCCAACTGCTGCACACACCATGGAGGATGTTGAGTACACAATCAACACATTCAAGGCTGTACGTGCTAAGTTCGAGGCAGGAGAGTATATCAAGCCTATTCCTCAGATGGCTGACCCCGACTTCAAGGTTCGCTAATTAGAGGTTATATTAAGTAGTCTTCGGGGCATTGAGCATTGGCGCTGAGTGCCCCGTTTTTTATCGCTATGAAGTCCTACATATTTCTTACTCTTGCAATACTCTTTGAGGTGGCGTGGGCGGTACTTTTGAAGTATACCGAGAACTTCACACGCCTATGGCCTACGGTGGCTACGCTTACTACCTACCTCGCGGCGCTCTACTTCCTCAACCTTACGGTGCGCACAATGCCCGTAGGTATAGCATACGCTATATGGGCGGGGTGTGGCATGGTGCTTATTGCACTATTCGGCGTGGTCATCCTCAAGCAGAACTTAGACCTTCCGGCAATCATCGGTCTTTCGCTTATTATTGTAGGTGTGCTGGTTCTTAATCTTGGTTCAAAGAGTGTTACACACTAATCTAACTTACGATGAACGAACGTCTACGTGTAAATCTGTCGATAGTACTATGGGTGACGCTGGCCTTTGTGGTCATCGTGTGCGGTGTCTATATTATTGGTAATAAGGATGTGGCGCGTGTTGCCCCTGTTGAAGCTACGGCGGAGGAGTGTCACCCCTTCGATGTGGTCGCCAATGATGCCATGCAGTATGATGGCGTTGAGGGCATGGCTGTGGCATATGTAGATGCTAATGGTGCAACGTCTGCGTGTGGCTATGGCTCGCTTGCGGGTGATGTAGTGCTCACCCTCGATGGGCTGAACACTCCGATACTCTCCATTGTTACAATGCGCGGTGTGGAGCAGGGTCGTATCACACTTAATGAGGCGGTGGCTATCATAAATGAGGATGTCGATGAGTTGCTATCAGGTACCGATGTGCTTAATGCTATCGGTATGGAGGCTACGGCCATGGATGATGATGCTACGACAACGACTATCGGCGATATGTCTAAGCTTGCGGCGGTGCTTCTGTGTGATGGAGAGATTAATGGTATGACGATACTATCGAGCTGTGGTGTCGATGCTCTTCTTACATCTGCCTTTGGGTGGAGCAGGCCTGCTGCGATGTCGCTCCTATCGGACAAGGCCGTTGAGTATTGCGGTGATAACTGGGCGATTATCGTCGACCGCGAGGCAGATGTTGCTGTTGCTATTGTTGTCGATGAGGCTGAGTCGTTAGATGAAGAGCTATTTGAGGATATACGCTCAAAGTGTTCGTCGGTGGCGCGTGCTGTCGCCTCTAAAAAGTAGTCGCTATACCTATTTATATATATAGGTGTAGGGTGTAAAATAGGATGATTGGATAAAAAATATCGTTAAGAGTGAAAAAAAGTGGGCATACTGTTTCGCGTTTCGTAAAATAGTTGTATATTTGCCGTCGATTTTGCGTCAAAATCCAATTGTTTGGTGTGACGAAAGTTCTTTGATAGAGTGCTTGCGAATATTTTTTAAAAAAAAATATGCAAAAAATTTGCAGAATTAAAAAATGTTCGTACCTTTGCAATCCGATAAGGTCAATGCCGATGTAGCTCAGTTGGCCAGAGCAGCTGATTTGTAATCAGCTGGTCGGGGGTTCGAATCCCTCCATCGGCTCTTAAATCGGTCGGGTTGTACGACTCGTAAATATTGGGAAGATACCAGAGTGGCCAAATGGGGCAGACTGTAAATCTGCTGGCGCACGCCTTCGGTGGTTCGAATCCATCTCTTCCCACATAACGACGCCGTCGGAGTTGCAAAGAGTTGCTCATTAAGGTGAGCGACGAGCAGGCTCTGAACGGTGTATTTTTGCGGAAGTAGCTCAGTTGATAGAGCAATAGCCTTCCAAGCTATGGGTCGCGAGTTTGAGCCTCGTCTTCCGCTCACGAAAGTGTCGATGTCCGAAGCCATTGTGGATGGTGGACATTGATTAATTTGGTTAAAGAAAGTAAAGTAACTTTAAAAACTTAAATACTTATATTACTATGGCAAAAGAAAAATTCGATCGTTCGAAACCACACGTGAACATCGGTACTATCGGTCACGTTGACCACGGTAAGACTACTCTTACTGCTGCTATTACTACCGTTCTTGCTAAGGCTGGTCTATCAGAGCTTCGTTCATTCGACTCTATCGACAACGCACCTGAGGAGAAGGAGCGTGGTATCACCATCAACACTTCTCACGTTGAGTATCAGACTGCAAACCGTCACTACGCTCACGTAGACTGCCCAGGTCACGCCGACTACGTAAAGAACATGGTAACTGGTGCTGCTCAGATGGATGGTGCTATCCTTGTAGTTGCTGCTACTGATGGTCCTATGCCTCAGACTAACGAGCACGTACTTCTTGCTAAGCAGGTAAACGTTCCTCGTATCGTTGTTTTCTTGAACAAGTGCGATATGGTTGACGATCCTGAGATGCTTGACCTCGTTGAGATGGAGGTTCGTGACCTTCTTTCTAAGTACGACTTCGACGGTGATAACGCTCCAGTTATCCGCGGTTCAGCTCTTGGTGGTTTGAACGGCGAGCCACAGTGGGAGGAGAAGGTTATGGAGCTCATGGCTAGCGTTGATGAGTATATCCAGTTGCCTCCACGTGACAATGAGAAGCCATTCTTGATGCCTGTTGAGGACGTATTCTCAATCACTGGTCGTGGTACCGTTGTAACTGGTCGTATCGAGACTGGTATTATCCACGTAGGTGATCCAGTTGAGATCATCGGTTTGGATGAGAAGATCCGTACTTCTACATGTACTGGCGTTGAGATGTTCCGTAAGCTCCTCGATCAGGGTGAGGCTGGTGATAACGTAGGTCTCTTGATGCGTGGTATCGACAAGAAGGAGGTAAAGCGTGGTATGGTTGTTGCTAAGCCAGGTTCAATCACTCCTCACACCAAGTTCACCGCTGAGGTTTATATCCTCAAGAAGGAGGAGGGTGGTCGTCACACTCCATTCCACAACAAGTATCGTCCTCAGTTCTACCTCCGTACAATGGATATTACCGGTGAGGTAATGCTTCCAGAGGGTGTAGACATGGTAATGCCTGGTGACCACGTTACTATCACTGTATCGTTGATCTACCCTGTAGCATTGAACGAGGGTCTCCGTTTCGCAATCCGCGAGGGTGGCCGTACAGTAGGTGCAGGTCAGGTATTGAAGGTTATTGAGTAATCAATTACCATAAATAATTACCCAAGAGGCAGGTCCTGCCTGCCTCTTACTTAGGAGCATAGTTCAAGGGTAGAATAGCGGTCTCCAAAACCGTTGATGGGAGTTCGAATCTCTCTGCTCCTGCTAATTAAAAAAAAGATAATATGTTTAAGTATTTCAAAAATTCGTATAGCGAGTTGGTAAACAAGGTGACTTGGCCATCGTTTGAGCAGCTTATTGCTTCGACAAAGGTGGTTATGGTTGCATCTGTAATCTTCGCTCTCATCGTTTTGGTGATGGACCTCGTTTTTGAGAACTTCATGAACGGCGTCTACAACTTGTTGGGTTAATAGCATTGATTATTAGCAATGGGAGAGATTACTAAGCAGTGGTATGTAGTCCGCGCTATTGGTGGCAAGGAGAAGAAGGTCAAGGAGTATATCGAGGCCGAGGTTCGTCATAGCCACCTTGAGGATTATATATCACAGGTTCTTATTCCGACCGAGAAGGTCTATACAATTCGCAATGGCAAGAAAGTATCCAAGGAGAAGGTCTCATATCCAGGCTATGTCTTGATTGAGGCTGCCTTCGTGGGACAGATACCAATCATCATTCGCAACATTCCTAATGTACTTGGCTTCTTGGGTGACACCAAGGAAGACAGTCGTAAGATGAATCCTACACCTCTACGTCCACAGGAGGTTAGCCGTATTCTCGGACTTGTCGACGAGCTAAGTCAGAAGGACGAGGAGAACGAGACTCCGTTCTTCGTCGGCGAGACCGTCAAAGTTACGGACGGTCCATTCTCAAGCTTCCAAGGTACCATTGAGAGTGTCGACAACGAGCATCGTAAACTCACCGTGAGTGTGAAGATTTTTGGCCGCAAGACTCCTATGGAGTTGAGCTTTACACAAGTTGAAAAAGAATAATTAACCAAGGAAAATTATGGCAAAAGAGGTTGCTGCATTTATTAAATTGCAGATCAAAGGTGGTGCCGCTAACCCCTCACCTCCAGTAGGTCCTGCATTGGGTTCAAAGGGAGTCAACATCATGGACTTCTGCAAGCAGTTCAATGCACGTACACAGTCACAGGCAGGTAAGGTACTTCCGGTTATCATCACTGTTTACAGCGATAAGTCGTTTGACTTTGTAGTTAAACAGCCACCGGTAGCCATTCAGCTCAAGGAAGCAGCCAAGGTTCAGACTGGTTCGGCTCAGCCTAACCGTCAGAAGGTTGGTCAGGTAACATGGGATCAGGTAAAAGAGATCGCTGAGGGTAAGATGCCTGACATGAACTGCTTCACTATTGAGGCTGCTATGCGTATGGTAGCTGGTACTGCACGCAGTATGGGTATCAACGTAGTTGGTGAATTTCCTAACATGTAACGAAAATTACAAGAATGAGTAAGTTGACAAAAAATCAAAAGATTGCCTACGCAAAGGTCGAGGACAAGGCGTACAAGCTTTCTGAGGCTGCAGCTCTTCTAAAGGAAATTACCTTTACGAAATTTGATGCTTCAGTAGATATTGACGTGCGTCTCGGCGTAGATCCTCGTAAGGCTAATCAGATGGTTCGTGGCGTTGTTACGTTGCCACACGGTACAGGTAAGACTGTACGCGTTTTGGTTCTCTGTACTCCAGATAAGGAGTCTGAGGCACAGGCAGCTGGCGCTGACTATGTAGGTCTTGACGAGTACATCGAGAAGATCAAGGGCGGTTGGACTGACGTAGACGTTATCATCACTACCCCTAACGTAATGGGTAAGGTTGGTGCTCTCGGTCGTATTTTGGGTCCACGTGGCTTGATGCCTAACCCTAAGACAGGTACTGTTACCATGGACGTAGCAAAGGCTGTTCAGGAGGTTAAGGCTGGTAAGATCGACTTCAAGGTTGACAAGTATGGTATTATCCACACTGCTATTGGTAAGGTGTCATTCACCCCAGAGCAGATTGTTGACAATGCCAAGGAGGTTATGAGCACAATCATCAAGCTTAAGCCTTCTGCAGCTAAGGGTACATATGTAAAGAGCATATTCCTCTCTACTACCATGAGCCCTGGTGTTGAGGTTGACCCCAAATCAGTAGATATTAAGTAAAACGAAGGAGGATAGAAACTATGACTAAGCAAGAAAAGTTGGCCGTTATCAACGGTCTTACCGAGCAGCTCAATGCCTACCCTCACTTCTACTTGGCTGACATTGAGGCTTTGAACGCTGAGCAGACTGCAGCATTGCGTCGCCAGTGCTTCGAGAAGAAGATTAAGCTTGTAGTCGTTAAGAATACATTGCTTAACAAGGCTTTGGAGAATGTTGGCAAGGCTGACGAGGAGTTGGTAGCCGTATTGAAGGGCTCAACATCTATCATGTTCACTGAGACTGGTAAGGCCCCTGCGCAGCTCATTAAGGAGTTCCGTAAGAAGAACGACAAGCCTATTTTGAAGGCTGCGTACGTTGAGGGTTGCACCTATGTAGGTGACAATCAGCTTGACACTCTTTGCAACATCAAGAGCCGCGAGGAGCTTATCGGCGATATCGTATTGCTCTTGCAGTCGCCTGCTAAGAATGTCATCTCTGCTCTGCAGTCAAATGCAGGTCAGAAGATCGCGGGCCTCGTAAAGGCTCTCGAGGAGAGAAATAACTAATTAACAAGAACAAAAAACAAAATTTAATAAAATTACACAACTATGGCAGATGTAAAGGTATTGGCAGAAGAGTTGGTAAACTTGACTGTTAAGGAGGTAAACGAATTGGCTACTATCCTCAAGGAGGAGTATGGTATTGAGCCCGCTGCTGCAGCTGTTGCAGTTGCAGCTCCCGCAGCTGGTGCAGGTGAGGCTGCTCCTGCTGAGAAGTCAACTTTCGATGTAATCTTGAAGAGCGCTGGTCAGGCAAAGCTCCAGGTTATCAAGGTTGTTAAGGAGGTTGCAGGTTTGTCGTTGGGCGATGCTAAGGCATTGGTTGACGGTGCACCAAAGGCCATCAAGGAGGGTATCTCTAAGGAGGAGGCTGAGTCTATCAAGGGTAGCCTTGAGGAGGCAGGTGCTGAGGTTGAGCTTAAGTAATTCCTAAGGGGATTTTAAGTCTCTCACCAACCTTTAAGGTGTAGGGCTTACGTAAAAGTAAGCTCTATGCCTTTTGTGGTCTAATATTCGGGAGTGCGTAGTTGAGCTGTGCCCGAGTGTTAGCGATGTCGATGCTCTCAGAGTGTACATGTGTGACACTGAGGGCATTAGCGGGATAATCAAGCCGCATATTTCATAGGCTTATGCCCATGTCGTTGCTCCTTGGTGCTAGCGAGGTGGTTGTTGTCCATCTTGCCGTGATGTTAGGGGAGTGGTGGGTACTCGCAGAGCTCTTCTCATAAGATGTACATTGATGTAGTGCTCTTTGTTTGGGGTGCAAACTGAAAATGTGATGTGAGTTACTCGAACGTCGTGTGTCGGAAGTTGTTACCGACCGGTTATAGGCGTCTAATTATAGTTCTTCAACTAAAATTATTGGATTATATGTCCACAAAACAACAACAACGTATAAGCTTTTCTACCATCAAGAACAGGGTGCCCTATCCTGACTTGTTGGAGATTCAGCTTAAGTCATTCAGAGATTTCTTCCAGCTTGACACCACTGCAGAGAATCGTAAGAACGAGGGTCTCTACAAGGTGTTCAACGAGAATTTCCCAATCACTGACACCAGAAACAACTTTGTTCTGGAGTTTATCGACTACTATATCGATCAGCCCCGCTACACCATCGAGGAGTGTTTGGAGCGCGGTCTGACATATAGTGTACCTCTCAAGGCTAAGCTTAAGCTCTACTGTACCGACACCGAGCACGAGGACTTCGATGAAGTTGTGCAGGATGTTTACTTCGGTCTTATCCCTTATATGACCGAGCGTGGTACGTTTATCTTCAATGGTGCTGAGCGTGTTGTAGTATCACAGCTACACCGTTCGCCAGGCGTATTCTTTGGTCAGAGCATGCACACTAACGGCACTAAGCTCTACTCGGCACGTATCATCCCATTCAAGGGTTCGTGGATTGAGTTCGCTACCGACATCAACAATGTGATGTATGCATATATCGATCGTAAGAAGAAGTTGCCCGTAACGACTTTGTTGCGTGCTATCGGCTTCGAGACAGACCAGCAGATATTGGAGATTTTCGACCTTGCAGATGAGGTTAAGGTTACTAAGGCGAACCTCAAGAAGAATGTAGGTCGCAAGCTTGCGGCACGTGTTCTCTCTACATGGGTTGAGGACTTCGTTGATGAGGATACAGGTGAGGTTGTATCTATCGAGCGTCACAACGTTATCGTTGATCGTGAGGTAGAGCTTCAGGAGGAGCACATCGACCAGATTATCGAGTCGGGTGCTAAGACTATCCTTCTGCACAACGACAACCCATCGGGTATCGACTTCTCGATTATCTACAACACACTACATAAGGATCCATGTAACTCCGAGAAGGAGGCTGTCGTATATATCTACAGGCAGTTGCGCGCCTCGGAGCCACCCGATGAGGCTACGGCCCGCGACGTTATCGAGAAGCTCTTCTTCTCGGATAAGCGTTATGACTTGGGCGACGTGGGTCGTTTCCGTATCAACAAGAAGTTGGATTTGTCGATTGATCCCGCTATCCGCACCCTCACACGTGAGGATATCATCGAGATTATCAAGTACCTCATCCAGCTTATCAACTCGAAGGCCGATGTCGACGATATTGACCACTTGTCAAACCGTCGAGTACGTACCGTAGGTGAGCAGCTTGCTAACCAGTTCTCTGTTGGTTTGGTGCGCATCGCACGTACTATCCGCGAGCGTATGAATGTTCGCGACAACGAGGTCTTCACCCCTGAGGATTTGATCAATGCCAAGACTTTGGCGAGCGTCGTTAACTCGTTCTTCGGTACGAGCCAGCTCTCACAGTTCATGGATCAGATCAACCCATTGGCAGAGATTACCCACAAGCGTCGTCTTTCGGCGTTGGGTCCTGGTGGTCTGTCGCGTGATCGTGCGGGCTTCGAGGTTCGTGACGTTCACTACACACACTATGGTCGTCTCTGTCCTATCGAGTCGCCTGAGGGCCCTAACATTGGTCTTATTTCGTCGTTGTGCGTATATGCCAAGATTTCGGACATGGGCTTCATCGAGACTCCTTACCGCTCGGTAAACGATGGTGTTGTTGACCTTAATAACGACAACATCCGTTACTACTCTGCTGAGGAGGAGGAGGGTCAGATTGTAGCACAGTCTAACGAGCAGCTTACGGATGATGGTCACTTCATCAACACCGACCGTATCAAGGCTCGTTTGGGTGCCGACTTCCCAGTAGTACACGACACTGAGGTTAACCTCGTTGACGTAGCTCCTAACCAGGTAGCATCTATCGCAGCGAGCCTTATTCCTTTCTTGGAGCACGATGATGCTAACCGTGCGTTGATGGGATCTAACATGATGCGTCAGGCAGTGCCATTGGTGCGTCCTGAGGCTCCTATCGTAGGTACTGGTATCGAGAAGGATATGATTGTTGATAGCCGTATCCAGGTTGTTGCCGATGGTGATGGTGAGGTAGTCTTTGCCGATGCTACACGAATCGAGGTACGCTACAACCGCAGCGAGGATGAGAAGATTGCTTCGTTCGCTCCTGAGGTAACCGTATACGAGCTACCACGCTACCGTCGTACTAACCAGAATACAACTGTGACACTTAAGCCTACCGTACTTACGGGTGATAAGGTTACTAAGGGTCAGATACTTACTGAGGGTTACTCTACCGAGAAGGGCGAGTTGGCTTTGGGTCGTAACCTCAAGGTGGCGTTCATGCCATGGAAGGGTTACAACTTCGAGGATGCTATCGTTATCTCGGAGCGTATCCAGCGCGAGGATATCTTCACTTCGGTACATGTTGATGAGTATATCATGGAGGTTCGTGACACTAAGCGTGGTGTCGAGGAGCTTACATCGGATATTCCTAACGTATCGGAGGATGCAACTAAGGACTTGGATGCCAACGGTATCATCCGCATTGGTGCTAAGGTAACTCCTGGCGATATCCTTATCGGTAAGATTACTCCTAAGGGTGAGAGCGATCCTTCACCTGAGGAGAAGCTGTTGCGTGCTATCTTCGGTGATAAGGCTGGCGATGTTAAGGATGCTTCGTTGAAGGCACAGCCATCGTTGCATGGTGTTGTCATCGACACTAAGCTCTACAGCCATACTCAGAAGGAGGGCAAGTGTAACCGCGCCCAGGAGAAGGCTCAGATGGAGCAGCTCGATGCCGAGTACGCACAGAAGGTTGCAGAGCTTACCAAGACTCTTGTTGCTAAGTTGTGGAGTCTGTTGGAGGGTAAGACCACCACAGGTGTATACGACTACTACAACGTAGAGCTCTACGCTCCAGGTGAGAAGTTTACTGTTAAGATGTTGGAGGATATAGCATCGACAAGCTACGACAGCAAGACAGGTGTTGCTAACGGCTACATGTCGTTGGGTCAGACACGCTGGACTGGTGACGAGCATGACGATCAGCTCATATCGCGCACCATCAACAACTATATTATTGAGTGCAAGAAGGTTGCAGCTGCCGTTAACCGCGAGAAGTACAACCTCACTAACGGTGATGAGATTCCTACATCGGGTGTTATCCAGATGGCTAAGGTATACATCGCCAAGAAGCGTAAGCTCAAGGTGGGTGATAAGATGGCGGGTCGTCACGGTAACAAGGGTATCGTAGCGAAGGTTGTCCGCGATGAGGATATGCCATTCTTGGAGGATGGTACAATTGTGGATATCTGCTTGAACCCACTTGGTGTGCCTTCACGAATGAACCTTGGTCAGATTTACGAGACTGTTCTTGGCTGGGCAGGTAGAGAGCTTGGTTTGAAGTTCGCTACGCCTATCTTCGATGGTGCGTCGTTGGAGCAGATTAACGAGTATACTGCACAGGCGGGCGTACCTCGTAGTGGCCGTACCTACCTCTATGATGGTGGTACAGGTGAGCGTTTCGACCAGCCTGCTACCGTAGGTGTCATCTACATGCTTAAGCTTGGTCACATGATCGACGATAAGATGCACGCTCGTTCAATCGGTCCTTACTCGCTCATCACGCAGCAGCCATTGGGTGGTAAGGCACAGTTTGGTGGTCAGCGTTTTGGTGAGATGGAGGTATGGGCACTCGAGGGCTTCGGTGCCGCTAACATCTTGCAGGAGATTCTTACCATCAAGTCGGACGATGTTGTAGGCCGTGCTAAGGCATACGAGGCCATCGTTAAGGGTGATAACCTACCACGTCCAGGTGTACCTGAGGCTATGAACGTGCTCTTGCACGAGTTGCGTGGTTTGGCACTTTCGGTAAAACTTGAGTAACGGAAATTTAAACCAAAGAGAACTATGTCATTCAATAGAGATAATAATAAGATGAGTAGTTATAGCCGTATTTCGATTGGTCTTGCCTCTCCTGAGGAGATTCGTGCCCAGTCGAGCGGTGAGGTGCTCAAACCCGAAACCATTAACTACCGCACCTACAAGCCTGAACGTGATGGCTTGTTCTGCGAGCGTATCTTCGGTCCTGTAAAGGATTATGAGTGCCACTGTGGTAAGTACAAGCGTATCCGTTACAAGGGTATCGTCTGCGACCGTTGCGGTGTGGAGGTTACCGAGAAGAAGGTACGTCGTGAGCGTATGGGTCACATCTCGTTGGTTGTGCCTGTGGTACACATCTGGTACTTCCGTTCGTTGCCTTCGAAGATTGGTTATTTGTTGGGTATCCCATCAAAGAAGCTTGAGGCTATCATCTACTACGAGCGCTACGTTGTCATCAACGCTGGTGCAGCCAAGGCACAGGGTATCGAGCGTCTTGCTACGCTCTCGGAGAAGGAGTACTTGGATGTTGTTGCAGCTCTTCCAAAGGGTAATCAGTCGTTACCCGACGACGATCCCGAGAAGTTCGTAGCCGAGATGGGTGGCGAGGCTATCCTCACACTCCTCAAGCAGGTTGACCTCGACTCAATGTCTTATGCGTTGCGTGACCGTGCTTCGAAGGAGACCTCACAGCAGCGTAAGACCGAGGCCTTGAAGTGCTTGAACGTCATCGAGTCGTTCCGTGCTTCAAATGGCAAGAATAAGCCTGAGTGGATGGTACTTACCGACATTCCAGTTATCCCACCAGAGTTGCGCCCATTGGTGCCACTCGATGGTGGTCGTTTCGCAACGTCGGATCTTAATGACTTATATCGTCGCGTTATCATACGTAACAACCGTCTTAAGCGCCTTATCGAGATTAAGGCTCCGGAGGTTATCCTACGTAACGAGAAGCGTATGTTGCAGGAGGCTGTCGACTCGTTGTTCGATAACTCACGTAAGAGCAACGCTGTAAAGAACGAGTCTAACCGTCCTTTGAAGTCACTCTCTGACTCATTGAAGGGTAAGCAGGGTCGTTTCCGTCAGAACTTGCTCGGTAAGCGTGTTGACTACTCGGCACGTTCGGTTATCGTCGTAGGTCCTGAGTTGAAGATGCACGAGATGGGTATTCCTAAGGATATGGCGGCTGAGCTTTATAAGCCATTCGTTATCCGTAAGCTCATCGAGCGTGGTATCGTTAAGACTGTTAAGTCAGCAAAGAAGATTATTGATAGAAAGGACCCTGTTATTTGGGGTATCTTGGAGAACGTTATCAAGGGTCACCCAGTATTGATGAACCGAGCTCCAACCCTTCACCGTTTGGGTATCCAGGCCTTCCAGCCTAAGCTCATCGAGGGTAAGGCAATGCAGCTTCACCCACTGTCATGTACAGCGTTTAACGCCGACTTCGATGGTGACCAGATGGCGGTACACTTGCCACTTGGCAATGCTGCAATTCTTGAGGCTCAGCTCCTTATGTTGGGTTCGCACAACGTCCTCAACCCAGCTAACGGTGCGCCTATCACCGTTCCTTCACAGGATATGGTCCTTGGTCTTTACTATATCACCAAGCCACGTCCAGGTGTCAAGGGTACAGGTTTGAAGTTCTACGGCCCAGAGGAGGCTATCATCGCATACAACGAGAAGCGCGCCGACTTGCACGCTGTTGTTCAGTGCCGTGTACGCGACCTCGACGAGAATGGCAACGAGGTATTCGTGTTGAAGGAGACCACCATTGGTCGAATCCTCTTCAACCAGAACGTACCTTCGGAGGTAGGCTACATCAATGAGGTGCTTACCAAGCGTTCGTTGCGTGATATCATCGCCGTAGTGATGAAGAAGGCGGGTGCCGATAAGGTTGCTAAGTTCTTGGATGATATCAAGAACATGGGTTACCGCATGGCATTCCAGGGTGGTTTGTCGTTTAACCTCGATGCTGTTGTCATCCCCGATGTTAAGGAGCAGCTTATCAACGAGGGTTATGCCGCTGCCGATGCCGTTATCGACGACTATAACATGGGTCTTATCACCAACAATGAGCGATACAACCAGATTGTCGATATTTGGACAAACATTAATAATAAGCTCACCAACCAGGTAATCAACACCTTGAAGAGCGACCAGGATGGCTTCAACCCAGTATACATGATGCTTGACTCTGGTGCTCGAGGCTCTAAGGAGCAGATTCGTCAGCTCTCTGGTATGCGAGGCCTTATGGCAAAGCCACAGAAGTCTGGTGTTGAGGGTGGTCAGCAGGTTATCGAGAACCCTATCTTGTCGAACTTTAAGGAGGGCCTTTCGGTGTTGGAGTACTTTATCTCTACCCACGGTGCTCGTAAGGGTTTGGCGGATACCGCTCTTAAGACTGCGGATGCAGGTTACTTGACACGTCGTTTGGTTGACGTTGCACAGGACGTCATCATCAACGAGGAGGACTGCGGTACGTTGCGTGGTTTGACAGCTACGGCTATCAAGCGTAACGAGGATGTTGTCCAGACGTTGTACGACCGTATCCTCGGCCGCACAGCCTTGAACGATGTTATCAACCCAACTACGGGTGATATTCTCTGCAAGGCGGGCGAGGAGATTACCGAGGAGATTGCCGAGGCTATCGAGAAGTCACCTATCGAGTCAGTAGAGATTCGTTCGGTACTCACCTGCGAGGCACGCCGCGGTGTATGTGCTAAGTGTTATGGCCGTAACCTTGCTACTGCACGTATGGTACAGAAGGGTGAGGTTGTTGGTGTCATCGCTGCACAGTCTATCGGTGAGCCAGGTACTCAGCTTACCCTCCGTACGTTCCACGTCGGTGGTGTTGCGGGTGGTTCAGCTGTCGAGACTAACGTTGTATCTAAGTATGAGGGTCGCCTTGAGATTGATGACTTGCGTACTATCAAGGGTAAGAATAGTGCGGGCGAGGCTATCGACATCGTTATGTCGCGTCAGTCGGAGTTCCGCATCGTTGATCCAAAGACTGAGATTACGCTCTATACTCACGCCTTGCCATATGGTGCAACCCTCTTCATGAAGGATGGTGCCGATGTTAAGAAGGGCGATATGATTTGCGAGTGGGATCCATATAACGCAGTTATCATCGCCGAGTCTGAGGGTAAGGTTGCCTACGAGAGCATCATCGAGGGTGTCACCTACCGCGAGGAGCGTGATGAGCAGACAGGTCTTTCGGAGCGCGTAGTTATCGAGTCTAAGGATAAGACCAAGAACCCTGTGATTAAGATTGTTAACCGCGATGGTGATGAGATTAAGTCGTACAACTTGCCAGTATCGGCACACATCATGTTTAAGGATAAGGCGAGCATCAAGGCTGGCGATATCCTAATCAAGATTCCACGTGCCGTAGGTAAGACTGGTGGCGATATCACCGGTGGTCTTCCACGTGTTACCGAGTTGTTCGAGGCTCGTAACCCATCTAACCCCGCTATCGTATCGGAGATTGACGGTGAGGTAGCCTTCGGTAAGATTAAGCGTGGTAACCGCGAGATTATCATCACCTCGAAGGATGGCGACCAGAAGAAGTACCTCGTACCATTGTCACGTCAGATTATTGTTCAGGAGAACGACTACGTACGTGCAGGTATGGCGTTGTCGGATGGTGCCATCACGCCAAGCGATATCTTGCGTATCCTCGGTCCTACCAAGGTTCAGGAGTACATCGTGAACGAGGTACAGGAGGTATACCGCATGCAGGGTGTGAAGATTAACGATAAGCACTTCGAGGTTATCGTTCGCCAGATGATGTCAAAGGTACAGATTGACGATCCAGGTGACACTCGCTTCTTCGAGGATCAGGTTGTCGATAAGTGGGAGTTCATGGATGTCAACGACGAGCTCTACGATAAGGTCGTTGTTACAAACGCTGGTGACTCGCAGAACGTACAGGCAGGTCAGATTATCTCGATGCGTAAGCTCCGTGACGAGAACTCAGCTCTTAAGCGCCGCGATATGGCGTTGGTTGAGGTACGACCTATCGTTCCTGCTACATCGAACCAGGTACTTCAGGGTATCACCCGTGCAGCGTTGCAGACATCGAGCTTCATCTCGGCTGCATCGTTCCAGGAGACCACTAAGGTACTTAACGAGGCCGCTATCCAGGCTAAGACCGACGACCTTGTTAACCTTAAGGAGAACGTCATCACCGGTAATCCTATCCCTGGCGGTACAGGTTTGCGCGACTACGACGATCTCATTGTCGGCCTAAAGGCAGATATGGAGTAATCCCGCATAATAGACTCTTTTACCCCCTCAATGGCACGGCTGTTGAGGGGTTTTTGTTTTGAGTTTTCTATGCTGTGCTATGTTGACCTATCATATCTTATTGTTGTAGTTATAATGTGTGTTTAGGAGTTAAGTTAGTCAAAACTCCTTAATATCCTATATATGCATATATAGGATATGTCTCGTCCCATTTTATTTGATAACTTCCGTAATATGAATATTTAGCGCATTACAAATACTGCATATTGTTTTGATTGTCATGTTGGTTTTGCCTGCTTCAAGGCGACTAAGATTAGAACGTTCCATATCACAACGATATGCTATTTCTTGGATTGACAACCCTTTTGATTGACGAATGGCCTTGATATTCATTGCAATACGTTTGATTGCATCTTCGTAGTTATTCATAATTTGTTAATTTTTACTAAAAAAATTTGGCTATGCAAAGTTTAATTATTATATTTGCACCACGCGTATCATATATGATACGATATAGGCGTGCATTCTTGTGTGGTCATTACTAAGGTGTTAAATTATATAAAAGTTGGACAAAGGATGAGTAATGGTCAGTATGACAAGATAGCTTAACAGATATTTAATAGAGACATAGGATAAAATTTTTTAAATCTACATAATTATGATAGTTAAAAGAGTTACATTACTAATTGCTGCTCTGTTATGTGCGCTGTCTGTAAATGCACAGCAGAGCAAAACTGATGAGAGTGTAGAGTTCCGCCCACACTGGGATTTGCAGTTGCAGGGAGGAGTAGGCTACACCGTTGGAGAATCGGTTTCGTTTGGAGATCTCGCTTCGCCATCATTGTATTTATCAACCAATTACCGTTTCCACCCAGCTATGGGCGTACGCTTTGGTCTTGGAGGCTGGCAGGGACGTGGTGTTGCTGTCTTGACCGACAGTAATTATGCATTTAAGTTTATGCAGCTTAATGCCGATTATAAGCTCGACTTGTGCTCGCTCTTTGGTGGTTACAACCACCGTCGCGTCGCAGGTGTCTACCTCTTGGCGGGTGCAGGCCTTAACTACGGTTTCAATAATAGACAGGCCGAGTCGTTGGTAGCTAATCTTGCTACAGGTGAGTATGCGGAGCTTGAGTACTTGTGGGATTCAAAGATGTTTGTAGCTGGTCGTTTTGGTGTAGGCATTGATTTTCGCGTAGGCGAGCGCGTGTTGCTTAACCTCGAGGCCAATGCAAACGTTATGTCTGATAAGTTTAACTCTAAGCGTGCTAACAATGCAGACTGGCAGTTTAATCTTCTTGCAGGCGTATCTTACAGCTTTGGTAAGAAGCATCGCACTTCGCAGAAATGGGTCGATGAGCAGGAGGCTATCAAGGCTGCCGAGTTGTTGCGTCAGCAGCAGGAGACCGAGGCTGAAGCTAAACGCAAGGCTGCTGAGGAACAGCGTCTTGCCGAGGAGAATGAGCGTCAGCGTCTCGAAGCTGAGCAGAAGGCTAAAGAGGATGAGGCTCGTAAGGCTGCCGAGATTCGTCAGGCTAACATTCAGGAGTACTCTGAGGATATCTTCTTCACTATTGGCTCTGCCACTATCCGTAAGGCCGAGGCTGAGAAGGTTAAGGAGTTGGCACAGTGGCTTTGTGAGCACACTGACTATGAGGTATATGTTATAGGTTATGCAGATAAGGAGACTGGTACTGCACAGGGCAATATGCGTCTATCACAGCGTCGTGCCGAGGCAGTCAAGGCTATGCTTATTAAGCAGGGTGTCGAGGAGTCTCGCATTGAGTTTGGCTTTGTAGGCGACACTGAGCAGCCATTCAAGAGTGCAGAGCAGAACCGAGTGGTAATATGCACACTTATTTAAACAATAGGATTTTTTCCATTTAACTTTTAATTAATAAACATTATGAAGTATTTATCAAAGTTGATGAGTATGCTACTGATTGGTGGTATGCTCTATTCGACCGGATGTACTGACTATGCCTCGGATATCGCCGACCTTGACCAAAAGGTCGACGAACTCGAGCAAGAGTTGGTTAATGGTCAGATCAATCCTTTGAAGGCTGACTTGGAGAGCGTTAAGAAGGCTCTTGAGGATGCTATTGTGGCAGCTGATGCTAAGATTGCTGAGAACAAGGCGGCTATCGATGCATTGAAGGCTGTGGATGCCCAGCACGATGCTGCTATCAAGGAGGCTAAGGATGCTATTGCTGATGCATTAGTTGAGCTTGAGGCTCTTAAGGGTCAGCTTGCTGAGCTCGAGGGTAAGCACGATGCTGATATCAAGGCTGTTTACGACGAGATTGCTAAGCAGATTGCCGAGGTGAACGCTAAGATTGCCGATGCTGTTGAGCGCATCGCAGATAACGAGGAGGCTATTTCAGCTCTCGAGGAGCAGGATGCTGAGCTTGCTAAGGCTATCAAGGAAGCGCAGGCTGCTATTGCTGCCAATGCTGCTGATATTGAGAAAAATGCTGAGGATATCGCTGCAAATGTTGCAAATATTGAGAAGAACGCTGAGGCTATCGAGAGTCTCCAGACAGATCTTCTTAGTCTTACTGATAAGTTCAATGCGTATACTATTGCAACAGACGCTGCTATTAAGACACTTGAGGGTCGTGTAGATGCTGCTGAGGCTGCTATTGAGACACTTGAGGGCGATGTTGAGGAGTTGTACACTTTGCACGACAACCAGAATCTTCTTATCGAGAATCTTGACGGTCGCTTGGAGGAGTTGGCACAGTACACTCAGGATCAGCTCGACTTGCTTGCTGAGGCTGACTTAGCTTTGAAGACTCTCATTGAGGCACTTGATACTAAGGTTACTAATCTTGAGAATAGCTTTATTGACTACCAGAAGATTGTTAACGAGCAGTTTGAGAAGGCATATGCTGATATTGCTAAGAATACAGAGCTTATCAACGCCCTTACTGCTAAGCATAACGAGGAGGTAGCTGCTCTTCAGGCTCAGGATGCTGCTATTCTTCAGACTTTAGATCGTCACGCTGCCTGGATGGTTGAACTTGAGGAGAATCTCGCGGCTGTTGACCAGCGCTTAGGAACTGCCGAGGCTCTTATTGCTAAGATTCAGACCAACATTGCACAGATGCAGGTTACAATTGATTCCCTTACTGAGGACTTGGCTGAGTTGGAGACCACTGTAGCTGACTTCCAGAAGCAAATGGGAGAGCAGATTGCACGTCTTGATGCTGCTATCGATGCTGCTCTTGCAGAGGCTCTTCAGGCAGCTAAGGATGCCGAGGATGCCGCTAAGGCTTACACTGATGAGCTTCAGAAGGTTGTGGAGCGCGAGCTCGCTGCTATCAAAACTACGCTTGATCAGCTATCAGCTTATGCTACTACTATCGAGCAGAAGATTGACGAGTATATAGCCTCTAACGACAAGGTTATCGAGGGTCTTAAGGGTGATATCGCAGAGATTTTTAACCGTGTTCAGTCTATCGTATTCGTTCCTGAGTACACTGATGGTAAGGGTACTATCAACTGGGCTAAGGCTGGTGACACTCTTGTTGAGAGTCGTTCAACTTTGGTATACCAGGTATATCCTGCTTACTGCGCTGCTGCTATCGCTAACACTCCTGCTGTAGGTGACGTTGTAGCTCCACTTTCATTCGACATGACTGATGCTTTGAAGACACGTGGTGGTAATGAGGCTCCTCAGATGAATATCGTTGGTGTAGAGGGTGATGCACAGGGTCGTCTCTATGTTACATTTGAGGCACGTAACTTCGGTGAGAAGTTCTACGCTGGTGAGGTTGAGTATGCTGCATCACTTGTTCTTACAACTGAGAATGAGAATCTTGCATCATGCTACACTAACCTTGTAGCTGCTAAGTCTGATAAGGCTGAGCAGATCTCTATGGATATCATGTATGGGGACGAGGTAATTACTGATAAGTGCTATAATCTAACCGCGAATGGCGCAGCTTATGAGTTTGAGTACACTGATACTGAGCGAGTAGAGAAGGTTCTTCCTGAGCACTTTGTCCGTTTTACTGTAGGTCAGAAGACTTACGACGGTATCGATGCTCTTAACGGTGCTGGTTATGCTCTTGAGATGGAGCGCGCAGACTACATCAAGCGTATTTTTAACGATACCCTTGGTACTCGTCCATTCAAGGTAGAGGAGGTAGATGGTATTCTTCAGGTCTCTGTAGAGGAGGTTAACGGTAAGTTGATCTACCAGCCTCTCTACGTTGGTTACACTTACACAGCTGGTACACTCAAGGCTGAGGCTTACTCAAACTTCTCTACAGTTCCTGTTCAGGCTGACATTGAGTTCAATGGTGTTGAGACATGCTGGCTCTACTCTACTGATGCTGCAGTTGATGCTGCTGGTAATGGTGCTTACAACCGTATTCTTGATTTGACAATTGCTGAGAGTACATTGCCATCTGACGTTAAGGCTCTTGACGTTCTTGCTCAGACTCCTAAGTCAATTAAGGTAACTCTTGATGGCAAGGATGCTGCGGTTGATGCTAAGATCGTAGTTAACGGCGAGAAGATGCTCCTTGAGTTCGCTAACTTCGAATGGGATAAGACTTATGAGGTTGAGGCTGAGTATGATGTGGCAGATCAGTATGGTCAGGTTTCTGTTGAGGTAACTGTTAAGGCTACTGTTACAACTGTTGACCGCAACCGTGAGACTATCATTGTAAACCTTGAGCCTTCTACAGCAATGTTCGAGCCTAACTTTGTTATGACAGAACATTATGGTGACACTATGGAGTCTGCTTTCACTCAGTTGGTATTCGGCAATGAGAAGCACTACGATATCCTTGCTGAGGAGTGGTGTAAGGATAACTTCTCACTTGGTTATTACACTGCTCTTGACGCTCTCAAGGCTGATGGTAAGGATGTAAGTGCTGCTAATAATACTATGCTCCTCATCGATAAGACGACTGGTTGGGAGGTATCTGTAGCATTTGACTACAATGACTTCGACTTTGTTCCTGCTCAGGTAGAGTACACTAAGACTATCACTACTTGGTATGGTCAGGAGGTTATCGTTAACAAGGTTCTCAACTTCGAGTTCCCAGTTTACGACTTCAAGCACAACTCTAAGTACGTTTATGGTGCTGATATGGACTTCTACTCACAGGTTCAGCCAGAGTATACATGGCCTAATGACAATGAGGATGCAGGTCTCCTTAAGTTTGACGTTGCTGCTGTTGAGCTCCGCGCTGCATTCTCAGTAGTTGATGCTCAGGGCAATAAGCTTTCTGAGGCTGACATGGATAACTTGTCACTCTCTTACAACTTCGAGATTGAGGATGCTGAGCACGATGGTATCGCGATCGATCCTGCAACACACGAGCTCTCTTACTACGGTTCTAACCCATTTGTGAATGTTCGTGGTAACCTCGTAATTACCAACGACAATGGTGCTAAGTATGTTGTTCCTACATCATTCGACGAGGGTGGTAAGTATGCTTCTTACAACGTTGTTAAGTTCAACCCAATTGGTACTGCTCAGGTAACAATGAACCCAACAATTGATGTAAACAACTCAATTGCTTACCACGTTGATATCCTTGACTACGTTAAGTTGGAGGATTACCGTACTGGCGGTCGTCAGAGCTATCCTCTTATCACTGACGGCGCTTGGGTAGTTGGTAACGGCGAGAATGGTTTTACTCAGGGTGTTGATGTACGTGCTGATTACATGTACCGCATCAATGAGGTTTGGGTTGACGATACAAGTGAAGTTGATGATGAGATTCGTCCTTTCATCAAATTGAACAATGGTACGTTGACATTCGATAACACTCAGCAGCTTGAGCTTACTGCACCATTCACAATTCCTGTAACTTTGAAGTTCCAGAACTGCTGGATGGAGAAGCCACAGCAGGTAACTGTTAACGTAACTTTCAACCCTATTAAGTAATTATTAGGAGTATATAGTTTTAATCGCTAATAATGAGCGGCGGGCATTAGTCCGCCGCTTTTATCATTAATATAGGTATATTTATTTAGCCATTTGTAGCTTCTTCGTCATATTGTGGAGACGCTATTTTCATTGAAAAAGAACCGCTTTTTGTTTTGTGATTGATGTTTTTTTTCGTACTTTTGTGAGAATTATCAGCCCTAATAAGCCAATTCTGAGAGGTGGTGTTTGCTATGCCTTGACTATCAGGGTGTTGCAATTTTGGCTGTTTTCTCTCTGTGCATATTGGGCTAACTGTTGAAACACGGAATTTTTTAACCACAACAATTTTTAACCTTATTACAAAACATTACAAACTCTTATGAAAGCGAGATTTTTAGCTTTGGCTGCCTTGGTGCTTGGATTGGCATCATGTCAGACAGATCCAGAGGTTGTCAACCCAGTTGTTGACGCCGAGGTGGATTTCCAGCTTGCTGTCGCTGCTCCTGAGCTTGCCACACGTGCAGGCGAGGATGGTGCTGCCGACACGCAGAATGCTTATGATAGTGCCTTCGGTGCTATCGACTATTTGCAGACAACAACGGAGGCTGATGCTTACCGTGTTGACTGGAAGGAGGTAGACCTTCGTTACACTTTGGAGGTTTACGACGTTAAGGATGGTGCTGTTGTTGGCACCGCACCTGTGAAGGACCGTCAGGTAATCATCAAGGACTCTTACGAGCCTGTTGTATTCGACCTTCGCCTTGTGCCTAACCGCGACTACCGCTTCGTAGTATTCGCAGACTTCGTAGCTGAGGGTGGCGCTGCATTGGATGCTACCGCACAGCTTGGCGTTGCGGGTATCCGCCACAAGATTGGTGCTACCTTGGCAGACATCGAGGTTATCAACGAGTCTATCAACGACGAGGTAGGTGATGCTTACTTCGCAACAAAGGACATCAAGGTTACTAACTCTGCTGCTCAGGACATCGTGTTGAAGCGTCCTTATGGTAAGGTACGTGTCGTTGCTACCGACCTTGCTGAGCTCAACCTCAATGTACACCCTTACACCGTTGAGATTGCATACGATGCTTACAACTGTAACAAGTTCGACGCAGTAACAGGTGTTATCAAGGGCCAGAGCGCAACCGCTAAGTACACTACTACCTTCATCAACAAGGTACGTGACAACATGGCTAACCACATCTACAATGCTGGTTACGATGCTAAGACAGCTCCTGCTGTAAACGGCACAGTTCGCAACACACACATCACCTTGGCTACTGACTACATCCTCGCATTGCCTGAGGGTCAGACACCTATCCACTTCACAATGGTTGTTAAGGATGAGGCTGGCGTAGTTATCAAGGAGACAGCTTTCACAACTGATATTCCTGTTGAGCGTAACAAGCTCACAACAGTAATCGGTAACGTCTTGACTACCGCTACCGAGATTGAGGTTCGCATCGACGATAACTTCGCTGGTGAGAACATCATTGAGACTGACGAGGTTGCTGACCAGGCTTCATTCTTGAAGGCTCTTGAGGAGGCTGCTAAGAAGGAGTATGCTACCATCGAGCTCACAAGCGATGTAGAGTGGGAGACTGGTGCTTCACATGGCTCTACTCCACTTATCGGCGCTGATGCAAAGACTAAGAGCCTTACTATCTATGGTAATGGTCGCACATTCACAGCTACAGGTAAGGGTGTTGGTCCTATCCGTATGGCTAACGATGGTAAACTTATCTTCCAGGATGTAGTATTCGTTGATGAGTCAGTATCATACAATGAGGGCGCTTGGGAGCTTGGTTACTTGGAGTTCGCTGGCGAGCTTGAGTTCATCAACTGTGAGTTCAAGAATGCGGTTATGATGTGTGGTGGCACAGCAAACAACGATACTGGTGCTAACGCTAAGTTCACTGGCTGTAAGTTCAACTCTGGTGATGCTAACCAGTACGACGTATGGGTATCAGGCGATAACGCATACTTCAATGAGTGTACTTTCGAGGGCTACCGTGGTATCAAGGTTCATGAGGCTTACGGCTCAGAGGTTGCTGAGGTTGTTGTTGACAAGTGTCAGTTCAACAATCTTTCTAAGAAGCCAGGTATGGCTATCGGTACTGTAAATGCAGCTACTAAGATTGAGATTAAGAACTCTACATTCACTAACTGCCAGGCTGGTGACCAGGGTCTTTACATCTACGAGACTGATACAGATGTTACTTCGTTCACTTTCATTGAGCAGAACAACGTGATAGCTTTCGTTGATGCTAATTTGACAAAGACCTTAACACTTAAGGCCGGTACATACGATCTTAAGAGTGTAAATATTACAACTGATAGTGATGCGGCTATCGCTATTGCTGAAGATGCTGAGGTGACAATCTTTGTCGCAGGTGACGTTAAACTTAATGGTAAGACTGCTGGTATAGCAGTTCCTGATTCATCAAAGCTCACTATCGAGGGTGTTGCCGAGACTCGTTCAGCAGATAAGTTTGGTAACCTCAATGTGGTTGCTAATGGTGGTTTCGGTATTGGTGGCATCGGTGCTGAGGTGACCATCAAGAACACTACTATCGACTATATCTGCGGTTGGCCAATTCAGCCTTTGTTCATAAATGATCCTAACTATGGCAAGTCTGAGCCAGAGGGCTACTCTGCTATTGGTGGTGCTAAGATTGTTCTTGAAAACGTAGAGATTAAGAAGGCTGAGGGTGGTAGCAAGGCTGCCGCTATCGGTAACCGCTACTGGCAGTCTACTGATATTACCATCAAGAACTCTATTCTTGGTGATATCTTTGGTGGTAACGCATCGGCTGCTATCGGTGGTTCACGCTACTCAAGCAACGCTACCAAGCACAACATCAATATCAACATCGAGGGCTCTACTATTACCAACGCCGTAGGTGGTCAGTTTGCTGCTGGTATCGGTGCTGGTTACGACACTCACTGCTCGGCAAACGACTCTAACGCTGTAAACAACATCGTTATTACTAACTCTAACATCACCGTTAAGGGTGGTCAGTATGGTGCTGGTATCGGTACTGGTTATCACTCAGCAGCCCTTACTGGTTCTATTGATGCTGCATCTACTATCAATGCTACTGATGGTGGCTCACGCGATAAGTACACTGCCGCAATGCCAGTTGGTTACGGTGTTGTGGATCCTGCTCGTGAGTTCAATGGTGTTGCTGTAACATTTACAGTTGCTGGTGAGACTATCGCCCACCCATTGTATGTTGGCTACGAGAAGATGAATGATGGTGCATACTTCGATGAGGCTAATAATAAATATTACATCACTAATGCAGCTGGTTTGAAGTGGGTAGCTGATGTGGTTAATGCTACTACTCCATATACTGCAACAATCTTTGATGAGGCAGTTGTTGAGCTATCAAATGATATCGACCTTAATAACGAGGAGTGGATTCCTATCGGAGATGACCGATCACAGCGCACAGAGTGGCACGGTGTATTTGATGGTAAGGAGTACACTGTAAAGAATGTTAAAATTACCAAGAAGACTGACCGTGATGATGAAAACAAGTCATCGTATGGTTTGTTCGGTAACGTTAAGGGTACTGTTAAGAACCTTACCGTTGAGAACGTATCAATCTCAGGCGCACCTAAGTTTATCGGTGCTTTGATTGGTCGTTTGAATAATGGTCTTGTTGAGAACTGCCACGTTAAGAGCTCATCAGTAGAGTGTAATAACTGGACTATTGGTGGTCTTGTTGGTCAGCTTAATAATGGTAAGATTAGCGGTTGCTCGGTAGAGGGCACTACAATCAAGGGTTATGCTGCCGTTGGTGCAATTGCAGGTATCGCCCTTAACAGCGGTGAGCGCACAATCGAGAATTGCTCAGTTAAAAATTGCTCAATCGTAAAGAATGGCTCATTTGGTGGCGACTTTGATAAGATGTTCGGTGCTGTTCTTGGAGCTGTATATAACGGTAGCTTAACCGTATATATCAATGGTTGCTCAGTTGAGAGCACCACAGTTCTTGGTGAGGTGTCATCAACAATCTTTGGTCATGCTACTGAGGGCGACCAGGTATTTGTGGATGGCGTATGTTTCACGCCTACATCGGTGGCCACAGCTGATGCTTTGGTAGAGGCTCTTGAGAATGGCGAGAGCGTTCTCTTTGAGGATGATGTTAAGATAGAACCCGCTGGCATGAGCAATGCATATGGTACTACTGGTATTAATGTTAAGAATGGTCAAACTATTGATGGTGGAGGTCATATCCTTGACATCAAGGGTGCTGGTGGTACTTGGGATTCAGGTATTAGCACTACGGGTGGTATGATTAAGAATATCACTGTTACAGGTTCATTCCGAGGCATCTTCATAAACCACGATAGCGACAACTGCAGCAAGGTTTACCTTGATAATGTGATTATCGATGGCACTACTTATACTATCAGCTGCGACCAGGGAACAAATAATGGCCTTGAGGCAACTAACTCTACATTCAAGGGTTGGACTTCATACGCCGCTTCATTGGGCAACGCTAAGTTCACCGACTGCTACTTCGGCTACGGCAATGGTTACTCATACTGCCGTCCATATGCTCCAACCGAGTTCGTAGGTTGTGAGTTCGAGGCTGGCCTCACATTGGACCCACGTGCTGATGTTACATTTGAGAACTGCACATTTGGTGGTGTGGCTCTTACAGATGCGAACCTCGGCGAACTTGTAACAAACACTGCAAAAGCTACTATCAAGTAGTATTTAGCAGGATTTTGCAGTCGCAAGACCGAATATTAAATCAGCACCCCACACGGGGTGCTGATTTTTGTTTGCTCGGTCGAATGGCCGAGCGCATTTTTTATTGCCTCCACACTTTTATCTTTCACCTTTTCCCTCTGCTCACCCCTTAATAAAATAATTTATTAACTCGCGGTTGACAAATCCGTTTTTATTTCGTACCTTTGTCACGATTTGTGCTAAACGAACAGATAATATAACAAACACAATAACTAAAAAGTAATAAGACTATGATTTACTCACACGAAGTGCAGCAGATGTGCTGCGTGAAGAAGGGTGCTAACCACGAGTCTGCACCTATCCCCGAGGAGGGCAAATGGGTACGTGCCAAGGAGATTAAGGATATCTCTGGTCTTACTCACGGTATTGGCTGGTGTGCTCCACAGCAGGGCGCATGTAAGCTCACCCTCAACGTTAAGGATGGTATCATCGAGGAGGCTTTGGTCGAGACTATCGGCTGCTCTGGTATGACCCACTCGGCTGCTATGGCATCGGAGATTCTCCCAGGCAAGACTATCCTCGAGGCTTTGAACACCGACCTCGTATGTGACGCTATCAACACCGCTATGCGCGAGCTCTTCAAGCAGATTGTATATGGCCGTACACAGTCAGCATTCTCTGAGGGTGGCCTCGTTATCGGCGCATCACTCGAGGACCTCGGTAAGGGTCTTCGCTCACAGGTAGGTACCATGTTCGGTACTAACGCTAAGGGCACTCGCTACCTTGAGATGGCTGAGGGTTACTGCACACGCATGGCACTCGACGCTAACGACGAGGTTATCGGCTACGAGTTCGTACACCTTGGCAAGATGATGGACTTCATCAAGAAGGGCATCGAGCCAGCAGAGGCATTGGAGAAGGCAAAGGGCTCATATGGCCGCTTCAAGGATGCTGTTAAGTATATCGATCCACGTCACGAGTAACGAGGGCGTTCGGAAGTTTTATTAACCATTAAATTTCAGGAAAATTATGGCATTATTTGAGAGCTACGAGCGCAGAATCGATAAGATCAACGCTGTGCTTGCACAATATGGTATCAAGTCTGTAGAGGAGGCTAAGGCTATCTGCGACGAGAAGGGCATCGATCCTTACAAGATGTGTGAGGAGACTCAGCCTATATGCTTCGAGAACGCTAAGTGGGCTTACGTCGTAGGCGCCGCTATCGCTATCAAGAAGGGTTGCACCAATGCTGCTGACGCTGCCGAGGCTATCGGCGAGGGTCTTCAGGCATTCTGCATCAACGGCTCGGTAGCCGAGGATCGTAAGGTGGGTATCGGCCACGGTAACCTCGCAGCACGTCTTCTCCGCGAGGAGACTCAGTGCTTCGCATTCCTCGCAGGTCACGAGTCATTCGCAGCTGCTGAGGGCGCTATTAAGATCGCCGAGATGGCTAACCGCGTACGTAAGAACCCATTGCGCGTAATCCTTAACGGTCTTGGTAAGGACGCTGCAAAGATTATCTCACGTATCAACGGCTTTACATATGTTCGCACCGAGTTCGACTACTACACAGGTGAGGTTCACGAGGTAGAGACTATCTCTTACTCTGACGGTCTTCGCTCAAAGGTACGTTGCTATGGCGCCGACGACGTTCGTGAGGGCGTGGCAATCATGTGGAAGGAGGATGTAGACGTATCTATCACCGGTAACTCTACCAACCCTACACGCTTCCAGCACCCAGTAGCAGGTACATACAAGAAGGAGCGTACCCTCGCAGGCAAGAAGTACTTCTCAGTAGCTTCAGGTGGTGGTACCGGCCGTACCTTGCACCCAGATAACATGGCAGCAGGTCCTGCATCATACGGTATGACCGACACTATGGGTCGTATGCACTCTGATGCTCAGTTCGCAGGCTCTTCATCAGTACCAGCACACGTTGAGATGATGGGCTTCCTCGGTATGGGTAACAACCCAATGGTGGGTGCGACTGTGGCTATTGCGGTAGCTATCCAGCAGGCAATGAACTAATTTGATGTGATAAGGGGTCATTCTCGACCTCTCAATCCAAAGGGCGAATGGGAAATACGTTTTAGTATGTCCCATCCGCCCTTTCTCTTTATCGAGGCCAAGTCTAACCCCTTCTGACATCAAATAAGGTTAATTGATAATCGACTATCTTAGCACCACATCTCGACTTTTGACAAGAAATTACACCTCATTGCTCGTTTCGCAAAATATGGTAGACATCTACTACCTCCTACAAACTGTCCCGACAATGGGTTGTACGCTCAAGTATATCCCATCCGGGCTTTCTCTTTATCGAGGCCACAGCTAACCCCTTCTGACATCAAATTAAGGCCCATTGATAATCGACTCATTGGGCACCACATATCACGCCTTTTGACAAGAAATTGTATCACTTGAGATAGCGTCGCAGTAGCGCCGCTATCACGGCAAATTAATTTGTTGTCAGAAGGGGTTAGGTTTGGTCTATCATAAAAGAGGCCACCCGAGGGATAGTACTTAGCGTACAGCCCTGGGTGGCTTACTTTTAGTGATGGGCCGAGAATGGCCCCTTATCACAACGAATTATAGACGCTCAAGCTTCACAGTAAAGTGACGCATCAACTCAGTCTCCCATACGATCTTCACACCGCGCTTAATCTCGTGACGACGGTCGTAAACGTTCTTCAACGCAGCAGCGATAACATCCATGTGGTTGTTAGTGTAAGAACGACGAGCGATGCACAAGCGAAGGAGGTCAAGACCACCGAAGCGGTTCTCGCGAGTTACAGGGTCACGGTCAGCAAGGATGTAGCCGATCTCGCAACCACGAACACCTGCCTCCAAGTAGAGCTCGATAGCGAGTGTCTGTGCAGGGAACTCCTCCTTAGGGATGTTGGTGAGCACCTTGTCAGCGTCAACGAACAAAGCGTGACCACCTACTGGGCGCTGGTAAGGAATACCGTACTCGTCGAGCTTAGCAGCGAGGTACTGCACCTGCTTGATACGAGTCTCGATAGTCTCAAGCTCGGTGTTCTCGTCGAGACCTACTGCCAAAGCAGCCATATCACGACCGTTCATACCACCGTATGTCAAGAAGCCCTCGAATGGGATGCAGAAACGCTTAGCACCCTCGTACCAATCCTCGTGACGTGTAGCGATGAAACCACCCATGTTTACAAGACCATCCTTCTTTGATGACATTGTCATACCGTCAGCGTAAGAGAACATCTCCTTGCAGATCTCCTTGATAGTCTTATCTGCGTAGCCCTCCTCGCGGGTCTTGATGAAGTATGCGTTCTCAACGAAGCGTGCAGAGTCGAATACCACGCGCTTGCCATACTTGTCGGCGATGGCACGTACGTCGCGGAGGTTCTTCATTGATACAGGCTGACCACCAGCGGTGTTGTTAGTTATGGTAACGATGATGAAAGGAATCTTCTCAGCGTTCTCCGCCAAAGCCTTCTCGAGCTTAGCGCAGTCTACCTCACCCTTGAAAGGAATCTCGAGCTGAGTATCCTTTGCAGCGTCGATTGTGCAGTCCAAAGCTGTTGCCTTACGGAACTCGATGTGACCCTTAGTAGTGTCGAAGTGTGAGTTACCTGGGATGATGTCACCAGCCTTTACGAGGTGTGAGAACAACACGTTCTCAGCAGCACGACCCTGGTGTGTAGGGATAACGTACTCGAAGCCTGTGATGTTGAAGATAGTCTCCTTAAGCTGGAAGAATGACTTTGAGCCAGCATAAGCCTCGTCACCAGTCATCATAGCAGCCCACTGACGGTCGCTCATAGCGCCGGTACCTGAGTCTGTCAAGCAGTCGATGTAAACCTGCTCAGACTTCAAACCGAAAAGGTTATAGTGTGCCTCCTTAAGCCACTGCTCACGCTCCTCGCGAGTGCTCTTCTTGAGTGGCTCAACCATCTTAATTCGATACGCTTCTGCAAATGGGATTTCCATAGTAATTTAAGTTTTTTAAGTTTTTCTTATAGTTTAATAATATGTTCTTTTTCTGTTTTCTCGAACTCTTTAATTCGCTAATATACGCGCTTTCTCGGACAAAGGTATGCAAAAATATAGTCAAATGCAACAATATATAAATAATAAATTTTTTCAATAATTGCTCACCTCATCCAATAAAACCATATCCTTATTTATTAGCGATAAGAAGCTCTAAAATCTGGATGGCGTTAAGCGCTGCTCCTTTGCGTATTTGGTCGGCTACGCACCAGAAAGTGATACCACACTCGTTGCATAAATCCTTACGGACACGACCTACGTATACAGGGTCGCTACCCTCGGCAAAGAGAGGCATAGGGTAGCGCTTGTTGGCTGGCTCGTCGATAAGGACTATGCCCTCGCTTGATGCGAATGAGTCGCGCACCTGCTCGATGGTGAGAGGCTCCTCGGTCTCTACCCATATAGCCTCCGAGTGGGCACGCATCACGGGTACACGCACGCAGGTGGCAGATACGTGGATGTCCGAGTGCATAATCTTGCGTGTCTCGTAGTACATCTTCATCTCCTCCTTCGTGTAGTCGTTATCCTGGAATACGTCGATATGTGGTATAAGGTTGTAGGCCAGCTGATAGGCGAACTTCTCGACCTTGGGCTCGCGACCCTCGATGATGGCCTTGTGCTGCTCGCGGAACTCCTGCATGGCACTTGCACCTGCGCCACTTGCCGACTGGTATGTGGCAACATGAACACGTGTGATGTGCGATAGACGCTCTATGGCGTTGAGTGCCACGACCATCTGTATCGTTGTGCAGTTTGGGTTTGCGATGATGCGGCGTGGGGCGTTGAAGGCATCCTCGCCATTTACCTCAGGTACGACCAGTGGAATATCGTTTTCCATGCGGAATGCCGACGAGTTGTCAATCATGAAGCAGCCATACTTGGTGATTGTCTCGGCGAACTCTAATGATGTAGAGCCACCTGCCGAGCAGAGGGCTACGTCTATATCCTTGAAGTCGTCGTTATGCTGCAACTCGCGTACGACGATATCCTGGCCGCGGAACTTATATGTTGTACCTGCGCTACGCTTCGAGCCGAAGAGTACAAGCTCGTTGATAGGCATTGGGTGGTTCTCAAGTATTGCCAAAAACTCCTGACCCACGGCGCCACTTGCGCCAACAATTGCAATCTTCATAATCTTTTACGTTTAATTGGTGAATACTTATATTATATATATGGTATTAGTGTGCTTATGCTAAATGTCGAAGAAGCTATCGCCAATAGATGTCGTTGAACCCACGCCATTCTCCTCCTCCATGTCTACTGGACAGTCGTAGGATGGTACGTTTGGCGAGCGCTCGAACTTATCGGTGCGCGATACGCCCAGTGTTCCATTTTCGTATACCTTGGTGAGGAACTTACCCGTGATAGGTAGTGCCAATCGCGAGCCGTCGGCCTCGCGTGTGAGGTGTATGCTGTTCTCCTCGCCACCTACCCACGAGCCCATGACGAGGTTCGGGAGAACGCACATAAACCAAGCGTCGACATTATCATTCGTAGTACCTGTCTTTGCGGCCATCTCGACATCGTTAAACTTGAACTCATAGCGCATACGACCACCAGTACCCATCGTGATTACACGCTCCATCATCGTAATCATCGTATAGGCGACATCCGCCGAGAGTACGTTCTGCGTCTTTGGCTTGAACTCGGCCAATATATTACCGTGGCTATCCTCGATGCGTGTGACAACGATAGGACTAACCCTCTTACCCTGATTTGCGAAGGTGCAGTATGCTGCGGCCATCTCGTAGGGGTTACTCTCGTATGAGCCCAAGCATAGCGACACAACGGGGTCGATGTAGCTGTTGATGCCCAGACGATGTATAAACTCAGCCACAACCTCTGGGTTATTCGCCTCCTTCATAATCCATGCCGAGTAGTTGTTACGGCTGTTTGCCAGACCCCAGTATAGAGGGTGTACACCAGTGTACTGCACATTGCTACCCGCCTCTTTTGGTGACCATGGGCCTGCTGGAGTCTCGATAGTCACTGGTAGGTTTGGTACTGGGTGACAAGGCGTTAGCTTAAGCTGGTCGATGGCGAAGGTGTAGATAAAGGGCTTCGCCGTAGAGCCCACCTGACGCTTACCCTTCTGTGCACCATCATACTTGAAGAAGCGATAATCGGGGCCTCCCACGTAGGCGCGAACATAGCCCGTGCGTGGGTCTACAGCAACAAATGCCGAGCGCATTATCGACTTGTTGTGGAGTATCGAGTCGCGTGGTGTGAGCACCGTGTCGCGAACGCCCTCGTAAGTAAATATCTCCATATCTACGGGGGTGTTGAAGGATGCCTCTATCTGCTCCTCGCTGTACCCCTGTGCCGCCATGCGTGACCAGCGCTCCGAATCCTTCATGCTTCTTTTAATCTTAGCCTCTATCTGTGCGTCAGTGAGGTCAACATAGGCCGTCTTACGCCTCTTCGCCTGGCTTAGGAAGCGTGGCTGTACAACTTCGGACATATGCTCGCGTGTTGCCTCCTCGGCATACTGCTGCATGCGTGTGTCGAGAGTGGTGTATATGCGTAGACCATCGCTGTAGATGTTGTATGGCTCGCCATTAGGCTTCGTATTCTTATTACACCATCCGAGTAGAGGGTTGGTATCCCACTCCTCCTTGTCAATCTGGTATCGGCGCATGGCCTCGTTGTATGCCGCCTTTGTTTTGTAGTTGTCGCGTACGGGCTCCTGTGGCTCTGTTGCTGTCATCGTGCGGCGCACCATCTCGCGGAAGTAGGTCGCCGAACCCTCGTTGTGAGCCTCGTCGGCACGACGGTAGTTCGATAGGTCTATGGGGAGCTTCGAGAGCGCTGCCGCTCTATCCTCACTTATGGCACCCGCCTCGGCCATACGTCGAAGTACGAGGTTGCGGCGCTCCTTGGCCTTCTCGTTAGGTTTGCCGTTACGAACTATGGCGTAGGTACCTGGTGCCTTCACCTGACCTGCGATGAGTGCTGCCTCCTCGATATTTAGGTCGCGAGGCTCCTTGCCGAAGAAGTTGTTAGCTGCCGACTTAATACCAAAGTTAGAGTTCGAGAACTCCACGGTGTTGAGGTACATAGCAATAATCTCCTCCTTGGTATAGCTGTACTCGAGCTGTGTGGCGATGACATACTCCTGTATCTTGGCTGCTACGGTGCCTGCCTTGCCATTCGACGATGTAGAGGCATTCTGGCGTGTCTTATATAGGTTCTTTGCTAACTGCTGGGTTATGGTACTACCACCGCCCTGCTCACCTTGACCCATAAGCACCGTCTTTATGCCGGCACGTGCCGTAGCCTGGAAGTCGATACCCGAGTGGTCGAAGAAACGGACATCCTCGGTGGCGAGGAGTGCTGCTACGATAGGGGGTAGCTCGTGGCCGTCAATCTTGAGCCACTTGCTACGGTCTGCGGGGAATAGCTCCTCGTAGGATAGCGAGGTGCGGTTCTCAATGAAGTAGGTACCTATCAGCTCGCCATCGGCCGAGAATATCTGTGTGGCGAGGTTTGTCTGAGGGTTCTCCAACTCCTCGAACGTAGGCATAGGCATATCTTTGAATAGGCCCGACTCGTTCTTTGCCATGATAAAGAGTGAAGCCACAGCGCCTAAGCCGCATAGCGTAAATACCCACATAAATAGTACCACCCACTGTTGCCAATTAAGGGGTATCCCCCA
This sequence comes from Rikenellaceae bacterium, assembly GCA_015059955.1. Taxonomy (GTDB): domain Bacteria; phylum Bacteroidota; class Bacteroidia; order Bacteroidales; family Rikenellaceae; genus Alistipes. The sequence continues at coordinate 134,188 of SUZK01000001.1, forward strand.
GCGTCGCTTTTTGTCGCTCTTGGGGCTCTCACTACCGCTCTTCTTGCGTCGGAAACTAAGCTGTTCCCACCACCTCTTCTTTGTTTCTGCCATATGATTTAAGTTTTTATCTATTTTCTACCACATTAATTCTACTAAGTCCGTGTAGCTTCTCTTCGCCCTACTCTAAAAAGGTAATCCCAACCCGAAGCCAAAGTAGAGTTTGCCATTGGTTGCGGGGTCGGGTGATGCCTTCCTATATAACGAGAATGTTGCCGACATTGTTGCGGCACTCGGCATGCTAAATATGTTAAAGTCGACTCCGAGGTCTAAACCCATGGAGCCAATATGCTTGCGTTGTCGTATAATCTCGCCCATCTGATTGAAACTGTTGCTCTGGCGGAACGAGGCGTAGTCGATACCGACGTTTAGTCGCAGACGCTTGAAGAAGATGACACCACGCCATCCTCCATCGGGATACCATATAGGCAGGTGGTAGTTGAGCGAGGACGCTACGTAGTGGTCATTCACAATGTCGTATGTCGAGAAGCCGCGTGGCAGTAGCAGCGTAGACTTGAAGGTCAGCTCCGAGAGTACGTCGTTCGAGTGGAAGCCACCGATAGATGTCTGGTACGATGCTGCCAGTGATAGCGAGTGGTGCTTGGCGAAGCCTGGCGTATATAGCTTGCCGTATATCACTGCCAAGTGGCCCATATCGTTCGTCGAAGGGTTTAGTGTGTAGCCCGCCATGGCCGTAACGCCCCAAGGTGGTAAGAAGTCGCGGTGCGACATCTTTACGAAGTCCTGGAAGCTGACACTCGCTGATAGTTGGTGCACACCCTCAGTATAGCCTATTGTGAGCACGTTGCTTATCTTGCCACCCTCGAAACGTAGCTCATCGATGTTTGCCACCTTGCCATTCGAGAAGTGCCATGAGGCAGATATGGTGAGTTGCTGGGTGTGGTAGCCCTTGTCGATAAGTATAGGGAGTGTCGCTCCTGCGCCCACCGAGTAGTATTTGCCACGGCGCGGTGTTGGCGAGTACTCCACTTTGCCCTTCTCTGGATTGTATGTTGCCACACGATATATCTGCTGCTTACCGCCATAAGTGCCCTGCGCCCATAGGTTTATGCCTAATCCGTTGTATCGCAACTTACCACGGAATACTGAGCCCTCATTAGGATTCCAGCCCCATGTTAAGAAGCCCTCCATTGTCGAGAGTATGTTCTGCGACATTATCGTAGCTCCGAGGTTGAACGATATGCGCGACATCTCCATAATGTCGTAGGGGTCGTACGATACTGGCGCCCAGCTATGTATGTTGAAGGCGTGCAGTGCGCGGCTGAAGCGCTTGGGTGGTGTGCGCGAGACAATCTCCTCGGTCGTCGGGCTGTCGAAGCGTACTGTATCCAAATTTACCACACCCCACGGCTTCGACTCTGGCAGTACACTAAGGGGGGGATGTGGCGCATAGCTCACCTCCTGCGCATCGTTCATGCTCTGTGTCACAGGTAGATAGCCGCGACGGTCATACGAGGTGGCTACTACCGTCGTACTATCCATAGGCATAGGGCTGAACGAGCCATATGTCGATGTCGATATGCGGTACTCGCGCTGCTCGGCAAGGTCGTAGTAGTGTAACTCATCGCGTCCCGAGGCTATTGAACCGAAATATAGTTTCCCATCTTTGGCTCTTAGTGCGCTGAGGGTGGTGTATGCGGGCTTGGTTATTTGGTGTAGCCCATCCTGCTCTACGCGCGCTATGTGCATGCCGTCGTCGTCGGTGATGATGACATATAGCGCCTCGGTAGTGTTGTCCCACGCCATGCCGTGCACCTCCTTGCCCATTGGTAGCTCTACGCGGTTGCCTATCGTCGATGCTCCGTTCACCACAATGGCGTAACGGCCATCCCAGGCATACTCCACCCACGCTATGCCGTGGTTGGTGGTGGGTGTCGGGTAGAGTACGTTATGTTGCTTTTTTACGGTGTGTTTATATCCGTTGCTAAGGTCCATGTAACATAGCTTCGATGTCACCTCCTGCTCGAACCATGCGCTACGGCGATACTCCGTCCACCATAGTCGTCCTGTCGAGCTTAGCGATGGGCGCGACGATAGCACTCCTATGTGTGCTATGCGGCTCTCCTCTCCCGTCGTGGGGTCTATTCGCACAAAGGCTGGCGCATTGTCGAGGTCGCTCTTTAGGGCAACAATCTCTCCGCTTTGGGTCGCTATCGGGTGTGAGTACTCGGTGTAGCTCTTAGTCTTGGGTATTGCCACCGGTTTTGTTGTCTGCTCCACCTTAGGCTGTGACAGCCAATGCTCATGCAGGGTGTCGAACGTATCCTCGAACAGCTCAGGCTGCGATACTCCATAGAGGCGTCTAAATATCCATGTGTTCGATATCACCATGTAGGGGCGGCGCTTCATCAGCTCTGCCACATCGTTGCCTATGATTGTGCCGAAGCGGTTGTAGCTGTGACGGCATACGAGGTAGCCTAACGAGTAGTGGTTGGGTATATAGTCCTTGTATGAGCCACAAATCCACTTATCGAAGTTCTTGTACTCGCCATATACATCACCTATGGCGCGGTAGTGCATCGTGAATGATGGTTGTAGGCCACGACCATATGTCGACATCTCAGTCTCGGTCTGTACCGCATCGCCCTCCATCATCCACAGTGGCATGAAGAGTAGTCCTACTGTCGAGCTCTGCTGTCCGAGGATATAGCTCAGTCCCTTGATAAGTCCTCGGTTGAGGTTGTTATATTGTGCCGCATGGCGATACTCGTGTGCTATAAGCTGCTTGGTCCATGGCATCGAGTAGCCATCCACCTCAGGCGTAGATAGATATTCGACGCGTTTGGGTAGCCACATAACAAGGCCGTTGGATAGCATATTTGCGGGGTGCACAACAAATGGAATAGACATCTGCCGATATTTGTAGCCATAGGCTATATCGCCCTCGACGGCATCCAAATAGAGCATCATTCGGTCTGCAATATCTTGTGCCACGGTGGGGTAGACAACGCGATAGGTGTCGCTCTTCATCTGCTTCCAGCGCAGCGATACGGGGTCGACACCCCAGCTATAATACTGTGCGTAGCATCGCTCAGTGGTAGTAATACCACTGATAATCAGCATTATGACTATTATTAGACGCTTCATGCGATGCTTTTCGTTAGTACATATAACGCACAAAGTTACGAAAATTTATTTACTTTCTTCAATCAATCGCAATGCTTTTAACATTTATTGTTAAAATTTGTTTTTAGCCCATGCGTAAAAATGTTGATAATTGGTCAAAATGCGACCCTGCACGCTCTATCTTTTTGAGCCACAATTAGATGGGCGTTGGTGCAATTTTTTATAAAAGATATTGAAAAATTATATCTATTTTAAAAAATATTTTATTATCTTTGTGTGAGAAAACAATAAAATCACAATTATATGACCTCACTTGCGAAGTTTTTTAATATCGATGCCACGGAAAATATGAAGGGCATCACCCACAAAAACAACATTATAAAGCGCAATATCATTGCATATATGGCGCTCAACGGTGAGTCGACACTCTCGGAGCTTACGCGCGAGCTACACATCAGCGTTCCTACGATGACCAAGCTCGTGCAGGAGCTTGTTGATGACAGCATCGTCATCGACTTGGGTAAGGTCGAGACCCCTGGTGGCCGCCGCCCTAATGTCTTCGGCTTGGCAAATTCGGCAATCTATTTTGCGGGTATTAATGTCGGCCGTGACCATATGACATATGTCGTGACCGACCTGCAGAATAATGTTATCAGTGAGCGTGTTGACACCTCTTTCGAGCTTGTCGACCGCCCTCAGTGCTTGGAGCATATCTGCCAGAACATCGAGGCCTTTGTTGCCGATTGTGGCGTAGATAGAGAGAAACTGCTCGGTGTGGGTGTCTCGATGGTAGGCCGTGTAAACCCAGAGACAGGCCGCTCGTATAAGTACTTCACCTCGTCGGAGGAGTCGTTGCGCGATATAATCTCTTCACGTATAGGCATCCGTGTGCTCTTGGAGAATGATACGCGTGCACGTTGCTATGCCGAGTATACCACAGGTAAGTTGAAGAACGAGAGCAACGTTCTCTACTTGCACATGGGTCGTGGCGTGGCTATCGGTATTGTAATAGATGGTAAGCTCTACTACGGCAAGAATGGTTTTGCTGGTGAGTTCGGCCATATCCCATTCTTCGACAATGAGATTATCTGTGGTTGTGGTAAGAAGGGATGTTTGGAGACTGAGGTGTCGGGTATCGCCATCGAGGATAAGATTGTATACCTCATCCGCAATGGTGTAAATACTTGTTTAAGAGAGATGTATGATCGTGGAGAGAGTATCCATATCAACGATATTATCGCTGCCGCGCGTAATGACGATAACCTCGCCATCGAGCTTATCGAGGAGGCTGGCGAGAAGGTAGGTAAGGCTGTTGCATTCCTTATCAACACCTTTAATCCAGAGACAGTTATCGTGGGTGGTAACCTCGCGCAGGCGGGTGAATATTTAATGTTGCCCCTCAAGTCGTCGACGAACAAGTACTCGCTAAACCTCGTGTATAAAGATACGAAGTTCCGCGTCTCGAAGATGTCTGACAGCGCTAATGCTTGGGGCGTGGCGATGCTTATCCGCAATAAGATCATCGGTTTGTAGTATGTTTTCGATAGATGGTGCGAAGTGTCGTCTGAGGGCGCTCGAGCCCTCGGATGTTGAGTTGCTATACCTCTGGGAGAATGACCCTGAGGTATGGAGTGTTAGTGGCACGTTGGCTCCGCTGTCGTTGGAGCGTATCGCTCGCTTTGTCGAGGAGCAAAGTTACGATATATATGCTACGCGCCAGATGCGCCTTATTGTTGATGTTGAGGGCGTTGCGGTGGGTAGTGTCGATATTTTTGAGTTCGACCCTTCGAATCGTCGCTTTGGTATAGGCATACTTATATACTCGCACGAGCGTCGTCAGGGTTATGCTCGTGCAGCCATCGAGGTTACGTTGAGATATGGTGTCGAGGTGCTTGGCGTCAAGCAGGTGTGGGCATCTATTGCTGCCAATAATGAGCCGAGTGTTGCGCTCTTCGAGTCGTGTGGCTTCGAGCAGTGTGGTCGTCGTCGCGCATGGTTGCGCACCCCAGATGGCTATGTCGACCAGTTAGAGTATCAGCGTGTTTTTTAGTACATTTCGATGCGCTATTTTCACCACATTTAGCCACTTTTCAGCCTATATATTTATGTAAGTGTGCTGTTTTCTCTAATTTTTTGTATCTTTGCCCCGATTTTGGAAAAGATATAACTAACACAATTATCAATATTATGAAGCACGCTTATGTATTTCCTGGCCAGGGTTCGCAGGCTGTAGGTATGGGTAAGGATATCTACGACAATGTGCCAGAGGCTAAGGAGCTTTTCGAGAAGGCTAACGAGATTCTTGGTTTCCGTATTACAGATATTATGTTTGCTGGCACCCCTGAGGAGCTCAAGCAGACTAAGGTTACACAGCCAGCAGTATTCCTTCACTCGGTAATCTTGGCTAAGGCACTTGGCGCTAAGCCCGATGCCGTTGCTGGTCACTCGCTCGGTGAGTTCTCGGCGTTGGTTGTTGCGGGTGCTTTGTCGTTTGAGGATGGTCTTCGCTTGGTGTCGAAGCGCGCTATGGCTATGCAGAAGTGCTGCGAGCAGCAGCCTGGTGGTATGGCAGCGGTCCTCGGCTTAGATGACAAGAGCGTTGAGGAGGTATGTGCATCGATAGATGGTGTCGTTGTTGGTGCTAACTATAACTGCCCAGGTCAGCTCGTAATCTCGGGCGCTGATGAGGCTGTCGATGCTGCTTGTGTGAAGCTTAAGGAGGCGGGTGCTCGTCGTGCCTTGCGTCTTCCTGTGGGTGGTGCTTTCCACTCTCCACTTATGGAGCCTGCACGTCAGGAGTTGGAGGCGGCTATCGCCGAGGCTCAGTTTATGACACCTTCATGCCCTGTTTACCAGAATGTAGATGCTCAGCCTTATACCGATGCTGAGTCTATTAAGAAGAATCTCATCGCGCAGCTTACTGCTCCTGTGCGTTGGACACAGATTGTTGAGAAGATGCTCGAGGATGGCGTAACGGAGTTTACGGAGGTAGGCCCAGGCAATGTGTTGAAGGGTCTTATCTCGAAGGTAAACACCGAGGTTGTGGCAGAATCGAAGTCTACCCTTTAATAGGAGTAAACATATTTGAGGATTGTATGGCATGACGGATGTTGTGCCATACAATCTTTTTTATACGCGATGATGATGTTGTGTTTTTGTGGCGTAAATAGCTAATAAATAGAAATTTTGCTTGTCATTTGACCCCCGTCTTTTGTCGTTTCACCTTGTAGCTTACCGCTGCAAATGGTTTATATTTGATGCGCTAATGTGCTGATTGGCACGACGTTTGTGTGTCTCTTGCGCTGAACATTCTTGATATTGACGGTTTATGCGTGAGATAATAAAATTTTGCAGATTAATAAATTATTGCTATCTTGCAATCGAAAACAACAATATTAACCCTAAAAATTGGACTGCCTATCGAAGAATTTCTGCTCTTGAACTAACCATATAGGAGGACAGAGTATGAACGTGACTGCATTAAGCGACCGTGTACTGCTTAATAATTACCTTGCAGGTGATAGGAGTGCTATATCCGAACTTATAGAGCGCCACTCACAGCGTGTGCGCAGCTACATTGGCATGATGGTTAAGGATGATGCCATCGCCGATGATATCTTCCAGGAGACATTTATTAAGGCCGTCAAGGTTATCGACGAGGGACGCTATGTCGATTCGGGCAAGTTCCTATCGTGGGTGCTTCGTATAGCTCACAATCGTGTGCTCGACCACTTCCGTCGTGAGAAGTCGAGCCGTCAGATTAACGAGTCGGAGGCGGGCTACGATATGCTCGGCACGATGCGCTTCTCGGAGCCAACCACCGAGGATGACATCATGCGTAACGAGGTAGAGGTCGCCGTTAGAGAGCTTATCGGCGAGCTTCCCGAGGAGCAGCAGGAGGTGGTGCGCTTGCGCTACTACTCGAAGCTGTCGTTCCAGGAGATTGCCGAGCATACCGATGTTAGCATCAATACAGCGCTGGGTCGTATGCGCTATGCGCTAATCAACCTCCGTCGTATGATTAAGGAGCGTAATATCGTTCTGAGCTAAGCAATCGAAAAATATTCTTCGGCTGCATACAATAAATGCCATAGGGCTCCGTTAGTGTTGTAGAAATACTCTAAATAGGATGCCTATGGGTGAAATTGACAATCGAACACTTAAACTTTTCGGCGAGGAGGAGATGCTTCTCAACGATGTGGTACAAGGGGACAACGAGTTACTTTTTTTGGATACGTACCTCACGGATCTCTTCAAGTTCAAGGATAGAAGTGATGCGTAATGATGGGCTCGAAACCCTCTAAATGATGGCGACCGACATGCTCCAATATTTGATATTTGGGGTGGTGAAGGTCGCCTATTTTTATTGTTTTAGATAGGTTGTTGTGTTGGTAAATTATATGAGCAAAACAGACAAATATTACGCTATATTACCCTAATAAGATACCTATTTTATTAATATTAATTTTGGTTCTAATTGAAAAATTCGTTGAAAAATGTTTGTAATTTGTGATAAAATACTTACCTTTGTTCAGGATTTGAGAGTGCGTTTTGATATTGTGGCGTAAGTTGCTTATTGTCAACGCACTTTGATGTTTGTTGTACGAAGCCCGGGCATTGTCATCTTCGATGATAAATTTGATGATGAGTGGTAGTATATCGGGTTTATGTGATTTTTGTAATTTAGATGCATTTGAAAAGATACATATCGTTGCTTGCTGCGCTTTTGTTGTTTGTTGCATTTATGCCAAACGACGTAAGTGCTCAGGATGCACGTTTGCGTAAGACATGGCAGACTAACGACCGCCATGGTGTATGTGTCGATTTTCGCGTCAACTCAATTACCATCGATCCTAACTATCGTAACAATGCCAGTGTGCTCGACCGCGTTGACTCATTGTTCAACGCTATCAACTCCGATACACTTGCCGAGATAGTATCTATCGAGTTCTGTGGCACGGCCTCTCCTGAGGGTCCTTCGGCAACAAACCGCCGTTTGAGCCACGCTCGTATGACTGCCCTTGAGACGATGGTGCGCAAGCATCTTGACCTGCCTGAGGATATCATTGTTCGTAATGACCAGTATATCGCTTGGGACCACCTCATTGAGCTTGTCGAGGCAGACGCTACAATGCCTCGTCGTGAGCAGGTGCTCGAGATTTTGCGAACTGTATACCCCGAGGCTAAGGATTGGCGAGGTGCGCCAATCGATGGTCGTATCCCAGTCTTGCAGGCTCTCGATGGCGGCTATATATGGCAGCAGCTCAACAGACGTTTCTTCGTTCAGATGCGTAACGCTTGGTTTATCCTTGTTACCGTGCGTCAACCTCTGCCCGAGCCAGAGCCCGAACCCGAGCCAGAGCCAGAGCCCGAGCCAGAGCCCGAACCCGAACCAGAGCCCGAGCCCGAGCCCGAGCCAGAACCAGCTCCTGAGCCACCAACACCATTGATGAAAATCAAGATGAATGCCGTTGAGGTGGCATCGCTCATCACAAACCTCGGTTTCGAGTGGCGTATCACTCCTCGCCTATCGTTCGATGTTCATGGTCACTACTCGCCATACGACTACTTCAACGAGGCTCGTAAGATTCGAGTATTCGCCATCCATCCCGAGATTCGCTACTGGTGGGGTGAGTCGCTTGTGAAGGGCCACTTCCTTGGCTTGCATGTGCCTGTTGCAGGTTTCAATGTGCAGCTCAATGACAAGTACCGCTATCAGGACCCTAACCGTGCTGCATGGGGTATAGGTCTTAGCTATGGTTACGCTATGCCTTTGGGCAAGAATGAGCGCTGGGGTGTTGAGTTTACCATCGGCCTTGGCTATATGAATATAGTATACGATGTGTACGAGGGCGTACATAACGGTAAATATTTGCGTACTGAGAAGATGAACTACGTGGGACCAACGCGTCTTGGTGTTACATTCTCATACCTAATTGACTATCAGAAAAAGAAGAATAAGGAGAAGACCTTAGGAGAGTAATAGATGTTACGTAGATTGCGACATATTGTGATGCTGTTGTTGCCGCTATTTGCACTTGCAAGTTGCGACAAGACCATCCATGAGTACCCCGGTAAGTATAGCATTACGCTTACCGTGCGTTGCTCTGTCGACCTCACACCTCCTGAGTACTTCACCACCGTGGAGTGTGACCCTGAGACAGGTACATCATACGTCGTTCGTGCGCAGGCTGCTGAGCCATTCGGCACTCGTTTTAGTGAGCCAGTGTGCCTACGTTATGTCATAGACCTATATCGCGTAACATCATCGCACTCAGTATTTGTTGAGCGTAAGGTGCTCTTCGCGGATGTCGATGATCCAAATCCTCAGGCAATAACGACATTCAATGTCGATGCATCGAAGTATAAGGTTCTCGTATGGTGCGACTATGTTCAGGATGACTTGCGTCAGGCGTGGTACTATAATACCGACGACTTGCGTAAGATTGTCTACTCCGACGAGGAGGTTATCGACAACAACGATAAGGATGTATTTACCAATATGTTAGACGTCGATCTCACCGACTACTACTACCTTGATGGTGAGTATGAGCTCGTCTATGATGTTGACCTTGAGCGTCCAAAGGGTAAGTTCAAGTGTATATCTACCGATGTCGACGACTACGTTAAGAACGGCGATGATGCCGAGGACATCACAGCTGTTGTCACCTATACGCAGTATGTATCTGCAGGTTATAATGTAGAGGAGCAGAAGCCAAACTACTTTGAGCCTACACGTACCTTTATCACTAAGGCTAAGTATGATGAGGATGGTAACCTCGTGCTCTGCTACGACTACGTCTTCGTTAACGGTAAGCAGACCAACGTAAAGCTCAACTTCTACTTCTATAAGGGTGAAGTTGCGGTAGGTAATGATGGCGTCATCACTGGTGATGAGATTAGCCACTGGACAGGTATCGTCGTGCCATTGAAGCGTAACCGCGAGACACTCATCGAGGGTCGAATGCTTACCACATCGTTTGGTACGGGTGGTTTCGGTATTGATCCGGGATTTGAGGATGAGATTGTGATACCTTGGGGCGACTAATTTGTTGTGATAAGCCGCAATCTGCGGCACATCCCTAAAAGCTAACTACCACGGGCTGTACTTCGTGTACTATCCCGTGGTAGTCTCTTTTTTATGCGCTCGGCCAAGGGCCCTTGCCCGCCCTCTTAAGGAGCTATGCTCCGCCCTACTAAGCAGGCTCTGCCTGCGCCCTCTAAGTGTAGCGCCCCCAAAATATCACGGGTATACTTTTGTATACCCGCATCACTTGGGGCGCGTTTTCGTTGTGGGGGGTGAACCCGACTTAGGCCCTTGCCCGCCCTCTTAAGGAGCTATGCTCCGCCCTACGTAGCAGGCTCTGCCTGCGCCCTCTAAGTGTAGCGCCCCCAAAATATCGCGGGTATACAAAAGTATACCCGCAAGGGGCGGATAGTTTAAGGGATTTAAGGAGTTGTCCTACCGTACTTCAATGTTCTCTCTAACCTCCTTAATTTCATTAAATTCCCTATTACTCGCAACCATATTAACCTTTTATACATAAAAAAGCGCTCGGCCAATCGACCGAGCGCCCTTTAATTTGTGAGAGTACGTTACTCTGCGATGCTACCCCAATTGATTGTAGCCTCACCAGTATTGCCCTCCAACTTTGCTTTACCAACGCCCTCACCTACGTAGTTGTTCACATCGTACTCAGAACGCTTTGTGTAATTCTTGTAGTTTGTTGCATTGTTTACATTGATAGTAACATTCTCAATAGAGTTGTTCTTGATATTTGCCCTTGAGTCATCAGCCCAACCAACAATACCAGCTGTATCACGGTAGCCAGTAATGGTAACACCCTTTACTGAGCAACCGCTGACGGTACCAGTATAGAAAATACCACCGATACCACCAACCTTATCTGCGTTGTCGCCATTGCAGATATTACCAGTGATTGTTCCACCCTCAACGTGGCAGTTAGTTACGTTAATCCAGCAGTTATCGCTTGTTGTGTAGCCCCAGATACCACCAGCATAGTGAGAGCTTGAAATATTTACATCTCTCAATATTACATTCTGAATAGTTGTGCCATCACCTGCAAGCGTAGGAATCAAAGCTGCTGCGCCGTAAATATCGTTCTCCACGGTAATAGTGAGGTTAGAAATCACCTTCTCGCCACCATCGAACGTGCCCTTGAAGCAGTATGATGGATAGCTATTAATGCTACCACCATAGTAGGTCACACCTGCCATATCGATATCGTTGACAACCTTAATTGTCTTACCTGCAAATGTGTTCTTCTTATTGTTCATCTGATCGCTGAACCAAGTCAAACCTGCAGCCTTTGAGATAAGATACTCGCCCTCAGCATTCATTGCAACGCCATTAGCAACAATAAGGTTGCCATCAGCATCATACACATCATAGATGCCTGCCTTGTCTGCGCCATCGTACTTCTGAACGTAGCGAGTACCATCGATATTAACGGTTGTACCAGCATTAGCAAGAGTGTAACCACGACCTACATAACCAGCATAGTCGAGAGGATTAGCCTCGTTGCCGTTAAAGTCCTTACCTGATACCTTACCAGTGTATGAGCAGTTTGTAACTACCAATGGAGTATTAACATTATCAGCCCAACCACCAGCGATACCACCTACGCGGAAGTGATCGTGAGCCTTGCCCTCGCGGCCCTGAGTGATTGTTACGTCACCAGTAGTGTGGCAATTGGTAAATGTCTGGTCGCCAGCTGCAAGACCGATAATACCACCAGCAAAGAACTTCTTACCAGTGACATCGATATTTGAAGAGCAGTCCTCGAATACTGACTTGCCCTGAAGCTGACCAGCAAGAGCACCTACGTTGTTGTTAGCCTTAAGATAGCTCCCCTCGTTAGCCACAATGCGAACATTCTTCATAGTCACATTGCCGTAAGAGTTACCACCAGCAACAACAGCTACACGGCTTGCACCATTTGCGTCGAATGTAGCCTCTACCTTAACATCACCCTTAACAGTTACGTTCTCGATTGTAGAAGTGCCCTCCAACGAGCCAGCAACAGCGCCGATGTGGCCCTGGCTGTGGTCAATATCCAAGCAAGCAACGTTGATATCTACATTCTCGAATACGACATTCTTGATTGTAGCATTCTTAGCGTAGCCGAAAAAGCCGAGATATGCCTTATCCTCCTTACCCTCTGAAACAAGAATCTTGAGGTTCTTGATAGTGTAGTCGCAACCATCGAAAGTACCGCAGAAGTTAGCCTCTGGAGTACCGATAGCTGTCCAATTTTCGTTGTTAAGGTCCATAGCAGCAGCAAGCTTGATAGTCTTACCTGCGAATGTGTTCTTAATAACGTTTACCTCGTTAGCAAACCAGGACATACCAGACATCTTAGTGATAAGGTACTCACCCTCAGCGTTCATTACAACACCATCAGCAACAATTTGGTTGCCGTCAGCAGCGAAATAGATAGAGTTAGTAAAGCCGTAGAGAGCAGCAGCGCCATAAGAGTTGGTGAACTCAAATGTATTTGTGCCATTGAAGATGTCGAAGTTGAGCAATGCCTGGTGTGCCAATGCCTTCTCCTCTGTGCCAAAGTCCTCCTTAGTGTAGTTGTGTACCCAGAAGCAATACTTACCCTTCAATGTAGAGTTCTTGATAGTCACGTTGTTCATGTCGTTACCAGAGTTGAATACACGAACAGCAATGTATGTAGACTCCAATGTAGAGTTCTCAACGTTCAATGTTACCTCGCCCCAGTTGTTAAGGTGAGCAACAAATGCCATATCCGAACCACCCAAGTTCTTAGCAGTAACGCCCTCAAGGTTAAGAACACCGCCAGCAGTTACGTTGAACACGTTGGTAGAGTTGTTCCAAGCCATATTGTCACCCTCATGCTTGGTTGTGATTGTACCATTCTTTACAGTCAAAGTGCCACGTACATCAATCATATTGTAGTTCTTGCCTGTCTGAGTTGAGGTCGCAGAGAGGGTAAAACCACCGAGATCGATAGTTGACTCCTTGCCAGTTGCTACGGTTATGGTTGGATCGGTTGCTGCGCGTGTAGACAATGTACCAGCAGAAAGGAGATCGTTAAGGTCGATATCGCCATCCAAGGTGATATTCTCTACGCCCTTGTTGATAGCGTCAAGGAGCTCCTCGGCAGTGTCTACATTAGCGAATGTCTCGCCATTATCCTTGCCACTCTCGCCAGCGAAAGCATCCTCGATAGTAACATCGAAGCCCTTGCCGTCGGTAAGGATATTACCCTTGATTGTAGTCAAGTTATTGCGCTTAACGTAGATGTCGGTAGTGAACTCACCACTCTTAATAATCTTGTTATTCTGATCAAAAACATCAAGAACGAAATTAGTAGCATCATCCTCAGCGAAGAAGTAGTCAGTGAAGAGGGTCATATCTGCACCCTCAGCAGTATTCTCTCCGTATGAAACGATAATGAAGTTCTCGTGCTTGATATCGCGGTTCTTAGAGTCGTTGATAGCCTTACCTGCATAGGCATTGAATGCGCCATAGTGCTTCTCGGTGTAGGTTACAGTAGCCTTTGTAGGCTTAATACCGAGGTTGTTAAGAGCCTTCATGTCGGTAGTTACGACACGCAACTTAGCAAAAGGACGCTTCAACTTGATGTCGATAGTGCTTGCGCTGCTGTATCCCTCGATAAGCTCGGTAGCAGTAAATGCATCACGACTCTCGTCCATAGCTACCCATGTGTTGTTAAGGGTAATGTTAGCGAGGTCAGCTGTGTTGTAGTGCTTGTCTACATACTTGCCCTCATCATCCTTTGTGTCCACCACATCGGCCCAAACAACAAACTGATAGTCGCGGCCAGGAACAAGGCGAACATCGAATGCTACGCTCTTACCATCGCTGTACTTAACAAGACGCTCCTTCGATGCCTCGCCATTGTAGTAAACCTGAAGGATGTAACGCATAGTGGTGTTGTCATCGGCAGTGCCGAGAACACCATTGTCGAACACGCCGAGTGCGCTGTTGTTGCCACCAGCACGTGTCTCCGCCTCAGGAACTGCAACGTTGATGGTAACGAGCTGCTCGCCACCGACATTTACGTCGAGACCCTCAGGCTCTGTCTGACATGATGCTAAACCAAGCACCAATGCCGTTAAAGCTAAAAATCTTGCTTTCATAGTTATTAATATAAAAAGTTAATATGTGTTTAATTTCGTCCTTTGTATGTGCTTTATATTCAGTGAATAACAAGGCTTTATCGGGTAATTGCCTGATAATCACGAAGATGTCCCCTCTCTTGCACTACGCAACGCGTTTATAGCCAGAGGGTTATAATATAATTTTCACTGACAAATGTACGTATTATTTCTCAATTATACAATTGTTTCGACACCAAAAATACAAAAAAAGAGCCGATTGATTTATCAACCAACCGACTCTTTCTGATAATGTATAATCCTCGTCTACTTGATACCCATCTCGTCGATAAGCCAGCCTGCGCCACCCACCTTGTCGATGACGAACAATACGTAGCGGATATCGCAGATGATATTACGGCACAACGTCTCGTCGAACTCGATATCCGACATTGTCGAGAGCCATGTGCGGTCGAAGTTGATGCCGATAAGCTCGCCCTTGCCATTGATAACTGGTGAGCCCGAGTTACCGCCAGTGGTGTGGTTCGTAGCGATGAAGCATACAGGCACGGTATACTTGCCGTTGATATTTACGCCCCAACGGCCGTAGTCCTTCTTGGCGTAGGCGTCGCGCAGTGCCTGAGGCACGTTGTAGTCATATATCTCGGGGTTATCCTTAGCGATGATACCCTCCAATGTTGTCTGTGGTAAGTGGTACTCGCCATCGGCATAGTCGTAGCCCGCAACCTTACCGTAGGCTACACGCAGTGTGAGGTTTGCATCGGGGAAGAAGGCGCGCTCCTTGTCCCACTCCATAAGTGCCTTAACGTATGGGCGATACCAACGCTCGATGTCGGGGATGTTGCTGAAGTTGCGGTATGCATAGTGTGATGCGAACTCTCTGATAGGCTCGATGGCAAATACGAACTCGGTGATAGGGTCGTTAAGGATGGCCTCCATGGTCGCACCCTCGATAGAGTCGAGCTTAGTGTTGTCGTAGAGCCACTCGGCGTATGCCGCAGCGCCACCATGTGCTGCAACCAACGCCTCAAGCTCCTCGGAGATAACAAGTGCGTTATCGCAGTATGCGGTGAGCATAGCCACAGCGAGCTGACGGTCAACATTGATATCGAAATCCTTGTAGAACTGAGCCATAGCCGCTGCCTTCTTCTCATCGTCGATGGTAGAGTTAAGGCCGATATATACTACCTGCTGAAGCTCGATGCCACGAAGGGTCTCGTTATAAAGCTCGTAGGTGAAGTAGCCCTCGTAGTTGCGGTTATATGCCTCACTGAGTGAGTCCAATAGATATGCCTTATCGGGGTTATCCTTGCGGAAGCGAGCCTCATAGTCGAGCTTCTTGCTAAGAGTGCCGAGGCGGTTGATACCCTTAACCTCGCCCTGCCACTTCTTCCAAGCGTTGGCGATATTTGCCTGCTTTGCGGCATACTTGATACGTGTCTCCGACGACTGTTTCTGTGCTGCGCCGATAATGTCGAGGCGCTGTGTGCGTAGGTCAATCTTCAGAGGGTCTGATGTCTCGGCAACGTAGCGCACAGCATCCGAGGTGATATACTCCTGGGTGTTGCCTGGAAAGCCGTATATCATGGTGAAGTCACCCTCCTTGACACCCTTAGTAGATATCTCGAAGTGGCGTGCAGGGGTGTAGGGCTTGTTGTCGGCGCTGTATGCCGCAGGGTTGTTATCCTTGTCGGCATAGATGCGGAAGATTGAGAAGTCGCCAGTGTGTCGTGGCCATATCCAGTTGTCGTTGTCGGCACCAAACTTACCAATGGTGGTGGGAGGCGCACCTACAAGGCGCACGTCCGAGAACTCGCGATATATAAATAGGTATGCCTCATTGCCGTAGTACATAGACTCTACCGATGCCTTGAAGCCTACGCCCTCGGCCTCAGCCTTGGCGATAATCTCGTCGCGGCTCTCGCCAGCAGCTATGCGCTCTGTCACCTCCTCCATGCGCACAAGGATATGCACCTTGAGGCCTGGGCATGGCAACTCCTCGGCATTAGACATAGCCCAGAAGCCATTTGTGAGGTAGTCGTGCTCGACAGTCGAGAGTGCCTGAATGGCGTCGTAGCCACAGTGGTGGTTGGTGAGGAGCAGACCTTGCTCGGTGACAATCTCACCTGTACAGCCACCGTCGAAGAGCACTACGGCATCCTTCATCGAGGCCTTGTTGATAGAGTAGATATCCTCGGCAGAGAGCTTGAAGCCCTTCTGCTTCATATCCTTGATGCGGCTCGAAATGAGCGAGGGTAGCCACATACCCTTGTCGGCAACGGCCGAGAGTGATGTCGCAACGATAAGAGCGACAAGAAGTAAGGTTCTTTTCATAGGTTATTTGTTGTTAATTAGTTTCATTACATGTAGCACGACGGCAAGGTCTCGATAAAGGTCTCAATCTCGCGGCATAGTCGCTGCACGGGCAGCCCCATGACGTTGAAGAATGAGCCCTCGATGCCCTCGATGCCGACATATCCTATCCACTCCTGTATGCCGTAGCTGCCGGCCTTGTCCATAGGGTGGTAGTTGGCGACGTAGTACTCTATCTGCTCATCTGTGAGTGTGGCGAAACGCACTCGGCTTATGGCAGCAAAGGTGCGCTCGCTATCGCGCATGCGTAGTGTCACGCCCGTAACGACGCTATGCTCGCGACCGCTCAGCTCGCGTAGCATGGCGCACGCCTCCGCAGCATCGTGGGGCTTGCCCAGCACCTTGTCGCCGAGGACAACTGTCGTGTCGGCGGTGATGAGCAGGTCGTTGTAGCCGAGGGGCGTGGGGTAGGCGTGGCTCTTGAGTGCCGAGAGGTAGGGGGCTACGTCTACCGATGCAAGGGTAGCGGGGTAGTGCTCCTCGCACTCGAACTTCTCGGCCAAGCGATAGTCGATGCCAGTGGCGCGTAGCAACTCGCGACGGCGTGGTGATGCCGAGGCGAGGATTACGTTGTATGCTTTGAGCTTATCGTGTAATAACATGGTTCATTGTCTATTGTTGACAAAGATAGTGATTTTATTTCAATAATTCGCTTATCCTTGCCTTTAAGTTTTTTTGATGTGTTTAGAGTGAAGACTGCTGGTCGATTATGGCGTAATTCCTTTTGCGATTGAGAAAAATGTACTACCTTTGTAATGGTGAAATTTGTTGTCTGCACGCGGGCGTTGTCACCATGTGTGGTGGTACGTTTGTTGCGCCAGTCAGCCGATATAATTTAGTGAAGATGGCAGAAATTAGGTGTATAGGCATTCTTACCTCAGGTGGCGATGCTCCAGGAATGAATGCGGCGATACGTGCGGTGACACGCACAGCGATATATAATGGATTGAGTGTCGTTGGCATCAAGCGCGGCTACTATGGCTTGGTATTCAACGAGATGGAACAATTTACCACAAAGTCGGTGAGCAACATTATCCAGCAGGGTGGTACCATCCTCAAGACGGCGCGTTGTAAGGAGTTTACCACTGCCGAGGGTCGTCGTCAGGCGTACGACAATATGCGTGCTGCGGGCATCGACGCCCTTGTTGTCATCGGTGGTGATGGTTCGCTTACAGGTGCGCGCATCTTCGCTGAGGAGTACGACGTGCCCATCGTTGGACTCCCTGGCACTATCGACAACGACCTTGGTGGCACCGACCAGACCATAGGCTACGATACGGCGCTTAACACTATCATCGAGGCCGTAGATAAGATTCGCGATACGGCCACCAGCCACGAGCGTCTCTTCTTTGTCGAGGTCATGGGCCACATGGCGGGTGACCTGGCGCTCAACAGCGCCATAGCCTCGGGTGCTGAGGCCGCCATCATCCCAGAGATGGAGACAGAGATAGACCAGCTTGGCGACCTCGTTAAGCGAGGCTTCCGCAAGAGTAAGAACTCGGCCATCGTACTCGTTGCCGAAAACCCTGCTACGGGAGGTGCTCTCGGCCTTGCGCAACGTGTTAAGGAGGAGTTCCCGGAGTACGATGCGCGTGTGACGATTCTTGGCCACTTGCAGCGTGGTGGCTCACCTACGGCTGCCGACCGCATCCTCGCCTCGCGCATGGGTGTCGAGGCCATCACGGCGCTCAAGCAAGGGCAGCGTAATGTGATGATAGGTATCAAGAATGGCGAGCTTGTATATGTGCCCTTCGTGAAGGCTACGACACATGTTCGTACGGTAGACTACAAGGGTGTTGAGATTGTCAAGACCCTCTCGATATAGGAGTGTTAACCCCAAAAGTTTCTACATAACCCATGATTAAACGTGTAATAGGCATTGGTAACGCGCTTACCGACATGCTTGTAAACCTCTCGAATGATGCTGTACTCACGGAGTATCAGCTCGCTAAGGGCTCTATGAGTCTTGTTGATAGCCAGTTGCAGACGGCGGTGTCGAAGTCTGTTGCGGGCTGCCCCTACTCACTGTCGTTGGGCGGCTCGGCGGGTAATACTATCCGAGCTATGGCACGCCTCGGCTGCGATGTGGCCTTCATCGGTAAGGTGGGCGAGGATAATACTGGTGAGTTCTACGAGCAGGCACTGCGTAATATCGGTGTTGAGCCATATATGCTACGCTCGGAGGAGCGCTCGGGAAAGTGTGTTGCGTTGGTATCACCCGATGGTGAGCGTACCTTTGTTACGCACCTCGGCGCTGCGGCAGACCTACATGCCGAGGATATCGATGGCGCCATCTTCGACGACTATGACTGCTTGTATGTCGAGGGCTACTTGGTGCAGGACCACGACCTTATACGCTCGACTGTCGAGAAGGCGAAGCACCATGGCCTGAAGGTGGCTATCGACCTCGCGTCGTTTAATGTTGTTGAGGAGAATTGCGACTTTTTGCGCGATATCGTCGCAAAGTATGTCGATATACTCTTTGCTAATGAGGATGAGGCTCGCGCCTTTACCGGAGAGCAGGAGCCACTAAATGCCCTAAATGCCATCAGCCGTATGTGCGAGCTTGCCGTTGTGAAGATAGGTATGAAGGGGGCGCTAATCAAGCGTGGCGACGAAGTGGTCCACGTAGGTATTATGGCGGCAGCTAAGCGTGTTGACACCACGGGTGCTGGTGACTTCTACGCCGCAGGCTTTATGGCGGGCTTGTGCGAGGGCTTGTCGTTACGCCAGTGTGGCACTATCGGCGCTATCACGGCGGGCAAGGTTATCGAGGTTGTGGGCACGACGTTTGGTGAGGATGCTTGGCGCGAGATATTCTCGCTTGTCGAGCGTGTGCGCAAAGACCAGTACTTGTTCTAAATGTTTTATCCATATAAAGTTAAGGAGAGCGACCGAGTTGGCCGCTCTCCTTGGTTATTGGCTATACAGTTGATGATTATTGAACATTATGCTGATTGCCGCAAAGAGGGCAAGTATACTCAGCAGGGTAGTTGACGCCATTAATTGTAGTAGTCTCCTCGCAACCATATTAACCTTTTATACATAAAAAAGCGCTCGGCCAATCGACCGAGCGCCCTTTAATTTGTGAGAGTACGTTACTCTGCGATGCTACCCCAATTGATTGTAGCCTCACCAGTATTGCCCTCCAACTTTGCTTTACCAACGCCCTCACCTACGTAGTTGTTCACATCGTACTCAGAACGCTTTGTGTAATTCTTGTAGTTTGTTGCATTGTTTACATTGATAGTAACATTCTCAATAGAGTTGTTCTTGATATTTGCCCTTGAGTCATCAGCCCAACCAACAATACCAGCTGTATCACGGTAGCCAGTAATGGTAACACCCTTTACTGAGCAACCGCTGACGGTACCAGTATAGAAAATACCACCGATACCACCAACCTTATCTGCGTTGTCGCCATTGCAGATATTACCAGTGATTGTTCCACCCTCAACGTGGCAGTTAGTTACGTTAATCCAGCAGTTATCGCTTGTTGTGTAGCCCCAGATACCACCAGCATAGTGAGAGCTTGAAATATTTACATCTCTCAATATTACATTCTGAATAGTTGTGCCATCACCTGCAAGCGTAGGAATCAAAGCTGCTGCGCCGTAAATATCGTTCTCCACGGTAATAGTGAGGTTAGAAATCACCTTCTCGCCACCATCGAACGTGCCCTTGAAGCAGTATGATGGATAGCTATTAATGCTACCACCATAGTAGGTCACACCTGCCATATCGATATCGTTGACAACCTTAATTGTCTTACCTGCAAATGTGTTCTTCTTATTGTTCATCTGATCGCTGAACCAAGTCAAACCTGCAGCCTTTGAGATAAGATACTCGCCCTCAGCATTCATTGCAACGCCATTAGCAACAATAAGGTTGCCATCAGCATCATACACATCATAGATGCCTGCCTTGTCTGCGCCATCGTACTTCTGAACGTAGCGAGTACCATCGATATTAACGGTTGTACCAGCATTAGCAAGAGTGTAACCACGACCTACATAACCAGCATAGTCGAGAGGATTAGCCTCGTTGCCGTTAAAGTCCTTACCTGATACCTTACCAGTGTATGAGCAGTTTGTAACTACCAATGGAGTATTAACATTATCAGCCCAACCACCAGCGATACCACCTACGCGGAAGTGATCGTGAGCCTTGCCCTCGCGGCCCTGAGTGATTGTTACGTCACCAGTAGTGTGGCAATTGGTAAATGTCTGGTCGCCAGCTGCAAGACCGATAATACCACCAGCAAAGAACTTCTTACCAGTGACATCGATATTTGAAGAGCAGTCCTCGAATACTGACTTGCCCTGAAGCTGACCAGCAAGAGCACCTACGTTGTTGTTAGCCTTAAGATAGCTCCCCTCGTTAGCCACAATGCGAACATTCTTCATAGTCACATTGCCGTAAGAGTTACCACCAGCAACAACAGCTACACGGCTTGCACCATTTGCGTCGAATGTAGCCTCTACCTTAACATCACCCTTAACAGTTACGTTCTCGATTGTAGAAGTGCCCTCCAACGAGCCAGCAACAGCGCCGATGTGGCCCTGGCTGTGGTCAATATCCAAGCAAGCAACGTTGATATCTACATTCTCGAATACGACATTCTTGATTGTAGCATTCTTAGCGTAGCCGAAAAAGCCGAGATATGCCTTATCCTCCTTACCCTCTGAAACAAGAATCTTGAGGTTCTTGATAGTGTAGTCGCAACCATCGAAAGTACCGCAGAAGTTAGCCTCTGGAGTACCGATAGCTGTCCAATTTTCGTTGTTAAGGTCCATAGCAGCAGCAAGCTTGATAGTCTTACCTGCGAATGTGTTCTTAATAACGTTTACCTCGTTAGCAAACCAGGACATACCAGACATCTTAGTGATAAGGTACTCACCCTCAGCGTTCATTACAACACCATCAGCAACAATTTGGTTGCCGTCAGCAGCGAAATAGATAGAGTTAGTAAAGCCGTAGAGAGCAGCAGCGCCATAAGAGTTGGTGAACTCAAATGTATTTGTGCCATTGAAGATGTCGAAGTTGAGCAATGCCTGGTGTGCCAATGCCTTCTCCTCTGTGCCAAAGTCCTCCTTAGTGTAGTTGTGTACCCAGAAGCAATACTTACCCTTCAATGTAGAGTTCTTGATAGTCACGTTGTTCATGTCGTTACCAGAGTTGAATACACGAACAGCAATGTATGTAGACTCCAATGTAGAGTTCTCAACGTTCAATGTTACCTCGCCCCAGTTGTTAAGGTGAGCAACAAATGCCATATCCGAACCACCCAAGTTCTTAGCAGTAACGCCCTCAAGGTTAAGAACACCGCCAGCAGTTACGTTGAACACGTTGGTAGAGTTGTTCCAAGCCATATTGTCACCCTCATGCTTGGTTGTGATTGTACCATTCTTTACAGTCAAAGTGCCACGTACATCAATCATATTGTAGTTCTTGCCTGTCTGAGTTGAGGTCGCAGAGAGGGTAAAACCACCGAGATCGATAGTTGACTCCTTGCCAGTTGCTACGGTTATGGTTGGATCGGTTGCTGCGCGTGTAGACAATGTACCAGCAGAAAGGAGATCGTTAAGGTTGATATCGCCATCCAAGGTGATATTCTCAACACCATCGTTGATAGCGTCAAGGAACTCCTCGGCAGTGTCTACATTAGCGAATGTCTCGCCATTATCCTTGCCACTCTCGCCAGCGAAAGCATCCTCGATAGTAACGTCGAAGCCCTTGCCGTCGGTAAGGATATTACCCTTGATTGTAGTCAAGTTATTGCGCTTAACGTAGATGTCGGTAGTGAACTCACCGCTCTTAATAATCTTGTTATCCTGATCAAAAACATCAAGAACGAAATTAGTAGCATCATCCTCAGCGAAGAAGTAGTCAGTGAAGAGGGTCTTGTTGTCGCCAGTCTCAGGCTCACCGTAAGAGACGATATCGAAGTTCTCGTGCTTGATATCGCGGTTCTTAGAGTCGTTGATAGCCTTACCTGCAAAGGCATTGAATGCGCCATAATGCTTCTCGGTGTAGGTTACAGTAGCCTTTGTAGGCACGATACCGAGGTTGTTAAGAGCCTTCATGTCTGTAGTCACAACGCGGAGCTTTGCAAAAGGACGCTTCAAGGTGATGTTGATAACCTTTGAGCTATTGAAGTTGTCGATAAACTCAGTAGCTGTGAAGGCATCACGGCTCTCGTCCATAGCCACCCAAGTGTTGTTGAGCGTAACGTTTGTAAGGTCAGCTGTGTTGTAGTGGTTGTCGGTGTCGGTCTTACCGTTAACAACAATATCGGCCCAAACAACAAACTGGTAGTCACGCTCAGGAACAAGGCGAACATCGAATGCTACGCTCTTACCATCGCTGTACTCCACCTTACGCTCTTCAGACTTAACGAAGTTCTCGCCATCCTTGTAGTACACCTGAAGGATGTAACGCATAGTGGTGTTGTCCTCCGCGGTGCCAAGAATACCATTGTCGAATACACCCAATGCGCTGTCAGAGCCGGCAGCACGGGTCTCAGTCTCAGGGACATTGACGTTGACGGTAACGATCTGCTCCTCGCCACCGACATTTACGTCGAGACCCTCAGGCTCTGTCTGACATGATGCCAATCCAAGCATCACGGCAGCTAAAAATAAAAATCTTGCTTTCATAATTGTTTGTAAAAAAATTGATATTGTTGTTTGTGTATTGTTTATTCGATTCACCATATCTTAGATGTGGTTGCAAAGCTCTGTCTCAGTGGCTCGTAATATCGCATGACGAAATGTCGGAGTACCGATTTGTGATACCCGAAACATTGCTATATAGAGCTATTGTTAGGTTGGATTGGTTGTAACGCGCTGAATTAAAGGGTGTTAAAATCCCCCCCCCGCATATGTCGGGGAATATGTAAAATATGTTAGTGGCGTTACTCATGTCTTCTTGTAAAAAGAGGCTAATTATCTATGTGTTACAAATATACGAATTATTTATTATATAATCAAGGGTGTTTTCAAAAAAAATGTTTAGCCCCTCTTGTTTAATCGACATGTTTAGTGTCGAAATTATCCAATATTGGACAAAAAGTAGAGGTCGGCTGGAGCTCCAGCCGACCTCTATGTAAACTGTTATAGGCTTGTGGTTACTTAACAACCTCCAATTTTGTGGTGTTAAGTCCTGCACCAACCTGAGCGTTAGCGCTCTTATTCAATTCCTTGGTAGCACCACCTACATGGAGCTGATTGCCCTTCTTGGCACCTGTGTTATCCTTTGTAGCCGTAGCCAAATCAACCTGGTTAATGTCGATATCGGTAGCTGTCATACCCTTGCTATGGTCAATCTCAGTGACCTCTGCCTGGATAGTATTTCCTACAACAGTAGCCTCTGCAGTTGCCTTATTAGCAACAACCTCCTCAGCCTCAGGAGCCTCATCAGTTGCATCCTGTTTAGCTGGTGCCTCTACTGCAGCCTCGTTCTTCTTTGGCTCTTCCTTCTTCTCGTTACCACCACATGCTACGGCAAAGCCGAGAAGGGCAGCAAATAACATAAGCTTTTTCATACTCATTTTTTTATTAGTTAGTTGTTAGTTGTAAATTCTCTACCACAAATATAGATATAATAATCACAACAACAAAGTATTTACCACTTTTTTTCGCGACGACTGCCATCACTATACTTCAATACTTTGTGGCTCTTGGCCATACCTTTCATCGCGCCTTTGGGTCGTGGTCTCTCGCGTGCGGGGCGCTTGGCCTCGCCATCCTCGCTGAAGAAGTAGCTCTTCTGTCGGCGCTTATCATCTTGAGAGCGAGCCACAAAGACCTTCTCACCCGTATATGGGTTTTCGCCCGTATAGAACATCACCGACGATAGGGTCATAGGCGTAGGTGTGAGGTCCTGCACCTGCTCAAGGTTGAAGTGTAGATTGCCTAACACCTTGCCAGCGAGTGCCTTCATGTCGGCCTCGGTGCATCCTGGGTGCGACGATATGAAGTAGGGTATAATCTGGTAGTTGATACCCTCGCGGCGACAGATACGCTTGAACTCCGAGTTTATCTTCTCGAAGAGCGCAAACGAGGGCTTACGCATAAGGCGTAGGACATGCTCCTCGGTATGTTCGGGTGCTACCTTGAGGCGACCCGATGTGTGGTTCTTGACTACGGTCTCGAAGTATGGCGAGTCGTCGAAGAGGTCGTAGCGTATGCCACTGCCTATATATGCACGCTTGACACCCTTAACTGCGCTAATCTTACGATATAGGTCGAGCAGTGGGCGGTGGTCGTTATTCATGTTGGGGCATAGCTTCGGATGTAGGCATGATGGGCGCTTGCACCTCTTGCACAGCTCCTCGTTCTTGCCCTGCATGCGGTACATGTTCGCAGATGGAGCACCCACATCCGATATATTACCCTTGAAGCTCGGCATCTCGGTCATGCGACGTACTTCGTCCAATATAGAGCGCTCCGAACGTGAGCTGATAAACTTACCCTGATGCGCTGATATGGTGCAGAATGAGCAGCCGCCGAAGCAGCCACGGTGTATGTTTATCGAGTGCTTAATCATCTCCCAGGCGGGGATGTCGCCCTTGCCGCGGTAGCGGGGGTGTGGTGCACGCTCGTAGGGTAGGTCGAACGAGTGGTCGAGCTCCTCGGTGGTGAGACGCTCGTGGGGTGGCGTTATCACAACGTAGCTCTCGCCAACCCTCTCGACAAGCGTCGTGTCGCACTGCATCATGTTGCTCAGAGTCTCCATCTGGCAGAAGTTATCGCCATATTTACGGCTATCGTGCTGGCACTCCTCGAAGGAGTTGAGAACGATGGTCTTGCCGTTGTATAGTCGCTCGACATACTCTCTGTCGGCGATGAAGCCCACTTGTCGTAGTCCGCGTAGTAGCTTCATGTTGAAGCCGTTACGCATGGCCTTGGCAACCTCGCGGATGACCTTGTCGCCCATGCCGTAGACGAGCATGTCGGCACCCGATGTCACGAGTATCGACTCGCGGAGCTTGTCGCTCCAGTAGTCGTAGTGCGTAAGACGACGTAGCGACGCCTCGATACCTCCCACGACTACGGGTGTGTGGGGATATAACCTCTTGAGTATCTTTGTGTATGTATCTACCGTGCGGTCGGGGCGGAAGCCTGCCTTACCCCCTGCCGTGTAGGCATCGTTGGAGCGCAGACGTAGGTTCGCCGTATAGTGGTTGACCATGGAGTCCATAGCTCCTGCCGATACAGCGAAGAAGAGACGTGGTTTGCCGAGCTTCGTGAAGTCGCGCAGGTCGTCGCGCCAGTTGGGCTGTGGCACGATAGCCACACGGTAGCCCTCGGCCTCGAGGATGCGGCCAATGACCGCAGGACCAAACGAGGGGTGGTCTATATATGCGTCACCCGAGAAGATGATAACATCCAACTCATCCCATCCGCGGGCCTCGACCTCCTTTTTTGTTGTTGGTAGAAACATACCTATTGCTTTATATTATTTACACAAAGGTAGTAAATATTCGCGTGATTACAAAAAATATTGTAGATACAACAAGGGGCCGACCCAATGGCCAGCCCCTATGTCTTGTCTATCGTCGCAGCGACTACTCCTCCTTTGCAGGGAAGTCGAAGCCGTAGGTCTGCTTGAAGAGCTTGCGAACGCGTGCGTGGTAAGCCTCCTCAGAGTTGTCGATAGGAGTCTCACGTACGTTGCGTGTGCGTACCTTCGCAGCATCAATGGTAAGCGGTGTCATAGAGTATGTGCGCTGCTTAGCAACAGGAGCATCGCCGAATGACTCGACGCTCTGAACGTTTGCCTTGCCTACTGAAGCGTTAGCCTTAGCGGCCTGTGCAGATGCGCCCTTACGCTTGAGGACAATCTCGCCGTTAACACGTGGGTTAAGTGGAGTAGCCATACCATACTGGAGCTGTGCTACGCAAGGATAGTAGGTCTCAACAGCATCGTTGCCATTAGCATCCTTATAGTTGTAGATGATAGGCTTGATGGTTAGCGTGTTGCCATCCTCCGAAACCTCTACTGGGAACTTAGAGTCGCAGATAAGCTCGCCCATCGAGTTGTAGACAGGAGAGCCCATATATGACTTCTCGCCTACGGCCAACATGTAGAATGTGTAATCCATGCCGAAGTAGAATGTCGACATTGGGAACTCGCGCTCGATATTGATAGGCAACCATACATTACCCTCAGAGTCAATCTCAAGGTTCCACTTTGGACCGAAGTCGTAGAACATATCGGCAACGGTGGCTGATGAGAACTCATCAGAGATGAAGAGGTCGTAAGGTGTCTGTATCACGTTGAGCATATATGCAGGGTCTGCGAAGTTGAAGCCGAGGCACAACAAGCGGTTGAAGCCACGGGTGCGGTTGTTGTAGTCCTTAGCCAAACCTACGAACTCCTCATAAAGCTCGTCGGTCTTATCGCGGTCGATGCCCCACTCCTTGTATATGTCGTAGACCTCCGATGGGAGTGTCTCAGGATACTCGATGCCAGCAGCAATCTTCACTGGTGAGGTGTAGCTGCCTGCATCCTTCCAGTAGCCCTCGCTCTCCTCGGTCTCAGCCACCCACTGCTTCATAGGTGCCGTAGCCTCCCACTCGCCGCAGAGTGTTTCGAACAACGTTGAGTTTACGCGTACAGGATAGTTAGCTCTTGGTGTGGTGTACTCGGCAACAGCCTGTGAGCCAGGTGTGTCGGGATTGTTACCAGAGCCCTCCCAGTTGTAAACGAGCATTGCAAGACGTGTTGTAGCATTCTCGCGGCTTGCGATTGTGAAGTTGAAGCCTGCCTCAGAGTTAATCTGCTCGATAGCGGTCTTGTCTACGTGAAGAGGGTTACCCATCTCCT
This sequence comes from Rikenellaceae bacterium, assembly GCA_015059955.1. Classification (GTDB taxonomy): domain Bacteria; phylum Bacteroidota; class Bacteroidia; order Bacteroidales; family Rikenellaceae; genus Alistipes. The sequence goes on from SUZK01000001.1 coordinate 161,653, forward strand.
GGAGCAACTGTGTGTATGAGTACTCCTTAAGCACCTGGTCGAACTCACGAACGTAGTTACATGCGAAGTAAGCCTCGGTGATAGGGTTGTTAAGGTCGGGGTTCTTGATGTTGAATGTCACAGAGTATGGGTCGTTACTCTCAACAGGGGTGATTACCACGTCAGGCTTTGGAAGTGTCACCTCAGGCATAGTGAAGGTGAGTGAGTTGAAGCACTGCTTAGTACCATCGTTGTCGCCAATACCCGATACCAATACGCGAATCTGCTGGCCTGCCAATCCCTTAGTATCTACGAACCAGTCATCCTTAAGCCACTGCTCGGTAACGCCTGTGCCGGCATCGGTACCAAATGTCATCATGGCGAAGTATGAGCCTACGAACCAACGGAGGTGCTCCTCGTTATTGTCGAGAAGTGGCATCACGTTGTTCTGATACTCGCTCTCGGTGCAGATGAAGTAGTTGAAGAAGAGTACGTCATCCGATGGAGTGAAGGTGATACATGCGTCGATAGGAGTCTTGTCTGTAACCTTGATTTCTACGTTACCTGCCAAAGTCTCAGGCTCCTGAGTGCTGATATATAGCTTTTCGTAGTAACCTGTCCAGTACTTCTCAGGGTCGTAGCTATCTGGGTTGTTCTTCGCCTCCTCTATCCAACGCTTCCAGTCGTACATAGGCATGTAGTAGCCGGCAGACCAACCTGCGGGGTACGACCAGATTGCATTTGATATGTAGTTTATGAACTCAGGGTCATCCTCAGAGGCGCTTACGGTCTTAACCTCGCCATCCATGTAGACAACCATCTCGTTAGGATCGTCCATGTAGCCATACTCGCCAATGAGGAATACGCCAGGCTCACCAGGAACCTTTGGATCGGCATATCCTGCACCATTCTCGATTAGGTTGCCATCCTCGTCACGCTCATAACTGTAGTACTCATCGTAGCGCACGGTCTTATCCGTAGTGGTGAACTGCTGGGCGTTGTATAGCAACATGTCAATCTCCATACCACCCTCAATCTTAGAGTAGTTGTACATAGGAAGTGACGATGTAGAGTAGCGTAAAGCGTTGCCACGCTCCTTAACTTCCTCAGGTATCTGCACGTGGATAGCGAAGCCATCGAGCTTGCGCTCTACGACGGTGAGTACGTTGTCACCATAGCCTGTTGTTGTGAACTCGGCGCAATTAACATCACCATAGAAGTCGTTATTTGCCTCGCGGAAGGCGAAGTAATACTTGTAGGTGGTGTTAGGCTCAAGACCTTGAAGCTTAATCTCCTTGGTAGTTACCACGTCGGTAGCCTCGATTGTGACCTTCTCGCCAGCCACAAAGATTGCAGCAGCGTCGATAGCCTCCTCACGCTGGATGTAGGCATACTCCTTGATGCCCTGTGTTGTTACTGTGATGGTAGCACCATTAGGCGTGATGTCGCCCACGGTGACCTCAACGCTTGTCTTGGCATCATCCTTACCTGGGGTAGGGTCATCCACACAAGCGCTCATTGCAAGGCCTGCCACAAGGGCGAGGGTCGCAATAAAGTAGTTTTTGAAGTTCTTCATGTTTAATAATGTATTTGTTTATTGTGTGTCCTTATTCTTTTACGATGGGCAATAACCCATCATAAGTGCAAATATAGAGATATTTTTTGAAATACCAACAATCTCCACTAAATTATTTACATATGGTATCTTCGTCGACCTGTGTATATGGTTAACAAGTGTGGTGATGTAGTTAAATTGGCTGGTGGAAATCATCTTGCAAGTTATGGTTTTTTATTCTTTTTTTGGAAAGACATTGAGACAATAGGACATTAGGACATTACGATGTCGAGTATCGCCGTTGTCCGCGACCATCTTAATTGTCTTAATGTCTCAATGTCTCACCCATAGCGGACATCCATAGCGGACATCGCCCGCAATCTTTGCTCTTTCAACTTTTTTTTGTATATTTGTGGCCGAAGTGTGTATTAATATATTTAAACTATAATTCATGATGAAAAAACTACTTACGTTATTGGCACTTATCGGCGTTGCGTTCACCGCCGTTGCCGACGAGGGCATGTGGCTATTGCCCTACATCAAGAAGATGAACCAGAAGGATATGAAGCAGCATGGCTGCAAGCTCAAGGCCGAGGATATATACTCTGCCGAGAAGTCGTCGCTCAAGGATGCTATCGTCATCTTTGGTGGTGGATGTACAGGCGAGATTGTATCGCCCAACGGTCTGCTCTTCACCAACCACCACTGTGGCTATGACGCCATTCAGAAGCTCTCATCCGTAGAGCACGACTACCTTAAGGATGGCTTCTGGGCTATGAACTACGGCGAGGAGCTTCCTGCCGAGGGTCTTGAGGTGCGCTTCGTGCGCCACATCTTCGACGTTACGGCAGATGTTGTCGGAAGCATACCTTCAACAGCATCGCAGAGCGAGTACGAGCAGTTCTCGAATGGCAACAAGCATCTTGTTGAGAACCGCCTTAAGGAGCAGTACCCAGGCATGGAGGTTGTAATCCCCTCGTTCTTTGGTGATAACCAGTACTTCGCATTTGTATATGAGGTATATACCGACATCCGCTTGGTAGGTACCCCTCCATCGTCTATCGGTAAGTTCGGTGGCGATACCGACAACTGGATGTGGCCACGCCATACTGGTGACTTCTCTGTATTCCGCGTATATGCTGGCAAGGACAACCGCCCTGCGGCATACTCTGAGGAGAATGTGCCTTACAAGGCTGAGAAGTGGCTCGACGTCTCGCTCGACGGCATCGAGGAGGGTGACTTCGGTATGATTATGGGCTTCCCAGGCTCAACAGAGCGCTACATGACATCGTACGAGATTGACTATATGCTCGAGGTGGACAACCCACAGCGTATCTACATCCGTGGCGAGCGTCAGCAGATCTTGCGTAAGTTTATGGATGCTGACCAGGCTATCCGTATCCAGTACGATGCTAAGTATGCTCGCTCGTCGAACTACTGGAAGAACTCTATCGGCATGTCGCGCGGCATCGAGAAACTCAATGTGCGTGATAAGAAGGCTAAGCAGGAGGCAGAGTTCCAGGCATGGGCTAATGCCAATACTCTTCCCGAGGAGGGCTTCATTGATGCTCTATCGCTTATCGAGCGCTCACAGCTTGAGGGACGCGAGGAGAGGGCCGCAGTGCAGTATATCAACGAGGCATTTATGCAGGCCGTGGAGATGCTTCAGATGATGTTTGGTGTAGAGGATATCGAGGGCTTCTACAAGGACTTCAACGCCGATGTAGACCGCGCCGTAGCTAAGCGCATGTTCCAGATTTACCGCGAGAACAACAAATACCTTCCATCTATATACGAGAAGATTGATGCTGAGTTTGGTGGCAATAGCGACGCCTATGTAGATTGGCTCTACGACAACTCTGTTTTCACATCGTTGGATAAGGTGAGAGCGCTCTCTGAAGAGGAGTTCGACGCAGCGTTCCAGGCAGACCCACTCTACGAGCTTGCAACATCTTTGGTTGACATCTATCGTGAGTTGTCGCCAGCTATCTACCGCACTATACCTCTCTACGATGAGGGTCACCGCCTCTATATCAAGGGTCTTATGATGATGCAGCCCGACAAGGCATGGGCATCGGATGCTAACTTCACCATCCGTCTAACATATGGTAACGTGCTTCCATATAGCCCTGCTGACGGTATCGTCTACAAGCACTACACAACCATCGAGGGTGTAATGGCTAAGGAGGACCCATCGAACCCCGTAGAGTTCACCGTGCCCGAGCGACTCAAGGAGCTTTACGCTAAGAAGGATTATGGCCGCTATGCCGACAAGAATGGCGAGCTTCCCGTAGCATTCCTCGTAAACTGCGACATCACTGGCGGTAACTCTGGCTCGCCTGTGATGAACGACAAGGGTCAGCTTATAGGCTTGGCATTCGATGGCAACTGGGAGGCTATGTCTGGCGATGTTGCCTTCGAGCCTGAGTTGCAGCGCACCATCGCGGTAGATATCCGCTACGTGTTGTTCATCATCGAGAAGTATGGCAACGCCAAGTGGCTTATTGACGAGCTTACCATCAAGTAGTCGCCAATAGCAATAAGAATAGCGGGTGTGCTCCAACGAGTGCACCCGCTACTTATTATATATATTGTTATATATATAGGTTATATGCCGATTATCGAGCCTTTAAGGCCTCCACAAAGTCATGGTACTCCGCCCATAGCGGCTCGGTAATAAGCCACCACTCGCGTGCTACGGCCGTAGGCGATGGTCTCTCGGAGGCTATATCGCGGCGATATGCCTCATCGTCGGGGTGGTCGTCGCTGACAAGCTCATCATAGTAGGCTCTATATCGTGACTTCAGGAGCGCAAGGAGCTTGCCATCCATAGCACCACGACGCTGCGATGCCCAGAGGCGAGTGACGACGCCCTCGGCAGACTTCTCGCTGAGGTCTATGGCGATGTCGTCGTAGCTATCCCACTCCTCGGTGGCGATGTAGCACATGGCCAACATATTGACAGCCTCGAAGTGGTCCTCAGGGTCGCAGTCTAAAAGCATCTCCAACTGCGCCATGGTCATCTCCAAGTCACCAATGCGGAAGTGGTCCATAGCCGAGCCATAGATGATGCTCATCGCCGCACGGCTGTTGGCATGCTCCCAGCTAAGCATCATAGCCTCATCCTCGGGCATAACCTCGGCAAGCGCGACAAAGGCATTGTAGCGCGCCTCGCACGCCTCGTTATAGCGTCCCTCCGCAACGAGCCTGTCTATGCTCTCGGTGGCACGCACAAAGTTATAGGGACCCTTGCCCACAAGCTCGAAGCACTGGTCACTGGTAGGGTTAAATATCGGCACCTCTCTTGACATCACGACGTATGTTTAGCATTAATAATCCGGAAATTATGGCTGTCACACCACCACCATAGATATATGCTGCGGTGCATGCGCCCATGCCTACAAACTGCGCCGACACAAAGATGAACGACGAGCATATATAGGTCATGATAATAGCGGGTATAAGGGCTATGATGGTGTAGCGGCTACCACGGCGCTTGAGCCACGCCACAATCATCCACAGCGTGATGACCGACAGCGCCTGGTTCGACCACGCGAAGTAGCGCCATATGGTGTCGAAGTCCATAAAGGCGATGCCAATGCCTATGGCGAAGAGCGGAAGACTCACGATAAGTCGCTTATATATAGGCTTCTGGTCGTAGTGTAGCATGTCGGCGATGATAAGGCGTGCCGAGCGGAAGGCGGTGTCACCCGAGGTGATGGGGGCTACGACAACGCCCAAGATGGCGAGGATGCTGCCGATAGTGCCTAATGTGGTGTCGCTGATAAGCGATACGGCGAGGCCGGCATTAGAGCCGTTCTCCACCATAAAGCCGTTGAGGCCTGCCACACCGCCGAAGAATGCCATGGCGATAGCTGCCCAAATAAGGGCAATGATAGACTCCGAAATCATAGCACCAAAGAAGATGGGGCGTGCCTGACTCTCGGAGGTCATGCAACGCGCCATAAGTGGCGACTGTGTGGCGTGAAAGCCCGAGATAGCGCCACACGCTATGCTAATGAAGAGCGTGGGTATTATCGGCAGGTTGGCGGCGTTGAAGTGCTCGTTACGGATGCTCGTGAGTTCGGGTATCTCGTAGTCGCCGAAGAGGAGTACGCCGAAGAGCGCCACAGCCATAAAGATAAGCGCCGCGCCAAAGATGGGGTATATCTTGCCAATGACCTTATCCACAGGGAGGATGGTCGCGATAAAGTAGTAGGCGATGATGATGCCCACCCACACAAGATATGGAATGTCGGTCTTGTCGGTGAGTATCTGCGAGGGGGTGACAATAAACACAGCACCCACCAACACCATAAGGATAGGTATCACCACCAACGAGAACTTGCGCATATTGCCACCTAAGTACTTACCAATAGTCTCAGGGAGGCTCTTGCCGCCATTACGCATCGAGATAACACCAGCCATAAAGTCGTGCATGGCACCCATAAAGATACCGCCCAACGTAATCCACAGAAAGGCAACAGGGCCGTAGCACGCGCCGAGGATAGCGCCGAAGATAGGGCCCGTGCCGGCGATATTTAGAAGCTGTATGAGGAAGATGCGCCAGCGGGGTAGTGGGATATAGTCGACACCATCGTAGTGCGTCTTCGAGGGCATGGCGTTGTTATCGTCGAGGTTAACGACACGACACAAGAACTTGCCGTAAAGGAAATAGGCCGCAACCAACGCCGCAAGACATATAAAGAATGTGGTCATAGCGAAATATTTTTCTTTTATGGTGCGAATTTAATAAATTTTTGCGATATTTGCAGCGTCAAACGCAAAGTTTGGCCATTAGGTGCCTTAATAGCTCAGTCGGTAGAGCACTTCATTCGTAATGAAGGGGTCGCGGGTTCGAGTCCCGCTCAAGGCTCAGCGCTGTCTGTTTTTTGCGGACAGCGTTTTTTGTTTGTGTGTGCGTGGGAGTTGTCGTGCGACAATAGTTGATAGAGAGTGTGGCTGCTTGTGTGCAAGCCCCCAGCTGCCACACTCTCCATCATCGACGCTACGCGTCACCCTCCCACGCACATCACAACTCGCCTTGAGTGGCACTACTCACAGGTTGCGGGTTGAGCCAACAATATTATGTTTATTGCTCGACACTATGTGTCTGCGCCGATAGGTGTTGGCTCTACCTTGCAATGCAGGCATTGCTGCGGTTCGAGTCCCGCTCAAGGCTCTGGGTCGCGGTGTTATGCATCGCGACTTTTTTGTTTGTGTGTGCGTGGGAGTTGTCGTGCGACAACCGCCAATAGAGTGTGTAGCATCATGTGGGCAAGCCCCCAGCTGCCACACTCTCCATCATCGACGCTACGCGTCACCCCTACGCACATCACAACCCGCCTTGCGTGGCACTACTCACAGGTTACGGGTTGAGCCAACAATATTATGTTTCTTTTTATGCTATATAGCCATCGATGCAAGCATCAGGCTATATAACACAAAAAGACCTCAATCGACGATTGAGGTCCTTCGCTTGCTCAGCTTTGTCGGGATGACAAGATTCGAACTTGCGACAACACGCCCCCCAGACGTATTCGGCATTATTGCAATGCTTTGATATTTAGAGTTTTACAAATATAGTTGTCGTTGGTTGCACGGATATTGCACGGATTTACTCTTTTTTGAGCGATTTTTGACGCGCGTAGGCCGCCGCAAAACGAGCCTCGCGCTCGGCAATTTGAGCCGCGAGCAAGCTATTCCACTTGACAAATGTCGCCTCGTCAAAATTGAGGTCGCCGGCGACAACACGTTGTTGCTCCTCGGCTGTCATCACAGGTAGGTAGCGCTCTATCTCGAGGAGGCGGAATAGGTGTTGCTTCATAGCATCGACACTGGGTGCGAGCATAGCACCCTCGCCGAGAAGTATCCATCGAGCGTTAAGCTCAGGGAACTTGTCGAGTAACGTGACTATCGGATTAAGACCAATGCGCTCACCCTTGAGCATAGTGTTAAGGTACTGCGGCGACCAGCCGACGATGCGCGCAAACTCCGCACGATTGCCACCCGTAGCGTAGTCAATAAATTGTGATAAGCGTGTGTTCATATTATTTGTATATACTAACCAAGAAAACTATTAATAAAAGCCCAACCAACAACAACTCCAGTAAACAGCCATAGTTTACACTTTTGATGCCGTTGTTCTCATGTGTCGGTTGGTCAGAGCAATGTTGGTTGCGCAAGGCACGCACATCGTTACACATCCCCCATATCTTAAAGAATAGAATAATTTGCAATACGGCAGCCACAACGCTGACCAGAGTAATAATAATAGTTAAAGTGTCCATAGTTGTTAGTTTTTATTGGTTAAAATCTTATCAATCAACTTATCTGTACGTTCACGCTCACGCTCGGTGCGCTCACGCTCTTTGTCGAGGCGTTCGTTCTGGCGGCACAGCTCGTCGAGCAACCTCTGTTGAGTATCCACCATACGCTTTATCTGCTCATCACGATTTTTGACGAGCGTCGCAAGGTTGGAAGCTAACGTGAGGTTGGTGTTGGTGCGGAACATAGACACTACGATACTTATACTATATACATCTTCACGCTTGAGCAATACCTCATCGAACTCGGCATTATGAGGCTTGAGCAGGTAGCCTTCCTCACGCACGATAACCTTGCGGAGCATCGTGCCGTACACCTTTGTGTCGAGCAAGTATGTAGCGCCGGAGATAATATCACCATTTAACGGGAGGAATGACACAAGAAGATAATCACCTGGGAAGTAGTACGGCTCCATCGCCTCGGTAATAACTCGCTGAATGTAGTCAACGCCTCGGAATACCTTAGCCAGCGTGAACTGTTCCAACTTGTCAGGCTCAAAAAGAACTAATCTTCGTATATCTATATCTCGGGATTGAGCCAAATCGTTACTCACGAATGGCATTGTGGCACGACAATTACCTAAGTGAGGCTTGTCGCACTTAACAGGTAAAACATCACTCTTTATATCTTCGGCTGCGACAACTTCAGCCGCATCTACCAGCATTTCGCCCTCGCTTTTAATATATGAATATTGTTCATATATACGCTCTCGGAGAGCATCAGAAAAAGCTACTCGCCCATTTATGGCATCTGAAAGATATGTTGGTTTTACGCCTAAATTGGCAGCGATTACATCCTGATTAATACCCTCTTTGAATTTAATAGTCTTGATTATTGACTTAAGTTCTTGATTTACAGCCATAATAAAATAAAATTTAATTTTAATATGAAAAAAGTTCTTATTTTCTTTTGTAGTTATGAAATAAATTCATATCTTTGCAAAAGAATTAAACACTTTTGTTGCAAAAATCGTAACAAATATAGTAATTAAAATTAATTAAAGCAAATAGTTTATGAAAATGCAATTCACATTTTGGAAGAGCGATTTCACGGGCGAGGCTTACGACCAGCTACTCGACATCCTGAAGCAGTATGCGCTGAAGGGCGAGGGCTATTGGTTTATCGTCAAGACTAACTTCGTGAGAGCCTATCTGCCAGAGAATGAATATGAACGGATTATGAGCCACGTAGCGAACTATGGTCTAACAAGCGAAACCCGATAAGCTATTGATGTATGGGCGAATTGACACCAAAGCAGATTAAGCGCTTAAAACGCAATAAGCGTATATGTAATGCTTACACGATGTTGAGAAATAAGTACCCAAGGTCATCAAACAATCGTATTATCAACATTCTGTGCGAGCATTATGATGTATGCGATTCAACAGTTAGATTAATATTGATTAACGGATTAGGAAATGAATATGAGAAACACAACAAGCATTGACTTCCGCACTCCTAAAGAGCGAGAGCGTGACCAGCGCAACAAGCGTATTTGCGACAAGTATGTAGGACTTCGTGCGTCATACCCTGATATGAGCATCAACAGAATAGCGGCACTTATCGGCGAGGCCGAGGGCGTATCAGGCGCTTGCATCAAGTCGGTATTAAGCAAGTATCAAGTAATATAAACTGTAATGAGAACTCGATATGATAGCCAATATGACGTGTGCTTAGGCCGCATATGGTCATATTTTAATCGCCTTAAGTCGGTATTCGTTGTTGCTCTCACCACCTCCCCTGCCGAGTTCTTCAACTCGCTCGTACACGAGGTCGCTGTGCACCTGTGTATGCACATAGCCACATGCTTGCATATAGACGTCAAGAGCGAAGATTATGCCTACCTTGTGGGCGACCTGTGCGGTGAGATATATCCAGCGGTCAAGCACCAGTTGTGCGATTGCGGGTGTCACAAAAACAACAACAGCGATGAACGACATGAATAACATACTTGCTATCCTTGATGACCAGACGCCGACACACGTCGTCGATGCTGTCGTATGCGAATATATGCGCAATTAGTTTGGCAATTCGGGAAAATTGTCGTACCTTTGTCGCGTTGTTGCGGTGATGGCTTTACAGCTGTACCGTTGTTGTGCCTCGTGCTTGCTATTCGCACGAGGCATCTTTATTTCTTGCCGTAGAGCACCCAATCAATTACACGCCTGTTAGCCTCGTCAACCTTGCGTTGGTCGAAGTCAATATATATGTCGGTAACGGTATTACCACCGTGGCCAAGAGCTGCGGCGATCGTCTCTTTTGGGATGTCGAGCGATGCGGCAATTGTAGCCCACGAATGGCGTGCCCAGTAGGTGGTTATGTTATCGTATAATGGCCTGATACTCTTCGCTCCTTGCTTACCTATCTCAACCTCGCCGATAGCTTGAAGCGCGCCGTTAAGACGACGCGCATATTGCTTGTAATCGTCGTACCTATCAAGAGGGTCGAGCAACCACGCCTTGCCCCTATATTGCTCGATGATGGCCATTGCCTCGGGCTCAACCTTGACAGAATAGAGGCGGTGGGTCTTGGAACGCTCGTAGTCTATGCGCCCGCCATTGATGCGCTTGAGTTTGCACATGTCGCCAATGTTGATGCCGATAAGGTAGAAGGACAGCTTGAACATATCGAGGTACTTGCGCTGATATTCTTCGACTGGGTAATCAAAGAACTCGCGCAGAGCCTCCACGGATAGTGAGCGCTTGGCCGTTGGCGCTCGCTTAATCTTGAACTTGCGAAATGGGTAGTGGTGTGTAACCTCGTCGTCGATTGCGTCGTTGAACACCGCACGTATGTTGCGCAGATGTATAGACCGGGCATTGACAGATGGCGATGTGCGAGCGAGGAACTTCTCAAACGATGTTAGCCATAGTTTGTCGACGTCGGCGAATGTCAGCTCCTCGCAGTGTTTGTCGTAGGCGTAGATGCGCGACAAGGTCGCCTCATATATCTCGCGCGTACGCGCGTTATCCTTGCGCTCGATGAAGCGACGGAAGCGAGTAATGAATAGCTTGGTAGTGTCAATCTCGGGTTGCGGGTCGAGCATCTGCATAATGGCAGCACGCAGCTCGGCCATCTTCATAAACGAGAGTATGCCTTGCTCGGATAGTCGCAGCACCTCACTCTCAACATCGAGGATGCGATGAGCGAGTATGTTGTTGAACGCTACCTTGCGAGGATGGTTTACCACCTTGCGTGTGATGTCATCCCATTGCTCGGGAAGCAGCGAGATACCAGTTGGGATAAATGTCGCCCTGTTGCGATGTCGAATGGATATCTTGAGCGGCGCAGGCTTGTCGTAGCCTGTTGCTCGGGTGTCGAGGTAGAAGTTGATTGTTGCCATGGCGGTAATAGCTAAAACCACTTGCACGGATTTTTGCACGGATTTTTGAGCGGAACACGCCCGCAATGTGCGAAATTGTGCAGTTTTTTGGTTTTTTTTATTGCCGAAACGGCTGATTTGGGGCTAAAAGCAAAGGCGTTGAAACCGCATTAACTGCTGATTATCAACGCCTTTTGCGGTTAGTCGGGATGACAAGATTCGAACTTGCGACAACACGCCCCCCAGACGTGTACTCTAACCGGGCTGAGCTACATCCCGAACTGGTTTTGCGGTGCAAAGATAATAATAAATTTCCGAAGTGTGCAACTAAAAACCAAAAAAAATGTAACTTTGTAACATGAAACAACTATTAGGTGCTATATGCTGTATGATAATGCTCTCACTATGTGTGAGTTGTATGCCGTCTGAAACCAGTACGGTGGAGGATATCATGCTTAATTCCAGTACCTTATACACCCCAAAATACGCCTCTGGCTTCGATATTTTTGTCGACCAAAATGGCGTAAAAACAGTGCGTGTAACACGACCCTGGCAGGGTGAACTCTCGGCTGCCGATGAGCAGTATTTGGTGATATTTCCCGACAGCAAGGCGGCGCAGGGCTTCGATGGTCAGCACATAGTAGGAGCTGCCGAGCGTGTGGTATGCATGTCGACAAGCCATATAGCCATGCTCGACATCCTCGGTGAGTCCGATGCCGTTGTGGGCGTGTCGGGCAAGCGCTACGTGATGAACGAGCGCGTGGCGAGCAACGACGCGGTAAAAGATGTGGGCTACGATGCCAACCTCGACTACGAGGTGCTATCGGCGCTCAACCCCGACATTGTGTTGATGTATGGCGTATCGGCGGAGAATAGCGCCGTGACGGCGAAGCTCCGCGAGTTAGGCATCCCCTATCTCTACCTCGGCGACTATGTCGAGGAGTCGCCATTAGGCAAGGCTGAGTGGTTGGTGTGTGTCGCAGAGATTATGGGTTGCCGCGAGCGAGGCATACGCCTGTTTGAGGGTATCGAGCAGCGATACAACAACATACGCGATGGTGTTGTTGTTGCCGAGAAGCGCCCACAGGTGATGTTCAACCTCCCATACCAAGATGTGTGGTACATGCCCTCGGATGATAGCTACATGGTGCGTCTCGTTGAGGATGCTGGTGGCGACTATATATACAAAGGTAAGAATCCTACGGGTGGCTCCAAGGGTATCAGCCTCGAGGAGGCGCTACACTTAGTATCGCGTGCTGACATATGGCTCAACGTGGGGCAGTGTCGAACAATGGAGGAGGTGCGCAGTGCTGCGCCACACTTCACCACGGCAGATGTCGTGCAGCGAGGCGCGGTATACAATAATAATAGGCGGTCGACGAGTGCTGGTGGTAGCGACTTCTGGGAGTCGGCCATAGTACGCCCTGATGTTGTCCTTGCCGACCTTGTGGCCATCATGCGTGGCTCGGCAGATGGACTGTACTACTACCATCGCCTTGATAGCGAGGGTGTCATGACGGCTGATGGTAGCACTATTGTTCCGATAGATGTTGATGAACATAGGGGCGATAACGCCAAGCATGACGCGAGTAGCTCGCTATGGGGCGTAATCCTTGTTGCCATGTTAGCACTATGGGTGGTATATGCCATTCGCTCCCTCTTTGGTCGTGGTGCGATGCGTCATGCTATGCTCCTCATAGCTCTTGTCGTAGCTCTTGTGGCACTGTCCGTTGGCGACCTGCTTGTCGGCAGTAGCGCAATCCCGTTGGGTGACGTCTGGTCGGCGCTTGTGGGTGGTGATACCTCGGCAGAGTATTCGCTAATAGTCAATAAGCTACGCCTGCCAAAGGTGATAGTTGCCATCGTCGCTGGTATGGCTCTTGCGGCGAGTGGCTTGCAGATGCAGACCCTCTTCCGCAACCCTCTGGCTGGCCCCTATGTCTTAGGTATCAATGCAGGCGCAAGCCTCGGTGTGGCGCTCTTCACCATGGCGTTGCCGATGATGGGGGCTATGTCGGGCACATTGTTTGCCGACCTCGGTATCACGGCGATGGCGTGGATAGGCGCGGCGGCGATACTGCTACTCATGATGGTCGTGTCGCGCAAGATACGCAACATTAATGTCATCCTCATTCTCGGCATGATGCTCGGCTCGGCGATATCTGCCGTTGTGGGCATCCTGCAGTATATTGGCACTGAGGAGTCGCTGAAGAGCTTTGTGGTGTGGACCATGGGCTCGCTGTCGACGGTGACTGTCGACGACCTCGCTATCCTTGTCCCTGTTGTCGTCGTGGGCTTGGTGCTCTCGATTGTGGCGACCAAGTCGCTGAATATGTTGCTTTTGGGTGAGAACTATGCCCGCACCGTAGGCCTTAATGTAACCTTCTCGCGTGGCATCATCTTCCTATCGACAACACTCCTCGCAGCCACGGTGACAGCCTACTGTGGCCCTATCGGCTTTATAGGCCTTGCCATGCCTCACCTCGCGCGTATGACCTTCCGCACTGCCGACCACCGCGTGCTTATGCCAGCGTCGATGCTCTGGGGCGCTGTCTCCATGCTCTTGTGCTGCATACTCTGCGATGTTGTGGCGCGGAGTGGCGTGATGCTCCCCGTGAATACCATCACCTCGCTATTAGGCATACCGATAATCATCGTTGTAATCTTCCGTAATCGTAACCGTCAATGATAGAGCTTAGAAACATAACTCTCGGCTATGGTAGCCGCACACTTATCGAGGATGCGACGACGCTCTTTGAGTGTGGTAGTATGGTTGCGCTCTTGGGTCGCAATGGAACAGGTAAGAGTACGCTGCTACGCGCTCTTGCGGCGTTAGGCGACGTGCAGCAGGGAGAGATATATATCGACCGAAGACCCCTCGCAGAGCTGTCGCGTGGTGAGCTATCGCGCCTTGTGGCCTTTGTGACTACCGAGCGTATTGATGTCGAGGCGCTTACTGCGTACGACCTTGTGGCCATAGGCCGCTCCCCCTATACCAACTGGATGGGGCGACTGAGTGACGACGATAGGGTTGCCATTGAGCGTGCCATGCAGATTGCCGGTGTTGCCCATATGGCGGAGCGTAGGGTGGAGACGATGTCCGATGGCGAGTGCCAGAGGGTGATGATAGCACGTGCCTTGGCACAGGATACACGTGTCATACTCCTCGACGAGCCAACAGCCTTTCTCGACCTCCCTAATCGCTATGAGCTATGCACACTACTTAGCCGTTTAGCCCATGACGAGGGTAAGTGCGTGATATTCTCGACGCACGAGCTCGATATAGCACTGTCGCTTGCCGACAGTATAGCCCTTGTCGACACGCCACACCTTGTGCATCTCGCTACGCCACAGATGATTGCGTCGGGAAATATCGAACGATTGTTCGATAGCGACTACGTGTCGTTTGATGCTGATACACAGTCTATTCGTCTGCGCCGATAGGGAGGCTACGCCCCTCTATGAGGGGAGTAAATCACAATTTTTTGATAAAGATTTTGCCAAATAGAAAATTTTGCGTACCTTCGCACCGCTAAATTGCTCTTTAAAGTGTGGGCATTAGTGGATTGGCCCGTTCGTCTATCGGTTAGGACGCAAGATTTTCATTCTTGAAAGAGGAGTTCGACTCTCCTACGGGCTGCACTTGGCGCGTTACACGAAAGTGTGGTGCGTGCGGTTAACAGTAATTTTTAGGAGCGGGCACTGCCTATCCAAAGGCGACTACGGTCGTGACAGGTTATCCACAGACCTCAATAGGGTGGAACAATTTTTTTTGCATTAACTAAAAAGTAAAATAAAAGATTTAAAACTATGGCAAACCACAAGTCATCAAAGAAGAGAATTCGCCAGACCGTAACTAAGCGTGCACACAACCGTCTTTACCACAAGACTACACGTAACGCAGTCAAGGCTTTGCGTAACACAACTGAGCGCAGCGCTGCTGAGGCTCTTTTGCCAAAGGTAAGCTCAATGTTGGATAAGCTTGCTAAGACAAACATTATCCACAAGAACAAGGCTGCTAATCTTAAGAGCTCGTTGACATTGCACGTTAACGCATTGTAATTTGTAGTGATAGGTCGCGATTGCGGCATATTCCAAAATCTAACTACCGCAGGCTGTACGTAGTGTACTATCCTGCGGTAGTTCTTTTTGTGATACACCACATCTCTTGGTTTCCGATGGTTAACGTATAACCTAATCTTCGTTTAGAGGGCAATGAACCGCAGACATGCTCATATAGACCAGTGATGCGGGGTATTGCTGGCCCATCATACGATGATAGCGATGTGGAGTGGTAGACGACACATTACACAATATATCATTGGTATGATGCGTTGAGATGTAAACAAGAGATAACCAAAACATATATCATTATGAGACATTTACTTTTAGCCCTCGTAGCGCTATGTATTAGCGTTGGGGCATCGGCGCAAAACTACATTGAGGTTAATGGCTACGCCGAGCGTAAGATTACGCCCGACAAGTTCACCCTTTCGGTTGTTATCGTCGAGCGCGACAATCGTGGCAAGACCTCGCTTCAGGAGCAGGAGCAGGATATCCGAGAGGCTCTCAAGGAGGCGGGTGTCGATATAAAGAGCAATTTTATGCTTGTCGACAACTATGCAACATATGCCAATCGTAAGTCGGCATTAGCGACACGCAAGTATGAGGTTGTCGTTGAAGGCGCCGAGCAGCTTAATGCGGTGATGACACTCCTTGGCGAGCTTAATCCATACCGCTATGCTATCAAGAAGGCAACATGTACCAAGACCGAGGAGATACGCTCGGCGTTGCGTCGTGAGGCTATGAAGAGTGCTCAGAAGAGCGCCATGGAGATTGCTGGGGCTGTTGACCAGAGTATCGGTAGCTGTATATATATCTGCGACTACTCGACAGACTCAGGCGATGTAGACTTTTATATTGGTACAGAGGGCTACGCAAGACGAGGGGAAAGTAAAGCACGAGCAACAAATGTTGAATATGCGGTAATAGAGGCCTATGATGAGGCTGTAATGGAGCCAGAGCCTATTGAGTTTAGCACGCAGAAGCTAACGCATAGTGTTCGTGTGCGTTTTGCTCTTAACGAGAAGTAGACAAGCACACTGTATAATAATGGGGGAGGCTAAATTTCTTTATAGCCTCCCCCATTTTGTTAGGTTCTTATTGCGTAGAAATCAATAATTACAAAGCGCCAGTGTATGAACCCTTCCATGCTGTGCCATTAGAGTCAACAACATCGAAAGTAACCTTGTAACCCTCTGCAACCTCCTCGATTACAACCTGACCCTCGCTCTTGAGGTAGATACCATTAACCTTTGAACCACCATTTGTACCCTCGCAGTAGTTCTCAGAGGTGCTGTACATCCAGTTGAGCACAGGATAAGTGCCAACCGCAGGAGCTGTGCCGTGGTTGTTCTTGTTTACGCCCATCTCGTGGATATAGAACTCAAGGCTAAAGCCCTCTGCAGCACCGCTAATTATGTAGCAGTCATCGAATGCATAGCGGCTTGAGAATGATGTCCAGTTGGTTACACCCTCATCGCCAAGCTCCTCGTACATAAAGCCGGGAACAGCACCCTCGAATACGAAGCCATATACATCGTCGCCAATCTGGAACCTACCCTCGATATATGAGGTGTGTGCCTCAAGGTCGTTCTCTACATAGAGCTCGCAGATGGTGATGTCAGCACCTGCACCTGCAGAGTTATAGCGCCATGTGCTGTAGCTGTTGTTTGTAGAGGTGTTCACAAGGATAGAGCCATCCTCAGTGCTATACTCGCCAGTAGGGATAAGACCTGTGTTATCCTCAGAAAGCTGTACTGTGATACGAGAGAATACCTGGCCAAGGTCTGGGTGTTTCTCGCTCATAATGATATCCCAAACATTTGCAGTACGAGCCTTAGCCTCGAACGACATCATGTTGTACTCATAGTAGTTGAGGTTTGGATCCTGACCTTCAGCACCCTGCTTAACCTCGATGCTATCTGAAGCCTCACCATAGGTAACGGTGATAGTAGCTGTACGTACAAAGCCCTCGTTAACGCTGGTAGTGAACGATACAGTGCCATCTGCTGCAGTAAGGTTTGAAATCCACGCTGCATCGGTAGTAGCCTCAGCAACAACACCCTCAACAGGATTCTCTACAGTGTAGGTGAACGAACCCTCAGTAGCGTCGTATGTCAAATTCACACTCTCCTCGATGATTGTTACCACTGGAGCTGGAGCAACATAAGCCCCCTGCTTAACGGTGAACTCGATAGCTGGCAACATACCGTACTCAGCGGTAATCTTACCCTCACGAGCGTCGCCCTTGTTCTCAGCCAAAGCGAAGATAATCTTGCCATCCTTTGCCTGAAGCTGGCTAATCCACATAACATTGCTCTTAGCCTTAACCTCAACACCCTCGATAGGGTTCTCAAGCTTGTACTCTACCTCACCCATAACGGTATTCCAATCGTACTCAACAACTGCGGTTACAGCCTCGAATACAGGGGTGTTAGGCTTTGGCTCCTCGCCCTTAGCAGCCTGCTTAACAGCTACCTCGAATGACTTATCACCGTAGGTTACGACAACCTTAGTGTCACGTGCCTCTGCCTCGTTAGCAGCAACAGTGAAGGTGATGTTCTCGGCCACAGCAAGGTCGGTTACCCAGTCAGCCTCGCATGTAGCCTCAACCTCAGGCTCTGTAGCCACGCGAGTTACCTCAACCATCTTAGCAGTGTAGGTGATAACACCCTCGCCACCAGCTGCCTCGAAATTCATCTCAGCCTCAGAAGTAAGTGTAAGCTCTGGGGTGTACTCCTTCTTCTGGTCAACACCCTCTTCAGGGTCCTCACATGCTGCAAATACCAATGGCAATGCAAGCAACAAATAGAATAGTTTTTTCATAGTAAGTTTAATAGTTGGTTTTTGGTTTTGTATCTTTATATATTGGTTATAATTCGCAAAGGTAAGCAATGGAGCGCAAAAATCAAAACCTTACAACAAAAAAAATTGAGTGCATAAAAAAATACCCTTTAGCAATAGCTAAAAAGTTATCTCTAACTGGGCTTGTGGGTATAGGTTTACTATGCGAGATTTGTTGCTGCGAGCACGCCCTACGGTGTAGCCCGTGCCACTGCGCGAGCCGTTCCACCATGCAACAACAACACTTGCTCCATCAACCAACATATCGTTGCGGAGCATAAACACGGAGCTATGGTAGCCACTCATAGCGTACGTTACGCTGTCGCATTGCGCGATAATCGCCCCATACCTGATAGCATTGGTCGCCGAGAAGTTATTGGCAAAGGTGGGGTAGGGAATATACGCCTCAAGGCGAATATCGTCATGCGTGCTGCGTAGTCGTATTATTGCCTCCGCAGCGGCGAGGTCGAAGCCCTCGGCCATGCCCACACGAAAGGTGCGTGCTCCCTCATTGTAGAGCTCTACGATGCTATTATCAAGTTCGACCGCTACCTCATGCTGGTAGCTGCGATGGCCTGTGAAGGCTACGATAAACGTGTTCATATTTAGATGGTTATGCCGCGAGATGCTCGATAAGGATATTTACGCCTATGGCGATAAGAATAATACCTCCAAGCACACCCGCCTTAGAGCCTATCTTCGCACCTATCTTCGCACCCAGGAGTATGCCTATCGATGATATCGCCATCGTGATGATACCTATTACGGCTGCTGCCATCCAGATATCAACGTGCATAAAGGCGATAGATATGCCCACAGCGAGGGCGTCGATGCTTGTGGCGATGGCCATAAGAAGCATCGTGCGAAAGCCAAAGTCTGAGTTGTGGCTCTCCTCCTCGCCAAAAGCCTCGCGAATCATGTTTATGCCGATGAGTAGCAAGAGCCCAAAGGCTATCCAGTGGTCGATGCTCTCGACATACTCAGTGAAGCTACGACCAAGCAGATAGCCTATTATTGGCATCAGGGCCTGAAAGCCGCCAAACCATAGCCCCACACTAAGTATATGACGAAGATGCACCCTTCTTAGTGTCAGCCCCTTGCCGATAGATACGGCGCATGCATCCATCGCCAAGCCAAGGCCGATAATTGCTATCTGAATGATGTCCATAGGTCGCTCTACATGTTGTAGTCATCGAGGGCCTTAGTCGCAGCGCCCGACTCGTCGAAGAGCTTGCCCCACTGTGGCGATGTAGCCTCCCAGATAAATGTGCCACGGCCCATATTGTTAGGTATTGAGCTTACGATGCGCTCGATGTCGAGGTAGTGGTCGCGGTACTCTACAACGATGATAGGCTTGTTGTACTGCACGACGAGCTTGTTGAGGTTTGCCTCAAGCTCTGCGAGTGTGCCGTGCCACTCGGGGTAGTATGACTGACCAATGATGTCGTACTCGACCTCATACTCTGCCATGGCGTTGAAGAAGCGCTCCGACTCCTCGGCCTGACCGCCTAATGCCACGTGTATCATGACCTCTGCATCGGGAGCATACTCGCGTACGGCGCGAACACCCTCCTTCAGAAGGTCGCAAAGACCACTAAACGAGTGGCGTACAGCTCCATATGGCCATAGCATGCCGTTGCTCACCTCGTTGCCCACCTGTACCATGTCGGGCGTTGTGCCCTGTGCATTAAGAGCCTCCAACACCTCGCGTGTATGGTTGTACACAGCCTCCTTCACCTCCTCGTACGAGTATGTCTGCCAGGCCTGTGGCATAATCTGCTTTGCTGGGTCTGCCCAGTTATCCGAGTAGTGGAAGTCCAAGAGGAAGTACATGCCGGCATCCTTGATGCGGCGTGCCATCTCGAGGGTGTGCTCCAAGTCGCAGTAGCCATCGCGCTGCGAGTAGCCAAGCTCCGACTTAGGATTTACGAAGATGCGTAGACGTATGTAGTTAAAGCCGTTGTCGCGAAGTATCTCGATAGCATCACCCTCCGTGCCGTTATCGCTGAAGCGTATGCCACTGTCCTCCTGAGACTGCAACCAAGATATGTCGGCACCCACAGCGTAGGGGCGCTCGATATTTACCTGTGCGCTGAGGGCGCTGAAGCTAATGACTGCTATTAGAAGTGTGATAACTCTCTTCATTGATGTATTGTCTGTTTACTGGTTCGCGATTTTGTTAAGCGTGGCAATCTCCTCTGCCCAGCGGCTCTCGTCGGGAGTTTCGAGGATAAGAGGTATGTTATCGAAGCGGGCATCCGAGGCGATATAGCGGAAGCACTCCCAGCCAATCTCGCCCTCGCCGAGTGGTGAGTGTCGGTCGATGCGACTGCCCAGTGGGCGCATGGCGTCGTTGAGGTGCATGCCACGAAGATAGTTGAAGCCTATGATGCGGTCGAACTCGGCAAATGTGGCGTCGCACGCCTCCTTGGTGCGTAGGTCGTAGCCTGCGGCAAAGGAGTGGCAAGTGTCGATGCATACGCCCACGCGGCTCTTATCATCCACACGCTCAATGATATATGCAAGGTGCTCGAAGCGATAGCCGAGGTTTGAACCCTGACCAGCGGTATTCTCCAATACGGCGGTGACACCCTGTGTGCGGTCGAGTGCCATGTTTATCGACTCGGCGATGCGGTCCAACGAGCCCTCCTCGCTGATGCGCTTCAGGTGGCTGCCAGGGTGGAAGTTGAGGCGGTCGAGGCCCAACTGCTGGCAACGTAGCATCTCCTCGAAGAAGGCGTCGCGCGACTTGTCGAGGCCCTCCTGGTCGGGGTGACCAAGGTTGATGAGGTAGCTGTCGTGGGGGAGTATCTGTGATGCCGCGAAGCCTCCGTTGCGACATGCGCTGATAAATGTATCTATCTGACTGTTAGTAAGTGGTGGCGCTATCCACTGTCTCTGGTTCTTGGTGAATAGGGCAAAGGCGTTAGCGCCTATTGATTGTGCATTGCTCACAGCGTTCTCCACGCCGCCCGATGCACTGACATGTGCTCCAAAATATTTCATCTCAATATCTGTTATGTTAATGCACAAAGATAGTGATTTTTCGCAATTTTTTAATATCTTTGTGGTGGAATATAACTAATTCACTACTATATGAAGAAATTTTCTACCCTTTTGGCGCTTGCCATGATGTTCTGTGCAGCGGAGCTATCGGCACAGGTAACTATTGATGAGGTGTCATCAACCACCGAGAATGTGACCTTTACAAGCGATGTGAAGGCAACGGAGGTAGATGCCGAGTACCTCGCTGAGGCTGAGAAGAAGGCCGAGCGTATGGCCATACGTCGTGAGCGTAATACCGTGGACTTCACGGCCAACCTACATGGCTCGTTGACCGCCTTTAGCAAGTCATGGCAGGCAGCAGGTGATAACACCATCACCATCCTCGCCAACGTCAACTTCTTGCATACATTCAAGAAGGGTAAGTTCACCCTTACGAATACAGCTTCGGCAAAGTTCGGCTACAACAACATGAAGATTGACCTTAATGGCAAGAAGCGTGGCGTATGGTTTAAGAATGTCGACGAGATAGCGATCTCGACTGCTCCTCAGTGGGATATGGTCAAGAACTGGACTTATGGTGCTAACATCAAGTTCCGTACGCAGTTTGCCCCAGGTTATAGCGCTCGTGGCGACCAGCAGCTCGGTAACCCTCGCGTCTCTAACTTCATGACCCCAGGTTACTTGGATGCATCGGTCGGTTTTACCTATGTGTTGCCATCTGAGAAGTTCCCTCTCAAGGTTAACCTCGCGCCTATTGCGATGAGCGCAACATATCGTAACGACCTCTCGACATCTAACGACTATGGTGTTGCTCCAGGCCTAAAATCTAAGTATGAGGGTGGTCTCTCGGTACAGCTCGACTTCGATAAGACATGGGGCAAGAATGGCTGGTTGCGCTACCGCACAACGGCATACTCGTTCTATGGTTGGATTACCGACATAGCATCGATGCGTAAGTTCGTAGCCACCGAGGAGAAGCCAAAGTATGAGCATGTTGTGCCTACCCTGCGTTGGGAGAATACCATCGACATCAAGGCTACGAAGTATATCTCAACACAGATCTACGTGCAGCTATACTATAACAAGGCCGAGATTAACAAACTTCAGGTGCAGTCGATGCTCTCTGTTGGTCTTACCTACACCTTCAAGAATAAGTAGTACGGTTTTTGAGATGTTGGCCTAATTAGCTGAATTATCGAAGTGTAGATATGTCGGGAGAGAGAAGACAAAAGATTATTGCAACCCTATTGGTGGTAGCTACCATGGCTACCACCATTTGGATTGGCATACTCATAGGTCGCAAATACGAGATTGTGCGCACTCGTAATATGATGTCGCAACTCGCCAATGGTGCCGATCCCGATAAGCTCGATATCGATAATGAGTATAAGGCCTATTTGGATAAGATTGAAAGTTTCTATGTTGGTGGCGACAAGGTGCTCCAAACCGTGTCTGCCATTAGGCGTGACTATATCGAGGATGTAGACCCTAATATGCTCTACGATAAGGCTATATCGGGCATGCTTTCGGCTCTCGACCCCCACTCGGAGTATATCCCAGCGCGTGACTTCGACGCTGTAAACGAGTCGTTGGAGGGCGAGTTCGATGGTATCGGCATCGTCTTTAACGCCGCCACAGATACCATCAGCGTACTCAACGTTATCCCACAAGGTCCCTCCGATAAGGCGGGTGTGCGTGCTGGCGATAGGGTAGTGCGTATCGACGACCGCGATGTAGCGGGTCAGGGTATTCCTCAAGACTCCATGGTGCGTCTTATGCGTGGCCCACGTGGCTCGCACGTCAAGCTCTCGATAAAGCGCCGCGGTGTCGACAAGCTTGTTGATGTCAATGTTGTGCGCGATGCTATCGAGGTGCATAGCATCGAAACAGCCTTCATCATCGACAAGAGAGCTAAGATAGGCTTCATACGTCTGTCGCAGTTCTCGCGCACGTCGCACGATGAGATATGTAGCGCTATAAGCAAGCTCCGTGGCCAGGGCATGAAGTCGCTAATTCTCGACTTGCGTTCTAACTCGGGAGGCTACCTCGACCAGGCAATTCTTATCGCCAACGAGTTCCTGCCCACAAATAAACTTATTGTCTATACCGAAGATAAGTATGGCTTGCAGCAGCGAACATTCAGCCGTGGCAATGGTAGTGCTACTGAGCTCCCGCTGGTGATTATTGTTGACGAGCTCAGTGCTTCGTCGAGCGAAATCCTTGCAGGTGCTATCCAGGATAACGACCGAGGCTTGGTCATCGGCCGTCGTACCTTCGGCAAAGGTCTGGTGCAGGCACAGATACCCTTTGGCGATGGCTCGGCAATGCGCCTAACTGTTGCCCGTTATTATACGCCTACGGGTCGCTGCATACAGAAACCTTACAAAAAGGGCGAGGGCATGGCTTACGAGATGGAGATTGTCGATAGGTATATTCACAACGAGTTCTTCTCGGCAGACTCTATCCACTTCGACGACTCGATGAAGTTTACCACGCCTGGTGGTCGTACGGTATATGGCGGCGGTGGTATCATGCCCGATATATTTATTCCGCTCGATACCGTTGGCATCACCCCATATTATAATAAGGTGTGGAACACAAATACACTCTTCCGCTATACTCTCGACTTTGCGGACCGCCACCGCGCTGAGCTTGATGCTGTGAAGAGCCTCGATGACCTCGACGCTCTCTATAATAGGGTCAACCTCGTCGAGGAGTTTGTCGACTATGCAGAAGATGCAGGTATTGAGACGAATACGGAGGAACTTGCAGAGTCGTATGATATTATCCATGCTCAGCTGCGTGCCTATATCGGCCGTAATGCTATGAGCGACGAGTCGGGCTTCTACTATAATATCTACCCGATTGATGACGCCGTGAAGCGCGCTGTCAAGGAGCTCAAGAAGTAGTGAACGTTTGAATATATATTTATGTCGATGATACGTAGATTTTTTGATGCAGTTGTAGCTATTGCAATAGTTTTGGTTGTTGTGCTGGCAATTATGAATAGGGAGAAGTTTAGCTCGATGACCGAGAAAAAGAGCGCTCCGAAGCCTCATGCTAAGATTGAGAATGTCGCTAATACGGATGCTGCCGAAGTGGCAACTGCGGAGGAGCAAGACATTGACGGTGAGTAATATACATTGTCAATGATTGACGCATATAGTTTGAATTTATGCGATTATAAGTAAATAAAATAGCGAAAAACTAAATATTTGGAACGAAGAAACATCTTCGTTCCCTTTTTTTATATATATTTGTCGCAGAGCAGTGTGCAAAGAGTGAATAGAGAAATTGGCGATATGTACGATTTTTGTAATCATTTGACATATACGCTGCTGAGTAAGAAAGAATATATTTAAAAATAATGAGAGTTATGAAAAAGATGATGATGTTTGCCGCTTTGGGTATTGCGACGATTGGTGTGGCTGTGGCTGCTACCATCTATCACCTTCGTGATGATCAGCCTATTGGCTATTCGGAGCTACCCGCTAAGGCTCAGAAGTTTGTAGAGAAGTACTACGCAGGTGTTGATGTTACGCACATAACAATGGATCGTGATGTGACATCAACCGAATATGATGTTGTGCTCGGCAATGGCACAAAGATTGAGTTTAACGCAGATGGCGAGTGGCGCGATGTTGATGCCCATCGCTCGGCAGTACCTTCGGATATTGTCCCCAAGCAGATTAAGTCATATGTAGATAAGAACTACAAGGGTGATGATATCGTGGAGCTAAAGCGCGAGCGCAATGGCTGGGATGTTAAGCTATCGCGAGGCCTTGAGTTGGAGTTCGACAGCGCCTTCCGCCTTACTGAGGTTGATGATTAACTTATAGATTAAGATTGGGTTATGAAGAAGATTATGTTTGCATTGATGGCTGTGGTTGCACTATTCGCCGTAGGTTGCGACGATGACTATAACGCACCACAGGCCACACGTTCGGAGTTTAAGACGCAGTACCCCAACGCCGTAGATGTTGAGTGGGAGCGCCGTCGAGGACATGTAGTATGTGAGTTTGAGCTCCCTGGCGTTTCAAGAGATTGCGAGGCGTGGTACACGAAGGATGGCGCATGGGTGATGACCGAGTTTAAGATTCGTTATGACGAGTTGCCACAGCCTGTACGCACTGCTTTCGAGTCGTCGTATGGCACTCAGACCCCTGTTGACGATGTTAGCCGCGTGGAGCGCAACGGCGCTTCGACGATATACTTTATCGAGGCTACTATCGTTGTCAATGGCTACCTCACGGATATCTACCTCGACTACGAGGGTGATGGCACACTGCTTCGCACGGCGGTAGATGTAGAGAACTACGATAATATCTACTACTACTTGTAGCGAGAGAGTGGCGAAAATAGTATAGCGTTGTCTGCGGGCAACGCTATATTTTTTTAAAAATGGCTATTAGCAGATAGTTGTTTAGCCGTTTATGCATTTTATAATTTATTAATCTATGCGGGAAGCTCATATTAATAAAAAGTATTACCTTTGTACAAAATATGACTCCCAAGATGACTAACTCAAATAATCGCATAGGATATATCGATGCGCTGCGAGGCTTTACCATGTTGCTGGTACTCTTTAGTCATCTATATATTCCCAACATAACACCTCTGAATAAGTGCTTCGTACTCTTTCGTATGCCGCTATTCTTCTTTGTCAGTGGTTTTATATCAATGCGTCGTGAGCAGGCTTGGGAACTGCCTAATCTGGTTACGCGCGTAGGGGGAAAGGTGCGCACGATGGTAGTACCAGCCATAGGCGTTGGCCTGATATACACCATGGTGTGCAACGCGTTTCCTATTACCAACTTCTTTACGCACCCATATAAGATGGGCTATTGGTTTACTCTCGCACTCTTCAACATGCTTGTTGTCTACTATGTGGCACGCTATCTTCATGCTCGCAGTAAGGGTAGCTCTGTGCAGAGTTTCGTAGGGTGGTTTATGGCTTTGGGTATCTTGAACTTTGTGCTCCATATATATGGGGCAGCACACGGTGTGCTGGGCAGGGTACTAACCCTCGATAAGACGGTCGAGTATATGCACTTCTTTGCATTCGGCGTGCTATGTAGCTACTATAGTGATACCTTCAACCGCATAGCTCGCAGCGCCTTGTGGGTGATATCGGCGGCTGTGCTGTTCTTTGCTATCCTATATGGCGTTGTCGCCACCCAAAACTGCATAGGCTATGAGATTGGTGGCTATGGTACCCACTGGGGATATCTGCTAAATACCATAATCGTCAATGGCGCGGGTATCCTTGGCATCCTTTGCGTATATGCTATCTTCCTCCACCTTGCCGACTTCTTCTCGCGAAATGGTGTTGTGGCGCGCTCGATGCAGTATGTGGGGCGTAATACGCTCGATATCTATCTGTTACACTACTTCGTGCTTTTAGGCTTCCCAATGTTCCTATACCCATACGTCATAGGAACAACTAATATCCTTATACAGATTGTTGTGGGCTTCACTGCTGCGGCAGTTGTTATGGCTGTCACGCTGCTGCTATCGCGGATTATACGCCTCAACGACTATCTGGCGTACTATCTTCTTGGTGCTCGAGACGTTAAACTACGTTCAAAAAGGTAGACCCCAAAAATGAGGCTGAATAAAAAGTGAATTTTGTCGTTCTTTGTTGTGATAAGAGATCATCTACTACCGCTAATGAATTATCTTGTCAATTGACAGTACCACAAAGTACAGCCCATCGTCAAGAAATTCACCGAGCGTTGTATCTAATCTCTTCTGCTAACAAAACAGCTCGCCCTCAAAATACTCATTTACGTCGAGTAAACTCCGCTTTTTCGGGCTTCGCAGCGCCGCGATTAAGTGAGAGCAGAGGCTGTTTGCAGACTATGCCGAGCGTGAGCGGTGAAAAGGCACTTAGGCCTAAAACTACATCGTTTTCTTCAATCTCATGACAAAGTGGGGGTGGCTAATTTACTTTTTAGTCACATAAGATAAATATGTTTTAAGTTATTTATTTCATAACGTCATTAAGGCCAGATTATTGCACAAAAAGAAAAATATATGGATGATAGCAATAGGGCATTGGCACATATAATGTTGTAGAGTTTATCCATTTCGTTGAAGTTTTTTATAGATTTACTTGCAAAATTGATAGTAAAGCCTTAAATTTGTGAGACTTATGCTATATATACTCAAGTAGACGATATTCGATTATTAATAGTCGGCACACATTGTGTTGATAATCAGTATTTTGTGTTCGTGAAATCGGGTCTTGTATCTACTGAGCATGGCATTATCTTTGTTGGTAACATATAGTCGCAAACCAACAGATGTTGTGAGGCGGATAGGGGCATAGTGATAGGAAAAATTATTAACGTTATATTTTACACTCTTTATGAAAACAAGATTTTTAGCATTGGTTGCTATACTTCTTGGCATGGTGTCGTGCGTACAGGATATAGAGCCACTACGACCATCGACTGAGGGCGAGGTCGACTTCCAGATTAGCGTTGCTGCATCGGAGCTCGCAACGCGTGCGGGTGAAGATGGCGCTGACGACACACAAAACGCTATGGATAGCGCATATGGTGCTATCGACTATTTGCAGGGAGCTCCTACTGGCGACTATCGCGTAGACTGGAAAGAGGTCGACCTTCGCTATACATTGGAGGTTTACGACAAGGCTGACGACTATGCAGGAAAGAGCCCAGTGAAGGACCGTCAGGTAATAATCAAGGATTCATACGAGCCTGTTGTGTTTGACCTTCGCTTGATTCCTAACCGCGACTACCACTTTGTAGTATTCGCTGACTTCGTAGCTGAGGGCAGCGCAACGTTGAATGAGGATGAGAAGCTATTGGTTAAGGGTATCCGCCACGAGATTGGTGCAACATTGGCAGATATCACCGTTAAGAACGAGGCTCTTAACGACGAGGTGGCAGACTCATACTTCGCAACTAAGGATATTACGATAAGCAACTCTGGTGCTCAGAATATCGTGTTGAAGCGCCCCTATGGTAAGCTTCGCGTCATTGCAACCGACCTTGCAGAGCTTAATCTCAACGTACATCCTAAGTATATTAGCGTAGAGTATGAGCTTCCGAACCCTAATAAGTTCAATGCTGTAACGGGCAATCTCGGCGACGGCAAATATGTAGCTAACCGCTTTACTACCGAGCTTATCGATAATGTGCGTGACAATATGGACAAGCATGTGTACAACGTTGGTTACGATGCTAAGAAGGCGGTTGCTGTCGATGGTGTTACCGAGCGTAACTCACACATCACACTCTTCACTGATTATATTCTCGCCATTCCAGAGGGTCAGACATCAGTTCATTTCAAGATGAGAGTGAGCGATGGTAGTAGCAACGAAATAAAGACTACGGAGTTTGCCACTGAGATTCCTATCGAGCGCAACAAACTAACTACGGTTATTGGTAACGTATTGACTACTGCTACCGAAATTGAGGTGCGCGTTGACGATAACTTTGCAAATGTCGATGACGACAATACGACTAACGACTACGACTTCACCATCCTTGAGACGTTGATGAATGGTGGCAAGTATACGCTTACTGAGGATTTGACTATCACAGAGCCTACGAACCTCAGAGGCGATGCTATCATCAACCTTAACGGCTACACGCTCAGCTATGTGGCCTCTCAGGAGGGTAACAAGCACGCTATCATGACTCGTGTTGAGAATGGCGCATCGTTGCGTTTCGAGGGCGAGGGCGAGGTTAAGTCTACGGGCTACATTGCCTCTGCAAACGAGGGTGGTAAGATATACATCTCGGAGGGTAAGTACACTACCGAGGGTTGCACACTCTTCCAGGCTAACGGCGGTGAGGTATATATCTCTGGTGGTGAGTTCCAAGCTACGGAGTTTAATGGTGACTATCGTTACACGTTGAACCATGTAGATTCAAAGAAGAGCGTAGGTAAGATTGAGGTTTGTGGTGGTAAGTTCTACAAGTATGACCCATCAAAGAGTGAGTCGGAGAATCCTGCTATGAACTTCGTCAAGGATGGCTTCTCAAGCAATAAGGAGGGTGACTACTACGTGGTGGTTGCTACTCAGGATTATGTCGACATGGGCGACCACATGGAGGTATATACAGCTAAGGGCCTTGCTAAGTGGGGTTATATGGTAACCAATGTCGATGGCAAGCTCGACTACAGCATGAAGCTTATGACAAACATCACACTTCCTCAGTATGCAATTGTTGTTGACGCAGTTAGAGAGACATACGTATTTGACGAGACACAGCCTATCACTGTTACCGATGGCATCCCCTCGGCAAGTAACTGGTTGCCACTATGCTCAGTCATAACAGAGTATGACCAGACTTATAGTGGCCATATTGATGGTCAGAACTATACTATTAGTGGCCTCAGAATCAGTAGCAACACCAACTACGCCGGTCTTATAGGTTATATGTTTGATGATGCATCAATAAAGAACCTTATAATTAAGGATGCCGTAGTATATGGTGATGGCGCATACACAGGTGCTGTTGCCGGTATCGTACAGAATGGCACTACTGTAGAGAATGTACACGTTAAGAATTCATCAATCAGCGGTACAGGTAATGTGGGTGGCGTTGTAGGTCGTAACTATCGCCGCGTAGGTGGTGCTGCAGGTCAGGGCTATAATGAGGGCGTTGCCATCGTGAAGAACTGCTCTTCGGATGCTGACACTCACGTTAAGAGTAGCGGTAGTGGCATAGGTGGCATTGTTGGCAACAACTATGGCGCTGTCATTATGGAGTGCGAGAGCTATGCCGACGTAACCGGAAAATCTTCTGTTGGTGGCATTGTGGGTTTCAGCCGCGACTATCACCATAACGCTGATGGTTATATTGTAGCATGTACAACTCATGGCGAAGCTACACTTACTGCGACAGGCAAGAATGGTTCGGTGGGTGGCGTCGTTGGTGAGACACTTCAAGATAGTAGTCACGCTAATACCACAATGAGTGTTGTTGCATGCTTATCGTTCGCAGAGGTTAAGGGTGACAATAATCCAAGGTTGGGATGCTTTGTTGGTGCTGCAGGTGGCACTAATGTTGTTGCCAGCGTAGCGCTCATCAGTGGTACAAGCAAAGCGTATGGCACAGGTAGCCTTACGACTGAAGAGATATACATCTACAGCGCTGGTCAGTCTGGTACGCAGGCTGAGGTTGACGCCATGAATGGCGCAATTGCTGCCTACAATGCCACAGCTCCTGCCGAGGCTCAGTGTAGCCGCGCGTGGGCAGTAACGGCAAGTGTGCCCGCGTTGCAGTAACGCACAACGTATATACGTTCAAGTAGGGGGTTGGCTAAAGCTAATTTAGCCAACCCCCTAAAACGTTTGTCGTATAGTATAAATGCGGCGCTTTTTGCATCATTACCCACAATTGTAATACGGTTTTATTCACACGCACGTCGCATCAATAAAAACAGAGAGACCGACCAGAAATTACTTCTTAGTCGGCCTCTCAGAAAATAGTAGAGGCAGACCAATCGGTCTACCTCTACTATTTATGTTGATATCTGTTATTTTAGACGCTTGCTGAAAGGTCGATGGCCTCACCAGGACCACTCCATTCACCAGTAATCTTATTCCCACCGTCATCCACAAGGTCGAAAGTGAAGCGGCAGTTGCCATCCTCTATCTCCTCAACTGTAACCGTACCCGATACGATAGGCGCTACCTGGCTTGAATAGCCCTCGGCATCAGGAGTGAGGTCACCATACCAGGTGAAGAAGA
Organism: Rikenellaceae bacterium; assembly: GCA_015059955.1. GTDB lineage: Bacteria > Bacteroidota > Bacteroidia > Bacteroidales > Rikenellaceae > Alistipes. Next base: position 192,481 of record SUZK01000001.1, read on the forward strand.
TGCTACCCGCATAGTCGACAATACCAGGGAACATCGTGTGGTCTTTAACCTCAAGTGCTATATTATAAGTACCCGTAGGCATCTTATCGCGCGCGCCACCCGACTCTACCAAAAACTCCGCTGTAAACATATCTCCATAGCCATCAGGATAGCTATTATTGTAGCCCATAATAGTTAAAAACCATAGGTCGTACCCCTCCTTCATATACTCGCCAATGCAGAAGGCACTATATGTAGTTTCGCTTGGGAAGTTATAGGTGTGATCCTCCGTAAGCGTAGTATATGGGCGCTCAGGCTCAGTTGAATCGTTGTCATTGAAGTTTCCTACAACGAGCTTTCCAGAGTAGTTAACCTTAATGTTAACGCCGTTCTCGGCTACAAAATCAGCAGTAATGGTATAGTCGTCGCCACTGCGCTCCACTGTCATAGTACCACCTGTGATAACAGCAACTCTCTTTGTGTCGCCATCAGTATATGTAATATACGAGCCTACGAAGTGCTTGTCGCCGAATAGATCTTCGATGCGTCCGTACTCAATAGAGTATGGCAAACAGTAGTTAGCTTCGGGCAACACAGCAACCTCATATACACCATCTGCCAATGGCACATACTCTGCATTGTAGTCGGCATACTTAGGCATCATAACGCGACTGATATGTACATAATAGCCACTTGTCATAGAGCCATTTGAGTCAAATTCGCCATCAAACATCTCGATACCCACGTCATCGGCAAATGGGTAGAACCATCCACCCCAGTAGCGCATCTGAGCCTCCTTAGCCGTAACCTCAAAATCTTGGTCGAAGTACTCGTATGCCGAAGTGCCACCCTGTACGAACTGCATGGTGCCTGTGTAGCGTGCCGAGAACTCCATGTCGTCGAGCAACATAAGTGTTCCAACTACGGTGATTGTGTAGGTTGGGCCAGTGCGCTCAACTGTAACCGTACCCATAATAGGTGAAGATACAAGCTCGCCGCCCTCTACAACAATATCAACGTACGATTCGCTTGGGCTGTAGCTAAACGCCGAGTAGTCTGTGTTTGGCTCGTATGTTCCGCTTGGAAGCACAGGGTTAATAGGGTCGCTGTCAGCTACGTTGTATAGGTCCAAGAATATCTGCATATCACCTACCCACTCCATCTTTGTCGTATTGCCAAATGTGACCTCGTAGTTGCCTGCAACGGCCTCATTATCGGTGCGATATACGGCCGATACAAGTTTGTCAAGCTCGTAGCCATCAAATGGCGTGTCATTCTCAGTCGTGGTGAACTCAATGTTGGTCGTAGCCTGCTTATTGCCATTTACGGCTAAGGCATATGCCCTATACGTGGTATTCTCATTAAGGTTGTCGATTGTTGCCTCAGTGCCCTCTACCTTCGTGCCCTTAGATTTGATATCTTCGGCCGTAGCATCTGTCTCGCTACAATAGATGTATACCTCCTTAGCATCGGTAGCAGTGATGGTAAATGTAGCGCTCGTTGCTCCAATGCTCTTAGTCTCAATCTTCACCGTCGGAGTCTTGTCGTCACCCTGTGGTGGAACATCCTTCTTACATGCGGTGACAGCCATAACAGCCATCGCTGCCATCATTACGATATAACCAAATCTTTTCATAGAAATTATATTTTAATTATACACACTTTATTCTGATAATACCATATCCTGAATCTCGCCCTTATAGTACATATAGAACGTCTTAGCTGTTGAACCGCTACCGGCTGTACCTATAAACGTTAACTCATACTCCAAACCCTCTACGCTTACGACAAGTTCAGCCTCGGTAAAGTTCTCCGAAAAATATGGGTTATAGAGTGCAACGTTACTATAGCTATCAATAGTGCCATCCTCCATGGTGTAGCGACCAGCAGGCAGAGCATCGTTGCCATCGTTACATATCGCAGGGTCGAGCATAAGGTCGAGCACGAGCTCATTCCAATTACTGTCGTAGAACTTTATATAGTACTCACCTGGCACAAGGGATGGGGTATGTAAACGTACAGGTTGTTTAATCTCAATATCAGGAGTGAACACCGTTGCGCCCTCAGGAACATCTGGTATCTCAGGAGTAGGCTCAGGAAGCATAATGCCCTCTACAAGGCCGTTATAGTCAATCGTTACGAAGTCACCGTTAGAGAAGTAGAGCACACCATTGAACGTGTAATGCACCTCGCGAGTCTCCTCGTTAGGCGTAGCCTCTACAGTCACGCTACCACGCTCAAATGGAGTCATCTGACTATCGGAAGGAGTATACATAAACGTAGTATAGCTCTTATTCAGCGCACCCTCTGCAACCTCGCCTAATGTATATTCACCCGATGGAAGATAGTCACCTATGGCAGTATAGAAGTCACAGCGCAACGCATAGCCATTAGCCTCATCGGTAAAGGTGATGAAGTAGTTATCAAGCGACGAACTGAGTTTGGTGGCTGTGGCCGTAGTAGTATCCGAGAGGTGGTAACCCACAGGCTCTGGCTCGGCAGTCTTAATTACGAGTTTCTCCGAGATAACTGGCTCGAAGCCCTCGATATCGCACGTAGCAGCGGCGTACACAGCATACGATGTGTTAGGCTCAAGATTCTCGACCACAACCTCGCTCTCGACATTTGCCTCTGCAGTCGTACCATTTGCAATTACCTGCGCTGCTGTCACATCACGCGAGCCATCCTCGATACATACCCACTTCAATACATCAGCCTCCGTAGATGAGATGAAGAAGCTAAACGAGAGCTCCGCAACGCTACCCTCGCGTAGCGATACCGTAACCTCAGGCATTGGCACCTCCTCGGCCTCGGTCTTTGCACCCGTCGAGGCGTATGCTTGCTTTTCGATATTTACAGCTACAACAGCTATCGAGTAGTCGGTATCGGGTTTTAACTCCGAGCAGGTAATCTCGTCACCCTCGGCCTTTATACCCTCGGCAAGGACCTTCGCTGCATCGGGAGCAGCCGTACCCTCTGCAATAAGATAGGTGATGCTCTGGGCATCGGTCGCCTCAATGGTAAAAGATATTGTGCTCGTTGTAATCTCGCTAACCTCCAATGCCACCGTAGGCTCCTTCTCTTCGGCTGTAGGGTTGTCGGGCTTAGGTGCTGGCTCTTCATTGCTACATCCTACCATAGCAACAACCATTAATGCCGCTATTAGGCCTCTTGTAATCATCTGAAATTTCATGGTTTTTTCTTCTTTTTGATTTTCGTTAATTCTCATTATTATATTGATTTTCTTGTCTTTTGCATATTATACAAAATCACCCAAACTGAGGTATATTGCTTTGTCTATTTAAAAATTGCTTTTTTTATTGTTAATTTATTCTCTTTTCGCATAACAAAGGTATACAAAAAAACTAAATCACCAAATAAAATGTAAATAAAAATGAATAATAAATTAATTTATAAATTAGCCAAAAATATTTATAAAGTAATTTTATTCTGGGTTATATTGATAATATTGAAAAATATTTTTACATTTGTAGTCGAATGTGGTTAACGATATTTCTAATACCTATATAAATATAATATTACTATTATGAAAAGAGTATTTTATAGCGTCGTATTGCTGATGACAGCCTTTATTTTTATTGTGGGTTGCTCGACAGAGGAGCCAGCGCCAAAGCCACCAACCCCAGATGATGAGCAGCCGCAGCCCCTTACCGAGAGCCATACGCTGATGATTATCATGCAGGGCAATAATGGCCTTGCGGAGTTTATGGACTCGAACCTCCAGCGTATCGTCACGGCATACTACGACGTGCCAACCGATATTGCTCGCATACTTATCTTCTATGACCGCGGCAATTATACGCGTCTGACGGAGCTATATATGGATGATGGTATGGCTAAGCAGCGCCTTATAGAGGAGTATCCGACATCGACATCTACTGTCGATAAAGAGTTTTTGGCAGGGGTGATAAATCGTATGAAGGAGGAGGCTCCAGCAGATAGCTACGGCCTTATCATGTCGTCGCATGGTGGTGGATGGGTCCCTGCCGACCTCTATGACGTCTATCTCTTGGGTGAGGATAGTCGCGCTAATGAGCCTCTTGCCAGACCGCTATTCTATGGCCAGGACGATAGAGACTGCATGGAGATTCCCGACTTGGTGGATGCCATCAGCGATACGCACTTTAAGTATATTATCTTCGATGCCTGTATGATGGCTAATGTTGAGTCGCTGTATGATATGCGCAATATGGCGGACTATATCATAGCATCACCTACTGAGATTTTAGGCGCAGGTTTCCCATATGAGGACTTCCTCCCTATGCTCTTCGAGCGTACCGACCATAAGCTCAAGGAGGTGTGTGAGGCGTATATGGAGTACTACCGCGACACGGCGGGCACCATAGCGCTTATCGACTGCCGTAAGATTGAGGCGCTTGCCCAAGTGATGAAGAGTGTATATGAAGAGGCTAAGAGTGCAACTATCAATGTTTCAGAGGTGCAGGCCTACGATAACTTCCCTTATCACCTCTACTTTGACCTTGGCGACTATGTTAAGCAGGCGGTGACAGGCGATATGCTTGAGCGCTTCAATGCTGCGCTGAAGGATGTTGTGGTCTACTCAGGCCATACAGATACGTTCTTTACGGTTACAGGCGAGGATGATGCCTATATCCCTATCGAGGAGTACTCAGGATTGTCGTGCTATATTCTTCAGGAGGCGGATTGCCCCAATACGGCAGCTGCTTGGCGCGATACAGCATGGGCAAAGGCAACCTTTAACGAGTAGAGCTGCTATAATCCTACAAATAGAATAGGCAGGCCAAACTGGCCTGCCTATTCTATTTATGTTGCTGAGTGTTACCCCATGCAACGGCAAACAAGGTTACGGTCGCCGTAGCCATTGTCAATCTTCGTTACGTATGGGAAGAACTTATTCTCGACAATCCACTCTGCGGGGAAAGCGGCCTCCTCGCGTGAGTATGGGTGGTTCCACTCGCCAGCAAGCTCGCGTGCTGTGTGAGGAGCGTTGACAACAACATTGTCGGCATTGCCAGAAGCGGCAGCTGCCTCGCACTCGCGCTTAATCTTGATGAGTGTCTCGATGAAGCGGTCCATCTCGGCCTTAGACTCCGACTCGGTAGGCTCCACCATCAAGGTCTCGTGTACTGGGAACGAGAGGGTAGGAGCGTGGAAGCCATAGTCCATAAGGCGGTGTGCGATATCGCCGCAGTCGATATTGTAATCGTGCTTGAAGCGTGTGAGGTCGAGAATCATCTCGTGACCTACGCGGCCTGTCTCACCCGAGTAGTATGTCTTGTACTCATCCTTCAAGGCTGATGACATATAGTTAGCATTCACGATGGCTAACTCCGTAGAGCGACGAAGACCCTCGAAGCCGAGCATGCGGATATAGCCGTAGGTGATAGGTAGCAACATCGCCGAACCCCATGGTGATGCCGATACTGCGGTGATACCCTCTTCGCCACCAGTCTCCATGAGTGAGTGTGTAGGCAAGAACTTAACGAGGTGCTCTGCAACACATACTGGACCTACGCCTGGACCGCCACCGCCGTGAGGCATAGCGAAGGTCTTGTGGAGGTTAAGGTGGCAGACGTCAGCACCGATATAGCCTGGGTTTGTTAAGCCTACCTGTGCGTTCATATTAGCACCATCCATATATACCTGACCGCCAGCGTCGTGTACTGCATCTACGATGTCGCGGATGCGGCTCTCGAAGACACCGTGAGTCGATGGGTATGTAACCATCAAGCCGCAAAGCTCCGATGCGTGCTCCTCGGCCTTCTTCTTCAAATCGTCAACGTCGATATTGCCGTTAACGTCGCAAGCAACGGTCACAATCTTCATACCCGCCATAGCTGCCGATGCAGGGTTGGTGCCGTGTGCCGATGATGGGATGAGGATGATGTTACGATAGCCCTGGCCACGGCTCTGGTGGTAAGCACGGATAATCATAAGACCTGTGTACTCACCCGCAGCACCTGAGTTAGGCTGTACGGTACATCCTGCGAAACCGGTGATTGTAGCGAGGTAGCTCTCGAGGTTAGCGATAAGCTCGCGGTATCCCTCAGCCTGGTCAGCAGGCGCGAATGGGTGTACATTCTGGAAGCCAGCAAGCGATAGTGGCTGCATGAGCTGTGCTGCGTTGAGCTTCATGGTACATGAGCCGAGTGAAATCATAGAGTTCATAAGCGAGATATCGCGCAACTCAAGGCGCTTGATGTAACGCATCATCTCGGTCTCGGTGCGGTATGCGTTGAAGATATTCTCGCTGAAGAAGTCGCTCTTACGTGCTACGTTGTCAGCAATCTGAGCCTCGGCGCGCTTAACAGCCTTAGCCTTCTTACCGCGAGCCTCAGCGAAGATATCGACTACTGTCTGAAGCTCAGCGTCGGTGGTGACCTCGTCGAAGGCGATACGTACGCAGTCGTCAGTAGGGTAGTAGAAGTTAATCTCGCGAGCAAGGGCGATATCCGAGATTACCGATGCCTCAGCCTCGACATCCAACGTGTCGAAGAGAGCCTTTGTGCGTACCACGTAGCCCATAGCCTCCAAAGCCTGCTTAACGGTAACAGCTGCGGTGTGAGCGTTTAGTGCTGCGCGCTGCAAACCCTCCTTACCATTATAGATACAGTAGAAACCTACCATTGAGGCCATAAGTGCCTGAGCAGTACAGATGTTCGAAGTGGCCTTCTCGCGCTTGATATGCTGCTCACGCATCTGCAACGACATGCGCAATGCCTTGTTGCCAAGACGGTCTACCGATACGCCGATGATACGGCCAGGCATCTGACGCTTGTACGCATCACGTGTAGCCATGTAGCCTGCACTTGGTCCACCGAAGCCCATAGGGCAGCCAAGACGCTGGGTAGTACCCACTGCGATATCTGCGCCCCAATCTGCTGGTGACTTCAACAAGGCCAACGACAGCAAGTCGGCAACAGCCGTTACGGTAGCACCTGCCTCGTGAGCCTTAGCTGCGAAGGCTGCGTAGTCGCGCACCTCACCATTAGCTGCTGGGAACTGGAGAATGGCACCAAACTCCTTACCCGAGAACTCGTATGATGCGAAGTCGTCGCGGATAATCTCGATGCCGAATGGCTCAGAGCGTGTTACGAGCACGTCGAAGGTCTGTGGGAAGATATTCTCATCGACGAAGAGCTGGTTGCGACCCTGCTTAACGGCCTCGCGTGAACGCATGGCGTACATCATGAGCATAGCCTCGGCAGCAGCTGTGGCCTCGTCCAAGAGCGAGCAGTTGGCTACCTCCATGCCTGTGAGCGAGAGGATAGCTGTCTGGTAGTTGAGAAGAGCCTCAAGACGGCCCTGCGAGATCTCTGCCTGATAAGGTGTGTATGAGGTGTACCACGCTGGGTTCTCGAAGACGTTGCGCGATACTACGGCTGGCACGACGTTAGGGTAGTAGCCCATGCCGATGAATGAGCGATAGGTACGGTTCTTTGCTGCAAGCTCAGCAATGTGTGCTGCATACTCATACTCGCTCATTGCCTCAGGAAGGTCCAAAGCCTTCTTAAGACGTATGTTTTGAGGTATAACCTGCTGCAAGAGCTCCTCAACAGAAGCTACGCCAATTGTTGCAAGCATCTGCTGCAAATCATCCTTAGAGTTTAGACCTGTGTGACGGTCTACAAAGCTGTCAAAGGTTTTCATTAGTCTCAATTAATTATTAGTTGTTTTTGGTTATTAACGTAATGTTTTATTGTAAACTCCCCGAAGGGCGGTTTTAGTATCTAAACGAGCTGCCACCGATAAACTCTCTGAGTAGCGATGTTGGCGGTATCTCATCGGGCTCGATGGGGACAAAGTTGTCCAAGAACTTGAGCATACGCTTTGCCTCGGCATGCTCGGGTACGGTGTCGGGTACCTCGCGAAGTATAGGCTCGGCAATGGCGCGAAGCACCGATATCTCGTAGAAGAGCGACGAGTTGAACATAACGTCGGCATTCTCCTGGTAGGGGAATATGTGTCGCTCCTCGCCACGACGTACCGATGGCCACATCTCGAGTGTGCGCTGTGCATTGTTGCCACGTGTGGCGTTGTCGCGTATGGTGCGACGTAGCATGCGGTTGTCCGTTGTGGGTATGCGCGAGTAGTTATCCATCGCTACCGACGTGAAGCACGATATGTATATCTTAAACTTAAGCCTCTCGTCGATGCCTGGCGTTAGGCGTGGGTTGAGGGCGTGGATACCCTCCAATATTAGTATTGAGCGGTCGGTAAGTTGCAAGGGTCGCTCGTGCCACTGACGCTTGCCCGATATAAAGTCGTAGCGAGGAATCTCGACACTCTCGCCCGCAGCCAAGCGGCGTAGGTGGTCGTTGAGTGTTGCGAGGTCTATGGCCTCCAATGCCTCGAAGTCGGGTTTGCCCTCCTCGTCTAAAGGGGTCTTATCTCTATCCACAAAGTAGTCGTCGAGAGCTATGAGCACAGGGTCGAGACCCAGTACACGTAGCTGTATGCCTAAGCGCTTCGAGAATGTTGTCTTGCCACTCGACGATGGACCCGATATTAGCGCCATGCGCACGCCACGCGAGGCGTTGGCCTCGGCGATGCTACGCGCGATGCTTGCTATCTTATTCTCGTGGAAGGCCTCCGCAATCTTGATAAGCTCCGAGCTGTCGCCCTCCATGACGCGGCGGTTGAGGTCACCAACTGTAGGTACACCCATTATGTCTATCCACTGCTGGTACTCGTGGAAGATGTCGAACATCTTGTCGAGTTTTATATCCGTAGCCACAACATCGGGGTTGGTGCGCGAGGGCAGAGCAACGTATATACCATTGTAGTATCGCGCGATGTCGAACTTTGCAACGAATGCCGATGATGGAGCCAATGCACCATAGAAGTAACCAGGCATATCGCCTAAGAAGTTTACGGTGCGGTATAGGTGTGGGCGTGTCTCGAGAATATCTATGCGGTCGTCGAAGCCATATTTGTGGTACTCCGCAGCCACCTCCTCGGCAAGGCGCTTCTCGCGACGTATGGGTAGTGCAAGCTCTACAATCTCGTGCATACGCTGCTTTAGGCGCTCGATATCCTCGTCGCCCATCTGCCACATATCTTCGAACTCAGCATAGAAGCCATCGCCCAACGAGTGGCGTATGCGCAGGCGGTGCTCCTTGAATAGCTCGTTTGTGGCCATCTGCAACACAAACGACAGAGTGCGCTGATATACGCGGTAGCCCTCGTAGTGGCTCATGTCGATAAACTCTACGGTGACAGGCTTGTATACCTTGTAGCTAAGATCCTTGTAACGATTATTTACTCTCGCAGCCAATATAGGTAGCTTGTGCTCAAAGGCTACTCTATCGGCAATCTCACGCAACGAGGTGCCTGCAACAACACTCTCGCGGCTGTTGCTATTCACACATATTAGCTCAATGGTATGCATACTCTCTACTTTTTTTAAAAAGTCTGTGTAAAGATAGTAATTTTTTGTAACTTTGAAGCAAATAAATTAAATAAGTTATGAGAAAATTACTATTCATTTCCGCCTTATTGCTCTTTTTGGTGCCATGCGACACCTTTGCTCGTGGACCACAGGGGCATCATCTATATATCATTTCGACAAACGACATGCACTCTAACATAGATGACATGCCACGCCTCGCTACGCTTGTCAAGGAGTATGAGGCTAAGGGTGAGGTGCTGCTCGTTGATGCTGGCGACCGCATCATAGGCAACGCCTATGTCGATGATGACTCGTGCCCAGGGATGCCTATGATAGAGCTTATGAACGAGGTGGGCTACGATGTCGTAACACTTGGTAACCACGAGTTTGACAAGGGCCCTGAGGTGCTCCGCAGTATGATTGATGGCTCGGAGTTCGCGTGGGTGTGCGCCAATGTTAATGTGCTTGGCGACAAGATGGCGATAAAGCCTTATAAGATAATTCGATACAAGGGCGCTAAGATTGGCTTTGCGGGTGTTGTTACTACCGACATGGGTGGCCGTCCTGCGGGTAATAAGTCGTCGTACGCTACATTCGCCTTTACACCCGACCGTGAGACGGCATACCGCATTGGCGAGCGCCTCGACAATAGGAGCGACTTTGCTGTTTTGTTGTCGCATATGGGTCTCGAGAGCGACCAGCGCTTGGCGGCAATGGATACGGAGTACGACTGGATTGTTGGAGGCCATAGCCACGATGTGGTGAATGGTGAATATGATGATACGCATATCAGCCAAAATCGCAAGGAGATACGATACGTAACCATCGCCGACCTATATATTGAGCGTGGTGATGTGGAGTATGTTGCGTATGAGCAGGTTAAAATTGAGGACTATGCTAAGGATGCCCATGTTGAGGCTATGGTCGAGGAGATTAAGGCTCGCGACCCAGAGCTTAACACTGTGGAGATGCGAATGTTACAACCCGCGACTCAAGATGGCATTGCCAACTTTACCAACGAGGCGCTGGCGACATATCCCTACACCGATGGCTTTCTTCCCGATGTCTGCTTCTACCACTTTGGCGGTGTGCGCCTCTCGCATATCGACGCTGGCGAGGTGAAGCGTGTGACAATTCTCAACAACGACCCCTTCGTCTCGACAATATATATCGGCGAGATGACTGCCGAGCAGATGCGACGCTTTATTATCGATAAGTATAATAGCGGTACTGTGGAGCAGCCCGACAAGGAGTCGCACTACAACTACTTCCGCTCGACCGTGCCTTATGAGATAGTTGTCGACGAGCATATTTCTACAAAGACGGGCAAGCGTGATGCTGTGGATGTTGTCTTCCCAACACTCGAAGAGGGGCGTATGTATCGCGTGGCGATGTGTAACTATATCGCTGAGAACTATATAGATGAGCAGCTTGTAGAGACACAACTCGATGCCCTTGAGACGACCGTGCGTATGGCAATGCTACGCCTTGCACGCGAGTACGGCATGGAGGGCTACACTCCCGATAATGGCGTCTATCAGACGGAGCGTAAATAGAGCGAATATGTTGGAGAATAGCTATCAAACCGAGCTTATCGAGGCGGGGTGTGACGAGGCGGGGCGTGGCTGCTTGGCTGGCTCTGTCTTTGCCGCTGCGGTGATACTGCCTTCGGACTTCTACCACCCCTTGCTCAATGACTCGAAGCAGATGACTGAGCGTCGTCGCGACCAGCTACGCGCCATCATCGAGCGTGAAGCGTTGGCATGGTCGGTGCAGGAGGTGACAGCCGAGCGTATCGACGTGATTAATATCTTGAATGCCTCGATTGAGGGCATGAACTTGGCTATTAAGGCGTTGAGTACTACGCCTGAATATATCGTTGTCGACGGCAACCGCTTTCATACTGACCTCTCGATACCATGGTGCACGATAGTCAAGGGTGATGGCAAGTATGCCAATATTGCTGCGGCGTCGGTGCTTGCCAAGACCCACCGCGACGAGTATATGATGCGCCTTGCCGAGGAGTATCCGATGTATGGCTGGGCGAAGAATAAGGGTTACCCCACACGAGAGCATCGTTTGGCGATACGCGAGTATGGCCTAACGCCCTATCATCGACTATCGTTCAACTCTTCACCCGAACAGCTCGAACTCTTTTAAGAGGCTGAATAAAAAGTGTATTTTGTCGTTCTTTGTTGTGATAAGACATCACCTACTACCGCTAATGAATTATCTTGTCAATGGGCAGTACCACAAAGTACAGCCCATCGTCAAGAAATTCACCGAGCGTTGTATCTAATGTCTTCTGCCAACAAAACAGCTCGCCCTCAAAATGCTCATTTACGCCGAGTAAACTCCGCTTTTTCGGGCTTCGCAGGCCTAAAACTACATCTTTTTATTCAACCTCACAAATGGGGAATGGCTAAAAAACTTTTTAGCCCCCCCCTATATATAGCTGTCGTTACTTCTTAAAAACTACTTGTTTGATAAATTTCGGACCGTAGTAGTTAAATTACTAAATGTCAACTTAGTTACAAGCGTCATTTGATTTTACGATTTACACAGACACCTTTAGGTGTGCAAGGCATAGCCTTGCCACAAGCCTCCCTTTGCCAAAGGGAGGTTTGGAGGGAATGTAAATATAATTTATATAATATACTGAGTATTTTAATAGTTACGGTTTTTAATTTTCTGCTACGTCAGTAGCATCATGGCTATGAGAACTAATTAAGTTTACTTACAAAAGTTCTTATAGACATGATGGAGGTGCATAGCACCAGAAAATTAAAAATTATCGCATCACTACTATTTCTTAAAGATAAAATACACGGCCAACACCAAACATGCGAAGCCCACAAAGTGGTTCCACTTCAACCCCTCGTGCATGAATATCACCATAAAGAGCGTGAAGACCACAAGCGACACCACCTCCTGAATAACCTTTAGGTGCCACAGCGTAAATGGGCCTCCCATAGCCTCGCTACCGATGCGGTTGGCAGGTACCTGGAAGCAGTACTCGAAGAGTGCTACCGCCCAGCTAATGAGTATGATGGCGATGATGCCATAGCGCTCCAACCTCGACTTAAAGGCGATGTGTCCATACCAAGCCAAGGTCATAAATATATTGGAGCATATAAGTAGTAGTATCGTTCCTATTCCGCGTGCTAACATAGTATCAAATATTGAAGATTTGGCCGCAAAGGTAATCAAAAATATCAATCCTTGCCCCAGATGAGAGTAATAAATATAGGTAATGTCGACTAATTGTTTGGGTATCTCGCATTTTCGTTGTACATTTGTGGCGATTTTTGAAAAACTAAAACTATAACGATAAGATGAACAAGATTTTTGGTTTGACCGCTATGGGTATTTTTGCTGTGTCAACGATGGCCACAGCTCAGGAGCCTGAGCAGCCATGGGTTGTTGACCGTTTCGATGACATCAAGGTTATTCGCTATGAGGTTCCTGGCTTCGAGAACCTCTCGGCTAAGGAGAAGGAGTATGTGTACTACCTCTCTGAGGCAGCTAAGTGTGGCCGCGACATCCTCTTCGATCAGAACTTCAAGTATGGCATCGCCGTGCGTCGTACGCTCGAGACCATCTACACCTCGACTACCGAGCGCGAGGGTCAGGAGTTCGAGGCCTTCGAGAAGTATTTGAAGAAGGTGTGGTTCGCTAATGGCATCCACCACCACTACTCGAACGATAAGTTTACGCCTGAGTTCTCTGAGGAGTGGTTCCGTGCGCAGCTCGGCAAGTATATCAACGACACCAACAGAGAGATTGACGATGAGCTTCTCTGCAAGATTCTCTTCGACAAGGAGCTCTACGCATCGCGCCTAAACCAGAAGGCTGGCGTTGATGTTATCACAGCATCTGCGAACAACTACTACGAGGGTGTCAACCAGGAGGAGGTAGAGGCATTCTATGCCGCTATGGCTGCTGCCGACGAGGGCAACCCAGAGCCTATCTCGTATGGTCTTAACTCGAAGCTCGTAAAGAACGACAAGGGTGAGGTCGTGGAGCGCGTATGGCACATCGGCGGTATGTACTCGCCAGCCATCGAGAAGATTGTATACTGGTTGGAGAAGGCTCAGAAGGTGGCTAACCCCGTGCAGCGCAAGTATATTAAGGAGCTTATCAAGTACTATCGCACCGGCGACCTTAAGTACTTCGATAGCTACAACATTCTCTGGGTTAAGGATACCGAGTCGCACGTAGACTTCGTGAATGGCTTTATCGAGAGCTATGGCGATCCATTGGGTCGTAAGGCTTCATGGGAGTCTGTGGTAAACTTCCGCGATGTTGAGGCTTGCAAGCGCACCGAGATTATCTCTAAGTATGCTCAGTGGTTCGAGGACAACGCTCCTATCAACCCTGCATACCGCAAGGAGGAGGTTAAGGGCGTATCGGCAAAGGTTATCACCGTGGCTATGCTCGGCGGCGACTGCTTCCCTGCAACAGCCATCGGCATCAACCTTCCAAATGCCGACTGGATTCGTAAGGAGCACGGCTCTAAGTCGGTGACTATCGACAACATCACCTATGCCTACGACAAGGCGGCTCAGGGCAATGGCTTCGCTGAGGAGTTCGTACTTCGCGCCGAGGACCGCGAGCGCATGGCTAAGTATGGCAAGCTCTCGGATGACCTCCACACCGACCTCCACGAGTGCCTCGGCCACGGCTCAGGTCAGCTTGCTCCTGGCACTAAGGGTGACGAGCTACGCACCTACTCATCTACATTGGAGGAGGCGCGTGCCGACCTCTTTGCACTCTACTACTTGGGTGACGAGAAGCTTATCGAGATTGGCCTTATCCCAACGTTGGATGTGGCATGGGCACAGTATAGCAAGTATATCATGAACGGCATGCAGACACAGCTCTCGCGTATCGAGCTTGGCAAGGATGTCGAGGAGTCGCACATGCGTAACCGCAAGCTCATCGCCGAGTGGTGCTACGAGAAGGGCAAGGCCGAGAACGTTATCGAGATTGTCGAGAAGGATGGCAAGCACTACGTTGTTGTCAACGACTTCGTACGCCTCCGCGAGCTCTTTGGCGAGCTTCTATGCGAGGTGCAGCGCATCAAGTCGGAGGGCGACTATGAGGCTGGTAAGGCTCTTGTAGAGGACTACGCCGTAAAGGTAGAGCCTACCTTCCACGCTGAGGTTATCGCTCGTAACAAGGCACTCAACATCGAGCCTTACGGTGGCTTCGTAAACCCTGAGTACACCCCTGTATACGACAAGAAGGGTCGCATCATCGACGTTAAGATTAGCTACCCTGCAAACTACGTGCAGCAGCACTTGGATTATGGCAAGAACTACTCGTTCCTACCATCACTAAACTAATATCAATAAATCACATTTTAACTTAAACAATAGACGATTATGAAAGTAGCAATGAATAAGATGGTGAGCGTTGACTATAAGCTCACCGTAGATGGCGCTATCGCCGACCAGTCGCAGCCAGGCCAGCCTTTGGAGTTTATCTATGGCATGGGCATGCTTCTCCCAAAGTTCGAGGAGGCTATCAAGGATAAGGAGCCAGGCGACTCTGTAGCCTTCACCCTTGAGGCTAAGGATGGCTACGGCGAGGTTATCGCTGAGGCTATCGTGGAGCTTCCTAAGACCGTATTTATGATGGACGGCAAGGTTGCCGAGGATATCCTCTTCGTAGGTAGCCAGATTCCTATGGCAACAGCCGACGGTCAGCCTATGATGGGCGTTGTTAAGGAGGTTAAGGAGGAGAGCGTCGTTATGGACTTCAACCACCCTATGGCAGGCAAGACCCTCAACTTCGAGGTTACCGTTGTTGATGTTCGCGACACTACCCCTGAGGACCTCAGCAAGTTCATGGGCGGCGGTTGCAGCTGTGGTGACTGCGGCGGTGGCTGTGGTGAGCATGAGTGTGGTGAGGGTTGTGATTGCGGTGGCTGCAATTAATTTGTTGTGATAAGGGGCATCCTTCGACGCCTCAATCCAAAGAGCGAATGGGAAATACGTCAAGTATGTCCCATCCGCTCTTTCTCTTTATCGGCGCCAAATTATGCCCCTTCTGACAACAAATTTGCTGTGATAGCGGCGCATTAGCGACGCTTCAATCAAATCCCCGAATGGGAAATACGTCAGTATGTCCCATCCGGGGATTTATCATGTCAGCGCCACTACTGCACCACTCTGACAACAAATTGGGGTTGCGGTGCTAATTAATGTTGCGGTTAATGAATTTAGGGAATATAGGGATTTTAGGGAATATGGGGAATATGGGGAATATGGGGAGTTTGGGGTCTGCTCCTTAGTCTCCTTAACTTCCTTAAACTCTCTATTCTCTCTATCATGGGGGCTTTGCCCGCCCATCTTTCCTCTTTCATCTTTGCTCTTTCCTCTTTTTTTCTTATCTTTGTGTCACAGAAACAATTTACCGCTACTACTATGCATCTAAAATCTGACACACTTCTTAAGCGTGGCGAGTATCGCATTATCGAGACCTTGGGTCGCGGAGGCTTCGGCATCACGTATCTCGCCGAGCAGGTCAACCTACACCGTAAGGTCTGCATCAAGGAGTTTTTCCCTAAGGACTATTTTAAACGTGACGAGGACAGCGTAAGCATTAGCCTACTCTCGGAGAGTTTTAAGGAGAATATGTCGCGCTTCAAGGCCAAGTTTGTCAAGGAGGCACAAACCATCGCTACGCTCAACCACGCAAATATTATCCCCATCCACGATGTCTTCGAGGAGAACGGCACAGCCTACTACGTTATGGATTATATCGAGGGTGAGTCGCTTAGCGAACGTGTTAAACGCGGTGGTGCTATGAGCGAGCGCGATGCTGTGGCCTATATCAGGCAAGTGGCTTCGGCATTGGGCTATATCCACGCGCGACAGATTATGCACCTCGACGTGAAGCCAGGCAATATCATGGTGCGCGAGGAGGATAGACGCGCCATATTGATTGACTTTGGTCTCTCGAAGCACTACGATGCAACGAGTGGCGAGGCTACCTCTACGACACCTGTCGGCGTGAGCCATGGCTACGCCCCTATGGAGCAGTACCAGGATGGTGGTGTTAGCACCTTCTCGCCCGAAACCGATATCTACTCGTTGGGTGCAACACTCTATTTTCTTGTTACGGGCAATGTGCCACCTCAGACTACGGTTGTTGCCGAGCAGGGTCTTCCCAATATTGAGGGCCTTTCGTCAAACATCCGCAAGGCCATAGAGATATCTATGTCCTACTGGCGCAAGGATAGACCTCACACAATCAAGGAGTTCTTGGCAATGTTGGATGGTGACGAGGCGATTGTCATGGTACTTGCCGATGAGTCGGAGAAGACAAAGATTGTTACGCCACAGCCAAAACCACAACCAAGAGTTGAACAACCCCAGCCTAAAACACCAATTGAACCCGCACCAAAGCCGAAGAGAAGCCGTGGGTGGGTGTGGCTACTCGGCTTACTGCTAATTGGTGGTGGCGTACGGTTTATTTTTGGTGATAATAACACAGAGAGTGAAGCATTGCCAGAAGAGAATGTAGAGAGTGAAGTATTACCGGAGACCTCTACTCCATATCAGGTAGGTGACCTATACAATGAGAATGGCAAGCAGGGCGTTGTCTTTGAGGTAACAGCCGATGGTCGCCATGGAAAGATTGTGTCGCTCGATGAGGCTCAACTTGCTTGGGATTCGCGTGTTGAGTGGAGTGATTCAGAACAAGACTTCATTAATGGTACCGAGATAGGCGCCAATGATATGAGTGATGGCAAGGCGAATACCGATATGATAATGCAGCGAGGAGATAGCGACCAATATCCCGCCTTTGTTTGGTGTCGTGATAAAGGCGAAGATTGGTATCTGCCGGCTAAGGATGAGTTAGAGGCTATATATAATACGTCAGCAATTAATTCCACATTGGCTGAATATGGTGCTCAGCATACAGTTGGATGGTATTGGTCGTCAACGGAGTATGAAGATGAGCCTGAGTTTTGCGCGTGGCTTGTCCATATGTATGACGGTAGCACCTACAACCTCGGTAAGTACGGCAGCCTCTATGTGCGCGCTGTCTCCGCTTTTTAAGATTTAGGCTTGTCGGTAGCGACCACAGCATTATTCTTTCTCCTCGCGTCCGAAAAGCGCGAGGAGTTTTTTTGTTCAGCGAGGATTTGTTGCGGGCGTGAGCTTAAAGGGTTCGGGCGTTGCTAATTGAAACCCCAAACCTCAAAAATAGGAGACCGACTAAAAATCACTTTTAGTCGGTCTCCAAGATTAATATCATCTGCTCTCGCTATCGGCGCTATCGGCGCTATCGGCGCTGGCGGCGCTGCTCGCGGTTGAGCTGCTCCTGCTGCTGGCGTAGTGCCTCCTCGTAGCGCTCCTGGAAGCGTGACTTCTTACGAGGCTTAGCGGCATTTGCCAAGAGACGCTCACGTACCTTATTGTCGTCAACAGAGCGACGGATGATGTACATGATAAGCATCGTAAGCATCTGCGATAGGAAGTAGTAGTAGCACAAGCCTGATGAGTAGCCGTTGAAGAAGAAGAGCATCATCACAGGCATAAAGTAGACCATCATAAACTTCATCACACCCGCACCTGGCTGACCTGCCGTAGTTGCGGCCTGCTGCTTATAGGTGATATACGAGTAGCCGAAGAGTGATATAGCCATGAGTAGCGCAAAGAGGCTCACGTGGCTGCCATAGAATGGAATGTTGAATGGCAAATCAATGATGCTATCGTATGACGATAGGTCGTCGGCCCACAAGAAGCTCTGGCCACGAAGCTCGATACTTGCGGGGAAGAAGCGGAACATAGCCCAGAGGATAGGCATCTGGATAAGGAGTGGCAAGCAGCCGCCCATAGGGCTAACCCCCGCCTTGCGGTACAACTCCATAAGTGCCTGCTGCTTCTTCATAGCATCCTCAGGCTTTGGATACTTCTTGTTTATATCCTCCATCTCGGGGCGTATAGCACGCATCTTTGCCGTCGACATATAGCTCTTATAGGTCAATGGTAGGATGATGAGCTTAACGATAATCGTAAGGATAAGGATGATAAGACCGAAGCCGAGACCATTGTTACTCAACCAGTTGAAGATAGGAATGGTGAGATAGCGGTTGAACCAGCCGATAAGCCAGCCACCCATAGGGATAATCTCGTCGAGGTTATTCTCCTTGCCCGCAAACGACACGTCGCTCATAATCTTATAGTCGTTAGGACCATAGTAGAATGCGAAAGCGTAGGTGCCGTTGCCCTTGTTAGGGATGATGATACGTGTGTCGAAGGCCTTGACGAAGCCGCTCGTCTCATCCTTGGCTGTCGAGAAGCCCATACCGGCGTGCATAACATCCTCGGCCAAGAGTGCCGATGTGAAGTACTGCTGCTTGAGGGCTATCCAGTCGAGGTTGCGGTGGTGCTCACGCTCGCCCGTAGCATCAATCTCGTCGCTCTCCTCCTCCTCGCTGTCGTAATACATGATGGTAGATGCAGCGCTCTCGTTAGTGAAGCTCTTCTCATTGCGCATAGACTCGCTCTTCCAACGTAGGATAATCTCATCGTTGCTACGCAGGTACTTGCCAATATTCGATACATCGAGGTCGAAATCAACAAGGTGGTCCTTGCTGGGGTTGCCTGTGCGGTTGAGCGTGTATGTATACTTAACCATGCCACCCTCATTGTCAACAGGGAGGGTCATGATAACCTTCTCAACGATGCCATCCTCGTTTACAACAGGGGTGCAGTCGAAGAGGTAGTCGTTGGTGTTGATAGCCTCGTGGTTGGCGCCATGGCGGTGTAGGTCGATACCGAAGTATGCCGAGCCAGGGTTGATGAGGTTTACATTCTCATCCTTGCCGTAGCGGTTGTGCTCCTTGATTAAGACGCTCGAAATCTTACCACCCACAGGGTTAAACGTAACGGTCATCACGTCGTTCTCGACAACGATTGGCTCAACATCCTTTACGTTGTAGCGCTCGATAAGTGCTGCGCCGTGGTATGCCAGCTCTTCATTCTTGGCATCCTGCTCAGCCTGAGCCTTTTCTGCTGCCTTCTGCTCAGGAGTCTTTGCCTCCTCTTTAGCCCTCTTCTCTGCCTCGATGATGGCCTTAGCGTCATTTGCCGCCTTCTGCTTCTCAATATTCTCGCGGCGAATCTTATCTGCCTCCTCTTGTTCATGGCCCATGTAGAACGAGTAGCCGACAAATACGGCAACCATCAATACTAAGCCAATAATCGTTTTCTTGTCCATCTAAATAACTCTATTTTCTCTTAATCTGTTTTTGCGGTGCAAAGTAAATCTAATTTTTGCTATTTGTTGTTCTCATCGCGATATTTGAGCGCCTCCTGGACAAAACGCACGAACAATGGATGAGGATTTGCTGCCGTAGAGTGGTACTCTGGGTGGTACTGCGTACCTACGAACCATCGGTGTGTAGGTATCTCAACAACCTCCACAAGGTTGGTGTCGGGGTTGAGACCTACGGCCTGCATGCCCGCAGCCTCGAAGTCGCCGAGGAAGGTGCTGTTGAACTCGTAGCGGTGGCGGTGACGCTCGACGATAGACTGAGTGCCGTATGCCTCCTCGACGCGTGAGCCCTTCGAAAGAAGACATGGGTAGCCACCAAGACGCATTGTACCGCCCTTGGCTGTAACCTTCTTCTGCTCCTCCATAAGATCGATAACAGGGTGCTTCGTCTGTGCCATCTCGCTTGAGTTAGCATCAGCCCAGCCGAGGACGTTACGTGCGAACTCAATAACGGCGCACTGCATACCGAGGCAGATACCGAAGAATGGCACGTTGTTCTCACGGGCGTAGCGCACAGCGACGAGCTTACCCTCGATACCACGGTTACCGAAGCCTGGGGCAACCATCACTGCCGACATCTTGCCGAGCTTCTCGCTTACGTTATCTATGGTGAGGTGCTCCGAGTTGATATAGTGAAGCTTAACCTTAACCTCGTTAACGGCGCCTGCATGGATGAACGACTCGCTGATTGACTTGTAGGCGTCGGGAAGCTCCGTATACTTACCCACAAGGGCGATGTCTACCACGCTCTTAGGGTTCTTGATACGCTCTACAAATGCCTTCCACTCGTTCATATCTGGCTCCTGTGTAGACTCCAAACCGAGCTTCTCAAGAAGCACGCCATCGAGGTTCTGCTCATGCATACGGATAGGCACCTCGTAGATTGTAGGTACGTCGATAGACTGCACCACAGCCTCAGGCGTAACGTTGCAGAAGAGGGCCACCTTGCGACGAATCTCCTGGCTTAGGTCGTGCTCCGAGCGGAGTACAAGGATGTCGGGCTGAAGACCATACGACAGAAGCTCCTTTACAGAGTGCTGCGTAGGCTTAGTCTTAAGCTCGCCCGATGCTGCCATGTATGGGATAAGCGTTAGGTGCACAAGTACGGTATTCTGGTAGCCAAGCTGGTAGCGCAACTGGCGCACCGACTCGATGAATGGCAACGACTCGATATCGCCCACCGTACCACCAATCTCGGTGATGATGACATCATACTTCTTTGTAGCGCCCAAGAGCTGCACACGACGCTTAATCTCGTCGGTGATATGAGGAATCACCTGTACGGTCTTACCCAAGAACTCACCGCTACGCTCCTTCTCGATAACACACTGGTAGATTTTACCTGTGGTGACGTTGTTGTTCTTTGTGGTCTGTATCGAGGTGAAACGCTCGTAGTGGCCGAGGTCGAGGTCGGTCTCGGTACCATCCTCCGTAACATAGCACTCGCCATGCTCATAGGGGTTGAGCGTACCTGGGTCGACGTTGATATATGGGTCGAGCTTCTGGATGGTTACAGAGTAGCCACGTGCCTGCAACAGGCGTGCAATAGATGCCGAGATGATGCCCTTACCGAGTGATGAGGCAACACCGCCTGTAACAAAGATGTACTTTGGTTTAGATAGTTTCATAACGTATCGTTTTTTCTAATTCTTCAAATAATTATGGACTATGCCTCGCCCTGCTGCTTCGACTCCTCCATGTCGATAAGGCGTACCTTCTCAATAAGCTCGGCCATCTCGCGCTTAGAACGCTCAATCTTCTCGCGTACATCGGCGATGAGAGCCTCGGCATTCTTCGACTTAGAGAAGAAGCCGATGTTGTTCTCCAAGAGGGCTATGTCCTGCTCCATCTGGCGCACCTTGTTGTAGAGCTTCTCGCGCTCGTTGCGTAGCTGGTTGCCGCCCTTCATGCCCGATACGCGCTCCTTGAAGCGGTTCATCGAGCGGTCGCGCTCCGATGAGCGTAGGGTAGCGAACATGGCGTCAACAACAGCCTTGTACTCCTTCTGCAAGGCATCCTTGTGCTTGATGGGCACGAAGCCTATCTGGCTCCAACGACGCTGGAACTCCTTGACAAGGTCGAAGCCACCAGCCTTGATGTCGGCAGCGCGCATCTCCTCAAGAAGTGCCTGCTTGAGCTTGAGGTTCTCCTCGTGCTCACTGTCGATAGCCGAGAAGTGCTCGGCCTTGCGCTCGAAGAACTTGTCGCAAGCGGCGCGGAAACGCTTCCAGATGGCGTCTGAGTGGCGGCGTGCCACAGCGCCTGTCTGCTTCCACTTGGCCTGCAATGCTATAAGCTCGTCGGTGGCGTGCTTCCAGTCGTCCGACATGGCGAGTGCCTCAGCCTGTGCGCATAGCTCCTGCTTTGCGAGGAGGTTCTGCTCCATCTCGCTCTTCTGGCCAGCGTAGTACTCGCGCTTAAGCTCGAAGAACTTGTCGCAAGCGGCGCGGAAGCGCTCGTATATACGGTTGTTATCCTTCTTAGGCGCATAGCCTATGGTCTTCCATACCTTCTGAATCTCGAGAAGCTCGTCACCAGCCTTGTTCCAATCCTTACGCGAGAGTAGAGGCTGCGAAAGGAGTGCCTCGGCCTTCTCGCAAAGCTCGCTCTTGAGGGCGAGGTTCTTGGTCTGCTCAGCCTTGATGCCCTCGAAGTGCTCCTGGTGACGCTTGTTGATGCGGCTCGATGCCTCCTTGAAGCGCTCCCACAACGACTCCTTGAACTCGATGGCCACAGGGCCTGTCTCGCGCCACTCGTCGTGGAGCTTCTGGAGCTTGCGGAATGCCTCGACAATCTGGCTCTCGAGGGCCAATGCCTCGGCCTGCTCACATAGCGCGAGCTTCACCTCGTAGTTCTTCTTGAGGTCGAGGTCGCGGAGCTCCTTGTTTATCTTAATGAAGTTGTAGAAGTTCTCGACATGGAGATTGTATGTCTCCCACAAGTCCTTGACGTTCTGCTGTGGTACCAAGCCTGTCTCCTTCCACTTCGTCTGCAATTCGCGGAAGCGTGCAAAGGTGGTGTTCATCGTCTCGTCAGAGTTGATGAGCTCCTTCAGCTCGTCGATAATCTGCAACTTTATTTTGAGGTTCTTCTCCTTGTCTGCCTCAATCATTGCGATATGCTTGTCGCGTGCCTCGCGGTATACTGCGAATAGCTCCTTGAAGCGCTGCTCGTCGGCGTCGGGTGTTGCTACAAATGCCTCAGCATCGCCACCCGCCTCGATGAATGCCTTGCGCTCGGCGTCGACATGTGCGCGGTGCTGCTTATATAGTGCTATCTTGATGGCCTCGACTACTGGGCGTAGCGTCTGCACAGGCTCCGACTCAATCTTCTGGGCAAAGAGGGCAACCAGCTCGCTCTCGCTCATATTCGATAGGTCGTCACCAGCAACGGGTGCTGCCTCCTGCTCCTCGGCAGTCTCCTCACCAATCTCAAGGCCTGCGGCATCGGCAGCGAGGGCTGCCTCCTCCTCGGCGAATGTCTCGCTCATTGATGGTGTAGACTCCTCAAGGGGTCTCTGCTCTGCTGCCACCTCTGTGGCACATGTAGTAGTCGTCTGCGTATCTTCGGCGTTGTTGCCGACAGGCTCCGTGGGAGCCGTAAGGTTAATCTTTTCAGTAGCCATCGCTCACTTGTTTTAAGGTTGATTATTACGCGCGCGGTGCGCATATATTTCCGCAAATATAATAAATCTTTTTCAAACTCCGCCGTTTGGCAACTATTTATTTGTTCGAGTGTCCCTGTCGAGTGTGGTGAAAAATACCAAAATTGGGTTGTATGTCAAGTGTGTAAAAGGGTATAATTATCGTGGGTGTGACTATAAATGTTAGGGGTGTTTTCGAGTGAAAAATCGAGGGGTGAAAAAAAGTTTGAAAAATATTGGAAAGTCCCCCGATTTTTATTAACTTTGTTACGTTTTTTAGACCCCAGTGTGTGAAACGTCAATAACAACAATAACTATAAAACACTACAAAGATGGTAATTCTTGTACTCAATTGCGGTAGCTCATCAATCAAGTACCAGGTGCTTGATGTGAATGATGCAGAGCAGAAGCTCCTCGCCAAGGGCTTGGTGGAGCGTATCGGTTTGGCTGAGGGTGACCTAACTCACAAGCCTCAGGGTAAGGATAAGTTCGAAATGCACTGTCCTATTCCTGATCACACAACAGGTATTCGCCTCGTTTTGGATGCCCTCACTCACGCTGAGCACGGTGTGATTAAGTCGCTCGACGAGCTTAAGGCTGCGGGTCACCGTGTGGCTCACGGCGGCGAGTTCTTCCACGATAGCTGCCTCGTTGACGAGGAGGTGAAGGCTAAGATTGAGTCGTTGTACTCGATTGCTCCATTGCACAACCCAGCCAACCTTGAGGGTATTCTCTCTATGGAGAAGGTGCTTCCAGGTATCAAGCAGGTAGCCGTATTTGACACCTCTTTCCACCACACTATCCCTGCCATCAACTACATGTATGCTATTCCTTATGAGTACTATGAGAAGTATCGCGTTCGTAAGTATGGCTTCCACGGTACAAGCCACAAGTTTGTAGCACGCGTAGGTGCTGAGATGTTCGGCCTCGACTTCGAGAACTCGAAGATTGTAACTTGCCACATCGGTAATGGTGCTTCGGTTACGGCTGTTAAGAACGGCAAGTCGTTCGATACATCTATGGGCTTCACTCCACTCGATGGTCTTGTGATGGGTACTCGCGCTGGCTCTATGGACGTAAGCGCCGCTACATACGTTGCCGAGAAGGAGGGTATGACATACAAGGAGCTCGACACTATGCTCAACAAGAAGTCGGGTGTTCAGGGCCTTACTGGTATCTCAAGCGATATGCGCGACATCGACGCTGCCTACGACGAGGGTAACGAGCGCGCTATCATGGCTCGCGATATGTACTTCAACCGCGTTAAGAAGTTCGTGGGTGAGTATGCTGCCGAGATGGGTGGCCTCGACCTCGTTATCTTCACCGGCGGTGTAGGCGAGAACTCTCCTGAGTTGCGCGAGTATGTACTTCGCAACATGGAGTTCATGGGCATAGAGTTTGATGAGGTTCGCAACCGTGGCAAGCGTGGCACCGACTACGAGATTACTAAGGAGGGCTCACGCGTTAAGGCGGCTGTCATCTGCACCGACGAGGAGCTCGTGATTGCCAAGGATACATACAGACTTACAAAATAATGGAATTAACAAACTAAAACCTAAAACTATATGATTAAGCATTTGGATGAGATCGTTGCTGCGGCCGTTGCTCGTGGCAAGAAGAAGATGATTGTGGCTTATGGCCAGGATACCCACTCTATCGGCGCTACCGATATGGCTATCAAGGCGGGTCTTGCTGAGGTAACCTTGGTTGGTGACCCTGAGGAGATCAAGAAGTCTTGCGAGGCTGAGGGTGTAGATATGAGCCAGTATACCATCATCGCTGAGTCTGAGGACGTAAAGGCTGTTGAGATTGCTGTTAAGGCTGTCCACAACGGTGAGTACGACGTATTGATGAAGGGCGTTGTTCCTACCGACAAGTACATGCGCGGTATCCTTAACAAGGAGTGGGGCTTGTTGCCAGCCGGCACAACCTTGAGCCACGTAACCGTATTGGAGGTTCCTGCATACCACAAGCTCCTCGTAGTGAGCGATGTAGCTGTTCTTCCATGCCCAACATTGGAGCAGAAGAAGCAGATTGCTAAGTACCTCATCAACACAGCAAACAACCTCGGCATCGAGAATCCTAAGGTGGCGCTCATCGCACCAAGCGAGCAGCTCCTTCCAAAGGTTGTCAGCTCGGTAGAGGCTAAGGAACTTTCTGACCTCGGTCAGGCTGGCGAGCTTGGCAACGCTCAGTTCCAGGGTCCTTTGGCACTCGACGTAGCTATCGACGAGGAGAGCGTTAAGATTAAGAAGCTCACAGGCCCTGTTGCTGGTGATGCAGACTGCTTGCTCTTCCCTAACCTCGAGTCAGGTAACGTATTCTTCAAGGCTTGCTCTAAGTTCGGTGGCGCTGAGTTGGCAGCAATGGTAGCTGGTCCTATGGCTCCTTGCGTGTTGACCTCACGTGGCGACTCAACTAAGACCAAGCTGTACTCTATCGCGTTGGCTTGCTTGTCAGCAAAATAATAAACCATTATCAACCGACTAAAAACCATAGAAATGGCTTATAATATATTAACCATTAATCCTGGTTCGACCTCTACGAAGGTTGCGTTGTTCCGCGACATGGAGCAGGTGAAGACTCTCACCTTGCGTCATACTGCTGAGGAGATTGCGCGCTTTGCATCGGTGTCGGATCAGTTGGAGTGGCGTCTTGAGATTATCCTCGATGCCTTGAAGAGTGATGGCATCAAGCTTGAGGACCTTAACGCAGTCATCGGCCGTGGTGGTCTTATGCGCCCTATTGAGAGTGGTGTATACCGCGTAGGTGAGACTATGATTGCCGACCTCGCAGCTCCTAAGCGCCAGCATGCCAGCAACCTCGGTGCCCTCATAGCACGCAGGATTGCCGACGAGGCGGGTGTTGAGGCATATATCGCCGACCCTGTTGTTGTTGACGAGTTGCAGGACATCGCACGCGTGAGCGGTCTTAAGTCTATGCCACGTCGCTCTATCTTCCACGCTCTAAACCAGAAGGCTATCGCTCGTCGCTATGCTGCTGAGGAGGGTGAGAAGTACGAGGATCTCAACCTTATCGTTGTTCACATGGGTGGCGGTATCTCGGTATCGGCACACGAGAAGGGTCGTGTTATCGACACTAACAATGCCCTCGATGGTGATGGCCCAATAGCTCCTGAGCGCGCAGGTACTCTTCCTGCAGGTGACCTTGTAGACCTCTGCTTCTCTGGTGAATACGACAAGGTAGCCATCAAGAAGATGCTTGCAGGTAAGGGTGGCCTTGTAGACCATGTAAACTGCAACTCTGTGCAGGAACTCAACGAGGTACGTGCAGCAAATGGCGATGCCGAGGCTCGCTTCATGCTCAATGCCATGTCTTACACCATCGCTAAGTGGATTGGTGAGATGGCCGTAGTGCTCAAGGGTCGCGTAGATGCTATCCTTCTCACTGGCGGTATCGCCTGGAACGACTGCGTAAACGATGTCATCGTCGACTACTGTAAGTTCATCGCTCCTATCAAGATTTATCCTGGTGAGAACGAGCTTGAGTCGTTGGCAGAGAATGCGTTGCGTGTGTTGAGGGGTGAGACTGAGGCCAAAGAGTACTAATTTTATCCGATTTTATCGTGATAAGGCATCATCTACTGCCGCTAACGAATTATCAGAAGCAATGGGCAGTACGCTGAGTACAGCCCATCGCTTTGAAATTCGCCGAGCGTTGTATCTAATGCCTTCTAACGATAAAATGTCTTTGTGCTGATTGTCGTGTTAGGGCATCATCTACTGCCGCTAACGAATTATCAGCAGCAATGGGCGGTACGTTAAGTACAGCCCATCGCTTTGAAATTCGCCGAGCGTTGTATCTAATGCCTTCTAACGATAAAATGCCCTTGTGCTGAATATCGTAGGCGATAAATTGTTGCGCTAACAAACGCATATAACGATGAAAATCTTGATTATCAACGGGGCGAACCTCAATCTTTTGGGGCGTCGCCAACCTGAGATATACGGTCGTGAGAGCTTCGAGGATACCCTCGAGGCTCTTCGCGCTCGTTACTCAGAGAATACCATCGACTACTATCAGTCGAATGTCGAGGGTGAGATTGTCAATGCCTTGCAGCAGGCTGACGGCATCTACGACGGCATTGTCCTCAATGCTGGCGGATATACCCACACATCGGTTGTGATACGCGATGCTATCGCCGCTATCGCCGTGCCTGTGGTTGAGGTACACATATCATCTATCCTCGCACGTGAGGAGTTTCGCCACCAGTCGATGATAGCACCCGTGGCGAAGGGCACCATCATGGGCTTCGGTATGGAGTCCTACCGTCTTGCCATTGAGTACTTTATCCATTAGTAATCAAATTACTAATTCTATATGAAGTTAGAGCGTAAGGTCGCATCGGGTGTGGCATGGAGCTTCTCTGAAAAACTCCTGACGATGATTATACAGATGGTCGTGAGCATCGTCGTGGCCCGTGAGCTTATGCCCGAAGACTTCGGCGTCATGGCTATCATGACCTTCTTCTGCTCCGTAGCACTCACCATCGTCGATAGTGGCTTCTCGCAAGCGCTCATCCGCAAGGCTGAGCCATCGGACGAGGATTATATATCGGTGCTATCGTTCAACGTCATAGTATCGCTGCTCCTCTACGGAGTACTCATTGCCGTAGCGGCACCCATAGCACACTTCTACAACCAACCAGTAATTACTGATATCGCTCCTGTACTCTTCCTGCTGCTACCCATTAACTCGCTATGTGTGGTGCAGACGGCGATGTATACGCGCGAGCTTCGCTTCAAGCTCCTTTCAAAAATTGTATTCTCGGCATCACTCATCAGCGGTGTTGTCGCCATTGTCATGGCCTTTATGGGGTGTGGCATATGGGCACTTGTTGTGCAGCGCCTGTTGATGATGGGCATCAAGGCTACCGCCTTTTGGGTTGTGCGTCGTTGGCGTACGTCGGCACGACCATCCATGTCGTCGCTACGTGCGATGGCACCATTTAGTCTACGACTACTCGCCACTGATTTGGTGGCATCTATATATAATAATGTAGCACAGCTATTCATCGGCAAGGTCTACTCTACGACATCGCTGGGTTACTACTCGCAAGCTCAAAAGCTCAAGGACCTGCCGGTATTATCTACTGTTCAAGCTGTGCAGGGTGTCACCTATCCCGCACTATCGCGCATGGAGAGCAACCGCGAGGAGTTTGTAGAGGGCTATCTACGCATTATGCGTATGGTGGGCTTTGTGATATTCCCCGCCATGCTAATCTTTGTTGCGATAGCTCCCGAGATGTTCTATCTACTGCTTGGCGCCAAGTGGATGCCCACGGTGCCCTACTTCGAGATACTCGCATTGTCGGGCTTGACATACCCTTTGGCGGCGGTGTCGTATAACATCCTAAAGGTGGTCAGCGATGGTCGTGTGATACTGCGCTTGGAGATTCTTAAACGCCTGATTATGACCCTTGTACTCGTATATGCCATACCACGTGGCATAGAGCCCGTGGCGTGGGGTATGACTGCCATGGGCGTTGTGGAGCTTGCTCTCAATAGCGTTGTAGCTTGTCGTCATATCGACCTTGGCGTAGGGCGTGTTGCGAGGGTGTTGCTATCATCGTTTGTGTTGGCGGCGGCGATGTTCGGAGCGTTGTATCTTCTAAATCCATATATCGAGCATCTGCACGTTGCTGCCCACCTCGCAATAGATATCGCTGTGGCAGCCACCATCTATCTCTCTATGGCCTTCATCTTCCGCCTACGTGCCATTCGTGAGGGTATTACTCTGCTGAAAGGACTTTTCAATAGATAGAGTCTATTGTCTTAAAAGTGTGTGAAGCCATTTAGGTCGAGGTCGGTGGGTGTGCCATCTTGAAGCCAGCGTAGACCGCCTGTGGCAGTGATGCGACCTATGGCCGTGAGCGTAGTGCCCGTCGAGGCCTTAAGTGCTGTGGCTATGGCATCGAAGTTCGCGGGGTCGACGGTGAGAAGCAGCTCGTAGTCCTCGCCACCCGTTGTGGCGTAGCGTATATCGTAGTCGGTAGGTATGGCACTTAGCTCGATATCTGCACCCACATCGGAGAGCTCCATAATATGGCGTATATCGGAGGCGATGCCATCCGAGATGTCCATCATGGCGTGTACGGCACTCTGCGTGCCGAGCCACGCCCCCTCTGCCACGCGAGCATTACCGCGGCGATGTATCTTGGCTGCCTCGGTAGTTAGGTCACCAAACATGATGTCTACCAACCCCTTAGACGATACTCCGAGTCTGCCCGTAACTGCGATGATATCACCCACCTTAGCTGCCGAGCGGCGCTTGATATTTGCCATGGGTGCTCGGCCTATGGCCACGACGTTTATCGTTATGCGGTCGCGCGACGCCGTAGTATCGCCACCCACAAGGGCTATACCATACTCATGGCACGCAGCGTGGTAGCCACGCATAAACGCCTCGCTCCACTCCCCCTGTGCCGACTCAGGCAGCGAGAGGCTAAGAAGCGTAGCGATAGGCGTAGCGCCCATAGCTGCCACATCCGAGATATTAACAAGTAGACTCTTCGTGCCCACCTCCTCGGCCGTGGATGCCGCACGTAGAAAGTGTACATCCTCGACAAGCATGTCGGTAGTCATCACAAGGGCATCGGTGCCCATACTTATGACGGTGCAGTCGTCGCCAATAGGCTCAAAGCCATGGTGGGGTAGCGAGCCAAACATCGAAGCGATGTCGCCAATAAACGCAAATTCAGACCTTTTCATACGGCAAAGTTATAGTATTTCTTGGTTTATTGAAATTTATTTCTTAATTTTGTGACGATGGCACGGAATACGTGTCACTATTTGATGGCATTTAGAGCTATTGTTTAGTTGACAAAACGACCAAATTTAACAACTGGCGAACAATAGGCACACTAAGTGCTCACGCCTCATGGCGTGGGTATGTGCTTTCGTCAGTATGGTGCTTGGTCGTACCAGTCAGCAGAAGCCGTATTCACGCTCTTTTTTTTTCAGCAAGTGTCATCTTTGTTTTTTGGGTGTGTTTATAGTTGTGCCTATCAGCAATTGGCGCAGATGTATACTTAATTTATTAATTAAAACAAGGATGCTATGAGAAGGTATTTGTTTGTGTTGTTGGCGTTTGCGGTAGCGAGCGCGACAACGTCTTGTGACAGTGATGTATATTACACTGTCGGTGGTGACGAGACGAGTGAGCAGGAGGCACCTCACAAGCTCTCTGCTGCAGAGCAGGGGCTCGTGGGCATGTGGTCATGTACAGCCTATGCTGATGAGAGTGACCCAATTTACAGCCACCAAGATGAGACATTCCACTTTTGGGAGAATGGTAAGGGTTTCAGAACAAGCTATACTTACGGAGATGGTGGCAGAGTATTGGGGTATAGTCGTTGTCCTTATACATGGTATATCGAGAATGAGCATCTATACATCCATGTGGCGCATACCGATGCACCTGGAGAGTGGGATTATACGCTTTGTGACAACAGCCTAACACTTAGTGTTGAGGAGTTGGACGAGCCAATACACATCGAGCTTACGAAGTGTCGCTCTATCGACACGAAGTTTATGGGCGACTGGGATACTGTAAAGGTTCAGGGTGACAAGTATATCAATGAGCATATTCAGTTTGTAACACCTACAGACGGCTTTATGTACTCATTTGAGTATACTGACCCAAGCCTCCCACCAACAGACACACATGTATATCCCAAAGATTTTAGGTATGAGTTCGACGACAATACCATCACGATTACCTGGTTAGTGTCCGGTGGTGTTGGCGGTAGCGTCAAGAGGAGCTATCGCATCGAGGGTACCAAGCTATATCTCGATGACGTATGTTACTCAAACTTTAAGCGCGAGCAGGGTTTTGAGTAGCTTTTAGCAATAGAGCCTGGCAAAATGGCCAGGCTCTATTATTTGGTAGTGGCGTGTCGCTAAAGAAACCACCATAGGATAGTACAAGATGTACAGCCTATGGTGGTTTGACTTTTTGGGATGCGTCGCTAATGCGCCGCTATCACAAGAAATTACTCTACCTTGAAGCGGTAAGCGGCACGCGCAGTGTATATGTTATCCTTTTTAGGATCAAGACATACGACGCTATCGTCCATGAAGGCGATAACCTCTACCAAATCCTCCGATGTCTCGTTCGATGACCAGTAGTAGGTCTGGCAGAATGGCTCACCACCATTCTCCACGATAAATGCGTTGTACTTTGCTACACTTGGAGCATCGAAGTCACGCTGACCCTCGGTGAGCATATCCCACATCCAGTGCATCTCGGTAGATGATGGCAAGAACCAACCCTCGCCGTGCTCCTTACACCACTTGAACGCTGGGTAGTCGTCGATATTCATACCCCAGTATTTGAATGGATCGCTCGAGTTGTAGTCGCCACGCTGCGACATACAATTACACCACTCATACTTTGTCGACCACTGCAAGTCCTCCTCGTCCATTGAGAAGAGGTAGCAGTAGGTGTTGCCCTCATTGTCTGACTTGATAGCGAAGATTACACCCTTAACGCCATCTACCTCGTGGATAGCGCCAATCTCATACTTGCCAACCAACTCAGGGTCGTATACATCGATGCTTACGGCAGAGCCAGTGGTCTGACCATCGTAGCGTGCGCGGAATGAGTATGCACCAACGGTTGTGCTTGAGAAGGTATTGCCCTCAACGGTTACGCCCTCGTGGTTAGTGCAGTATATCTCGGCATCAGCCGTTACATCATCCTCGCCATAGAGTACCGTAAATGTAACCATCTCCGTGCCATCAGCCTTGATACGATTTACGTCAGACTGAATCTTGAGGCTCTTCTGCACAGGTACCTCTACTGCGGTAGCTACGACCTTAACCTCGTTAGATTTCACGTCATCCCACATAGCTACAAAGACGAACTCGCCTGCTACATCCGAAGTAAAGGTGTTGGTTTCGAGCTCCGTGTTGTAGTTGATGATTGTAATCTTTGCCTCCGAGCTCTTATCCTCGCCATCAACCTTTACAGTGAAGGTTACGGTGTCGGTGTTGTCTGCCACAATCTCACCCTTGTCTGCGGTGAGCTCTACTGTTGGCACAGGGGCCTCAGTAGCTGTGGCTGTAATCTTCACCTCTGCTGAGGTAAAGCCCTTGTACGATGCCTTGAAACGGTACTCGCCACCAGTGGTAGTGGCAAAGGTGTTGCCCTCAAGTACCGAGTTATCGTTAAGGCAGATAATCATTACATCATTGGCAGTTACCTTGCCATCTACCTTAACGGTGAACGTAACAGCCTCAGTGCCGTCAGCCATAATCGCTGTCTTGTCTGCTGTTAGCTCTACGTTGTACTCCTTATTGTCCTGAGGTGGCTCGTTGTTCTCGCACGCCACGAAGCCTGCAGCGAGCGAGAATAGAGCAAATATGCTAAATAGTTTTTTCATAGTCAATACAGTATTACTGTGCGTTATCAAACATCTCAGGGGTTACACGAACAGCAAACTGTGTTGCAGTGTTCTCAGCGTTGAGTACCTCGAAGAAGAAGACATAGTCCTCCTTGTCGAAGCCAGTGAATGAGGTTGTAGCGCCCTCGGCACTCTTTGCTGCAGTCAAGGTCTCCTCGCCCACAGGCTTACGGAACATGAAGAATGCCTGAATCTGTGACCAGTCGTTTGGATCCCAGTACTTCTCAAACTCATAGTTATTCCAAAGCTGTGCACCTGCAAGTAGGTCTGTAGCGTATTCGTTGGTCTTAACTACAAAGTTTACGCTATAGCTGAAGCCATCCTTTACAATGATAGGCTCAGATACCTCAAGCGTGGCAACAGCATCTGCCGAAGGAGCAAGTGTCTTGAACTCTACGGCAACGTAGTTGTAGTCGTAAACCTCTGTTGGGTCGGTGATGGTTGGGTCTACGTAGAAAATTACAGCAACATACTCAGTATTATTGTTGAGTGGCTCGTATGCTGAAATGGTGTTAGAACCCTTCTTGCCAAGCTTATCTGTCTGGATGATGTCGCCAAAGCCATAGCCCTGCTCTACGGCGATGTTATTTAGGCCGAAGTAGCTACGCATAACGATATTTGCCTTAGCCTCGGTAGCCAAGGTCTGCTCATATGAACTCTTTGTCCAGATGTAGTATGTCCAGTGTGCATCCTCGCTAAGTGTAGGGGTTACGTCGAGCGAGAAGTTGGTGTGAGTGGTTGAAAGGTTGTCTGTGATGAACAACGAGTTGGGGTCTACTGGCTCGCCCTCAGGTGTGGTGAATGCCTTGCGGAAGAGCTTCATCTCGGCTGCCTGGTTGTGCATGTCCTCCCAGTTTTCAAAGTTGAAGGCTACGGCAAGATAGTCGGTCTCGGCTGCAAGACGGCAGTTAAGAGTTGTCTCACCCTGTGTAACCCAGTCGCCAGAGTTAGGATTCTCGATGATATACTCGAATATCTGATAGTCATCGTTGTAGATGCCGAAAGCGTCGAGCTCCATCTTGGTAATCACTCGGAAGTAGTAGCGATTTGCCGAGCTGTTAGGCTTGGCAATGGCTGTCGCTGAAGTAGCCTTAATATCCTTAATCTCAATCTCAATCTCGAATTCATCGGCTGGGATAGGCTCGCTCGTAGCCTCGGTAGTGAGCGTAAAGCGAGCAACCTTATTAGTCTCGGTTACAGCAAAGGCTACGGCAGTGTACTCTGTGTCAGCCTTAAGACCCTTAGCCGAGAGGTACTGAGGACCCTTCTTAAGCTTAAGGTCGTCAGCAGCAAGCATATCAGAGATGATTGTTGCATCACTCTTATCAGCGATAGTGGCGCTCTCAACGATGGCTGCAACGTAGTTTACTGAAGCATCCGAAGGGATTACCTGCACCTCAGCAGTAGTAGCTGTAGTCTTTGCATTCTGGAACTCGAATGTCACACCTGAGGTGCCACCGCTATTGTCGGGAGTCTGCTCGCAGCTTGCTGCGAAGAGTACAACCAACGATAGGGTCATCATCGAAAATAGTTTTCTCATAGTCATTTAGTTATTCGTTTTGGTATATTTATTATTGATTATCAGCGTATTATCTAATTATATACATTCCCACGTCTCAACACATTCTCAATAATTTCGACCACAAAGATAATAAAACATTTCGGATAGACAATCGTCCATGGTTAAAAACTACGTTTGTTGTGATTATTTATCGCAAAAGAGTTGCACATTGACCATATTTTGCATATATTTGTTGTCTGAAACCGGCATTAGGTCGGCTCTTATGTGTGCTATGAGAAATAATGATTTAAAGGGAGGAAGAATGAGTCAGAAGGCTCATCGAGAGGCTTTAATAAGGAAGATTATTCGTACGGAGTTTGTTGGTTCGCAAGAGGAGTTGTTGAAGCGTCTCAACGAGTGCGGCGTGGATGCTACTCAGTCGACACTATCGCGCGACCTCAAGGCTATGCATGTGGCTAAGGTGCCACATAAGCAGAAGGGGTATATCTACGTCCTACCAAATAATACGCATAGCGATATTCAGATGTCGTCGAACATCTCGGATAATATTACAGGTATCGCCTTTTCGGGTAACATGTGTGTGATAACCACTAAGCCTGGTTATGCGAGTGCCATATCGGTGCCTATCGACAACCTCAGTATCAGCGAGGTGCTCGGCACCATAGCTGGTGATAATACCATTCTGCTCATCCTGCGCGAGGAGTTTGACATGGAGACTCTTATGTCGCAGTTGCACATGCTCTTTCCATCGTTGCGCACACTCCTTTAGTGTATAGAGCCCATATCTTAGTGATAGATGTAGCCTGAAATGCAGACATCCCCATTGTGTGGATTTTGCATTCAGGCTACATTTCGTACAATAAATCCGCTATTTCATACAATAGGTCAATTTGTCTATTGACAAGATTATTTTTTTTCGGATATTTGTCTCTGTATTCGGCGTCGGATAGAGGCCGTACACCCTTCGAAATCTTAAACTTTTAAACTATATGAAGCGACGTTTACTACTTTTAAGCAGCGCTGTTGTGCTTCTGTTATCTATGAGTGCGAGTAAGCACCTTGCTGGCCAGATGACGGGATGCCAGCAGCCACAACACGCAAACCCTACCAATGCCATCTACCATTGGAAGACTCTGTTTAACCCATCTGCCGAGGAGCTCGCCTTCTTGGAGGAGCACGATGTCGGCCGTCTCTACATTCGTATGTTCGATATCGCCCCTACAAGGGATGATAAGGTCTACGATTGTGTGCTCCCCGCGCCCATTGCTACAACGCGTTTCGATGCCCCCATCCCTGAGGGTATAGAGGTGATACCAACGACATATATCACCCTCGATGCGCTACGCCTTATGGAGGGTAGCGAGGCTTACTATGCTCAGCTTATTGTCGATAGACTCCTTGCCATGGCATCGTATAACGAGTGTGGCGAGATTCGTGAGGTGCAGTTCGACTGCGACTGGACAGAGTCAACGTTCGACATATACGCCGCCCTCACTGCTAATGCCAAGAGCTACCTTAACGACCAAGGCATCGAGCTAAGCATCACCATACGTGTACACCAGGTCGATGATTACGAGTGGCCCGCCGCTAACCGCGGTGTTGTGATGCTGTATAATACGGGTGCTATCAAGCACGCCAATACGCGTAACTCGATTCTCGATGTCGTCGACGTGATGCCATATGTTCGTAATGGCCGTAACCCTAACGTAGATATCCCTCTCGACTACGCCTATCCTACGTTCGGCTGGGGTGTCAAGTTCCGCAATGGCGAGTTCCACTCAATCGTCTCGGACCCTCAGAGTGCTACATTAGGCGAGGGTGAGACCATACGCGACGAGCGACCCACGGTGGAGGAGGTGCTCACGGTCAAAGAACTCTTCGTGAAGGCTTTTGGTGAGCCATACCAGTCGAATATAATTTACCATCTTGATAATGAAGAACTTAAAAACTATACTAACGATGAGATTTCACAAATTTTTAGCCGTAATTAGTCTGCTTCTACTGCCGCAGGTGAGCGAGGCCTGCTGGGTAATGTGGTATGATTTCCAGCAATTTACGCTCTATCACATTGAGCCAAAGTACGAGGCCAATGTTGAGTCAAAGGGCGCAGCAAACCTTCGTGAGTGGCAGGCGATGACATCTGCCGATATACCTCTTGATGATATCGAGAAGGTGGTATATAAGATGACCCTTGAGGAGTATGAGACGCTATGCTCGCTTGAGAGGTATACGGGTGACAATATGTTTGCTCAGTGGATTAAGGAGAGAGACGCAGCTATCATGGAGTTCTTGCTCTTAGCAAAGCGCAACGAGCGTATCCGCTTTCAGTATAACTCGCTGTGGTACTACCCCTCGATGAAGGTGAATGGCCCTACTACGCTTGAGGAGATTATCGACAAGTCGCTACATTGTAGCGATAGCCGTCTGCGTTCGCGCTATATGCTTCAGGCTATGCGCGCTATGTTTACGCTCAACCGCTACGACGAGTGTTTGGAGCTGTGGCACAAGGAGTTTGAGCAGCTCCCTATGGATGACGCCATGCGTCGCCATGCCTATATGTATGTTGCTGGCTCGCTCTATCACACTGGCAAGGTCGACGAGGCGCTCAACATATACGCCATGGCTGGCGATATAGACTCTATCTACTATATCGCAAAGCTCGAAAATATTGAGATTAGCAAGGTGGCGCTTATCGAGATGTTGTATCGCAACAACCCTAATAACCCAAAGGTCTTCGATCGCATAAAGCGAATTGTGCGCGAGGCCGAAAATCCACTATTCTTATGTGGCACGAAGCCTCATACGCTTCAGAGCGAGGCGCGCGACCTTCTGAGCATGGCTGTTCGTCTTGGTGACGAGGGGCGTGATGCTGCTGTGTGGTACTATACTGCGGCATATCTCTACTATATCGAGGGTAGCGTGGAGCAGGCCTATGCAAACTTGGCTCTTGCCGAGCAGTCTAACCCCTCGGAGTACATGGGCGAGTCGTTGCGCACACTTCGTATAATCATCGATGCTCGTTATGCTAAGCTCGATAAGAGGTACGAGAAGCAGCTTGTCAAGGATTTGCGCTGGCTTGAGGATAAGAGTTTTGGCAATCTTAGCACTCTCAACCCTAATCACCATTATGATTCATGGTTTTACATATTCCCAGACCAGGGCTTATGCTACTGGAATATGGTGACGCGCTACATCATCAACGAGTCGCTCGTACCTCGATATACCGAGGCAGGAAATGCGGTACGTGCCATGCAGTTGGCAAACTACTCGAGCTACTACATCTTTGGTGGTAACCTCATGATTGATGTTTGGGTCTTTGATGAGTATTTTGATGATTGGAGAACCGACAGATATTATTCGCTCATCGACTATCGTAGAGATAATAATCGCAAGAATGAGATAGATTATAGCACCTTCTTCTTTACATACATAGATGAGGCAGATGTTGACGATGTTATCGCATATGTCGAGAGTGTCGATACGCCTAAGAGCGAGTTGGATCGTCTTCTCAACCGCGGCTCACACCTCGATAAGAACTTCCTATACGACATCGCTGGTACACACTGCTTGCGTAATATGCGCTATGCCGAGGCCGAGGAGTATCTCAATAAAGTAGACTTCTATTATAGCAACCACGGTCTAAATGTCTACCTCGAGTACGATCCGTTTGAGCTTGAGAGGGTAAAGACCTCAAGCTGCGACTTCCGTCTTAACTTCGCCCGTAAGATGGCGTCGTTGGAGCGCGCCATGGAGCGTAGCACCAACCAAAATACGCGAGCACGCTATATGGTGGACTATGCCATAGCACTTCATAACTCGTTTGGTCGTTGCTGGGAGCTTACCCACTACCACGATGGCTGCGTACCACACATGTACTTCTCGCGCTGGTGGTATGACGACGAGGTCGTTGTCGCTGCAAAGGCTAAGGCAAGAGCTATGGTTAATGAGGCCTTTGCCCTCATCGATGATAGTGACTTGGCTGCCGAGATGCACTACAAATTTGGCAACTTCAAAACTGTGGCTAAGGAGTATGGCTATACTAAGTATGGTCGCATCGTTAAGAGCCAGTGCGATAACTTGTACGACTACCACGCCGAGAGGCTTGAAAATAGGTATTAGCGCCTACATATGTAAAACAGAGTGTCCGAGGCGAAAGTCCTCGGACACTCTATTTTTTAGAGGGTGTCCACTACTAAATCTCTACAACTCCCAAGCCACCAGCGAAGTAGCTGTGGATGTTTACCTTGCCATCGGTGTCGAGGATGACCATCACAACGATGTCGCCACCATACGAGTCACTATATTTGAGAAGTGCCTCATACTTAGGGTTGAACGAGTTCTCAAGGTCATCGACATACTTGTATGCCCAGCCCTCCGTTACGGTCTTCACTGAGCCCTTAACCTTGCCTGTCTCGGTGTACTCCGCAAGGTTCGCCTTCACGCGGCTCTCAATCTCATCTACCTTGCAGCTTGCAAGGCGCATAAACCATACCGTATCTACGTTTGCGCTGAACGCAATAGCTGTGAGTGTTACGCTAACACGCTCGTCAACCTCGCTGATGTCCGAGGCGGTGAGCCTAGCTGTACCAGTACCATTGTAGCTGAGTGAGCCCTCGTCGATAATCTCCTCCATCGTCGTGTAGTAGTCGGTGTCGTAGCCCGCCATGCGTGTTACGCATACCATCTCACCAGCGCGGCCTGTCGAGTCAACGGCCGAAGCATAGATATAGTAGTCGTCGCCAGGATGGTAGATGTTGATTACGGCTGTCGCCACACCATCAACAATCTCGTACTCCTCACGATAGTTCTGATAGCCGTCAGCATCCATCACATATTCAAGGTTTGCAGCATAGGCTGTGTGGTCAGCCGTAGGTGCTGCGTAGAGGCGTACCTTAGTTGCATTGTTGTCGGGCGTAAGTTTCACGGTCAGTGTCTCGTGCGATGTCTGAGCCTCGATAGTGGCTGCTGTAATCTTAGCTATGCCCGTAAGCGATGGGCGCTTTGTAGTAAATGTGGTGTAGGCCACCTCACCAATCTTGCCATCTTTGATAGCTATGGCATAGGCGTAGTACTCGTGGCCAATTTCAAGACGGTCGTCGAGCATACGGCTGATAGGCTCGGTGTATACAGAAGGTACTGCCAAAGCTGTTGAGGCAAAGAAGTTCTTTATCTCCTCGTCCGTAGCATCCTCAAACGAGAATGGATTGTCGGCATTATCGCTGGCAATAGCTGGGTCTGTAATACCGATAAGCACTTTACAAGGCTCATCGGCGGTTACGGTTGCAAATGCCGATGTCTCGGTAATCTCGCCCATCTCGATTGTAATGCCTACGTTGCCGTTAATCTCGGCAGCAGGGATTACCACCTCCTCGGTTGTTACATTGTAGTTGCCATCCTTGTCCTCGCCATATACTGCGATGGTGAACGATGTGCCGGGCAGAAGCATAATACCTGCGTTTATGGCGCTGTCGGTGCGTGAGTTACGCACGAGGTCCTGCTCCGAGAATGTGCGGCTCTCGGTAGCTGAGTTAAACACAGCAAATGGATAGCTTGGGTCGGGGTTGAGCGACGCCTGCGCCTGCTCGATAAAGACATTACGGTCGTATGCCGAGGTGTGAACAGCACCCGCTACGTAGCGTACGCAGTGCTCCTTCTTTGTAACTACGGCATCGAGTGTGTAGGCCGTAAGGTTCTCGATAGCGATCTCTGCAACTGGGCTGATAACCTTAAACTCTACTACCGTAGGCTCATTTGCAACATCGGCCTTGTTTACAGCTTCAAATTTGAAGGTGTACGCAGTGCCGTACTCCACCTTGTGGCTGATGCTCGTCTTCTCTGCACCCTCGATTCTTGTAGCATCACCGTCGTTTACACTCCAGAACCAGTGGTGGGTATCCTCAGATGGTGTTACCTCGAAGGCAACCTCCATCTTTGCCTCATCGAACTGTGGCTTCGATACGCTGATGGTAGGTATTGCAACCTCGAAGCAGTACTCCTTGGTTACCTCATCGCTCTTCAGCTCACCGCACTCGGCGTATGCTGATAGCTCATATGTCATATTCCACTCATAGGGTAGGGTGATGGTCTGCTCGGCATTGCCCTCAACCTTGGTGTACTCGCCCTTTTCGCCATCCTTTATGTTGGCAGTCCAGTACCAATCTGTCGTGGTCTCTGATGGGGTAATTGTAACCTCTACCTTGTCATCTGCATTGAGCGTAATACCCCCAATTTGGATATATACCTCGCCCTCAGGCATTACCGAAAACTTCTTCTCGGCCATGTCGCTCTGGCCAGCCTTATTCTCGGCATACGCCTTGATGGTGTACTCCACGCCATACACAACATCGAACTCAATCTCCTTGGCAACGGCGCTCTCTACCTTTGTGAATGCCTCATCCAAAGTATCTGAGCCACCCTCGACTCTCCAGTACCATGCTGTGGCATCGGTAGAGGGGGCAATCATAACCTTGGCCTTCATGGTCTTGGCGTCGAATTCTGGCTCCATGATGCCAATCGTAGGCTTGTTTACAGGAGTCTCCACAGGCTCCTTGTCGCAACTCCACGCTGTGAGTGCGATGATGGTTACCATA
Source organism: Rikenellaceae bacterium (assembly GCA_015059955.1). Lineage (GTDB taxonomy): Bacteria > Bacteroidota > Bacteroidia > Bacteroidales > Rikenellaceae > Alistipes. The sequence continues at coordinate 233,332 of SUZK01000001.1, forward strand.
AATGCGGTAGCTAATTGTCTAAGTTTCATAATTATATAGTATTATTTGTTAAAGTCTTCGGGTGTATCCATCGAGAACTTGAACTCCAAGCATGTGCCTGTCGCTGAGCGCCACTGCATCTTTGAATGTGATGGCATCACTATGTGGTACTCCTCATTCCAATCACCCACGCCATTGTCGTAGCTACCACTTAGGATATACTCCTCACCCTGCTTGGTGATGGTGTACAAGCCTGTGGTTAGGCGGGGATACATCGAGCCGATGTTGTCCAATAGTTTGTATCGATGTAGCTCGGTATCATCCTTCGTCACTATGTTGCTAAACTCTATGAATAGCTCAGTGTCATCGTGCAATACTGCTCCGTTGAGGTGGGTAAGCTTCCAGCATCCCTCTATTGAGTGGTAGGTTACCTCTACATGGCCTTGTGTCTCATCATCAATGGGCACAGGCTTCTCACACGACACAAGTGTTACCATAAGAGCCGTTGCTGCCATTAGTGTAAGTCTAAAAACTTTCATATCTATCTCTTTATCGTTACTCGTATTGTTCGCTGTGGGGCACTTGCATCTATGCCCTCTACTATTATTGTTGTGTTAAGCTCCATGGCCGACCCGCGGTACTCAACAATGATGTCACCCTCGCTGTGTGGCGCTATGACCTCAGGTATGCTGTATAGCCGCAGGTGCTCAACATCGGATGTGGCCGTGAGACGTAGTGGGGTAGTCCCACTATTAGCCATCGCTATGCGCTCCCTGCCCTGGCCCTCTATTGTCACACTGCGACGACTCAATCGTAGCTGCCCCATGCTCTCGGGAAGGTGCGCCCACTCGTCGCTACGCTTAACACTGCCCACAAGGGTAAGTCGCTCGGTTGGGTGACTCTCGTCAAGTGAGGTGTAGAGGTCTATGTTGTAGGAGAACTTACCATTGCGCCCAGCAGGGTTGAATGTAGCCTCTATTGTCGCCTGCTCGCCACTCTCTATGACCAGCGGTCGTGTCATCGGCTTCAGGCAGCTGCACGATGTGCGTAACTCCGTGATGGCAATCTTTGATGTGGTAGTGTTGCGCACTACGAAGCGTACATCGCACTCCTCGGTGTCGCTTATAGTGCCAACCTCTAACGTGGCGCAGTCGGCCTTGATGGCCCCCGCAGCCTTTGTTGATAGTGCAGGGTTGACCATGGCGTCGAGGTGTTCGCGGTCGACAGGCTTAAGCACCTGTGCCGATGCCACACCCCCAAGTAGGAGCATGCCACATATAACCATATATGCCTTATGCCACATCATCTCGTCTCTTTATAGCCATCCATTATCTGAGGCGCCTACGCGCACGGTGATTGTAGCGTAGTGTGTATTACCACCACATACTACCTCTAATGTTGTCTGTCCGGCGGCGATGCCTGTGATGGTTAATATGTTGTTATTAAGTTCAACCGTGGCAATAGCGCTATTGCCAACTGTTGCATCTGTGGCGCTCTCTGTGAAGATGTCGCCAAGGTCAATGCTTGTCGAGGTGTCGGGTGCGAGGTAGATGTTTGGAAGTCGCATATCACGACCGCCATTTTCGATAGCCTTCAATAGTGCCCCTGCATCCGTCAGACGACCCATCTTACCCTTGTACTCCGCGAGGTTCATCTTCGTAGGTGTCGCCCCTGCCGAGTTGTGACGCATGTAGAAGAGCTTCTCGCCCACGAAGTAGTCATCTATGTCACGCGCCGTATCGTACATTAAGTCGCGGAACTCGCTCCACGTGAAGTGGCGATGCTTCTGCTTGGCATAAGCGAGGCCGAGTGCCGCAACGCCCGAAACGTGAGGGCATGCCATCGACGTACCCTCGTAATAGCCATAGCCTGCTACGCCGTTGATAACGAGTGTCGAGTATATCGCACCCTGCTCCTTGAGTATGCCATTCTCGTCGTAGACGTCATCCTCTGCGCCAGGTGTGCCATAGTACTCCATATCACCGCCAGGAGCTGATAGTAGCACCTCCGAGCCATAGTTAGAGTACGATGCTGGGGTGTAGTCGGCAGCTAAGGCAGCTACCGATATGCACTTCGAGTAGGCGGCAGGAAATGATGACTGTGCGGCATACTCGTTGCCCGAAGCGAAGATGGCAAGACCACCGTCTATTACACCGTTAGGTGAGCCTGCGTTGTGTATAAAGTAGTCGAGGGCCTCCTTCTCAAGAGGGTATATCGCTGCCCACTCCTCCTCGGTAGCGGGACCAGGTATGTATCCCATGATGAGGTTCGACTTCGACGAGTGGTAGCCCCATGAGCATTGTAAGATGACAGCACCATTGTCGGCAGCATACTTCATTGCGCGTGCCTCAGCAGCCAACGATGCCGAGTTCATGCCGTCGAAGAGCTGCAAGGTCATAATCTTGACACCACCACCTTGCTTGCCACCACCAGCGATGCCCGCTACGCCTATGCCGTTGTCGTTAACGGCGGCAATGGTGCCCGCTACGTGGGTGCCGTGGCCTGTGCTTCCGTTCGATGTCCACGAGGTGATAGGTGTGTTGCGTACAAAGTTGTAGCCATACTTATCGTCTACATAGCCATTGCCGTCGGCATCGACACCTGCGTTAAGCTCCTCACCCTCGTTTGTCCATATGTTGGCGGCAAGGTCGGGATGACTCCACATAACCGCCTCATCCATAACTGCCACGATGATATCCTCGTCGCCTGAGCATAGCTCCCATGCCTCCTTGCAGCCTGCATCACAACCTGCAACAACACCTGCCCACTCCTGGCCGAAGTCGGCCGTACCATCGTTGATATAGCACCACTGGCGATATATCTCAGGGTCGTTGAAGGGCCACTCTGTTGTGCGTGTTGCAGCACGGCTGTCGGCCTCAGCGCAGCTTATGAAGTGTGGCTCTGCCGTAGGGTTATAGGCGCGCTCGATATGGCGGTTACACTGCAACTTATCCACCTCGCCAAGCTTCGATAGGCGCTCCATAGCCGTAGCAAGATTCTCATCCTTGTCGAAGCGCACGATATACCAAAGGTGTAGTCCATTCTCGCGTGTGCGCTCCTCGTGGCGTGAGTCTACGGGGAAGACGCGCTCGAAGTGGTAGGCCCCCAGTATATCGAGGACCTCATCTGTCGAGGGTATACCAGAGCGTGTGGCGATGCCGCCCGAGCGTGTCATCGTCTCGTCGAGGATGGCCTCCATCTCTGGCTTAAACTTGATGATTACCTCACCCTCGGTAGCACCATCTGGTATTGTTGTCTGTGGCGTCGTGGATGGCTGCTCCTCGTTAGGTGCAATAGTTGTCACCTCCTGGGTACATGCCGCAGCTGCAAACGCCACGGCTATATATAATAGGTATCTCTTCATAGACTGTTACTCTATTTCGTCGTTAAACTCGTATCGCGAGCGGTATAATGGGTAGGCCTCGAAGTAGTACTCCGTAGATGTTGGGGCATTGGTGAAGCCAGCAACATTACCCTCACTATCGAAGCACTTCTCCTGCTGAGGGTAGACCAGTAGGTCAGCTGTCCACTCCATAAGGTTGGGATGGTAGAGAAGCCAATCTGGTATCTCGCCGGTCATAAAGTTGAGGTTGATACGCAGCGCACGCATATTGGGCAGCACACGTGGAAGATTGTTCTCCACAGCCCAACGGAGTGTGTCGCCACGGCTCTCCTCATTGGTGTAGGCTTTGATGCCATCCTCGCCAACACGGAACTGGGGTATTGCACCCTCGATGTAGTTGTACGACAGCGATAGCTCCTCAAGCTTATCCCATAGGAATAGACGGCGTATGGTGGCATCATCGCGAGTGTTAATATGTAGACCGATGCCCGATGTTGAGCGGCGTAAATCGCTTGTCGAAGAGCGGCGGTTACCTGTAAAGTTGAGCGATGTTAGCTGCGGGAAGTTCTCCTCGTTGATGATGGCTGGTATCTGCTCAAAGTTATTGGAGTTAAGGTCCAATACCTCTAACGTATCACCTAACTCAGAGAAGTTCTTGGGAAGCGACACAAGACCCATAGCGCCGATGCGCAACGCCTTGAGGTAGTCGAGTGTAGCTATCTCGGGGCATAGGTCGATATCCTTGAGCATGGTGTTTACGTTGCCATAAAGAGATAATGTCTCAATATATTTGAGATGCTTGACCTCTGCGGGTATGCCATCCTCGGTGTTGAAGTAGCTGAGGTCGAGGTCACGAACACGGCCAATGGCCTCTGGGCATGGTAGTGACTCATCGTCCGCATCCCATAGGCGCAGACAGACCCACTGAGTCATCGGCTCCTTGTCCGATATTACATTCTCTGCCCAGCACTCCATCTTGTTGTAGATGGTGACTATGGCTAACGAGTCACCTGCGCGGTTATCCTCGATAAGAGGCCCAGCCTGCTGACGTATCTTGATACGCGATGGTGCGCTAAGCTGGTCACCCTCCTTGGGTGTAAGCTCTATGGTAGCCTCACGTGTCTCGGGGTCAGAGTTCATATCCCAGTTGAGGCGTAGACGTGTGGTACGAGGGCGTGCACCACGGTCGAGGTTCAACGAGTAGTCGTTGACCTTTAGCCACTTGGCGTCGGTCGTTGCCTTGAACTCGACGTTGGTAGATATCTCTACCTCCACCCAGCGGTCGTCACGTCTTGCGTATGACTCTATCTCCACAATGTCGTCAATGGGGGTTATGCTACGCTCGAAGCCGAGCTGTGTGACATCTATCTCGCGAAGTATCTTACCTTCAGAGACGAAGCGTATCTTTGATGTACGGCTCTCGTTGAGAAGTGTAGAGTCAACCTTGATTATGCACTTCACCTCACCGCGGCCATTGGCTGGTGATATCATAATCCAGGGAGCGTCACTCTGTGCTGTCCACTCATTCTCGGAACGTATGACAATAGAGTGCTCGCCACCTTCGGCTGCGACAGCCTCTATCGATGTAGCATCACTCTCAAAGCCCTTGTAGGGCGACTCCTCCTCGGTACAGCCAGTGGCGAGCATCGCCATAGCTATAAACGATATATAGTACTTTCTCATAATCATCATTTTAGTCGAGGTTTAGTGCATCACAACCTGTGATATTCTGCGTTGAGTCGTATACAAGTTCGTAGTGTCCCTTCTCGATATATGGGCATACGTTCGACACATCTATCGAGATATTGGGGTTATCCTTAATCTCGAAGAGTAGGATATGTGGCTCGATGACATCATCTACCTTACCGAGGTCGTTAGAGCCGATGTAGAGGGCAGATAACTTCTCACACCTCTTGCCAATGCCCTTGGGCCATGTTCGAAGCGTGCGGTTACCCTCGTCGTCACGCTGGTGGCGTATGCTCAGCACCGTGAGTCCTGGACAGTCGAGTGGCGCGTCAGGTACCTCCGTGAAGGCATTATTCGAGATGTCTATGCCGTATAGGTATGGTAGGTTCTCATTGCCAAAGTCGCCATCAGGAAGTTCCGTCAGACGGTTGTAGCTGAGGTCTAAGGTCGATAGTATGTAGCTCTTAGGGCCTATGAGCGCACCTGCCTCTATCTTGCGTAGGCCGTTGGCGCTGAGCATCAGTACCTCGATGGCAGAGCCTGAGCCTACAAGGCGTGCGGGAAGCTCCTCGAAGCGGTTATCTGCAAGGTTGAGCGTGCCAGTGTTGATGCCGCTCCACTCGTCACCATTTGCCAATTGCGATATGCGGTTTGACGAGAAGTTGGCAGTAAGCATGGCGTATACCGAGCGTGCGGTAAAGAGGTCGGGAAGCTCCTCCAGAAGGTTGTTCGAACAAGAGAAGGTCTCCAACTGGCTAAGGCCACAGAAGTAGCCATCCTCAGCAGCGTAGATCTTCGTTATGCGGTTGTTGTCGAAGAGAACCGAAGTCAGCGATATCTCCTTGCCGAAGGGGTGTACGGTCTCCAATTTGTTATTCGTGCAGTCGAGGTAGCCGAGCTTCACCATACGCTTCAAATCCTCATGCTTGGGGGTCTCGGTAAGATTGTTATAGCCGAGGTAGAGAATCTGCAACTCGCCACCCGAGGCACCATCAATTATTGCATTCCAGTCGCTGAGTAGCTGTTCGCCCGATATGCCATAGTTCATAGCAACGTTGAGCGACTGCACCTTGGGAAGGCCCGTAAGTAGCTCCAAGGGGAGTCGTGTCAGCTTCGAGCAGTTGTATATCTCCACATCTAACAACAACTCCATATTCGACCAGCTCCACGACTGCCACTCGTCGTAGTATGGCGACTCCTCGTCAATCTCGATGAAGAAATCATCGGTGATGGGGGAGTTGGCGATAAATAGCTGCTCAAGTTTTGTTAGGCGCATCACGGCACGTGATATTCCTGTGATGCCGTTCGTAAGGTTGCCAAAGGCAACATCAAGAGGCTGTGCCACAGGCTCCTCGTCGTAGGGTGTGCCGAGGTAGGCAGAGCGGAGCGCTGGCGACAGATCCTCGTATACGTTGTGTGCCAACACCTTGTTGTGGTAGTCCATGGCGCAGATGCGGCTTGTTGCCGTGTCGCTATAACCACCAATAAGCTCGTTGTGGTTACCTAAGTAGAGCGTCTGAAGCTCCGTGAGCTGACCTATGGCATCGGGGACAATGCCCTTAGCGCCGAAGCCCGAAATGTTGAGACCCACGACGCGGCCATCGCCACCAAGCGTAACACCTGGCTGGTCGCCCCACATATCTATATCCTTGTTGAAGTCCCAGTTAGCACCTGCAATATACTCCTCGCCATGGAATGTCCAGTTTGGGCCATCCAGTGCAAGCCATATCTCTTTGAGCGCCTCGTAGTCCTTGATATGCTCGGCTGTTGCCGATAGGTAGATGGGAACATCGACTGTCGTTGTCTGGTTATCCTCGATTGAGAACTCTCGCTTCTGGTCTGCTATCGAGGTCGTCTCGATACGATTTCTACCCTTGGCATCCGAGTATGTGGTGTAGGCAGTTATGATGTAGTCGCCTGCCTCAAGCCACTCCTCGCCACCGCATGTCATGTATGATGTCATGCCGTTGCGGTCGTATAGCTCCTCGTCCATCGACCCCTCGGTAAACTCCTCGTGGTATGTAGTGACAAGTGCGCTAAACGTTGTCGACTTACGTGTGAAGGTGTGGCGCACGGTGATGTCTATTGCCTTGATACTCTCAAAGGGGTAGTCTCCCTTGGCGTCGCTACGCGTAAGAGCCTTGTGTAGCGTAAACGATATCTTTCCTCGCTCCACCGTAGGTACACCCACCTCTTTGATGGTTAGGCCTTGCGCTGTCACGCTAAACGTGCCGCTGTTGCCACCCACGAGTATCTCGTTGTCGAGGTTGTCGTAGATGTAGTAGCCGATGATGTTGTAGTCGCCAGTCATAAGACGTAGCTTCTCGCTCTGCAAACCCCACTCTGCTGACTCCTTGTCGTAGCTCGTTACGGGTAGCGTCTGTGTTATTGTCGCACCATCGTGCTGCATGACAACCTTTATCTTGTGGGCATCCGAGAGCCAGTCAAGAGCATCCGTAGCGCGTGTTGCCGAGCTATCCGTAAGCGGAGCCTTGACAAGGCGGAACTGCACATAGCCGTAGTCGGCATCGTAGCTCTCGCCATGCTCCTCACAGCCGCAAACGACGATGGCTGCGACTACGAGAAGTATGCTCCATAATTTATGCAGATTGTTTTTCATTGTGCTATCAGCTTTGTTTATAGATAGTTGTTACTTCTCTGGGGGTGTCACTACCAAGATCTTCTTGATGGTGTCGCCAACCTTGAAGAGGATGATAACATTCTCGTTGTTCCACACTCCACCCATTGGACTCCAGAGGTGTAGTGCCATGCGTTCATCCTTATTCTCACCCATGTAGTACTCGCCATCTTTCATCGTAAGTCTCCTCTCTCCGAGCCATACCTCAGCCGAGGCACTGCCCGACTCATAGCTCTCAGTTGTCCAGCCCTCGATGCGTGGGTCAATGATGATACCTGGATTCTTCTCTGGCACAGAGTTTACAAAGTCGCACTTGAATATCTCAACATCGCCGTACTCCTCAGTTAGAGCGTTGTCACTATACGCCACGCATGGTATCTCAAGTGTTGTAATCGAGTGGTAGGCATACATGCCCTCGTACTCGCCCCGCTCTTCGAGGTCGCGTTGCGTGAACTCAATAAGGATGTACTTTGTATAATCGTTCTTGACCGTAGGTAGGACTATACCCGATGAAGCATCATCCTCAAAGATGCTCTCTATGATTGTGGTACGGATTGTGTTGTATGTCTTACGTGGTAGAGCCATCACCATGCCGTAGCGAGGTGAGCCGCTATGCTCGTCGATAGTAAGCGTCATACTCTCCTTGTTGAAGTGCATCCACGTTTTTGTACTCTGCTCGTCGAAATACTCATAGGTGGATATGCCGCGCTCGATTCTCTTCTCGAAGTATATAATCTGATAGTCGTTATCCTGTGCTGTGATGGTATACTCCAACTCATCAGGGTATGTCGTCACGGTATTATTTGTGGGGTCTGTGTATCGGAATGTCTTGCCATCGAGCGACACCTCCCAGCCATAGTAGCTCTCGGTAGGACCTGTGAACGTTAGGTTGTCAGTCCCCATACCATCATAGATGATGGGGAACTCAAAAATATGCTCACCGCTATCGTCCGAGAATGTTATCTTATAGCCGTCCTCTTCAGTAATCTTCTTGCTCTCACGCTCGCCATTGGGCTTGATACGAGCATATGCCTCAATCTGCTCGCCAGGGGCCCCCGTAAGATAGTCTACCGACTCGATGTTGTTGTAGTTCTGATCTGGCGATAGACCAATATCCATCCACTCTGGGAAATCGATAGCCGAGAAGCGGAAGTTGGCCTCTAATCGGAAAGGAACCCAATCAACATAACCGAGTTTAATACTCTTTGCAGGAGTGTCGGTAACGTCGTATAGTCTCATATATAGCTCCTTAGGGTGGCGCTTTATAGTGACTATGATGCCAGCCTTACCACCCATCTTCATGGTGATGTTTGCCTCATCCCATTTATTGCCATTACCGTCGTCGGTAATCTTGAGTGTTATGGTATGCGAGCCTGCAGGGCCTGCCATCTCCTGAAGCTCACCCCCCGAGGTTATGAACTTACACCAAACGGCATCTGATGATAGTTGCCAGTCGCCACCAGCAGTGAATGAGAATGTTGGTCGATCACCTGCCTTGCACTCAATCTCTTTGGCTGAGGGAATGGGCGCAGGCTCTTTTTCGCACGATGTGGTGGTAAGCATTAACGCCGATAGTGCTGCCACCATGCCTAACATTGATAAAATTACTCGTTTCATATATCTCTCTCTAATTTGTTATTACGATGATGGTTGCTCGCGACTATAAGCCCTCGCGCATTATGCGCTCCGCCTCGTCGTCGGATACCCACTCGATGATGTTGCCAAACATGCCGACCTCGCCTACACCCTCGACATACATCACGGTGTAGAGCATCATGAACCTCTCGCATAGGCTGTAGAATGATACGTAGCTCGAGAGGTCTGCCGAGCTTGATGCGTAGTCCGCTGCCTCGGTGACGAGGAGCTTTCCATCGCCATAGATAGTGCCAAAGGCATCCCCCGTTGAGGCAAGTACCTGTGTGCCGCAGAGCTTGGCCGTTGGGTTGAGCCTATCGTCACTATTTAGCTTGACGCGTATGTCGTAGCCCTCGTAGAGCATATCCTCGATGACGACGATGTTGCCCTCCTTGACGTGGGTGTGAACAAGGCGCGAGTCGCTATTCATATACTGCATGCACCATGTCGAGGTGAGCACGGCGTAGCCCTCGAAGCTCTCGATGTCGAAGGGACAGCAGTGCTGCAATATAACCTCGGTCTCGATACTCTCGCTGTCGGCGATGTTATCCTCGTCGACGACAAGACGTAGCACGATGCTCTTCGCGCTGTTGTGGTCGAAGGCCTCGGCGATGCCTCGAATGCGTAGTGCCGTGCCCTTCGCGCCACCCTTTATGGTGAGCGTATGGCTCTCGACCTCGAAGTGACGTCCCTCGATGGCGCTACTCTCGGTAGCAATAACCTCGACACCTATGGTGCGGTCATGCTCCATGGCGCGTGATACGCTGATGGGTATCTCGAACCACTCGTCGCTGTCTACAATGGCGAGCCTGTGGCTCTGCTCCTCGAATTGAATAAAGACGTCGCCCTTCTGCTGCGACTCCTCTTTGTGACATGCTGAGCATAGGAGCATCGCTACGGCAGCCATGATGATTGTGTATAGTTGTCGTGTCATTGTTGTGTAGTTACTTCTAACCTACAAAGATAGCACTTTTTTATTAAAATAAAAAAAGATGAGAGATTATAGCTCAATGATAAGAGAGGAAAGTTCAATAATGGAAGAGGAAAGAAGCCATAAATAGCTTATTAAGAATTTTGGGTGTGTAATTTCGGACTGAGCTTGTAATTCAGTATTGTGGGTATATACTATTGCATAGCAAAGCAAGGCGCCACCTTGCCCAAACCTCCCTTATCAAAGGAGGGTTTGGAGGGATTGTAAAATATAGTTGAGGACTCGAACGGCGAAGCCGTAGAGCCGATACCTAATAAAAAAAGCGCAGACCGAAGGTCGAGCAATAAACCATTATCTTATCGGCTCAACCTCCGACCTATTTAGTGAGCAGTGCTCACTACGCCACAGATAGTTTATAGTTGCAAGCGCACCACTATTTGTGGCGTGGTGTAGTGGTGTGGGTTGTGGGCTTGCACACAATGCCACACACCACTATACCACGATGGCTACGTTGTAGACTGCGCTTGCAACAAAAAAAACGGACAACTTCGGTTGTCCGTTAAGGTAGCGGGGGGAGGACTCGAACCTCCGACCTCCGGGTTATGAGCCCGACGAGCTGCCAACTGCTCTACCCCGCGATGTATCGTTAAATGGTCTTGTGTCCAAGGGACCACGACCTATTTTCCTTGTTTGATGTTGCAAAGATAATACAAATATTCTTCACCCGCAAATTATTTTTGCGTGAATGGCTAAAATTTATCTATCGTGCGCTTGCTATTGCCTGTAATACAGCGATTTGCTATTTTACAATTTTTTTAGCAACTATCTCAGCTATATCCTCCGCGGGGCGTGCTGAGGCGCGGTTTATCGCCTTGTTACATAGTGGGCATGCCGTAGCCACTATGTCGCATCCCGTAGCCTCCAACTCGCGTGTCATGCGCTGTGCTATGCGCAGCTGCTGGCTATCGTCGATAACCGTGTTTGCTAACGACGAGCCGCAGCAGAGAGCATCGCGGCGGCTATGCTGGGGCTCCACAACACGACCCACGGCAGAGAGCACGCGGCGTGGCTCATCGTAGATGCCCATGCCTCGGCCTAACTCGCAGGGGTCGTGGTAGGCGTAGCTCTCGGTGCCACTCTCTACGTGTAGGCGGCCAGTAGCTATGAGGCGCTCTATATACTCTGTGTGGTGGAGTAGCTCGATGCCCTCAAGGTCGTAGCTCTCCTTGAACACACGCAGGCATATAGGGCAAGAGGTGACGAGTGTCGTGATGCCATGCTTGCGGAAGAGTTCTGTGTTGTACTCCATCATCTTGCGTGCCGCGTCGGTCTCGCCCGATAGCATAAGAGGACGGCCACAGCATACGCCACCCTCGCTGTCGGCATACCATACGTCGTCGCCCGCAGCGTCGAATATCTGCTTCATTGAGCGCTGCACGCCGGGTGTTAGCGATGTCATGCACCCAGCGAAGAAGCCTATCTTACCACTCCCCGACGAGTGGTCGAGGCCCTGGAGATATTTGTAGCGCCCCTCGTGGGGTATGTTACGGCGCTTAGCGCGTGAGTTTAGGCGCAGTGTGTTAAGGTTGATACCCACGGGGCACTTGGCCTCGCAGCGACCACACATAAGGCAGTTGTTGGCAATCTTTAGCGACAGCATGTTGTAGCGGCGGTCGCGCAGGAAGTATACCGACTGCGTATCGTTTATGCCGAGGTCCTCTTGTAGCTGGCAGGGGTCGATACATATGCCGCATCGTGAGCACGCCTCGACCTCGAAGTTGTCGTACGACTTACGCTGTGCTGTGGGTCGTAGCTTCCACTGGCGTAGGAAGATAAGGGGTATCTCGGTGAATATGTGCATATATCGCGAGAAGGGCATCGCCACGAAGAAGAGGCATAGCAGTGATGAGTATACCCACCACGATGGGTCGTATATCGTTACGAGTGTCTCGTGTGGTACTATGTCGGCAAGCCATCCACCCAGGCTGCCTGTGAGGAAGCCGTGGCCGCCATATAGTGCTGCTGTGAGGCTCTCTGCTATGAGGCGCGCTGGGAAGATAAACCATAGCGCCGAGAGGGCAATCCTATCGAAGAGCACATGCTTCGTTGTGCGACGCATACCCATAAACTTGGAGCGTAGACGCTTGAACCAAGCGAGGCCTACGCCTGTAAGTACTATTAGTAGCAGGGCATCCATCAGCTGTTCGAAGAGTGGGTCGTGCGTGGTGATACCATTTATTGGCATGAAGTACTTGAAGAAGACATGGCCCTGAAGAGGTACCCACTCCATGCCTAAGTAGGCGACAGTCTCTATCCATCCCACGAGGATGAGCAAGAACCAGCCGAAGGCTAACGAGGCGTGCATAAAGCCGAGCATAGGGTTTACGCGGAAGATGCGCACGTGGAGCAGCGACTCGCGTATCACCTCCCACACACCCTTGATTGTGCCCAAGGATATTATGTTGTTACGGATGAGCCTCTTGTCGGCACGTGGCAGACGCCCGAGCCATATCATCCACTTGGTGGCTATTGCCACAAGCAGAAAGATACAGCCTACGGTAAAGGGTATTGTAAATGGAGCGTAAAATGTCATAGCTACCAAATGTTCGTTAGTTAGAAGTCGCCGAGCTTACGCTTTATAAGCATTATCAGAGCTCTTGTGTTGATGCCTCGAGGACAAACTAAACGGCACTTGCCGCATAGCATACACTTGTTAAGCTCCTCGTAGGCACCCTTGTACTCACCGCGGCGTACCGATGTGTGGAGCTTGCGGAAGTTGAAGTCCGTGAGGTTGCCCGCGGTGCAGGATGCCGTACATGAGCCACAGCCTATACACGCTTGAAGCTCAGGCATCTCGGCGATGATGTCGTGGCTTTTACGCAGGTCGTTATTGTCGAGGTCTATGGCTCGCGGACGACTTATGCCATAGCCGAAGTTTAGGTTTCGCATAGGCGCTACAATGTGTGGTACTTATCTTTGACATATTCCGCCACGGCTGAGGCTGTCATCGACGCCTCAGCAAGGGTGTCGGCAAGGCTCTTGGGCGCTGTGGCAGCACCCACATAGAAGATGCCCTCCTGGTTGCTACGCACCGTGCCGAGGAACATGTCGTTTGCCTTGAAGAAGCCGTTAGGGGCGAGGACTAACGATGACCTCTCGGCAAGCTCCTCGTTCTCGTAGTTGGGGCTCATGCCAACAAGCAGTATGAGCATATCCACGGTCATACGTAGAGGACGTCCTGTGAGCGTATCTTCGGCCTTAATCTGTATTCGCTGGTCGATGGTTTCGGCAGCCTCCGAGATGCGGCCACGCACGAAGTGTACGTTGTATTTCTGCTGTGCCTCGCGGTATAGCTCCTCGTAGCCAGGGCCAAACATACGTATATCCATATAGAAGTTGAAGACGTCTGCCGTGGGGAACATCTGCTTGAGCTCTATCGCCTGCTTGACACCTGTTATGCAGCACACCTTCGAGCAGTGGCGCTGTCCCACCTTTTCGTCGCGTGAGCCTACGCAGTGGAGGATGGCTATGCGTCGTGGCTCAGAGCCATCGGCAAGCATCACCTTACCACTATTCATCATGCGTTCGAGGTCTACCGAGGTAATGACGTTGTTGTAGAGACCATAGCCGTACTCCTGCTTGCGGTGGGCATCGAAGAGCGTAAAGCCCGTAGCTACAACCACCGCCTCACCGGGGATACGCTCGTTAGAGCGTAGCGTGACACCATCCGACGATATCTGTCGCACCTCCTGTCCGAGGAAGCAGCGTATGCGCTCACTCTTTATGCGCTCGGCGATGGGTCGCATGATATCATCAGCAGGGGTGAACGAGGGGAAGAGCTTATGCCAGCCTCGCACCTTGCCACCAAGCTCGATATCGCGCTCGACGATTACAGGCTCAAGACCTCGTGCCTTAAGCTCCAATGCCGTCTGCATACCAGCGGGACCTCCGCCTACAACAACAACACGTTTAGCCATATGTTTATCCTATCTTGTTTCGTTTGTATTCTATCGCTTAATCTCATAGATGCGTCGCACGTGGTCGCAGTTGACCGCCGCATCGGCAGGCTTGCCAATGAACTTGCCATCCTTGCCCAAGTATTTAGCACTTGCGTCGTACTCCACGCCTAACTTGTCGAGCAGTGGTTCTACATCTACCTGATGCATCTGCATACCAAGCTCCCAAGGGTCGTAGCCAAGTACAAGACCAGCCATCTCCTCGTATGTCAATACGGGTATACCCTTGCCATCAGCACCATATGTCGTACCCTCCATCTCGGCTATGGCGTACTGCCACTTATCGAGGAACATGGTGCAACCGGGGCAGTTGGCAACGATGAAGTCTGGTTTGTAGGGTGCCATGCTCTCAAGTTTCTTGTGTGAGTTGGCTATCGACGAGCCTCGATTTGCCTGCACGAGGTAGTTGCGGAAGCCGAAGCCGCAGCAGTGGCGACGCTCAGGGTAATCCACAACCTCGCCTCCCCACGACTCAATCATGCCGGCGAGGACGTATGGGAACTCCGAACCTCCAATACCCGACTTGGGGAATATCTTGGCGTAGTGGCAACCTATGTGCTCCACAACTTTAAGAGGCTCTCCCGTATGTACGTTCACTAAGCGGCGCTTCGCCTTGCGTGCTATGGCGTGACGATGGTGGAACATGATGTCTGAGGTGTGGGCAATGGTCTTGGGTTTTACAAGCTCACGACCCGTCGCCTCCTTAAGGTAACGGCGTGTGCGCTCCTCCGTCTCAGGAAACTCCTCCCATGTGGCCAATACCTCGTTGTATATGCCGAAAGATGTAATGCACGACGATATAAAGTTTTCGTATCCCGCCTCTGCCATAAGCGCAAACTGACGTGCTACAACCGTCATAATGGTCTCCAAGGGTACTACATCGCTATGGTAGCCGATGCCGGTACACGAGGTGTGTAGTGGGTCATCAAAGATGTCGCATCCGAGGTCATTATGAAGTATGTCAAGGAATGCCTTCTCGCTACCGGGGAAGAAGTTCTGGCGTATGCAGCTACGTGCATAGTAGTACTTATCTGAGGCTATATCTTTCTGATACTCTTGCCATGATGCTCTGCGTGACATATCCTAATAGTGGTTTTCAGAGTTAGTGGTATAGGTCTCCATCATATATTCGTCGGTGGCGCCGTCGTAGCCCATCTCGCGTGCCTTGCGGTCGGAGTGGCGCTCGATGGTGTCATAGAACTCCTTGCCTCCCGACACCTCGAAGATACGGTGTATCTCCTCCATCGACTTGTCGTCGATACGGCGCAGTGCGCCTGCGCCCTCCTTGCCGTAGCAGTCGGAGAACTTGCCGAATATATCGTTGTCGTTTTCGTATATCCACTCCCATACGGTGCCCTGCTCTGGGTGCATATCGGGGCGTATGTTACGTGGTGTGAGGCAGTAGCCCGTAGCGAGGATGTTGTCGCCTATAAGGCGCTTTAGGGCGAGCTGCTGGCGGCCCTTCTCGCTCTCGACGAAGAAGCCGAGTTGCTGCGATAGCTTGCGTAGTGCCTGTATGACGTAGCCTGGGGTGTTGCCACGAGGACAACGCGGGCGGCACGACATGCACTCGCCACAATACCATATCGTATCGCTCTTGAGGAGCGCCTCTATCTGCTCGTCGTCGCGCGACTGCACGATGACGACAATCTGTCGAGGATCATAGTTGTAGAACTCTGCGGCAGGACATACTGCGGTACATACGCCGCAGTTCATACACGCCTTGAGACCCTCCTCCAGACGCACGTCCTCCATCAACATATCGAAATACTTACTCATATCGTGATACTCCATTTTGACACCGCAAAGTTACCAATTATGTGGTGTCCGAAGGGTAGTATAAATACCTAAATTACGCAAAAGATTAAGGGTGGTGTCGTTGCCTACAGGTACCTATATTGTATATTCTGCGCGTGTTTTGACCTTTTTGTAGTATATTTGTTGCAAGAAGTGTGAAATTAACCTTTACATAGTATGATACGATCAAAACGAGTGATATTAGCCATGCTTTTGGTGTGTGCAGTGGTCGGTTGCAAGACTCCTGCAATGGTCACCTCTCATGCATCTGCTGAGCAGCGCACATGGGGCGATGTGGTGCAACCTCTGAATGCCGCGTGGGTGAGCATTGATGAGCGGTACTCCCAAAGCGTACTTCCTACAACATACAGCACGGCTGCGATGCCTATCGTGGCGTGGCGTGGCGAGAGGGCCTCGGCACAGCTCCTTGTATGGAGTGCCGAAGGGCTCGATGATGTAAGATGTGAGGTCAAATCGTTTCGCTCTAAGGGGGCGACACTGCCAGCTTCGATAGCCCAGACACGCTTTGTGGGCTATACCATCGCCAATAGCCACTATCGCAGTAGCGATGCTGTGTTTGCTGCCGATATGCTCGATACTGTCGATTGTATGGATGTGGCTCCCCGTACGGTGTGCCCCGTGTGGCTTACGATAAGCGTGCCTCAGGATGCCGAGGCGGGGATATACACCTCTGAAATCGTTGTTAGCTGCGATGGTAAGGATAGGGTGGTACTACCGCTAACCCTTGAGGTGCAGCCTTATACGCTTGCTACACCCGACAAGTGGGCGTATCATCTTGACCTATGGCAGCACCCAACGGCCGTGGCGCGTGCCGAGGGTCACGAGCTATGGAGCGCCGAGCACTTTGAGGCGCTTAGACGCGACATGACACTGCTTGCGAATGCTGGTCAGAAGGTGATAACCACTACCCTAAATAGAGACCCATGGAACCACCAATGCTACGATGGCTATGAGCCGATGATTAAGTGGACACTGCGCGAGGATGGCACGTGGAGCTACGACTATGCTATCTTCGACCGTTGGGTGGAGCTGATGCTCAGCCTCGGCATCGACAAGATGATAAACTGCTACTCAATGGTGCCCTGGAACTGCCAACTCGACTACTATGACGAGGCAAGTGGCGAGGTGGTCACAGTGAGAGCTACGCCCGGTAAGCCTATCTTCGAGACAATGTGGCGTCCCTTCTTACTTGACTTTAAGCGACATCTTAGCGAGCGTGGATGGCTCGAAATAACAAATATCGCCATGGACGAGCGCTCGCCAGAGGAGATGGATGCTGCCGTTAAGCTGTTGGAGGAGTGCGCCCCAGAGATGGGCTTCGCCATCGCCGATATGCACAAGTCGTATAAGCGCTATCTGAATATGCGCGACGTATGTGTGGCTCAAGAGCAACCCGCCGATGGCGACGATATCCTTGCGCGCCGCGAGAAGGGTTTCAATACGACATTCTATATATGTTGCAATCCAGAGTTCCCAAATACCTTCACCTGCTCGCAGCCATATGAGGCGGAGCTGTTGGGGTGGTATGGCATTGCGTGCGACTACGATGGCATGCTGCGCTGGGCATATAACTCATGGCCCGCCGACCCTCAGCACGACTCGCGCTTTGGCAACTGGACATCGGGCGATACATATCTTGTATATCCTTATGCTCGCTCCTCGATACGCTTCGAGCGACTCGTTGATGGCATCGAGGTTGCCGAGAAGATACGTACACTGCGCCGTATGGGTATAGATACGAGTGAGGTTGAGGCTGTGTTGGCGAAGATTCGTGCCACCAATGTTAATGACCCTCGCAAGCCATGGAGGCAGATTATTCGCGAAGCACGTGAGGCGCTTAATGAGGTGTCGCGATAAATAAGAGGCTGAATAAAAAGTGTATTTTGTCGTTCTTTGTTGTGATAAGACATCATCTACTACCGCTAATGAATTATCTTGTCAATGGGCAGTACCACAAAGTACAGCCCATCGTCAAGAAATTCACCGAGCGTTGTATCTAATGTCTTCTGCCAACAAAACAGCTCGCCCTCAAAATGCTCATTTACGCCGAGTAAACTGCGGTTTTTCGGGCTTCGCAGGCCTAAAACCACATCTTTTTCTTCAACCTCCTAACACAAATTTGGGATGGCTAAAATACTTTTTAGTCACCCCCCCCTTATTTTATACATATAGCTGAGCTTACTCGACGAGCGTGAACTCACCGCTATAATAGAGCGCTATGCCGCCCTCCTCGGTGTAGAGGTTGAGGTTGAGGCGCAGACGGCCGCCCTCGGCATCGTATTCGGGAATCTGGGCATTCATGCCGTAGCATACGCCCTCACCCTTTTTATATGTCGACCTCTGATATTTGAAAATCATCTCAGGATAGGAGCTGCCCGATATAAAGTTTCCCTTCATAAGCCACTTCTCCCAGCCCTCCTTGGGGTAGATGATGACAACATCTGCGGTAGACATATCCTTTACCGTGGTAATACCACTGCGGCTCGATACATATATTTTATACTCCTCGTCGCCGCTGTTGTCGAGCACTACCGAGCGAGGCGTAAATAGCTCGGTGCGCTCGTCGTACGATATGTTAACACACTCGTTGACCGAGCGATAGTCGCCAGTAAAGTTGACATTTACCACTATGTCATTGTAGCTCAGATTTTCGCAGGTGAGTAGGCCATTCTTGATGCTAATCACTCCCGTGCGGTTTGCGCGGTTGTCGTTCGACACTCTGAGGTCCATGCCCTTGATAGGGTCACACGCCCATATAGAGAACTCGCCATCGTAGGTGGCAACATCAATTGTGATGTCATCCTCCAATGTTACGCCTGCGATGTTGACCTTAAGGGATGGTGTATCCTCGTAATATACGTAGGTCTTGATAGCATCCTTGCAGATGGTGTATATCACGCCCTCAGGAGTCTGCTCTGCATATGCCGAGCCAACGATGCTATCTACCTCCACGTCACCCCATGTGTAGCGGTAGTAGGAGTCGGTAGTTATTGGCTCTTCGGGCTTCTCTAATGGGAGCGTAGCAACAACCTCTACGCTACCTACAACCGTCTCGTACTGCGCCTTGATGGTTATGTCGTATGTATGTTCGTTGAGCGATACGACAACCTCTCCAGAGGCGATATTTAGATGGTCTGAAGCTGTATCCACTATGTCGAGCTCGCTGTGCTTGGCGACGAACATATATACAACATCTTCGCTGCTTATATCAAGCACGTCGATATAGCCGTTGTTGTTATCTATGGCATCGTAGATTGTCTGCTCGCCAAACGATAGGAAGATATACTCCTCACCCTCGATAATGTCGTCGAACGACTCGATGCCATCAACCGTACTCATCGCCATAGCATACTGATAGCCAAGGTCGTTGGCGTCGTTGATTATGTAGCGCATCGACTTGAGCTCCGTAACCACGCCATCGTACTCGATGTAGTTTTGTGGCTTTTCGGGCTCTGGGTCGGGCTCTGGGTCGGGGGTTGGCGCATCCTGTTCGGGATTGTCGGGCGTAGGAGTCTCATTGTCGTCGCATGCAGCAAATGTGATTGAAGCAACGCCGATAATGGCCAAGAGAATATATTTAGATATGTGTCGCATTATTTTGGTGTATTTTAGAATCTGTTTAAATTTTATTTCGAGATTATTTGAGGACTATTTTTGAGCAGATATTCATTTTGAGGATGCAGGGAATAGCGAGCTATTTTCAAATTCCCAAAATGGATAGATGCCGAAAAGAGTCTCAAAGAAGCCGAAACTACTCTTAGCAATAACGAATTAACTTGTTTAATAAAATTCAAAACAGATTCTTATTGTTAGTTAGTATATTCCACAACAAAGATACATAAAAAATAGTAAAATCAAAATTTCAAGATAGATGATATATTGTTAAGTGTCACCATTGGATTTGTTTGTTATGCGATTATTGTATAACTTTGTATGCATAAACCCTATTCGCTATGAAATACAGAGTCACACTATTTAATTTGATGGTTGTTGTCCTCGCATCGTTTGTCGTTGGGTGCGGCACGCAGAGAGGAGCATATAAGGCGAGTGTCGACTACGCTATTGTCGATGGCGTTATAATCCTTGATGAGCCTCAGCGTGGCCCTGAGCAGCAGTCGATGATAGAGTTTCGCGCCGAGCCTCTTGACGTCGTGCGCGTGGGCTTTGTAGGCCTCGGCATGCGTGGTCCTGGTGCTGTCGAGCGCTTTACATATATCGAGGGCGTGGCAATCAATGCACTCTGCGATAAGTATGCCGAGCGTGCCGAGCGTTGCCAGGAGTATCTCACAAGGGCCGGCATGCCTGCGGCAAAGGTCTATTCGGGCGATGAGGGATACAAGGCGTTATGCGAGAGCGACGACATAGACCTTGTGTATATAGCCACCCCATGGCAGCTACACGTCGACGTGGCGGTATACGCCATGGAGCATGGCAAGCATGTGGCAATAGAGGTGCCAAGTGCCAATACCGTTGAGGAGTGCTGGAGGCTTGTCGATGCCGCCGAGCGTAACCGTGTGCACTGCACAATACTCGAAAATTGCTGCTACGACCACTTCGAACTCACGACACTCAACATGGCACAGCAGGGGCTCTTCGGTGAGATAATACACGCCGAGGGTGCATATATCCACAACCTTGAGCCATACTGGGAGCACTATGCCGACAACTGGCGCTTGGAGTATAACCAGGCAAACAATGGCGATATATACGCTACGCACGGCATAGGCCCTAACTGTCAGGCGCTCAACATCCATCGTGGTGATAGACTCGACTACCTTGTGGCGATGTCGACACGCTCGATAAATGGCGCGAAGCTAACCAAAGAGCTTATGGGCGCGGATGAGTGCAAGCAGGGCGACCAGATAAATACCCTTATACGTACCGTAAATGGCTGCACGATAGACATGCAGCATAACGTGATGACACCACGCCCATATAGCCGTATGTATCAGCTTGTGGGCACCGAGGGTTATGCCAACAAATATCCCGTGCAGGGCTATACCTTCAAGCTCGACCAGCTTCGCAGTGTCGACAAGAGTGCTGTGCCCGATATCGAGGACCTCAATCATCATACCTTCGCCCCTAAGGAGGTTGTCGAGGCTATGACAGAGAAATATAAGCACCCTGTGCAGCGACAGCTTGTCAATGGCATCCCCTTGCAGGAGTACTCGCTAAGCATTGGTGGCCACGGTGGCATGGACTTTATCATGGACTATCGCCTCGTATACTGCCTACGAAATGGTCTGCCTCTTGATATGGATGTCTACGATGCGGCGGAGTGGAGCAGCATGGGCGAGCTTACGCGCATATCTATTGAGAATGGCAGTAAGCCCGTTAAGGTGCCCGACTTCACACGTGGAGACTGGAATAGGGTAGATGGCCTAACATTCTATTTTGCAGAGTAATAACATACAAAATTATGTCAAACATAGATTTGAACCACATAGCCGAGCATTTCGCTTTCGATGCCCCTGTTGTCGACATAACGACACTGGGCCAGGGCTTTATCAACGATACCTACATCGTTACGACCGAGAAGTCACGCTATATCCTTCAGCGCAAGAACCATAACGTATTTCCCGACGTGGCGGCGATGATGGACAATATCCAGCGTGTAACCACGCATCTTAAGGCTAAGGTAGAGGCTGCGGGAGGTGACCCTATGCGCGAGGTGCTCACCGT
Organism: Rikenellaceae bacterium; assembly: GCA_015059955.1. GTDB lineage: Bacteria > Bacteroidota > Bacteroidia > Bacteroidales > Rikenellaceae > Alistipes. The sequence goes on from SUZK01000001.1 coordinate 255,060, forward strand.
AATACCTACAAAGGAGGGCGCGCTCTACCATCGCGAGGGCGATAACTTCTGGGCGGCATCGCTCTATATCGAGGGCTCGGTGACGCATGATGTAGCCGACACGCCTCGCCTCGCCTATATGGGTGGTCGCGGCATAGGTCGCTTCCAGGCTATGCTTGCCGACTTCACAGAGCCACTGGCCGAGGTTATCAAGGGCTTCCACAATATACGCTGGCGCTTCGAGCAGTGGGATAAGGCGCTTGTGGAGGATAGGGCAGGGCGCAAGGCCGAGGTTGCAGAGGAAATAGGGTGGATAGAGAGCCGCCGCGCGCAGATGCTTGGGTTTTGGGAGATGGTCGAGCAGGGCGTGTTGCCAAGGCGTGTGACACACAACGACACGAAGCTGAGCAACATACTCTTCGATGAGCGTGATGAGGTGTTGTGCGTCATCGACCTCGATACGGTGATGAGTAGTACCTCGCTGAACGACTTTGGCGATGCCATACGCTCCTATACAAATACTGGCGCTGAGGATGATGCTGACCTTGAGCGCGTGTCGATGGATATCGCCATCTTCCGCCACTATGCCGAGGGCTTCATCGAGGAGCGTGGGGCGACGATGACGGCGAGCGAGAAGGAGTGGTTGGCATTCTCGGCGTTATATATCACCTACGAGCAGGTGCTACGCTTCTTGATGGATTATATTGATGGCGATAGCTACTACAAGGTGGCATACCCAACGCATAACCTTGTGCGTGCCCGCGCTCAGCATAAGCTCCTTGAGAGTATGGAGGCTCAGTACGACAAGATGCAGTCGATAGTTCGTGAGCTTATCGCGTAATCGTAAATAGCGTGTGATTATTGAAAAGATTGAGGAGTCCCGAGACTACATCGGAACTCCTCTTTTGCAACACTAATTAGAGAGAAAGCAAGATTTAAAGAAGTGTTGCATTGTCGTATATCATCAATGTATGCGCTTGATGCGCCTAATCTCTGACGATGTTATACCTCTCGATAAACTCCTCCATGGTTAGCTCCTTGCCCAGTACGACAACCTTTCCAATCTGAGCACCATGCTCAATGACCATACGCGAGGTGTTGGTCTTGATTGCTATATTAAGTTCATCTATAACAGCCTCGGAGCTAATGCGTATGCGTGGTGGGTAACGCTCGAAACTAACCACCTCGTTGGTGTTTGTCAGCACCAGCGAACCAATATGAGCTCTATTAATTGTAAGCATATTCTTCGGACGAGCATTATTGATTCCACCCCACATCAATGTCTCGACCTCGGCACCATCATTAATAGTCATCTCGGTATGCTCGGTTGTGCCAATCTTACCAAATTTGCCACCATTGATAATCGTATTGGAGTTGTTAACCGAGAACAAGTCAAATATATTGGGCGCAATAGGTGGATTCTCCAAGCTCGAACGCTCGGTGCCGTATACCTGACAGTTGTTTAGTACGGCCTTACCATAGACAATAACAGCAGAACCAAACTTTCCGGTATATGAAACAATCTCGTTGTTAAGCACATTAACGTTGTTCCAGATGGTGCTAAATGCCGCCTGGTCAGCCTTGTTGTTGTACATAGGCATCCAATTATGGCAGTAGATGCCAAGCGTTGTACAACGTAGCTCTCCGGTGATGGTGAGGTCGTTTACGGTGATAGTAGGAGGTGTCACACCCTTAAATCCACTTTGGTACGTTGTAAACGTGTTCATCACGAAATCGGCCATGCCGGTAGCCGTAAAGTTAATCGTATGGTTGTTGCCCTGCACCAAGAACTCGCCATCAACGGTGAAGTCACCCGAAGGGATAGGGAGCATTGTTTGTATCTGGTCCTGTCCGTAGAAGCCCTGCGTGATAAGGTTCTCGGCATGGGTCATGATAGACTTGTTTACCAGGGTAACATCCTCCTTAATATTGAAATCGCCATCATCCTCGTCATCCTCTACCCACGAATTTTTCTTGTCGGGATCGAGAATGGTAAATAGCTCGATATACTCGCTACGCTTCAAGCTGTACGCATTTTTGATTACGGCAACATGGTCGAAGCGATCATCGCTGGCATCAATCCTTACGGTGAGGTCACTTGCTTGATACTCCTCGGCAGGGATGGCTATAAAGAAGCTCTTGAACTCGGTGTTGAGCCTACCTGCCTCGGCACTATTATTAAGAGTGATGGTATTCGTGCGCTCGCCCGTACGAGAGCTGTCGTTATCAATATGAGCGGTGAAATCATCGTCCATGTTAATAATTACAGGACCCGCAATATTGCGATAGCGTGAGCCTACGACGATGCTGTTGATATGCGCTATATCCGCGCACTTCTCCGTAGTCTTAATGTTGACCTTGACCAAAGCACACGAGTTTCTGAAGGTGAAGATGTTGCTGAATGGCGCCGCCTTAGAGACCATCAACGCATGGTTGAGGTTGATGGCATCGCTACGATATTGCTGTACGGCGTCAATGTATGAGCGTATCACGCAGCTACCACCCGACGAGTATTCAATCTCGTTATCGGCGCGGTATGGGAAAATCGCATATTTGTTGTTCGTGGCCTCGGCAGAGCTGTCACCGTCGACAGCCGTAATAGGCGAGACAATGACATCGGCCTTCTCGGTAACGTACTCTCGGTTTTGAGTGTCGTTCAAGAATACAGATACACTGTTGCCCAACTCCCATCTGAAATAGTAGTCGTCGCCAAGATATACACGTGTGCTCTCGTCAGCAAACGAGGCGATAAGTCCCGTGCTGGTGTCCGGTGTGTCGGTGTTGGTATGTGGTGGCTCAATAGCAATCTCTTGCTGGCAACCGATGCCCATTAGGGCGCATGCTATGAGCGTAGTAAGTAATCTTCTCATATCCTAAATATTTCGTTTGTGTGCACTAATGGTTAGAACTCATCTCCACCATCTGGCGTGATAGGCGTATATAGACCTTCGATATGACCGTCGGTGAGCATGCGTCCTACGATGGTCGTTAGATGGTTGCGCGCGATAGGTATGCCCTTATCAATAGATATTTTAGCTATATCCTCATCGCGCAACGTGTCTCGTATAATTAGGTCAAATGTGATGTCGCTTGCCTCGTAGTCGGTGAATATGTAGTCGCAAAATATCGTCTTGCGTCCCGAGAGTAATGCGCCGTCGTCATCTGCCTCATTGTCGTAGTTGGCAGGGGTGTAGGCGTAAGTAAATGGCGCAGTGTCGTCGCTGTTAACACAACCCTCGTATGCGTTAAAACTTTGGGGTATGTCGATATTGTAGGTTATCTCACCATAGTTGACATCGTATCCGAAGTCCTCGATAATATCCATATCTGTGGTGATTATGCGCAACTTGGCAAATGGACGAATTAGCGTGATGCTGATAGACTTGTTGGCGCTGAACTCATCAACAGTACATTGACCCGTAAATGCATCACGATACTCGTTCATGATACGGTTGGCACCTATGACCTTGACGCTCTTTAAGTTGGAGGTGTCGTAGTATAGGTCTATGTCCTTGGCACTGTCGACAATATCGGCCCACGCCACCAAACGATAGCTTCGGCCAGGCACCATTCGTGTGTCAAATGCTACCGACTTGTTGTCGCTAAACTTAACTTTGCGTATGGGCTCGTCGCTTCCAACCAGGTAGATTTGCAGTATGTAGCGTATGGTCTTATCTCCCGATAGGTCGATATTTTCCAATCCACTGATGCCGCTATCCATGTAGTCGGCGCGACTCAATGAGCACTCCTCGAATGATACATTTACCGTTACAGCATCACCCTCCTCGATGGTGGTTGATGGTAGCTCCCTGTTGCACGAGTAGAGTGCAAGGGTAAGGGTTACAAGTATGAGTGTGCGAATATGTAGCATAATTGGGTGATTTTATGATGTTGTACTCTTATCGGTATTCTATAATGTTGCGCGCTGTATATGGTCACCCTATGTTGTGATAGGATGACCTTCGATGTGTGAGATAAATTCTAAGGATATTGCGTAAGCGTGTCAATAGGCAGCCCATCGAAGATATTGAGCAACCTACGCTACGATACGTATAGGCGTCTGGCCGCCATATATGACGGTCAATACATTTGTGAAATGGGAATATGTCGACGGGATATCGTTTAACTATTTGAGCATCAACAAAATCCCCCCCCCGATAGCTACGCTAATAGCGCATGTATAGGTGCGGTGCAAAGTGTTTGTTATGTTCAAATAGCCAGTCATTGCATAAAATGGTGGTGATATATAATCAGACACACTATGCAAAGGTAACTATTTTTTATGAATAATGTATCATTTTTGATGTTTTTTTGTTGTTTGTACCATACTATATATTAATATTGTAAGTTGTGCGATTTTATCCATGCTTGATGCGTGTTGTGTATATATTGTATAATTAGGGGCTATTTTGCTGATAAATATTGTATTTGTGGGGTGGACCATGAACTGTGGGCGATGAGTATAAATGCGATAATAAATGCAAGTTAGGTGTGAAAATTTTGCAAATCGATATATTTTGTTTACTTTTGCACCGCAAAAGCCCATGCAATGATATTCCCGGATATGATTTTGGGGTATTGTAGTTGAGGCGAGTGATGGTTCCGTAGCTCAGTTGGATAGAGCAACAGCCTTCTAAGCTGTGGGTCGTGGGTTCGAACCCCGCCGGAATCACTTTTAGACCTTATAACACACCCTGTTGTAAGGTTTTTTTTGTGTCCAAATAGGTGTTGTCATATGACGAGTCCATATAATAAGCACTTATCATATCGGCAACTATTAAAGGTGAAGCGACACGCCTTAGTTCTACAATCGTGTAAAACTCGTCGTAGTTACACTCTTCTGGAAACGGAGTATAATCTAATAGTTCTCTATCCTTCGCAAGATTACGCTTCTCACATTCATCCTTGTAACATTTATCTATGATGCGTATTGCTTTGGATACAATTGCAATAATGTTTAGTTGTGCTATAAACTCTAAATTCTGTTTCATAGTTTTAGTTATTGTTAGGGGTTGTTATCCCTATGCCAAACGCGCTGAACGCTGGCTACAGATTTGTTAGTTCCAATTTTATGGGTTGATAACACTTGGGGATATATCCCGCGGCCGTGCTGTTTTGGCTATCTTTTATTGTGGCTGCAATCAGTCCAAATCCTTCCACATTGCAACGGCGAAGTTATGAAGGATTTTGCAAACATACAAGATGTACCCCCGTTAGGGGTACAATGTTCGTGGCGAGAATGATGTAGGAGGGCGATATTTTTTTTAGGTTTCCTTATTGGTTTCGATAAATCGATATCGCAATTAGCAGTAAAATGCGAAGTTATACTTTCGAGGCGGCATCATATGCCCTATATCAACCGAACACACCATCAACCCTTGAATAACAATTTGCCACAACAATATATACTTTAGTATATAGCTTAATTGACTGGAGATTAGTGTGTAAATTCTTTGGAAGTAGCGTACCAAATCACTATCTTTGCACTCCCGATGTGGGATAAAACAGAAACTAAAATGCAGCAGAATAGAATGCACATATTGCTTACGACTATTGGTCGAGTTCAGGGCGCAAAACGCTTTGAAGGTGTTCTGTGTGCGCCTATTTCAAGCGTTGAAACCGCAGATTCTATCGGGAATACTATCCAACTGAAACATACTCGAACACGGATATAATAGATGCAGATATCCGAGTTACGAGAATATATAAGAATCGTTGGAAAGTTCCTCACTTTTCAACGATTTTTGTTTATGCCCATTGGTGATGCCAAACCTCTCCATCAATTCCGTCCAGTGGCAATAACAAACTTTATTATTAACAACGCAGTGATGCGGTAAACAATGAAATTATGAATTACAAATTTGATGGAGATAGGGTGTTCTTTACATCCGACACTCACTTCTACCACGCCAATATTATCAACTTCTGTGGTAGGCCATTTAAGAATGTGGATGTTATGAACGAAACACTCATAACCAACTGGAATAGCGTAGTCGGTCTGGACGATATTGTGTTTCATCTCGGCGACTTCTGTTTAGGAGGATCAGCAGAGTGGACCAATATCCTTAATAGGCTTAATGGTAAGATTTATCTGATTGTTGGAAACCACGACATCAAGAATTTGAGGCAAGGATATTATAGTCGCTTTGAGCATATAGCGATGCAGATGCATATCGAGGTTGGAAAGCAGAAGATATATCTCAACCACTGCCCCTTCTTGTGTTATGGTGGGGCATATCGAGATACTTGGCAACTATTCGGTCATGTGCACACCAGCAAACAAAACACCAGCATAGATGCTCCACGACTGAACATGCTATTCCCGACACAATATGATGTTGGAGTGGATAATAACAACTTTACACCTGTCTCATTTGAACAGGTAAAGAGGATAATAGAAAGACAAGTAGAACAATATGAAAAGATAAGAAAATAGGGAGGATTGTTTTATGAAAATACAATTTGCATCTGATATACATTTGGAGTTGTCGGATAATTCGAGATTTATAAAGAGTGAACCGTTTGAGGTTACTGGCGATGTGTTGGTCTTTGCTGGCGATACTGGTTACCTACGAGATAGGACTTTACCAAATTTGAAATTCTGGAAGTGGGCTTCGGCAAACTACCGAGAGGTGTTGTTGGTGCCCGGTAACCACGAGTTTTATGGCAATGGCGATGTGTTAGCTTATGGCGACAGTTGGAGCCGTAAGATATTGCCAAATGTGCATTACCACCAGAACAAGGTTGTGAGAATTGACGATGTTGATTTTATTCTCTCAACCCTTTGGTCGCACATTCGCCCCGCGGACGAATATTTTGTGCATCGAGGAATGAATGACTTTCGGCAGATTCTGTACAATGGTCGGCGCTTTACCCCTGCCGACTTTAACGCCGAGCACGAGAAATGTCTGGACTTTATCAAGCGTAGCGTGGCGGAGAGCACTGCCGAGCGTATCGTGGTTGTAACACATCATCTGCCGACAATGGCAGTCGTTGCGCCAGAGCATAAGGGCAACTTGCTAAATAGCGCCTTTGCAACGGAGTTAGGCGACTTTATTGCTGATAGCCGTATTGATGCGTGGATTTTTGGACACTCGCACGCCAACATAGATGCAACAATTAACAACACTCGCATTGTCTGCAACCAACTCGGCTATGTTTACTATCGAGAGAATCTCGGCGGTTTTGACGGCGGGAAGTTTATAGAGGTGTAGACTATATGCCTCGATACTCTGCGAAAGTCTGAAAATAAATTCAACTTTCGCAGAGTATCAATACTTTTTGGCTCGCAATTTGTTTTTATAAACAAAAATGTTTATTTTTGCGGTATGAATAGAATGATTGAAATACTCAAGGGATTGCACCCAGGTCTTTTCTTGCAGCGAGAGTTGGGTAATAGAAAGCTCAAAAGTGGGCAGTTTGCCGAGTCTATTGGCGAACATCCACAGACTTTGAGTGCCATTATTCGTGGGCGTAGGTCAATGAATACACCTCTATCCCTTCGTATAGAGCAGGCTCTCGGTTTGGAGGAAGGATTCTTAATGACCTTACAGGTATACTACGACATTGCAGAGGAGAAGCGTAAACAATCAGCTAATCATCTCCCCGACCTCACTAAATTCCGTAGCACGATATTTTGGGATACAAAGATTGAAAATATTGACTTTACTGCACATAGCCGATATGTAATCAATCGTGTGTTTGAGCGAGGAAATGAGGAGGAGATAAAAGAGATTATTCGTTTCTATGGCAGAGATACTATTCTGAAGAATCTCAACCGCAATGGTAATCCTTTAATGCGACACCAGCTCGAAGCGAATATAGAGAAGTATCTGTAACAGAGCTGGAGTTGTCCTATAACTAAGAATCGGCAATAATTGGGTTTATTGCCGATTCTTAGTTGTTGTAAAGTCGTTTCGTCCAAGAGAAATTATGCAAACAAGTCGTCTAATTTGACCTCATTTTGCACTATTCCGGAATGCACATTGGTCTTAATTCCAAATGTGGTCACCATTGTCAGATGCACAGCCTTTCGGGTATTGGTTGCATCTATAAATGCAGACTTTTTATTTCTCAACTTTTGTTCGTACTCGGCATCGATGGCATACTCCGATAAAGAGTACTTCATCTCACACAAATTGATAACCTGATCTTTTCTATCGATAAGCAAATCAATTTGTGCCCCACCACTCGTCTCATCAGCCTCTTTACGCCACGAATATACATTACTCAACACGCCCGCAATGCCCAATGCAGCCTTTATCTGCTGCGTGTGAGCCATACATAAACGCTCGAAAGCCAAACCACTCCAAGCACGATGCACTGCCGAGTCTATGGACGCTGACCAGAAATGCTCATCGTTATTCTCATTTTGCTGGATAAACTTAAAGTAAAAAAGCGTGTAGTTATCAATAAGCTGATAAATAGCCTGCTTGCTTTTCTTGTCAAAACCGTTATACTTACGGATAAATCCACAATACTCGAGTTCGTCCAGAACCTTGCTTAATGCACCGTTGCTATACTTATCGGTGGCTGCTATTATTTCCTCTCTGGTCATACCAGCCTTCTTCTTGCCCAAAGCAGTTACTATATCTATATACTGCTCTGGCGATTTGAATAGCGAAGCATAGAGTTGATTAAACTCGTTTGATAGTTTACCATTCTTGGCAAAGATAATCTTGTCTATATTTTGAGCGAGGCTCAATCCCTTTTCCAACAGACTCCAATAGTATGGAATACCTCCCAATACCATATAACACTCTGCGAGTTGATAGCGACTCATTTCAAGTCCCTTGCTTTTGGCAAACATCTCACACTCCTTCAGAGTGAATGGTTGCAGGGCTATCTGCTTGGTAACTCGATTGTGAAGACCTCCGTGATCATTAATCACCTTATTGATGATCCAAGATGTCGCAGAGCCGCAGATAATTAAAACGATGTCTTTGCGTGCTGATGCCCAACCATTCCAAAAGTGCTCAAAAGCAGAGATAAAATTGGAGCGAGGGGTATCCATCCAGGGAAGCTCATCCAAGAATACAATCTTCTTCTCGTCTGTTGAGTTCTTCAAATATGCCGAAAGCAGACTAAACGCCTCCAACCACGATTTCGGTATAGGGCAGTCATCATATCCAGCATCACGAAGTGATATGGCAAAACTGAATAGCTGCTCTTTGGTATTACCCTTTGCTAAACCAGTGTGTTGGAATGTAAACTTGTAGCCGAAAGTTTCGCGAATAAGATATGTCTTGCCCACACGCCTACGACCATACACCGCAACAAACTCTGAGTTCTCCGATTGAACTGCAGAATGCAATATCTGCTGTTCTTCTTTTCTACCGATTATCATAACTTTTACTTTTAGCTACTGCAAATATAATACAAAAATCTATTATAATTTGCCAAATCGCATTAAAAAATCGAGATTTGGTAAAATATGAGTAAAAATTGCAGCGAAAATCATTGTTTTCCTTCAAAACCAGGACTATTATAGAGGTCCTAAATATGGTAGATTTCACACAATTCGTATGGTCTGCAAGTGAAATTTTCACATTATCCCCATATGTTGTATATCGCTTCCCCAAATAGCACGACACTGTCATGCAAATTGAATTGGAGACACTATGTTGAAATCATCAAGGGCGATATCCCTTTAGAGGCTGGTTTTTACGTAATATTGATTAAGTCTTGTTTGTGCATTTTATTTCCGAAGTACATTGTAAATGCTGCATTTCGGGAACAAAACAATATTCCATACTTTCTCGGACAACTTATATATGTAGCTTTAGACCAATGTATTATCCCCGCATCTTCCGATGTGGCACAACACATACGCTTATTATCAACGAGTTGTGAATTTTAGGCTAAAATAGGACAAATAATTGCGCCTTGCTTATACAGCAAATGCACACTTCTCTGATTCCCTGCTTGGTGCCCTAATAAAATTGTGTTAAAAAGTGGATAAATAAAGATCCCCTATTTGAGGCATTTTTGCTCACTAGGGGCTATAAATTACTTTCTTATTTGGGAAAGTGCAGATGGTATTTCAAAGTGCCATTTGACTATGTTTCTTTATCACAAAAACACAAGTCAAAATGCCACAAAAAAGCAAGATAGAACTAATTGAGTTAATAGGATAAAAAAACAACTCGTGAGGTTCGCTCACGAGTTGCTGACTTTAACCTGTTTTATTCCAAAGTGTTATTTTATATCTTTAGATTTTTTACTCAATATTATAGTTCGGGAGGCAAATAAAATTGCGTAGGATTTGTTATTGTGAAAACATTATTGTTAATATGAGTAACTTTTGTATGATTGGTTGAATACAAAGAGTCCAAACTACTCTTAATTTGTTCTGCATTTGGATCTTGTATATAGATTCTTTTTAAGTTTGGCATTTTTGCAAAGATATTTCTATCAACCTCTCTGTTAAAGAATGGAAATGTGTATCCAATTACTACTAGAGTCTCGGCATCTTGAATTGCTGTTTGTAATGCATCATCAAAGTTTTTAGACATATACTTTCCATTATCCCATGCAAACGAGATACGACTATTAGAAACATCTTCATTATATCCTTTTATGTATTCGTCTAATAATTCTGTTAGTAAGACTTCATCAAGTTGTTTATGTCTATTTAGGTCTATATGAGACATGAAGTTTGCAGTGCCATTAAGCTTGAATATTTGATTACGAGTGTCGTATGATTGGTCCTTCAAATCAGCAATCCCCAACTTTCTTCTAATGCCAATTGAATCTTTTTGCTCTCCATACTCTTTGTACGCTATCTCAAATTGACTATCGTAGTTCCATGTTAGAATAGTAATCCTATCATCTATATTCAGTTGAGTATTGAGTACAGATGCTAAGAATGTGTCATAGCGACCATCTATTTTATTGATAGCTTGTTCTATTATAAAATATATTGACAATAGAGACTCAACCTTGTTAAAATTCTTTAATTGACCTTTGAGAAATAATTTCTTGGCAAAAGTGTCTATGGTGGCATGGCTCTCACTAGCAGTTTTTAGCCATGTTAAATCTTGCACTAACATTTTCTTGGCTGTATCAAATCCGGTGCCTCCATTTGATCCTAATGGGAATATCTGATTTCTAACCTTGCTAGAGCAGGGACAATTTGTAATTTTATCAATAATAAAAGCTAATCGTCCTGGTATCTCTGTAACTAGAGGTAGTCCTTCTGTAATATTTGCGTATTTACCAATAATATTACTACCACCTAAGACATCCTGTTTGCTGCGAAGATCTTTTATCGGAGTCTTTTCATCTCTTTTCCCATAGCTAGCACCGGCTCCGAGTAAATATACAATTTTTGCCATAACACTACTGTAATATTAAGTAAAATTGCTTCTATATTTCGCACTTGACTACCCACTTGCCATTGCGCTTGCCGTTCTCTCTTTCGAGTATGCCTCGTTCAATCAGTGCAGGGGTCATACGCTTGACCGTTCTCTCAGATTTGCCGATATGCTTTGCAATCTCAATCTGGGTTGCGTTAGGGTTTTCTTTTACAAATCGCAAAAGTGCCAACTCGTCAAGATTACAATTCAAAGTGCCATCCAAAGTGCCATTTTGGCTCTTTGAAACTTCTGCTGTGGCACTTTGGGGCTCTCCTGCCAACATTGTACGGTTACTCAACTTGTTTTGCTCGCCGAACAGAAGGTTTCTGAAAAACAGTTCGAGGTACTCGGATGTTGCAAAAATTCGCTTCGGAATATTGTTGTAGTTTGCCCTCACGAGCGCATTTCTGAAATACCACGAATTATCCTTGAATACATCATTATCTACACTAAATCCGAATGTTTGCAACCACTTCATCGTAAACACGGCAGTAGTGCGGGTATTGCCCTCGCGGAAAGGATGTATCTGCCAAATACCAGACACAAACTTGCAGATCTGCTTAACCGCCATATTAGCACTGAGCACCGAATAATCGGTCTTTTTCTCCTGCTCAAAGTCGTATTCGAGAGTCTCACGTAGCATATCGTAGTTCGAATAGAGCACCGTGTCGCCATTCAATACCCACTCCTTCTTTGTGATATTTACATCACGCAACTGGCCCGCGTGCTTGTAGATACCCTCGAACAATCGACGGTGAATTCTCAGCAGATAATCGGGCGTGAACGAGAACGACTGCTCGGACAAAATCTCGGTTATGCGTGCCGAAACTTTGTCTGCCTCCTCCGTGCGTTCGTCATCAAGTTGCTCGCGAACATCTTTGGTCTGATAGTAGGTGTCGAGCATATCCTTGACCTGGTCGATAGTGATATCGCCCTCAATATGCTGCACCGCAGTCTTGATGAGATACTCCGACGGTTTCAACCCATCGACATCTTGAAGACCTATCGCCGTCTGCCACGCATTGGCTTTCACCTTCTTGTCCGGCTCACCTTGAACTATATATTTATCAAATTCGCTCATATTGCAAAGTTAGTAAATTTTCTCATTCGCTCATCCCAAACAGCTTGCATCTCACGGTCATTATAAAATCGAATGGATATTTTGGTTATATAATCATGCAATTTACTTTGTTATAAGCTTATGACAGCAGATTGTTCATTCTTACTAAGTCGCTTTAATTAGTACTTATCTTCTAATATTCCAATAAAATTAATGAGTGAAATTGTGGCTGATGTAACTAACATCATATCCCGCTTTGAAGCCGTTCGCTTATGCGTCAGCATATTGGCTAGCTTGTTTGCTGTTTTAGCATATGCACGCATTTCTTCATGCGATGTTCCTGCCAATTTAACAGACAAATAATTGCTAATCATTCTTACTGCATCAGTTTTGCTAATAGCTACTCCTGCTTCATCTAATTGGCCATGTATAGTTGGGTTGTACACAGCTTGTGCAAGAGAGATAATTGTTTCTCTACACAAAAGTCCGACACCTTGGAAATCCTCCTCATTGCGCGCTGACATGGAATCTTTTTTGATCTTTATGATAGTTCTATCTATCCTCTCCCACTCGCTTAGTTCAACCAATGTATCCATGTTCTGTGATGCCTCTACTTCTTCAAAATATGCAAATGTTGGAGAAAAGAGCTCATGAATATAAGCTCTACGTTCTTGCCAAGTTGGGAAATCAGCTTTCCATTTTCCATACCAATCCCATAATTTTACATAGGTGTTATTGTAGGTCAAATTTAGCTTTTTGCAATTTGTTACAATATCATTCTGAAGTTTTTGATATCTATCATTTTCATCTTGAATACGGCTTCCACCAGTAGCAACAGATATCATTATATTTCTTACTGTTTCGATACTTTGCTTTAGCATACTTTTTCCAGACTCACCACCTATAACTTCCCAATCAATATCTGCTCTACTCAATATCGGCGTTATCTTGGCAAGAAAATAGCTATTACTCTCGCCAGATACCTCATTTAAAGATTCTCCCAATTGTTTTTCCGCTTCTGCAATTTTGTCTGATGTTAATGTTGAATATTTTGTTACAGGTAGGTTTACATAGACAGTATATACATATGTGCCACCATTCCAATTATCATAGTCTGTGTTGACGACTAATATTTGGGAATCTGCTAATATATCACAGATTTCATTATAACCCCGTTCTCTCATTAATACATTCGCCGTATTGAATACAGGAGAAAAATTGCTATATATTTCGTAATATTGCTGTGACATATGTTTTAATATGAATATAAGTTTTGGGAGCCCATTAATATATCGACCATAAATCGTAAAAACTTTGTTGTCATATATTTTTATATATTTACAGTCTCAAGTATATCGACTTTTTCTTTCATAATTTAGTAAAAAATCTACCTTAATTTTGACAATTGTTAGAAATTGTCAAAATTTACTTGCGGATACAATCCTTACATCAAACAAAAATAATAAAAATTTCCTAGACTAAGGGATTATTACTAAAAAGTTTGTAAACAATCTTATAAATATAAGGTAACAGTAGTGCTGTAACTATGCCATACACAAACAATAAAAGACGGCCGGAGCCGTCTTGACAAAGGTTACTGGATACGAAAAACTTCAAGATATCACCTCCTATGATTCTCGGGGCAGCAATAGAAGCATCCATCTACATTGTTGTAGTATCTCTTTGCCTCTCTGATTGCTTCCGAGCTGTTGTGGAAGATGCCCAAGTTGATTCGATTCTTGATTGATGGCCCATGGGCACAACTTGAAGTATGCACCTCGTGCTCACCCGTAGGTTGAGCGTTTGTGTTTATATAATCACCCCATACTTTCCGAGTAAGAAAGTCTATGTATTTATATGTGAGCGTGGTGTAAGGATATTTAGTGCAAATCGCACAACGCTTTGAGTGTTTGAAATAAATAACACTCATCGTCTTCACCGCCGGAATCACGAAAGAACTAAAAATATAAGGAGCCCTTTTGGGATTCCTTATATTATTTTATTCATTTCGAGATAGTTAGGAGGTTTCTAAACCCATTATAAATCCCTCAAAAATTACGGATTTTCACCCGAAAATCCTCCCCGAAAATTTTTTTTTGGGGGGGGTAATATAGGTTGATCTAAGTGGGTCGGATAAGAGATAGAGGGGCTATTTATATTTTTATCAATGGGTTATATTAGAATATAAGAATTAATTATAAACGATTTTTACTAAATTTTTTTCGGCTTTTTATTATATGATCAAGAATATTAATTAACTTGCGCAGAGCAACAGCACATCAGAAATGATGATTGAACTCTATTATGACTTTATTGTCAGGAAATATATTGAAATGAAGATATAAAAGAAGAATAACACATAATATACGCATGTATGGCCTTTTCTGCGTGTCGGCATATGCGGAGATTACGACGAAATGTCAAATTTGTATATCCAAATTGTTGTATAATGAGTAAAAAATGTTAACTTTGCATATCGAAAGTTTATACTTGATTATTTCCACATGTATACGTTGATAACATACTCTTCGTCTACGTACTCGTTGCAACACCGTAAACGGGGGGGGTATTATGCTCATTATCAAGTAGTTACCATCTGTGGTTCCATATCCTAAATTCTTTTAGGCATCCTATTTTTTATAAGATTCCATCACTTGCGAGTGGCCGGCATTGGTTGCTTGCTCGTCGTTGTCGTGTGCGGTGTGTGCGTGTGAGTGGGGCGAACAGTCATTTTTTTCGCATGATATTTAACAATTTCCAAATATTACGGATGTGTTAAAATTTCAATAAATTTAGTTCTTTGATATTTTTGCTTTGATTGAGTAGGTTTTCTGCGGGTTTTGTTGGTAATTGTTTGCGGATACTCAGAGTGACATTTAGGAATAGGCAAATAATACGAAGCGAGTTACATGTCATTATTTGTCCTAATATCAAATGAAGTAGATGGTTGTAGCTTGTCAAATGTCGATATCGGTAATCTCATTGTATTAGACCATCGTCTTATCAAACTCGCAGCGAGGAAGAAATTCGATGACTTGAGAAAATATGAACATCTCTTGATTCATAATTTTGCAGTGTTTAACCTACAAAGTTACCAACTTATATCAAATCAAAAATTGACTATAATAAATGTAGATTAATAATTTATTAAGAGATGATGCGGGGTTAACGCATCGGCAATAAAAACAAACAATTATGAAGAAAACTATAAAGTTGGTCATTGTTGCTACGATGATTCTTTTTATCGCCACCCCTACAATGGCGCAAAATAGTAATGCTGTCATTACAAAGACCCGTTACGTGTATTTCTGGGATGTGACAGCATCGCTTAATGCCAATGGATTAAAGGATGAAACGTTTAAATACCTCAAAGAACATATAAACAATAACTTAGAAAATGGTCATGAGGTTGTTGTCTATCCGTTTAATGATGATATTAAGGAGGCGATAAGTATAAGTAATAGAAAAAATGATATTGATTCCCTAATCAAAAAAGGCGAGAAATACCTCGACGATCATAGAGTGTCCTTCAGACAGAATGAGAAACAGAATGGTAGAGGGAACGCGAAGTTGGGTTTTGGTGGCCACACGAATGTGTGCGCGGCAACCAAAAAGGCTGAAGAGCTCTTTACAAGTGAAGGGTATAATACCATTGCAATACTTGTCACCGATGGTGATAATGAGTATCCATATAATTATGATATCAACAAGAAGGGCATGGACCCACTTGATGCCAAGGATGAATGTAGGCAAGCATTGCGCGAAGGTATCAAGGAAGCAATTGAAGTAGCCCAAGAAAATAAGGCGACGCTAAACGTACTTATCTATGTGGCGTTTGGCAACGACAATCCATACGATGGTTATGGCTCTGAACGTAAAGACATGGAGGAGACGAAAAAATTTAAGTTTTTTGACCCAGAGTCAGAGTTCAACGTCAAATTCCCCACGGTGACGGCTACGTGTAAAAAAAGGAAGGGGAAAGACTATCATATGTGTTCTCGTGATCATAAGTTCACAATTGAGTTTTCTTGCCCTGATACGCTTGAAGAGAACCTCAACGTGATTATAGAGTGTGATGGGAAATGTCTTAAGGAACGTTATGAATTTGAGCGCACTGTTAGTAACAATGATGCCATCACCGTTACGGATCTTCACATTGATGAGTCTAAGTTTGATGGGAATAATGAGGGTTCTTTCCACGTATCGATAGAAATTACAAACTATATATACGATGGTGAGAACTTGTATTACGTTATAACCCCAGTAAAACAAGAGCTCGATGTAAAGGTGACAAAAGATTTTTCCGGCTCGATTAAAGTTAGATTAAAGTAAAGGATATGAGACGTTTAATAATGATGATGGCAGTTGTTGCCATTGCGACATCGTGCAGTGAGGAGAAACAGCCTACGGGTGATAATTGGGGCACTACAGAGTGGTATCCCGATAGGTTCTATTATTCATACGATCCCGTGAGAATGACCAAAACACTCGAATTTGAATTCAACGATGATGCCCGTGAGTATTTAAAAGGAGATGACGGATACTTCGAGTTGGCTATAAGTAGTTCGCCACAAACATATACTAAACCATCATATATCAAGGTATATTATAATGGTGAATCTTGCGATGATGGTAAGTTCCGTGTTAAATTGAATGAAGCCACAGCTGATGAGAGCAACCCCAATGTGTATACTGCCGATGTTGGTATTGAGTTCTTGGACGAAGCCAAGGAGGGTATACATCAGTACTACATAGTATATAGTGGCGATATGGGTGGAAACAGTTACATTCGAGATAATGCAATAAAGACCAATAAGGACGATGTTACCGTAGAGCTATTCACATTGGATGAGGATGGCTTCTATGTAGAGAAAATAGATGTAAAAAATCCTGTTGATGTGGTGCTCACCTGGATAGGTATTATTGGGGGCATTGGCCTTGCTATATGGTTGATATTCGGTAGATATTTCTTCTATCCTCGCATTATGGTATCTCGAATAATGCTTACAGGCCCCGACACATTTAACCGCTCGATTGCTGTTAAAGGGTGCTACAAGGTAGTACTTACAGCTGATAGAAAGAAGAAGCAGGGACTTATTGCTCGAATCTTCACGGGCAAGATTCGGTACATATATGATGATGTCTGGACCGACGAGGTAAGCTTCGAGCATCGCAATAAGCGGAGAGTTTGTATTCACACCACTGGTAATTGGACATGTAATAGCTTCTTGTTGGTGAGACACAACACATACACAATAGATAATATGGGGGCAAAAAAGAGGGGCGATATCACTATTGTTTAGTGAAATTATGCATGTATGACAATTTATGTGCATAAACACCTCTATTTAAGAGACTACAACATATCAAACAACAATAAAACACTACTTAATTATGGCTACAAAGATTAGACGCTGCCTCTATATTGGTTTGGGCGGCACAGGTATGAAGGCATTGCTTCACACGAAGAAGATGTTCGTAGACACGTACGGAGTCGTTCCACCTATGATTGGATTCCTGGGAATTGACACAGATGGCGGCACCTTTGAAGATACCCTTCCATCATATGATAAGAAAGGTACAATATCCCTCACGAAGAATGAGCAGATGGCTATTACAGTTAATGAACCTAAGCCGATATGGGAGCATTCCAAAGATCGTTTTACATGGCTCCCCGGGGATAATGTATTCGCACTTAAAAGTATCACAAAAGGAGCTGGACAGATTCGAACCAATGGCCGCTTTGCTTTTGCCGTTTGTGTGGATGATGTAAGAAATACTGTTGCGAAGAAGTTAAATGATATTACCTCGGCACAAATTATTCATAACAAGGAGTTTGACGTGTTATCAACTGGCGCGCCAGAGATACATCTGGTATTCTCCATTTGTGGCGGTACAGGAGCAGGCACATTTATGAACATGGCATATCTTCTTCGTCAATGTGCCCCATCATCAAAACTATATGGTTATGCAGTATTACCAGGTGTGTTTAGAGCGATGATGAAAAATGGTGTTGATTTCGTCGCCCCTAATGCGTATGCTTCATTAGTCGATTTGGACTATTTGATGCATTGCGATTGGACTAAAACGCCAGTCACACTTGAATACGTTAATCCTAAGAACGATGTTGAGATTAAAGATACGCCATTCGACAGCCTTGTCTTTGTTGATAATAAGAACACAGAAGATAGCACATGTAAAGATATCCGTGATTTAACAGAGATGATAAGTTTCGCCCTAATCACTGCAGCCGGGCAGTTATCAACGAAGGGTGCGAGTATCGGAGATAATCTTGAGACGCTAATCGCATCAAAAGCCTATGAAGTTAAAAACAAGAGAAGCTGGGCTGGCGGTATTGGTGCATGCGAAATTATCTACGACGGCAGTAAACTCGGTGAAATATACAAATTAAAGGCTACACAGAATATTATTTGTCGTCTTCTAAACTCTTGTACAGATGGCAACTTAATTGCAAACAATTGGATTGACTCTGCAGAGGTTCAAATTCGCGAAAATAATGGTCGTGACGATGTTACCGATTATATAGCCGCTAAGGATACGCGTTTTCCACTCACAATAGATGATAAAAGTAATCCTCGCGCAAGTGTTGATCCTAATATAACAGCAAATAAGATTAAGTCAGAGGATTTAACTAAAAAACGTGATGAACTATTGGCACGTGTTCGTGTTGAATTTGATAAGCTAATGCGCAAACATATTAACACAGAGTGTGGTGTATCAACAGCCATGAATGTTATTGATGGTATTAAACTTCAACTCGGGTGCTGCCTTAAAGAGATGCTGGATGAAAAGGAGAAATTAACTTTGGCCTGCGAAAAACAGAAGCATACAATTGATTCATTCATTTCAGAGGTTGAAAATATTGGTTTTTGGGGTCGTGGACGTGCAGCCCTGTGTGCCCAACTCTGCGAAGTCGTTGACAAGTACAATGCAGATCAACGTGACATTCAGCGTCATGAGACGGCAATCACATTCTACAATACATTTATCGTGGAACTTGACGAATGTAGAAGCAATATCCAGAAGGTTCATGATAAGCTCCGCTTGTTAGAGTCTGAGATTAGCAAAGAGACTACCGACCTTGAGCGTAAAGTCGCTGAGGGCCAGAGCCTCTTCCAAATTAATCTTGCAGAGACAGATGCAAAAGAAGTAACCGTTGAGGCGAAGGATATTCTCATTGATGAGTTTATTGATAAATTACCAGGTGATAAGGTTTGGTCATTTGTCAGCTCAGACAAGGATGTCATCAAGAGTCGAATCATGGAGTACGCATCGACACTTCCGGGTGTGTCTAAGTTTACCGATAAGAATATCGAAGACCTACTTTATCAACTTCTTGAGCAAGATAAGAAAGATGGAACTGACAAACTTGAAAAGTTAATAAAGCGAGCTATATCATTGTCGATTCCATTCCTACGTCATAATTATGAGGGCTGGCCACATCGCGCCCCTGCTGATATTCTATATATCGGAGTGTGTCATGAGCAGAAATCAATCCTCATGGATAACCAAGACCTTATTGCGAATGCTCTACCAGGATACGAAGACATGCAGTTTGCAGCTACCGGCATGAAGCACAAGATTATATTCTATAGGCAAATTGGCGTATTCCCAGCATATAGTATCTCAGGCATTGTTGACTATAAGGCCGAATACGAGGATTGTCATGTGTTTACTCACATTGATGAGAATATTAAACGTAGAATGATGCTTGAAAAGTACGATATTAAGCCAGCCTCTGATGATCATAAAGACAATATGGAATGGTGGGTTAAAGGTATTATTTATGGCAAAATAAAGAACGTGGGCAATAAAATGTACATGGTTCAGAGCGAAAAGCTTGGCGATGCATTTGAGGATTATTGGATTGAGTTGGCGCCATGGCGCGATGATGCTTTTACTCAATTCCAAAAGATGGCGGCTAAGTTAATTGGTGAACTCCAAGAGTATATCGCCAAGGAGGACAAAGATCTTGGCGCCGAAGCAACAAAGAAGCGCATTGCTTATGCAAAAGAGAACTATTTTGATGAGATATCACAAGTTGGTTATACCAAGGATGAGTTGCGTAAAGAGGAGTACAAACGAATAAGAGCGATTATTACTAAAGAGTTAGAGTACGTTAAAACCCTATAAACAATGATTCATAATCTACACATTCTGCTCGGCATTAATGCCGAGCAGAATATTTCTCGCATAAAGGAGTACGTCATTAAATATGGCGACGAGTACGTAGATAAAAGTGGAGAGAAGGCTTCGGATTATCTGCGCCTGATGCTATATGCCGATGACGGTGGATTCTATTTTGCAGAGAAACGCGAGAATAACAACAACATATTTGTTTCTGGTATCGAGGATAAGTATGCTGTTGAGTTGGTTAAGGATGGCATAGGTATTCGCGAGGGGTCAATTAAGGAGATTCAAGGTTTTTTTAAGCGCCTATTCAGCAATACAGTTAATATGCAATATAATGGTGGCAATACACTTCATGTTTGCATACATATACCACTGATTGATGCTGCTGCATGGGAGCATACCCAGATGCTTATGAGGGCCATGGAGGCTACGGGAACTGGATATAGCATAGATCTTATGCTTACTGCTGCTGACCTTGCCCACCTTTACATAGACGACCCAACCGAGATTGCGTTGAATGTTAGCGAACATACTGAGTGTGCAGATAAACTTCTCAATGACATTGTGTCAAAGAAGCAAAGTGGAGAGTTCGCCCAACTCAACAACATTTTGCTCATTTCAAATATTAATAAGGAAGGTATTGCTATCAACTTGACGACTGACTCATATGCCAGTCTTATGGGTGAGTATGCGTTGGCGACAACGGCTAATTACGATGATATATTTACAACTACATTCCAACTTTCATCGTTTAATAAGTATCCTATCCTTGGTTTGGGTATGTCGATGATACACTTCGATCGCTACCATTTCGTGCAGTATATGTTGCATCGTGCCTATGCCTATATACTCAATCGTGAAGGTGTAAATCAGGAGGTAGTTGATATCGATAAAGTTGCCCCCATAGCGCAGGAGTTGCTTAAACCCAATATTAAACTCTTTACGACCCTTTATGAAAACGAAGTGAGACCTCGTTTGGAGAAACAGATGTCGTATGACGACATTATGAAGGAGATAAAGGAGATTATTGATAGTGAGATGCAGCGTTTGGAGAACGAGTTCTTGTCATTCTTCAACGATGATAACCTTACGCTTCCTGAGAAAAGAGCTACGTTGGCACAGCTTATGGGTGAGGATGATGCATTGCTTGTGGGTGATAGTTACTTAGGCGAGAATCAGCACATTATAGATGAGTGTCGCGAAGAGGTTCTTGATATATTCGTTAAGGCTAACAATGAACTTAGCGCAACCTATACACCACCTTCTACTGATGAGAATGGTAATCCTATGGAGGTAGATGAAATAGAAGATTCAGATCCCATCCATGGGTATGCTGCCATATCAAAAGAACCTGGGGAGCGGATAATGACTGCGCATGAACATCTCAAGGCAATCAAAGAGAAAAAGTTGGATATCAAACGAGGTACCACCTACATTCGTCAAAAAACAGAGGAGCTGAAGCTACTTGGTGATACTGTTGTCCAAGAGGATAATAGTCACAAACGCCTTACGAAGGATGGTTTTCAGTTTGAGGGCCGTACCTATTACTTAATGCCTAAGGATATAGAGCGCCCGTTGGAGGAGAACTATGAGTCTACGAACAAATCTCATCCAAAGCAGGTGGACCTTCGCCAACAGTTTACCCGAATCAAGGATCAAGGAACGTTTGGCACGTGTGCAGCATTCACCATAGTAAGTATCTATGAGCATATTCTCAAAAAGAATAATAATCAAGATATTGACCTTAGTGAACTCTTCGCCTACCACAATGCCCGTAAGCGAATGGAGGATGAATACCAGTCCAACGAGGGAACATCTCTATACCATATGGTAAAAAGTATTGGTGAAGATGGTATCTGCTTGGAGAAATTACATCCATATAGAGATGCTGATGATCAAGAGCCAAGTAAAGAAGCATACGAGGATGCACGGACCCGTAAGATTACCAAAGCTCTTAACGTAGCGTGCAATATTGACCATATAAAATCAGCGTTAGCTGATGGTTACCCCGTAGCTATCTCATTGCGTATCTTTGAGTCATTCGCGACACCTACAGGCTTTGTGCCTTACCCCTCCGAGGAGGAGAAGAATAGCACTGAAGATGGTGCCCATGGTATGGTTATATGTGGATACATCGATGATGATAGACTATTTATAGTTCGCAATTCATGGGGCGAACGCTTTGGTGATAAGGGATACTGCTACATTCCATATTCATATATCGGCGACGATACATTACTGTGCAGTGCTTGTATCATCACTGAGATTAGCATGGCTGAGATTATAGTTGAGGGTAAGGTAGTCACCGTAGCACCAGCCTTCAATGTTGCAGATGCTCAAGTTCAGGCGGCACTACTTAAGAATAAAATCGCAGAAGAGGAGCAGAACCAGCGTATTCTAACAGCCGAGCTTTCAGATCTTCGTCGCAAGTATAGCGAACTTGTTGTTGACTTGGGACAGCCCAGAAGACGTGACCAAGTTCGTATAGGCCGTGAGAAGTTATTTGACAAGCAGATTGAGGAACTTAAAGAGAGAAGGAAATCGCTTGATGATGAGCGCTTATTAAAACGAGATAACTTCGACAATGGCACTCGCAGGATATGGATATGTACGGGATTTGTCGCCTTGGGGCTATTCATTTGTTACACACTATTACATGTATACCTTAATCATCCTGCAGACGAGTCATACCTTATGACGTGGGGCGTATTAAATACTTTGCAAGTAGGAGGTGTACTTGCTTTTGTCGCTGCGTTATGGTTGGGAGGTAGGTCTATAGAGTACTTAAGTGGTGAGCGATACGATAACTACATAAGACGCCAAGAAAGTATGTGGAAATGGTGGGGTATATCAACTATGCTCATCGTGATAGCCTACGTAATGCTATCGCTATACAAGGTGATAGCAGCCCCATTCCCACTTAGTGCTACATGGCAGATTGTGTTAATGATAATGGCATATGTTCCATTTGCTTATACCATTCTTGCACGTGTCGGTGTTAGCAAAATGATCGAGAAGGACTACGATGATAAGATTGATGTCGTTAACGATAATCTTATAGCTGTCGAGAAAGAGCGTGATCAAATTAAGATGAAGATGCACATAGCAGGTCGTATTATTGACTCGACAACAAGCCTCATTGCGGGCATGTCCAAGAAAAACTCATGTGTGCGCTCGTATGTCGAGAACCTTAGGATATGGTACAAGGAGAACTCGGCAACACAGCCCTCGGAGCCTATGTGCCGCCTCCCATTTATGTCACTTGCAAATAACAAGTGTCTGGATAATTACTTCGCGCAATATGCCGATGAACTTACAGCGGATATTCGACTGCATGCACTATTTAGGGATGGATATGAGGTTGGCGATAATGACATCATAGCCTTTAAGAATAACCTAAAATTGCAATTGGAGCAGACGTTGTGGAACAGGGTATCAGATTTCTCGATATATGACCACGTTACAGAGCGTCGTACTTTTGGATATGTTAATCACGAGTTTGTAGATATCGATAAGTTATTGCAGGATATGGATCGGAATTCCGAGATATTCATAAGGACAAGGAATCGTATATCTAATGCAAATACGATGAATGTATGCTTGAAACTTATTTTCCATGAGAATGATGCAGACAGGTCGTGGGATAACAGTATCAACACAAACTTTGCAACTCGCCCGACAGCGTATGACCTTGCATCGAAGTACAAGGTATTTATCGTCCGTTTAGAGGGCCTATCGATGGATGAAGTTGTAATGTAGATTTTATGAGGCCGACTAAAAATCACTTTTAGTCGGCCTCGTTGTTGTTTAAAGTAGCGATAAGCGTGTTTCAATAATCATCGCTGTACAAATGAAAATGTGGCTATATTTTGACTATGCTAATTATCTCGAAATGAATAAAATAATATAGGAGTCCTTTTGGGGCTCCTTATATTTTAGTTCTTTCCTTGTTGTTCCTTCTTATATTTCTACATCAAACCACAACTTCGCCACCTCGCCCATCTTGTCACGGAGGGTTGTTCCTTATTCTGTTTCTACATCAAACCACAACGCTCTCTCCTTGAGTATCTCGGTATGTTCCGTTGTTCCTTGTTCTGTTTCTACATCAAACCACAACCCTTGATGAATAGCTCCTGGAGGTTTACGCGTTGTTCCTTATTCTGTTTCTACATCAAACCACAACGTGATTTTGCCGATTACGTCGATGTTGAGTGTTGTTCCTTATTCTGTTTCTACATCAAACCACAACGTCTCGCATTGACAATCTCGCTGATGGTTGGTTGTTCCTTATTCTGTTTCTACATCAAACCACAACTCGCCGAATATGCCTAATATCTTTTTCAATGTTGTTCCTTATTCTGTTTCTACATCAAACCACAACAAATCGTAGCTTATTTGTAATTCGATTTAGTTGTTCCTTATTCTGTTTCTACATCAAACCACAACTACGCAATGACTTGAAATCGGGTATTTCTCGTTGTTCCTTATTCTGTTTCTACATCAAACCACAACTTGATAATCTTACATCTTCTACCACTAAGAGTTGTTCCTTATTCTGTTTCTACATCAAACCACAACTCGTAAATAGTTTATAAATTTGCACCATCCGTTGTTCCTTATTCTGTTTCTACATCAAACCACAACGGATATTTCATTTATTCTATCATGCGTCTTGTTGTTCCTTATTCTGTTTCTACATCAAACCACAACCAAGTTTATATTCACGCTTGGCATTTCACAGTTGTTCCTTATTCTGTTTCTACATCAAACCACAACAGTATACACATCCATCCAAGGGAAATAATGGTTGTTCCTTATTCTGTTTCTACATCAAACCACAACTAATAGTATGGTATTAAATTAAACATTGTGTTGTTCCTTATTCTGTTTCTACATCAAACCACAACTAATTTCCACGCCTATATTAAAATTCTCTTGTTGTTCCTTATTCTGTTTCTACATCAAACCACAACTATTAACTTGCTTTTGATTGTTGTTGTGCTGTTGTTCCTTATTCTGTTTCTACATCAAACCACAACTACTACACCATTATCGTTTATAGATGTTGTGTTGTTCCTTATTCTGTTTCTACATCAAACCACAACTCTTGTGGCCTATTCTTGCGCGAGGTGCCGGTTGTTCCTTATTCTGTTTCTACATCAAACCACAACTGTGCGGAAGTAGTCTCGCTGCGCCTTGCGTTGTTCCTTATTCTGTTTCTACATCAAACCACAACACATAGTACTCGCCCTGCTCT
The DNA here is from genome assembly GCA_015059955.1 of Rikenellaceae bacterium. Taxonomy (GTDB): domain Bacteria; phylum Bacteroidota; class Bacteroidia; order Bacteroidales; family Rikenellaceae; genus Alistipes. Next base: position 280,867 of record SUZK01000001.1, read on the forward strand.
ACTTCGAGGTTGTTCCTTATTCTGTTTCTACATCAAACCACAACCAATGGGCTCGGTCTTGACAGTAGCGCGTCGTTGTTCCTTATTCTGTTTCTACATCAAACCACAACCCTTATCCCCGATGTTGTACTTCGTTTCGGTTGTTCCTTATTCTGTTTCTACATCAAACCACAACGTTCGACTTCTATTCGTTTAACTTTATTACGTTGTTCCTTATTCTGTTTCTACATCAAACCACAACAGACCGAGCAAAGCATTCTTCGTATTCGAGGTTGTTCCTTATTCTGTTTCTACATCAAACCACAACTTGCGTTAGCTCGTGTACCTATCTCGTCAAGTTGTTCCTTATTCTGTTTCTACATCAAACCACAACTGGCGACAAGCGTGTGAACCAGTCGGCCAAGTTGTTCCTTATTCTGTTTCTACATCAAACCACAACAGCTAATGGGGGTATCTACAATGTAGTATGTTGTTCCTTATTCTGTTTCTACATCAAACCACAACCATATGCAGAGTGGCAAGTTGAGAAAATGGGTTGTTCCTTATTCTGTTTCTACATCAAACCACAACGACGCGCTAACTTGTGTCTGAACCAAGCGAGTTGTTCCTTATTCTGTTTCTACATCAAACCACAACAGCACAACAACAATCAAAAGCAAGTTAATAGTTGTTCCTTATTCTGTTTCTACATCAAACCACAACTCAATTTTAATGAGGAGTTTAATCCTATTTGTTGTTCCTTATTCTGTTTCTACATCAAACCACAACGTGTCCTTAGTCTCGTACTCCTCGAAGTTCGTTGTTCCTTATTCTGTTTCTACATCAAACCACAACCATAACGTCGTAGACTTCATCTGTCGGGTGTTGTTCCTTATTCTGTTTCTACATCAAACCACAACCCTTAACGTCGTAGCCATCAGTAGTTTTTAGTTGTTCCTTATTCTGTTTCTACATCAAACCACAACGTTCCTACATCGGGATTCGAACCCGAACCTGTTGTTCCTTATTCTGTTTCTACATCAAACCACAACAAGCACGATAGCCCTATGATAAGATACTATGTTGTTCCTTATTCTGTTTCTACATCAAACCACAACTGGGTGCATCGTTCCAATTCTCATACGAAGGTTGTTCCTTATTCTGTTTCTACATCAAACCACAACATGAGAACTTACAATATCTGCTTGCCTTTGGTTGTTCCTTATTCTGTTTCTACATCAAACCACAACTCGGCGGCGATCCTACTATTCTCGTGAATAGTTGTTCCTTATTCTGTTTCTACATCAAACCACAACGCGGCGATCCTACTATTCTCGTGAATAATGTTGTTCCTTATTCTGTTTCTACATCAAACCACAACGTCAGGTATTTTACCTAGTGATTTCCAGAAAGTTACATCGATTACGCGATGAACAAAATGGCTGTTAGGTCGCCTGAGAAGTGCGTTT
>SUZK01000001.1:282414-428212 GCA_015059955.1 Rikenellaceae bacterium
AATGTTGTTCCTTATTCTGTTTCTACATCAAACCACAACGTCAGGTATTTTACCTAGTGATTTCCAGAAAGTTACATCGATTACGCGATGAACAAAATGGCTGTTAGGTCGCCTGAGAAGTGCGTTTGATGCTATTTTTTGAATCTTACCGATACAAATATACTAAAAAAACTCTAATTGTTGAGGTGTTGTAAGTTTTGCTCGTTCAACTTTTCCCCAAAAATTTTGGATTTCGCCATATTGCTTGTCCGTGATACTCAAAATGCTTGTCAATCCCGAAGGTGGCATCGATGCGCGCACTCTTGTAATATGCACATTCATATTCTCCTTTGATGGACAATGGCGAACATATACTGAGTATTGCATCATCGAAAAACCATCTTTCTCCAGTGCCTTACGGAATTGAGCAGCAGCCTTACGCTCCGTTTTGGTCGATGTGGGCAAATCGAAGAATACAAACAGCCACATAATATGATAAGCATTTAAGCGAATTTCTGACATAATCTATTCAAGTAGTGGATATGCAATCTTTTTATTTGTGCCCATATAACATTTTGCTAACGAAGCAGTTGTCATTGTTAGACCAACCTCCAATGGTCGTGTTACCTTACTAAAAACTGTATCGGCGAACAAGATATGTAGTAGTTGGCTTTTTGCATCCTTGTCCAATTCGGTAATACCGTTTGTATACATATGATATACTATTTCATCTACATATGGGCGGTAAGGTTCCATAATATCATCGGCCAATGGGAAAGCATTGTAACGGTTACGATGAAAGATGCCCAATGCCGGTAATAGGCCTGACCCCATCAGTGCGCGAGCAACGGCTGCGCGAAGCAATGTATAGCCATAGTTTAGCAAGTTGTTTGGAGCGGCGCCCTCTCGGTGGCGAATAAAGTCTTCGCCAAATAGCTCGTGCCAATATATTTTAGCTGCTATGCCTTCACGATTATCCGAATCTCCACTTTTGACATTCGAGTAGTAAGGTTTCAGCAAATCCCCATTCTTACCCAACTTGTTTAGCAGGGCTGTTTGGTTGCGTATCTTTGCTTCAATCACCTGCTTCCACACGCCCTTTTTCAATGGTTCACTTGCCTCAATCTGCGCACGAAAACTCTCGCCTTGCGTGGTGTTGCTATCGAGATTCATCAGCATAGCATTGGGCATACGGCTATCATCGCAAAAGATTACAGCAACGTTGTTATCCGATAGGGCATTAAGCAAGGGCAATGTAATAGAGGTTTGCTGATGCTCCAATACCACATAGCCGATATCCTCAATCGGAACGGTCTTTTTGACCTCCGGCATCTGCTTAGTGTTGATAACCAGTTGATTGTCTTTTAGACTCAAGCAGAATGGCGTTGAGAAGAATAGGGCACGCTTTAACATAGGCAACTAATGTTTAAACTTAATCTCTCCAGTAACCGTCAGCCAAAAATCGTAGCCTTCGACAAGGGCGTTAAGTTGTGTGTGTTTTAATCCTATTATTGGGCGATACTCTTCCCCTTGTTTATACTCACCCCCTTTTGCCTTTAATTCACCTGCAGGTCGGGCTTCTTTGTGATGTCTAAAAGTGAATGTTCCGTAATGGTATTGTCCAGACACCACTTGTTCACTCATTCCTGTAACCTTGTACAGCCTCTTCGGCAGCTCCGAGCGAGAACATTCGTACAACTCCTCTGAGCTATTCTCATAGAATAATACCATTGTTCCGGTGCGGAGAATATATTTTAGCGGATAGTCGTTACTATCGGATTGTGGGACTAAGTCGTAGCGATTAGTCTTGCCATTATAGAACTTTGCCGCCTCCAGATTATTGACTATTTGGAATGTGCGCTTGGTTTTACCCCTTGCATCGGTGCCTTCGTAGATAGCCATACAATAGTTGCCGTCGTTTGCAACATAGTACTCTTGTTTATGGTCGAAACGAGAGAGCATTTGGTGCTTTTTCAAATGAATAGGTGATGTAATACTTGGAGTGTATATCCTTACCTTCTTTATATATACACCCTTTGCTTCGTTAAAACATATTGGCTTTGACATCGCGTCCTTAAAACCTTCTCTTTCAACAGCTGCTTTAACACATTCGCGCACAGCATCATCGACAATCTTGTCAACATCGGTTTGTTGCAATGAATTCAACGACTTGCGAACAACATATTTGAGTTCATCATCGCGCTTGATTGCACCGTAGAAGGTCTGCTGATGTAGCGCAGCACGCGCAGTATCACCCTGAACATATATCGGCTTACCATCGGCATTAAGTTGGACTTTGCCTCGCACACGCAGCTTCTTGCAACTGTGTTTAGGTATATTGTTTGCCGTGTAATGCGAAACGAACAAATCCTCCGCAACAGCCTTTACATCCTCGGTAAATGTTGGCCACGGCTTCGGGAATTGTGGGCGTGAGATACTATGATTTTCAGTATATTCTACCTCTTGTTGATATGCGGTCCACCTTTGATAAGATTTGCCATCTATACAAGCAATGGTAATGGCATCTATACAGTGGTGGACATGGTTTACGCGCTCCTTTTTCGCATACTCCTCTTGCAATCCCCATGCTCTACGGAAATCAGCAGTGGTTGCTCCCTTGACAACATAGACCTTCTCAAATGCGGTTTTGAGATAGAGCCTTGCATAACGACCTATAATACCAATGTCAACACCTTGGCGGTTGCTAAATCCGTCGGGTACCTCGTCCATTGAAAAGCGCATTAACTTCCCTCTCCAATAGTCGAGTTCCATCATTAGTCGATGTCGCTTTTGAATCATTGCGTCCTTTATCTCTTTTGTAGAGAAGGACCCCTTAGTGCGCTCAATTTGTCTATGTAGCTCTTCGCATTTTGCACTCCACCCAAGTTGCTCAATACGAGCTAATACCTCAGTGTGGTTGGCAAGTTCTGATGGCAATTTCCCCTTTTTTACATCGCGATTGAAGCCCCTTTCGCATAGTGTTTTATTCATCTGCGAATTGTCGCCACCGCGAGAACGAGGAACCGTGTGCTCAATGTCGAAGTGGGGGTCTGCACCTATAAAATCGCAGATACCTATGTTGCGTCCGGTGTATAGGCATAGATGATTTTGTTCTTCCCAAAGTTGATACTTCAAAATATCATCATCGGTTGGCTCGATGTCTGCTCCGCATTCCACTTTGTATAGCTTGCGGATATTATCGGCATACTCCTTATGTCTCTTCTCCTGCTCTCGCTGATAAACCTCAATGGCTTTACGCTTATTGGCATTATTTAGACCTCGCGCAAACTCTATATTTATCTTCGTTTCACTATCAATCTTGCCATCCTTGAAGAGTTGATTTATTAAGGCTCGCAAACGGAACAATGCTCGCATAGCCATAGGATTGCGAACCGAACGAGTGCGCGGCGAGCCCAATAGAGTAAGCCCCTGTCCATTAGGCTTGGCATCTTGATATGTTTCAATCATCGAGGGGTGGTAGAGTCTATCGATATGGATTTCATCGTTACTCAATCCACAATCCAGCAATGTGTTGTAAATTTCATTCTCCTTAGAGGCTCCCTTAGCGTTATAACTGTCAGCGACGGTGACTTTAACGGCGTCGATAACTATCTTTCTCCTATTCTCATCGCACCAGACATTTGCTGATACGACCTTTGGTAGATTAGCCAAAAATACGGCCTCGTCATAACGGTAGCCGATGCGGAGCCACGACAATATTTTATTGATAGCACAAAGGCTCAATGAGCCATAATCTTGTGGTATCTTAATTTTGACAAATTTGTTCGCCTCATCGTCATTTAGTTGCAAATTGATCCTTGCCCAAGTATGGAGCTTCTCGTTATCATCAAAAAAGTATAGCGCATGCCACACATCATTAACAATCTGCTCTTGACTCTTGCCCTCTCCCTTGAGATACACTTCACTGATTGAGTCTTCCCAATCCTCGCCAAAAATTTCCCTTAGCTGAGCCATGACCAAGCAACCCGACACAGATGTTGACATTCGGAAATTGAAGCGGTAGGGAGCCTCGCATTTATCCTCTTTGTATGCATAGCTTCCCTTCTTCTTGCCTGCTATGGCCTTTGCAATATCTTCGAAGTCAAAGTTCGCCTTACTCTTTCGATAGAACAAGGGTAGTACTTTTCGAATCTCCTCCTCGTTAAGTGGACGATATTCGTCATCTAAATATGTTTTAACCTTTACATTATTGAGGAAGCTCCACATTCTAAACTCTTCGAATCGAGGATGCGAGATTGGGCAGCGAGCTTTATCTTTCTCAAACGTGCAAGACCCAACAAGCCCCTTTTGAGATTTAAGTGGTCTTTGGAAGAAAATGGCACGATGAAGTGCTGTGCGCAAATCATCTGATAGGCCTTGCTTTTCGCAGATGGCATTAAACTCCTTCTCATAGTGGGCAATGCGGCCGGCATAACCATACGCATCGCCTGTACGAATCTTTTTTCCGGCGACGAATAGTTTATAGTAGAACTCTCCCAAATAGGTACATCCCTCTGCGAGCATATCTTTATCTAACTTTGTGATAGCTCCTTTTACCGTTCCATCGTCATTACTCTCGTTATCTTTGCGATTGCTTAGAAACCCACGTCTTTGCGATAGGTGATATAATGCACGACCAAGTGTGTATCGATCCTCTATCTTATTCAAATTGAGAGCTTCTGTCAACGATTTGAAGCGGTCTGTATAAGGATTATTACTATCGCTGCTACGCAACCATTGCATAAACTCTTCCGCCAGTGGATATTGCTTCTTGTATCTCCAGGCATCAAGTTGCTCGTCGCCCAGATATGGACAAAGATTATTTGCAACCAACACTTTTAGCACCTCGATTTTGCGTAATCTTCTGCGATAGTAATGTCTACGTAGCGCTCGTGCATCGGTACGAATTTTAACCATGGGTTCTTCGCCACTCTTCGTGCGATTAACGCCCTCTTGGAAAATATCAACTCCGCGATCCAAGAGCGTAAAATGGTCGTCTTGCTGTTCGGTTATAGCCCAACCAATAGAGTTTGTGCCGAGGTCAAGTCCTAAAATCTTCGTCATATAGGGGTCTGGATTAAATTTTCTACCGTAAAATTAAGCAATAATTTTGTATTGTGCAATTAAATGGCTATATTTGCATTGTAAGAATTTCTACATCTTACCACAATAAGGCTATATGCCGAAGGTCTTAGTACCTACAGCCCTCGCTTCGGTGAGGGCTTTTTTATTTGTATAGACATGATTATTGGAGTAGGTGAAGGCTGTGTGCTTAAGTACAATATGAATCAATTAATGTGAGCGTGGTGTAAGGATATTTGGTGCAAATCGCACAACGCTTTGAGTGTTTGAGACCAACAAGCAACACCGTCTTCACCGCCGGAATTACGAATTTGAGGAGCAGAGATTTCTGCTCCTTTTTTTTCTGTATCAAGATGTTAGCCGATGTCGGGGTTTGGGGCACACATCCAGCCAAATTCTGCGGGTTACGCACTTTGCAATCCGATAAAATCGGGTGAAATCCGATGCAATTCTATTCTCTCCAGCAATCCAATCCCAAATGAAGAGAGCCAGGTGTGGTCAACTTTTCAAATTCTCAAAAAAATGTTGCAGACCTGCCATCAAAAAATCTCAGCTGCCATCAATTCTCCGCCAGATTTTATATGGGAGAATATCTGCATTAGCAGATAATATGTTGCAATATTCTGACAATGAGGGGTGGGTATACTATTTTTTTTGTATCTTTGGCATCGTATTAATCTAATCTGTGGTTTAACTATGGTACGCCAAACTATTAATATAGTATCTATTCTGGTTGTGATACTCGGGTTTGTGCAGTGTGGCGCAATAACCGAGCAACTGCCTACCTATGACGAGACAACAATAGTGGTGCAGGGTGATGTGGCTCCTGACTTTACGGCGACACTACTCGGTGGCGACCAGGTGACACTCTCGGAACTGCGAGGTGAGGTGGTGCTTTTAATCCTATTCTCGCACACCTGTCCCGATTGTAAGGCCCTATTCGATGACCTGCACGACGATATGGCAACAATCAATAATCTCGGTGTGAGGGTACTGGCCATAGCGCGAGATGGCTCTGAGGAGCAGGTGCACGACTATCTTGAGGCAAACGGCTACATTATTGATGCGGCAGCCGATCCCGATAGGGCTATCTATAACCTCTATGCCACGATGTATGTCCCACGATGCTATCTTATCAATACTCTCGGCGTGGTGGAGTGCGCTACTGTAGAGTATCATCAAGGCGACTTGGAGACGTTACTATCGAAGATGCGAGAAATTTGTGATTAGAGAACCCTCTTAACTTATACTTCATTGCTAATACGCAGGCCACAATGCCGATGGCTCCGCGTAGATTTGTGTGCCCATAGTGCATCGGTTGTACATAGTCTCCTTGGGCATCATCTATGTGTGCCGTTTGTTGCAATTCGAATATAACAGCTGTTAGTTTTAGTCACAATCTCGTCTTTCTGCATCCCCGTTTTTACACGAATAGGCATCTTTTATAAACAAATAATGGGCGTTCAAAGGTTTGATTGACGATGTTATTTTGCCTTTAAGTTGCCATATGAGTTTTATCGTTTTATGTGTGAATTTTATATTTTCGTTTATGTTTGCAACTCAACAGAAGTCTCCTCTTTTATGATTTCTTGAATAAATTATAAAAAAAAAGATGTGTTCGTAAAGAGAATATTATTTTTTTATTCTCAGAGGCGAATTAAGCGAAATAGGATATATTGACCATCTTTTAAATGTTGTAGGCCATAAAAGCTATATTATGTCTGCAAAATAGGGCGTATGGCGGTGTTTTGACGGAAATTATGAATAAATGGCTCGTTTTGAATAAACGGAAATAAAACTCATAAAAAAAACTATAATAGACATTATTTTTATCTTTACGATATTGGTAGTGGTGAAATAGGCGAAAAACTATAAAGATAATATATTTAAAAAAAAGATATATTATCACAATTTTATTTTAGCCTCTTGCATATATTACATATTTTAGTTATAATTGCACTACAGAAAAAGCGAAAAACTCAATATGTAAGATGTGAAAACTAATATTTAATATGATAAATATTTTAATTTTGAATGAGGCGTAATCCTCCAAAGTTATAGGTTGAAATAGAAGCAAGGTTAAAGATCCAACAATATAAAGACTTAAATAAATTAAAAAACAATAAGGTTATGAAACTAAAGTTCTACATCCCATTGCTACTTGGCCTTCTGTTCTCTGTAACGAATGTCAAGGCCCAGGATGTCGCCATTAAGACGAACCTGCTCTACGATGCTACGGCAACCGTAAATCTCGGTGTGGAGGTGGGCGTTGCTCCGAAGTGGACTCTCGACATCTCTGGTAATCTCAATGCCTGGAATATCGACGAGGATACAAAATGGCGTCACTGGCTTGTACAGCCCGAAGCGCGCTATTGGTTCTGCGATCGCTTCTCGCGTCACTTCCTCGGCTTTCATGTTCATGGTGGACAGTATAACATAGGTGGCGTTAATGGTGGCTTCCGATTCCTTGGAACAAACTTCCAGAATCTCGCCGAGAATCGCTATCAGGGTTATGCCGTAGGTGCTGGTATCGCCTATGGTTATGCCTTTATATTAGGTAAGCACTGGAATCTCGAACTTGAGATTGGTGTAGGTTATGGCTACTTCAACTACGATCGTTTCGAGTGTACAGGCTGTGGCCGTAAGGTAGGTACGGGTGACCATCACTACGTAGGTCCTACCAAGGCTGGTATTAACTTAGTTTATGTCTTTTAACTGATTTACTACGATGAAACGCTACTTTATAATATTAGCAGCTCTGTTGACTGGTGTGTCAGCGGCTGAGGCGCAGAACGAGGGTGTAACCATTGAGAGCTACACCATGGAGCGTAGTGGTAAGTATGTGGTTGTTGATATGGAGGTGAACGTGAGCGAGCTCGACGTTAAGTCGACACAGACTGTTGTTCTCACCCCTCATATCGTACGCGATTCTATGTCGGTGCCCTTGCGTTCGATAGGCATCTACGGTCGCAATCGCCACTTCTACTACCAGCGTAACGAGGATAAGGCGCCTACTATGGGTGAGGATATCTATCTCCGTAACAATAAGAAACCCGATGTTGTGAACTACCATGCAACAGTACCTTTTGAGGAGTGGATGGATGGTTGTCAGCTCATCTTCGCACGTGAGGATTGTGGTTGTGCGGGTACTACAACGGGCAAGAGTGGCGATGTGCTCATTGAGCGCTTCCCATTAGAGCCCTACCGCCCACAGCTCATCTACGTATCTCCTGAGGCACAGGGCGAGAAGGTCTACACCATCAATGGCTCGGCATATATCAACTTCCCAGTTAGCCGCATGGAGATTTATCCCGACTTTAGCGAGAACCCTCGCGAGTTGCGTAAGATTACAGGTACTATCGACTCGGTTCGTAGCGACAGAGATGTAACCATCCAGTCGATTTTCATCAAGGGTTTTGCATCGCCTGAGAGCCCCTACTCGAACAACGAGCGCTTGGCTAAGGGTCGTACAAAGTCGTTGAGAGAGTATGTCGAGAATCTCTACCACTTCGAGGATGGCTTTATCCAGACGGCTTATGAGCCTGAGGATTGGGCGGGTCTTGAGGAGTTCGTAGCCAACTCTAACCTCAAGCACAAGGAGGAGATATTGGCAACCATCCATTCGGATCGCGAGCCCGATAATAAGGAGTGGTGGATTAAGAATAACTGGCCAGAGGATTATAAATATATGCTCAAGCACTTCTATCCATCGTTGCGTCGTTCGGACTATACCATCGAGTATACCGTGCGTCAATATAGCACAGTTAAGGAGATAGAGGAGATTATGAACACTGCGCCACAGAAGCTATCATTGGAGGAGTTCTACCTCTTAGCACAGAGCTATGAGGATGGTAGCGACGAGCTTAACGAGTTGTGGGAGGTAGCTGTGCGAATGTTCCCATCGGATGAGATTGCCAACCTTAATGCAGCTAACTCGGCAATGGCTAAGGGCGACTTCGAGCGCGCGTTGCGCTACTTGGATAAGGCGGGTGACAGAGCTGAGACGATATATGCCCGTGGTGCCCTGGAGGTGCTTCGCGAGGACTACGTAGCAGCGATGCCATACCTTGAGAAGGCAAAGGAGCTCGGCATTGAGGAGGCTCAGCCAACCATCGAGGGCATCACCGACCACTGGAAGGTCTCGATGGCAAAGAAAAAGTAGGCTTAACTAAGAATATTCATATATCAATCCTTAAAACTAAAACAAACTATGAAGACTAAGTATTTCTTTTTGGCACTTGCAGCCCTTGGAGCCGTAGCATGCTCTGAGAAGGTTGATGATGGTGGTAACAAGACCAATCCTGAGGCTAATGTCAATGCTGAGAAGGGTTATCTTGCTATCAACCTAAAGTCTACGGACGATGTTACACGTGCTGACTACGAGGATGGCACAGCTGAGGAGCAGACTATTAATAGCGTAACATTCTACTTCTTCGACGCTGCTGGTAACCCATTCAACGTAAATGCTAATGGCAGCTACTACAACGTTGCTGTTACAGACAATGGTGATGTTGAGGCTCCAAATATTGAGTCTATGACCGACCCAGTATTGGTTATTGAGAAGTATAAGGGCGAGTTCCCAGCAAAGGTTGTTGCTGTAGTTAACTACACAGGCACCACAAACCTCTCGTTGAACGACCTTAAGAATACCCTTACTACCGTAGGTCACACCTCTGGCGCACAGTTCATCATGACCAACTCGGCATATGTAAATGGCGCAGGTGAGGTGGTTGATGCAACACCACTCTCAATCGAGCATTTCCAGACATCTGCTGACAAGGCTCTTCAGAACCCAGTAACTATCTACGTAGAGCGCGTTGTAGCTAAGGTAAATGTTAAGGCTGGCGACACAGCTTTCAACACAAATACTAAGGTAGGCGAGAAGGAGGTATATGCAAAGGTTAACGGCTGGAACTTGGCAGCTACTCAGGATGAGTCATACTTCGTAAAGACTGTTGACGCAGCATGGACCGATGCAGTGCTTGGCTTCGTATGGAACGATGCAGTATATTTCCGCTCATACTGGACAGGCAAAACCTCAGACACAGCTGTATCTAATGCATTCACACCAGCTTTGCTAACTAACAACGACGACACAGTAGAGTATCTTGGCGAGCATGTAAACGCTGCTAACACCGACCGTACAAAGTATATCGTATCGGCAACTCTTCAGGATGTTGATGGCAACGCTATTGAGATTGCACAGTGGTATGGTACAAACTACATCGGCGAGGATGCTCTCTTGGCAGCCGTAGCTCCAACGCTTAAGAATAAGCTTATGTTGCTCACAACTGATGGTGTTAACAATGTATACACCTCTATCGATGACTCGCAGCTTCAGTGCGTAGCAGGCCTTCTTGGCGCAGAGAGCTACGAGGTTAAGTTCCAACTCGCAGAAGATGCTCCTACTACCGGTTGGTACTCATTCGACGGCACTCAGTATACAGCGGTTGCTGACGTAAACGCTGAGCTTGCAAAGATTGAGCCTGCAAAGGTTTGGAAGAATGGCCAGACATACTACTATGCTGACGTTAAGCACCTTGGCGACGCTTACGGTATCGTACGTAATCACAGCTACAAGATTAACATCACAGGCGTTAAGGGTTGGGGTACTCCAGTTTACGCTCCTAATATGGAGATTGAGACTCCTGTGAAGCCTACCGACAAGGAGACCTATATCTCAGCTGAGATTAACGTTCTCTCATGGCGTGTAGTTTCAAACGATGTGGCTCTTGAGTAATCGCTTAGCGATACGACGATAAATATTCAGCCAAATATTTAGATAGATAAGATAGGGTAGTCCGCTGTGGCGGATAGGTTGCGGCGGACACCCACTTTTTTGAAAGCACTTGGGCATCGGTGCAAAGAGAGGTGCCACACCGGAGAGTGATGATGCGAATAGACGAAAGGCTCTCCCACCAAAATTGGAAATAATAGCCCTGAGAGGGTAATATATATAGGTGTAGAGGCTACACCCACAAGAGAGAAAAAATAAGTAAAACGTAAAACTATAAAACAATGAAGAACCAAACACTATTTGGTAAGTGGGGAGTGATGCTGGCCACTTTGTTCATAGCACTATCGACCAGCTCATGTAAGGATAGCTTCATATTTGAGGGCGAGGGTGATTGTGGTACATACTACAACATCTCATTCAAGTATGACTATAATATGAAATTTGCTGATGCCTTCTCTCGTGAGGTGAAGTCAGTCTCGTTGTTCGTCTTCGACAATAGCGGCAAGCTCGTTGATATGCACACTGTCGACGATGCTGAGGCTATTGCTGCCGACAACTTCTCTATACCTCTTGAACTTCCGGCAGGCGACTACGAGCTCTTGGCGTGGGCAGGTCTTATGAACGAGGAGTCGTTCGACCTGTTGGCTGATGCGAAGGTGGGTGAGACTACAAAGGAGCAACTGCAGGTGAAACTTAAGAGCGCTGAGGGTAAGGTGTCGGAGGATTTGAAGCCTCTGTTCCACGGCACGATGCCTCTAAAGGTCACTTCGGAGCCTGGTACCTATAACGAGACAATGTCGCTTGTGAAGGATACCAACGTTGTGCGCATCGTGTTGCAGCAGATGTCTGATGGTATCGTTGCCGAGCAGTTCCGCTACGAGATTACTGCCGACAATGGCCTATTGGATTGGAATAACGACGTTATCGCCGACGGCATGCTCACCTACGAGCCTTGGAGCGTATTGACAGGTACGGCAGACGTAGCTCCCGACTATGGTACAAGTTCAGTGACACGTGCCGACGAGGTATCTGTGGCTGTTGCCGAGTTCACGGTAAACCGTATGATTGATGGTCAAAGCCCAATCCTCACAATCTACAATGTTGAGGATGATACAAAGGTACTCTCAATCCCTGTTGCCGACTATGCCCTCTTGGTTAAGGGTAACTACAACGCTCAGATGTCGAACCAAGAGTACTTGGATCGTCAGGATGAGTATAACATGACCTTCTTCCTTGATGAGAATGGCGATTGGCTATCAGCATCAATCATCGTAAACTCATGGAGAGTGGTTCTAAATAACGACATCCTCTAATAACCCTAAACAAGTTAGAGCTATGAGAGATATGTTTAAGTATATAATGATAGTGGTGGCGGGAATCACCCTGGCATCGTGCAACGCTATCTACGAGAATGGCACATGCCTTCCGTTGGATGAGCCGCGCGAGGTGAACTTTGTCCTCGCCATCGACACCCCTCAGGCCACGCGTGCCGAGTGGGGTGCGACTGAGCCTACCGATGAGATAGGCACTACCTTCGAGAATAGAATACTTCCTGAGAGCCTACGTGTATCGGTATACACCGCAGATAACAACTACCTCGGCGATATCGTGGACCTCATCTATTGGCCTATCACTGATGATGGTACTCGCTATCAGTTCCAGGGTAGACTGCCACAGAGCGTTACCGAGAACTTGGAGAACACCTCGACCTACAAGTTTATGGTGTTTGCCAATAGCGCTGAGGGTAGCAACGCCACGTTGCAGTACTCGTTCAACGAACTCGATATGAACAACGGTGCAATACCAATGTGGGGTGTTAAGCAGGTAGACCTTTCGGGCTTGTTGAACGGTAGGTCACAAAGTATCGGCGTAATATCGCTCTTGCGTGCCGCTGCTAAGGTTGAGGTTATTCTCGATAGCGCACTTGCTGATTGCGAGATTGACAACGTTACTATCAACTACCACAATCGCGTGGGTTATGTGCTTCCCACAGGTTGGGATGTTGTTGAGGATACGAAGGCTATCGACCGCGATGGTGGTTTTCGTGGCTTCCGCTCGCTACATAGTACACCTCATTCGCTGACGGAGGTTGAGGCTGGCAAGAAGTTCGTCATCTACCTTCCTGAGTACGATAATCAACTATTTGCAGATTACGAGGCTAAGCTCTCGGTGGATGTTACATATAATGGCTCGGCATTGAGCTTCCCCGATGCGTTGCAGTTTAAGAAGTATGTAGATGGCCGCCCTACTGGCTCGGTTGATAACATTGGCCGTAATACCATCTATCGCTTCCGTATCACTAAGGTTGCTACTGGTGCTCTGGTGCTCAACTACGAGGTTGCCGACTGGGAGCGTAGCGATGAGTGGGAGTGGGTGCAGCACTTCTACTATCCCAACTACCACAACCCAGTGCTTCCCGATACGGCTACACGCGACGGCGACTCGTCGAATGACGTATACCCCGATCAGCCTACGATGAAGTATACATCTCCTAACGCAGTGGGTGATATTGTAAGCGAGGATGGCGCCTTCTCATGTTGGTTCCAGATGGTAGGCCCTATCGACCAGAACTGGCTGCCTACGTTGCGTAACTCGTTGAACTGCGAGATTCGTGTATACAAGGAGATTGATGCTATGACCAGAGAGTTGGTATACACCACCGAGGAGTCCGAGACCGATGCATCACTTAAGGATGGATCGAGGCTTGTGGCATACGCGGGTTGGTACAACATTAAGGTTATCCCTACCGACCCATCGTACACTGGTATCGTTCGTTTCGGTATAACCTATACGCAGGATTGGATGGGTGCAGGCTCGCGCTACTTGCTTATTAATGGTGAGGTAGACCATATCATATGGCCAAATAGCGGCTCTGAGCCACGCATCATCGACATTCAACAGGTGACTAACTAATAAAGAACATATAGCTATGAAAAGATATGTAAAATATATGATGGTGCTGTTACTATCAGTGGTTGCGGTAGCATGCCAAAATGACATAGCAAGTGAGGCTGTACGCCCCGCGACGGAGACACCAGCTATTGTTCTTAATATCTCTGGTGGTGAGCTGGGCGTTGTAACACGTGCTACGGACATTGAGGATATGGCGCATGAGTACGCTATCTCACACCTCGACATCATGATATTCAACGATGCTGTGGCAGATGCCGACAAGAGTCTCTTCTACCATGAGCGTGTTACGGCGGCAGGTCCCGATGGTCAGGTACGTTTAGGTGTAGATATAGCCGATATTGTTGTGGGTGCTAAGTACTGGGTATATGTTGTTGCTAATAGTGCTTACGATGCGTCGATATATGCAAATATTGGGAGTGTCGAGGAGCTCTTTAATCTCAAGGAGCAGACCTATAACCTCCACCTTACAGCATCAGGCCTCCAGAATACAGCATCGCACTTCTTGATGGATGGCGCTGCGTATATGGGCGCTACCGAGCCAGCTACGGCAGGTGCTATAACCATCGCTTCGGCGCCTATTACCGATACTGTGGAGATGAACGTCACGTTGCGTCGTGCTGCGGCTAAGGTTGTCGTGCGACTCGTTTCGGGTGATAAGATGGAGTTCTCACCCGATTTGCCAGGCTCGTCAGAGGGCTACTACATGCGTAACCTCCCATATGAGACTCGCGTAATGGATGATAGTGTTTTGCGTCGTCAAGATGCGCTTGAGACTACCAACGAGTCGATGTCAAACTACTACAAATGGTTGCGTGATGCGGATAATAACATCATAGGTGTTGAGATTACCACCTACGTATACAGCCACACCTGGGATACGGAGGATAGTTTCAGCTATGCAACAAACCTCCTTGTAGATATTCCTGCATACTATACCGTAACAAAGGATGGCGTGCAGACAACCACCGAGCATACGAACAACTACTATCAGGTGCCACTCTCTAAGGAGTTTAAGTTCGAGCGTAACCACTACTACGAGGTGACGGCCAATGTAAACGCTCCAGGTGCAGAGGACTTCTCTGAGCCAGTGGTGGTTACTGACCTTAAGTATAGCGTAGTGCCATGGACAGAGCGCACCATCAATATAGGTGGCGAGTTGGGTCCTGAGTATCTCAAGGTAAACCTCGACCACCTCAAGATGTACAACATCTCGTCAGATGCCTCGTCGTTGCTCTTCTTGTCATCGTCGCCCGTAACTATCGAGGTGCAGGATTGCTACTATATCGACAAGTTCGGTGCGAAGCAGACTATCAATGCTGGTAGCTACAACATATCGGGTAGCACGGAGAGTGGCTCGTTGTCGGGTAACATCACCGTTGAGAGTGACATCCCTACAAATAACACTGTACGCTACTTTACGCTTGTTGTCACTAACGAGACAGGTCAGCAGGAGACCGTAATCGTAGAGCAGTACCCATTGGTATATGTTGTCAACATCCTTGGCCACTACTCTTATCGTGATGACTTCAAGGTGGGTGATCAGAGCCCCACAACCATCTATAATCAGGGCTCGCGCTACGTATCAGTATCGTTGGGTAGCTGGAACTCTACAACAGGTCGTTGGAGCTACAACTACAGCACGAGTGCTGGTGGCGGCTTCTGGTCTTCAAAGGTTGTGCGAAGCACATATGAATCGACAGATAGCAGAGATTCATACCGTGGCCGCTCGAATATAGACTACTACTACTGGAGTAGATGGTACAGCACGCAACCATACTCGCTTAACTACTCAGGAGCTCAAGACCCAGGTAATGCTCGTATGTACCACGTGCGCATTACAGCATCTTCGGCGGACTATAATCTTGGTGTGCCTCGCAAGACTACCGACCCATATGTAGACTTCGAGTTTACCGATCCGGGACAGGATAATGCGAACCTTGTGTCGCCATCGTTTATGATTGCATCACGTTTGGGCTTTGTAAACTCAGGCGGCTTGAGCTCGGCAAATACTCAGGAAAGACGTCTGTCAGTATCGCGTGACCACTGCGCATACTACGTTGAGGTGGCTGACGATGGTACGATATACGACGATTGGCGATTGCCAACAGCAAGCGAACTTCGCATTATCATGGAGCTTCAGGGCACATCAACGCAGAGCGCCGATGCTATCGACTACCTGCTCAATGCCAACTACTACTACTCGGCATCAGGCCCTGTGTTCAATAGCAAGAACGACGATGGTAATAGCGAGAACCAAGCAGATAGCAGTTCATGGGCTATCCGTTGTATCCGCGATGCCTATTAGTAGGTAGAAGAACTTGTAATAGATGAAAACAACTAATCTTTGATGAGATTATGACAAAGAGACTTTCATACATATTCGCAGCCTTGGTGGCAACCACCATGATGGCTTGTCATCACGATACTACTACCTCTATTGTATCCCCAGAGCAGGATGCAATCCCCGAGGGTATGGTCGAGATTGAGTTCGTGGCAAACACCCCTCTTATGACGGAGGTAGATGTGCGTGGTGTCGACCCCGATGGTATCGATGTGCAGAACCTTACGCTATTCTGCTTCAATGACTATGGCCTATATATAACCCATGTTTCTGCGGAGCTTACCCCCGCAGTAGAGACCCCATCACTATCGGGTACCTATAAGGCGATAATCCCTGAGGAAACGCGCATTATCCACTTTGTGGGCAACCAAAATCCCAACCTCTTTGATGCCGATATGTTTATCAACCGTACGGAGGATGAGATTCAAGACGATATGGTTGGTGCATCTGGTATGATTATTTACTGGAGTCGTTTTATCTTCCAGGATGGCGCAGGTAGCCACCAGCAGCAGCTCGCATCGGCCAATGGTGGTGAGGGTATCAAACTTATCCGCAATCAGGCGATGGTATCTATTAACAACCCTGACAACGAGTGGATTGACATCACAGGTTTTGTATCTACCAATGTATATGCCTTCGGAACTACTGCGCCCTATCACCCCGAGAAGCGTTTCCCAACCGCAGGTACAGCGTTCGAGTGGCCGGGTGAGGACTTTGTAACCATACCTCAAAATCGTACAAAACTATCGGATATCACCGAAGTATACACAAAGTCTGAAGAGTATATCTTCGAGCATGAGAATACATTGCAGGATCCCGTGAGCATTATCCTTCGTGGTAGACCTGCGGGTAGTAGCGAGGAGTTATACTACCGTGTGATGATTATCGACGAGCAAGGCGAGCAAATGATGATTCGTCGTAACCACCACTACAAACTCAACATTCAGGGCAAACTTACCTATGGAAGTCGCAACTTTGAGGATGCGTTAAACTCTCCAGCAACAAACAATGTCTGGGTTGCCGTTGACGATTGGGTAAATGAGGTGTCGTATGGCGACATTACACTCTCGGTTGATGAGACATCGGTGGTTCTTGGCGAGGATAAAGCGGGCCAGAGCCTTGACCTCTACTATACAATAGAGTCTACATCGGCTCTTACGGCCGACGATATGGCAGAGGTGTCGTGGTCTACGGGCAACACTGTTGCTTCGCACAACTTCAACCACACCTTTACGCCTAATGGTACATCGGGACGCGGTAGGATTGTGTTACAACTCCTTGAAATGGGCGATGATGCTATGCTTGAGGGAACGCTCATCGTAAAGAAGGGTCGCTTGCAACGTACCATCAATGTTGTGCTTATAAAGACCCAAAAGTTTACTCCCGTGTGGGCTGCTACGCAGATTTATGGTGGAGATATTGGCGAACTTGCAACCTTCAAGTTCACCGTCCCCGAGGATTTCCCATTCTTCCCATTCAAGGTATATGTGTCGGTTAACTCGCTTGATGTACGTACCCAGACCACAGGTCGTGTACTGCCCGTGGTCCGCAAAGGTGATGAGGGTTGGTATGGCGCAGATAATCAACTTGGATACAAGTATGTATACACCGTAACCGAGCCTGGCACACAGCGACTCTATATGCACAGTATCCTCGCACACGAGCAAGGCGGCAAGGATAATATTATACTCGAGGCGGAGTTCTTCGAAACCGTAAACAAGGAGTTTCAGTATGCATCGCATCAGAATGCTATTAGTGTGAAGAATCTTGAGGAATACAACGTATCGGGCGTGAGCGATGAGGTAATCTACTACCACCTTGTACCACGTAAGATAAATGCCCCTGTGCGTATCGATATGCTACTTAACGATGTGTCGGGCGCAACGCCCCGACCTATCAATGCTGGTGAGAACGACGAGTTCTTCATCTATACGCGTACACTCGACTCGCTCTATACTCAAGCCGATAGAGATATGTTTGGTCTCCCCGATAATTGGGAGTGGGACTGCCGCCTCTATGTCGTAGATGACGACTACTGGCAGCAGAGTACCAACGGCCGTATGCTTATGTTCAAGCCTACGAAGTTCGACAAGAGCGGCGAGGAGGTGGGCAACTACTCTATATTCTTGAAGACCAACTCGTCGCGTAGCGATGATATGATTCGTATTGCCTCTAATCAGCCAGAGAGTTATTCGGCACTTCCTGGCAAGAGCAATGAGAATTATGTAGGTAACACCTATCGCTCGTTTATCTATGAGCTCTCTACCTACCGCCCCTTCCGCTTTGCAGCCCAGGTGGCAATTGACGGAGGCACACCCGTTGGTAGTTGGGGTACCGGCACTACACCCGATCCCGTAGACAACCTTGAGTGGTCGTACTTGCCCAACCAGAAGGTTGATATAAATCTCGAGATTACCAGTTTTACGGGTAGCGATGGTCGTTCGGCAGATCCATTCGGAACATCGTTTGAGGTATATATCGATGCTCCTATGCTTAAACTCGACGAGAGCCGTTTGACGCCAGAAATGGCGGCTAAACTTAAGCCCCACGCCACAATTCCCGGACGCTTTGTCTATACGGTAGATGCTTCGCGCGAGGCGGAGCGTGCTACGGGCAATGGAGCGAGTGTGTTGATTGCCGATGCTGCAGCCCAGTCGCAGGCGGGTGAGCGTAAGACACTTCCGTTTGTCACCAATGGCATCACTACTGCCGGCGAGATTGTTATCAGTTCCCAGACCGAGGTCTGCGAGTTCTTCGAGAAGCGTTTTGAGGTGACTAATACGCTTATCAGTGGTGCTGTTAAGTATGAGGCTAATGGCGTGCAGTACGATGTTGCGGCCAATGAGTTTATCAGTTTTGCTATTGAGCGCACAGGTGTACGTATTGGCTCTATGAATGTCCCCAGCAATGGCCAATTCACCCTTAACCTACGTGCAGAGTATTCGTTTACTTGGGAGGAGGATGCCATTCGACTTGCTTATATCAATAATGGCGAGGTCTACGAGGCTAAATATCCGAGTCTTAAGTCTCTTTACGAGAGCGCTGTGACGCGTGGTGAGACTATTATTCTCAAGGTAGAGTAGGGGGTACCTATAATCTATTGTTGGCGGGTGGGCTTCGGCCTACCCGCCTCTATTATGACTGATGCTCTGTTGGGGATATGCGTTTCGGTTAGGATTTGAAAATAAAATGGATAGATGTATTTATCTAATGTATATAGCAATATAATAACTTTGGGAAGGAAGAGGGTAATGCCTCTCCTGCTCACAACAAACAAATATGCCAATGGAGGCAGAAGTATGCAATTTTACTAAGAAAGGGCGTTGTCCGCGACAACGCCCATCTTTCATCTTTTCTCTATTATCTCCGCCAAACGATATATGTAATATTCTTTGGGGCACGGCGGCGGCCGGTGTAGTAGTTGGCCTCGCCAAATTCGTGCTTGAGGCCCTCCTCGTCCACTGCCCAGCCGTAGGCCGATGAGCCAACCAAGTATATGGCGTTATCGCATCCCAAGTCTACCAGTGTCTGCGCGAAGTCGTGGAACGACTCTGCCGAAAGGCTCTCGACCATAAATATCTCACCCTTGCGGTCGCATAGCGCGCGGCGTATGGTCTTGCCTTTTGGGGCGTTATCCACCAATACGCCATTGTCTACCAGTGGATACTGGCGGAAGAAGTAACCTTCGGTCTCGGTGGCGCGCTCGAATAGTGGCGAGTTGTCAGCCACACCTACAGTCACCACGTCGTCAATAATGGCGCAGTAGCCGCGCTTCGATAGTCCCCATGCTAAGGGCTCGCCTCTCAGCACAAAGGCTCCCACGATGCCGCCATTGTCGGCTCTCACGTCGGCAGCCTGCGCGGTGTATATTATCGTTGTGTCGGCCTTGTTTAGCTTTCCGAGGTGCAGTGATGCGCGTGCGTTATGCGGAATAAATAGGCGCAGTGGCACATCGTTTATCGTCGTGTCGCGGCGCTCGCAGTAGCCTCTCTCGGTGTCAGTGACCTCACTGCCGAGCCTCTCCACGCGGGGCTCTTCGGCGACATCCTCAGACGTGGGCTCCGCCACCACGGTAGCCTTGCTTGGCGACGACGCTTTGCTCTCATTGGTTGGTTGACTATCATCCTTTGATATTGACACTATCAACACCACCAATCCAATGATAAGCACCGCGACGATGCCGATAATCCATCGGTTATCGCGTAGCTTATTGATTTTTCTATCTCCGATGATGCGAATCTCGTCATCACCGATGCTGTCTAAGTCTGTAAACTTTCTCATAGTTACTCAGCCTCCTTCTCAATATACTCCTTCAGCTGCTTCAACGCCTCCTTCGATGCTGGTAGCTCGTGGCAGAATGTCGCTGCATCCGATAGCTTCAGCTTCTGCTTTGCGGGGTTTATATAGTAGATGTAGGAGCTATTTATGATTAGACTCTTACCCAGTCGCACAAACGCCTTACCCTCGTTTCCGAGCTGCTTCTCGATGCGCTTCTCGATGTTGCCAAGCAGCGATGTGAGCACGCGTGTTTCGCCATCTATCTGCATCATCGTCGTGTAGTTGCCGTCCGACGAGAAGTAGACGATGTGCTGTGGCACGATGCGCACAAGCTCTGTTGCTGTTGATATGATAAGGTGTTTTGCCATCTTTTGCTTGGGTGTACGACAAAGGTATGCATCTTTTTTCACTGGTGCAAGATTTCGTGCGCACGAATGTATGAAATAGTCGATTTTCGTGATGAAATGAGACTGCTTCTATCTCCTTTTTACAAAATCGCACGGCAGGGACAATTTCGTACAGCGAAAGGGTTACTTCATACATATGACCGAAAAATCGTTGCACGCCTCAATTTTACTGCCGATATTTGTACTACGAATAACACTTAAAATACCTGCTATGAAACGACTATTTACACTTATCGCTGTGGCGTTGGTTGCCACTACAAACATCTGCTCGGCACAGGTTGGCCTTAACGAGATTCGCTTTCGCGACTGGGAGGATAAGGACTGGCTCGATAACGACTATATCCGTGAGCTGCGCTCATATATCGACGCCTATGGCCGTGGCGAGGTCGAGAACTCGGCGCTTGATGCCTATGCCGATATTATCGACAGCCAGTTTGTTGTCGCATATATTGAGCCTGCGCTTTTTGGTGGCGCATATCTTCTTGTTGTCTTCCTTGACGACCCCTCGAAGGTCTTTCATTCGCATGTGTATAGCTTCGTCGACGAGGAGTGCGAGGTTGTCGTCGGCTACGAGGTGAGGTGGCTCGACCTGTGTGATGCCGAATTTGACCTTACGCGAGAGGATATTTTTCAGATTGCCGCCGACCACCCCGATGACAAGGTGCTATGGTAGCCGATGTTATGCTTTGTGTTGTCGTTGTTACACGATGACGCTGATATATACGAGGCCGACTAAATTTTTAGTCGGCCTCTTGTTGCAGCACAATGTATATGAAAGCAAAATTTGGTAAGTGCTGCGATTACCTATACCTCTTCGCTACTACTGTGATATCCACTGGGCGTAGAGCGTCATGTCCTCTTTGATATTCATAATATCGCCACTCTTGTATGTCATGCCCTTGCCATCCGAACGAGTGTTCCAGCCCGCGAATGTGTACATCGCTCGCTTAGCATCAGGAGTTACCAGAGCACTATTTGTCGATGTTACGATATTCTGCGATGGGAAGCTAACATTTGCCGTGGCATCTGCTGTGTTGACATCAAAGGTGATGACTACGTGTGTCACCTCGCCACCATTTAGCACAACCGTACCACGCTCATTGGCGACATCCTCATTAGGTACGTAGTTGCTTACACGATTATTCTTGATGCTACCATCGTTGATTGTCACATTTGCGTTTGCACCAATAGCGTACAAACCGCCACCATACATGATGGCCTTATTTCCCGAAATTGTTGGGCCGCCAACGCCTGCCAAACCAATCTTAACGGCAGCGGTGTTATCGCTCGATGCCATATCTACGCATATACCACCACCATTGCCATCACATGTGTTGTCGATAATACTACCAGACTCAATGGTAACCTCCACGCCGCTATTTGGCGATGTTATATATATGCCGCCACCATTGCCTGAGTTCTCCGTATTTCTACGCAGGGCGGAGTTATTCGATACCTCCGCGTCGTTACCCCTAATTGTGAAGTTGCCGGCAGCAATATAGATACCTCCGCCATTACCTTCGCTGGCGAGATTGTCATGAATAGTTCCGTTGGTCATCTCAACAGAGCCGCCCTCAAGATATATGCCTCCACCATTGTGCGACGCTCTACAATTCTCAATCAGACCACCTGTCATCACGAATTTTGGATCACCTATGGCATTTGCACTCTTCTTGATGTATACAGCACCGCCATTATTCGCCTCGCAGTTGCGGATTGTTCCTCCGGTCATGGTGAATACTCCATCCTCCATATATACAGCACCGCCATTATCCATAATATGATAATACTCCTTGTTTATCACATTACTATTATTTATGGTGCCACCTGTCATGTTAAACGTCGTAATCTTACCCTCGGCAGCACCAGCTGCCATCACAAACTGAGCCGATATATCGCCACCCGATACGGTAATTTCGGCATGGCCAATCTTGCCATCAGGGTTATTGGTCTTGCCACCGCCGATTGTACCTGTGTGGATAGTTGGGTTGCCCGAGATAATAATTGTTGCGGCACCACCATAGGCAGGAACGCTCGAGCTGCTTAATGCTGTGCTGACGCCTCCTGTGCCACCACCAATGCCCGAGCCTGCAGGGTACTCGTTGCCTGTGTGCTTGTCAATGGCTGGTATACTCTTGGCAATAACGTAGCTGTTGCCTGAAATGGTAACCTTTGCGCTGCCTCCCTCGCGTGTTTTGCTGCTACCGCCGCCTATGGCCGTGCCGAGAGCTGTCTGCGCATATACATAGCCCCCCGTAATCTCAACCTCGCCACTACCTCCAGAACTCTCCCACGAGCCAGCGCTGCCGATGGCTGCACTTGGGATCTCCCACTCGTTAGCATGGTTATATGCGAAGACATTACCACCACTAATCTTTACGTTACCGATGCCGCCCTGAGAGTTAAAGCCAATACCGCCACCAATTGCTGTACCCGTAGTTGTGGCTACTGCTGTGACCGTACCACCCTCAATGCGCACATGACCTCTGTCGTTACCACCTCCACCAATAGCGGTGCAATTCTCTGCCTGAGTAGTGCCAGCGAAGATTGTTCCACCCTTGATTACAATACCGATTGCATTTCCTGACGAGCCATCATCACCACCTATGGCGGTGCACCAATAGTTTGAGAAGTAACCATGCACATTGTCGGCGTTATAACGGTCTCCTGATGACTGTGCCGACGTAGATTTGTAGAAGTCGACAGTGGCGGCTGTCAAAGTGCCAGAGCCTTGCAAAATCAACTCGTTATTATAGATGAGACCACTGGCGTCTCTACCACTATAATAGTGGACCGCACCTACTCGATTATCTCCAACTAAATTAACTGTCAACTTCGAACTCTTCGTATTCGGTGTGAATGAGAGGCCTGCGGAGTTACGTGTAGCACCAGCATCCATATATCGTGAGTAGATGTTGTCCAATGTAATCTCGTTGTTTAGTACATTGGTGCCATCGCCGTTAACGGAGATATAGTATGGAGTACTGCTACGCCCCACTTTGCGTACAGCGCCATTTTGCGTTGCTGGGCTGCTTGCTTTGTCAGCATTAATATTCTCCGCTGTATCCCAAGCCTCAATAACATCTTCAACGCTTGTGTTATTGGTGATATACTCGCTCCAGAACTGATTGCCTACCTTTACGGGGTCGTATGAAGGTAGACGGCATGGGTCGCTTAGCGACGAGGCATATCCAGTGCTTGCCTTGTTAGCATCGGTAGATTGGTATACGTAGTAGTGATACCTGTTTGACTCCATCTCACTCGCGGTCCATGTCTTGCTTATAGTCGTAGCAACACCATTTACATATACCGCACCCGAATATGATGTGGGAGTGATGACAACATTCCCTGCGTGGAGGTCGAAATATACATAGTTCTGCTCGCGTTGCTTGTGGATAGTATAGGTTACAAGCGCGCCCTTATCCCACTTTAATCCCTTAAGCGGAGCCTTAATAGTACCGCCATCATACACTAACTCTACATATGCGTTATCGGGGATATCCTGAGGAATCATCATAAAGATCTCGTCATCGCCAGTGATATACTCGCCCTCGTTGCACGCCTTGCCGCCAGTAGGGATAGGCGCAGTGAACGTGGTCTTATTATCCTTATTAGGTATCATCCATACATCGTCACCAATAGTGTAGTGACCTACGTAGTTGACGTTAACAATCTTCAGACTCTTAACCATACAGTCGAAGCCCGCCTTGAAACGAACGCCTGTCAAAGTGTGCTGGAACGTAAGAGGGATATTCTGACCATAGTCGCTGGGTACGCTCTTGATATGGGTCGTAATAAGGTCGAACTGCTTGTCAACATCCTGAGGAACTGTATAGTTGATGGTTGTTGTTCCATTGATTGTCGTCGTGCTAAAATCAGATGCACCCTCACTCGTGGCGTATGGTGCGTAGCCATATACCTTCAATGTGGTGGTCGCACTGATACTATTCCAGAGTACAGGATTTGCCACAGCTTCCAACACTTCGTTGTTGACAAACTGGAAATGGTGGTTAGTCATTATTGGGGACAGCAAATCGTCGCCCATATAGGGATGTGCGAATATGCCGACGTTCACCCCGTCAAGTGACGAGATAACACTGCCGCGTGTATGCTCGTCGCCCGCCATGGGCCACGCCTGCTCATCAATAGTCAGGTACTCCGACTCGCTATGGCTATTTAAATCGGAACGAGTGTTAACTGAGAGGGCTGCTGAGAACCCGATATACTCATTCGAGTGGTTGCCGACCTCCACCAATTGGTCCTTAACACAGCCGCTTGAGAGAAGTAATACTCCCAGTACTGCGACTATTTGGCTATATGTTTTCATACTCTTCATCGTGTTACTCTCCTCCCAAATCCACATTCTGCTCATTCCATGGGACAAGGTTACAACTTGCCTCAATATGGTTGAACTTATTGAAATAGATATTAATAATAAACAACTTACCTGCGGTTTGCTCTGCCGAGGTGATGAGATTGCCGTTTTCATCCTTTAGTGCTACCTCAATCTCCTTCTCGGCGACATTCTCGGTAGCAATCTTTAACTTCATTGTCGAAGAGGGTGCGCAAAGTAGTGAGCCCAACGATTGGAGGTTGATAGATAGCGGCATGGTGCTACCTCCCAGAGCATCTATATCGGCTGTCAACGCAGAATAGGCGATTGTCGACTCGCCGCCATCAGTTGCTGGGAATGTGATGGTCACGCCATTAGACGATACCACGGTAACCTTGGTCACTGCTCCCCAGTCGTCGATGGCCTTAATGTCGGATGCCTCAGCCTCAAACTTTACCCAGGTAAGCAGGTGCTTATACTGCTGAGTGGTGAATGGAGCCTCCCATGAGCCGACAATCTGGTCGGCGAACATCAAATCCACAGAGCCATCAATAGGGTGTGTGGCAGATGTACCATCGGCGCTACTCCAACCGCTTTGTGGGTAGAGGCCTACGCAGTAGACATTATTATTCACAGGGTCATTGATTGGGTATGTAAGTGCCTGGCTTTTATTCTCAGGGTTTACATAGACTGTTGTCGGGTTGCCGCTATCATATTTGATATTTGCACGGAAGGGTAGGAATGTTGGTGCTGTGGGGGTACCATTATCCTCGTACACACCGCACCTTCTTGAGAACCATACGGTAGCCTCCATGCCAGCTGTCGATGTTCCTGTATATACATTCGCTTCCGTAGCACGTGTCCTGTCCATGGATACGACATCGGCGCTAAGCATAATCTCTGGACTGCTCCCTTTGGGTAGCTCCACGCTCTTATCGCACGCAGCAAGTAATAGTGCTAATGCGACATATGTCAATTGATAGATAAAGCTCTTCATAATCCCAAAAACCTTACAATTCAACATAACCCGAACCGCCCAATGTCCAATCCACAACGTCTGCCGTCACAACAATAGTGTTACCCATCTTGAAGGTGAGATTTAGGGTAAAACACTTAGCACGAGTGCTTCCCTCGTAGTATTTTGTGTCGTTCACACGTAGGTCGATAGGCACCTCTACCTTGCGGTGCTCGGTCTCGATGTGTAGCACATACTCGGCACTCTCGGTCTCGATACCGTCTACCACGCTCTTTGCCAAAGCCTCTACGGGCGCACACAGAACGTATGCCACCTCCACAGGCTTGGTCACCTTAGCGTCGTAGACCTTCAACTGATAGCCTCCCGCCGCAGGGAAGAGGTTGTCGCTCTTAGGCTGATATAGTGGCAATAGACCATCGAAACCGGCTGCATCGCTAAATGTCGTACACGACATGTCAATCACGCCATCGACAAGCGAGTCGTCAGCGCGGCTGATATCGATGCTCACATGGTTCTTGCTCTCAATCTTGATATCCTTAATCTTGCCCCATGCCGACATAGCCTGCTCATCCTCGGCAATCATACGCACCTTGAGCCATGTTAGCATATGCCAGAACTTTAGCTCTGGAACATCGAATACGGGGTTTTCGGCAGTCGAGCCGCTGGCATACTTGCCCTCGATGCGAGGTGCAAACATAACATCGTTGCTACCGTCGAAGGTGAAGCTGGCACTCATGTCATCGGAGCCCGCCTGCCACCCTGTCTGAGGGTGTAGACCAATAAAGAATACTGGTGTGCCGCTCTGAGGATATACCGCCTGGTCGAGTAGCTGTGGCGCTCCAGAGTCGAAGTCTGCGGTAGCGTGAATAGCCACCTGATGGGCAAACTCGCCTGTGCCATTCTTGCCATTTAGCGGAATGGTCGGATTGGGGAACGTATAGCAGTCATCCGTAGCGTTGTAGAACGACGATGCCCATATTGCGGCGTGTAGCACACCATCCTTGCTGTCGTTGGGTATAGTCTGTTCGTATGGCGCACGCGTAGCCTCGTGTCCCTCGGTTACTGCCGTGAGATATACTTGCTGGTCGTCGTTCGCGGCCTGTGGCTCACGCTCGTTCTGGCATCCTGAGAGCAGGATAACCGAGACCATAGTTATAAATATAGGTATATATCGCTTCATGCTACTTACTGTACATCAAAGTTGTTTTCGTATCCTTCATCTTCGCCCTTTGCCCACTCTTCAACCGTAACCTTGAAGAGTATCTCCTCCTTGTTGTCACCGAGGTCGAGTGTGTAGGTGTATATATTACCTGGCATCCACTCTGAAACGTGACTTGTCGATAGCGAGAATTGCGCCGACTGCACTCTGTTACCATTCCATGAGTATGTCACACTAATCTTAATATCCTTGCTGTCGGAACTCTTTAGCACCTGAGGTATGACCATATATGGACCACCGATTTGCGACTGGTAGTTGATATCGTCGGGTACGCGCTTTTCGAGGTTTATTATTAGGTCGCCATTGTTGCTGGTTGTCCAGTTAGAGCAGGTGATATAGTCCTGTCCGTTGTTGCCTGACGAATACTCCTCGAAGGTGTCGGCAACGCTGCTGAACGAGCCCTCCTTGTCGAGGCCGTGAAGCGTGATGCTGTGGATAACCAAGTCGCGGTGCGACTGATGTAGACGGAACTTAACCGCTGCAAAAGGGTGAACAAAGCGCAACTTCACAGAGCCACCATTTTTACTCTGGTCGAAGTTCGTTGCAAAGACAAACTCCTGCTTGGCGTGTTCAGCCTCGCGCTCTGCCTCTGTGCGGTCGTTAATCTCCGACTGTGCTACGGCATTGAAGCTCGTCATGTTTGTCGCAGGGTCAAACGCTACGTCGCTAATGGCTGCTGCGCACTTCGTTAGAATACGTGGCATATACGCCATGAAGTCCACCTCGCCATCGGGCCAGTAGAAGTCAATTAGGTAGTCTTGGTTGACCACATCACGGAAACGCCAGCGGGCAACTCCATCGTCGGGTACGAAGTAGTATACCCACGCGTCGGTGAAATAGGGGGCGTTCAGAGACGAGAGGTATGCGCTGAGCGCAAACTCACCCTGTGCGATTATGTCGTCCGATGAGTTTAACATATTGGAGCGAGTAGATGCTGTGGGCATCGCTACAACCTCCAACTCGATAGTTTCATTTTGTGTTGCAGGCAGACTACTATCACTCTTAGTGCATGATATAGCCCCCAGCAACGCAATGAGTATATATATAGGCCATCTTTTCATTGTCGCTAACTCTATTATATGCCTGGAACAATTCCTGGGATTAACACCTCACCACCATTGCCCCACTCGGTAACGCTAATATTGCTCTCGCCAAAGTTAATCTTCTCGTCACCAGTGAGAATATTTCCTCTAATGGTTGTTATTCTGTTGCTCATCACCGAAACATTCTCGGCGATGTATCTCTTATTCATTATAGGGTACGACACGCCCTCCTCGTAGAAGGCGAACGTTAGACTTATCTTGTCATCTACGGCGAAGAAGTAGTCGGTGAATAGAGTGTAGCTCTCCTCTGTATCTGCTGTATAGCTCATTATTGTGTACTCGTGCACCTTGTCTGCGACAGTTGCTGCGGCAGCCTTGCCAGTCTTGGCGTTGAATGCTGCACGGTGGCTCGACGTATATGTAATTAATCCCTTGACGGGTGTTGCCAATGCCTCGGCCTTGTCGGTAGCCACGATACGTAGCTTGGCAAAGGGGCGTGTTAGGCTGATATTAACATTGCCACCTGTGAAGTTCTCTTTGATTGTGAAGCCAGTGAAGGCGTCGCGACTCTCGTCCATAGCATTCCATTCGCCCTTGAGAGTGATGTTCTCAAGAGACTCAGGGTTCTTGGTGTTATAGTGGTTGTCTATATCCTTTTTGCCCTCGGTTACAACATCTGCCCACACAACAAAGCGGTAGTCACGGTTGGGGATGAGCTCTGGGGTAAACTCCACATTAGGCTCGTCGCTGTATGTTACATACTTGGTCACAGCCACGTCATCCATATATATCTGCATGATATATCGC
The DNA here is from genome assembly GCA_015059955.1 of Rikenellaceae bacterium. Taxonomy (GTDB): domain Bacteria; phylum Bacteroidota; class Bacteroidia; order Bacteroidales; family Rikenellaceae; genus Alistipes. The sequence goes on from SUZK01000001.1 coordinate 311,530, forward strand.
ATAGTTACATTGTCATTGTCGCTACCCAATACACCATTTACGAATACACCCTCAGCACTATCTACGCCTGCAGCACGCGTCTCGTCTACCGAGACTCGAATAGATGTTCTTGTTGGCTCGTTGAGAGACACATCCAGCGCCCCATTGTCGTTGGGCTCTTTGTCGCATCCTGCAAGCGCTACTGATAGTGTTAATATGGCAAATAGCTTTCTCATTATCTTGTTGTTCAGTGTAGTCCAGAACATTTTTCTTGGTTATAGACATACGCTGTCTACGGCGTTGTGGGCACGCGCCCGAAAGAGAGTTATAGAGCAGGGTGGTAGGGTGTAGTCGCCTACCACCCCATATCTCTATTTGTAGATTACTGTGTTATAATGATATTAGCGGTTCTCTACTATCTCTGGTGTTGCAAAGTCACCATCGTTTGAAACCTCAACCTTGATAGCATAGTTGCCATCCTGAACAGTAAGGAACTTACCAGTGATAGTTGTAAGTGTATTACGCTTTACTGGGATATCTGTTGTAAACTCAGTTGCCTTAATAAGTTCGTCTGCACCATCGTATACCTCCATTGTAAAGCCTACCTTATCAGTGCCGGTTGTGTCAGCGAAGAAGTAGTCTGTAAAGAGGGCCTTGCTTGCATTAGCAACATTCGAATCGTAGTTGGCAATCTCAAACGTATCGTGAGTCTTTTTGTGTGCATTATCAGCAGCAGTATATGTGCCTGTCATAGCGTTAAACTCGACACGATAAGGAGTTGTGTATACAATCTTCGCCTTTGTTGGAACAACACCAAGAGCATTTACAGCAGCCATATCCTCAGTGACTACACGGAGCTTAGCAAATGGACGGGTAAGAGTAACCTTGATGTCGTGTGCTCCATCGAGGTTGTCGGTTACAAAACCTGTGTATGCATCACGCATCTCATCCATTGCCTTCCAGTTCTCCGCGTAGATGGTAACATTGCGAAGTTGACCACTTGGAGTATCCTCGCTGATTACGCCTACGTTGTAAAGGTTATTTCCCCATGGCTGGCCCTCAGCAGAACGGGTTACAATATCTGCCCATACAACAAATGTGTAATCGCGGTCAGGAATCAAACGAGGATTAAATGACACGTTTCTATCATCGCTATACTGGATGTAGCGCTCATTTGATGGGCGGCCTGCTGCATCATAAATCTCAAGGATGTAACGCAATGTAACGTTGTCATTAGGTGCTCCCAAAAGGCCATTTGAGATAGCGCCTGCTGCACTGTTCGACCAGTCAGCTGCACGTGTCTCCTCAGCCTCTGGAGCGATAACATTAATAGTAAACTCGACAGCCTTGTCGCCATTAACTACGGCATCAATGCTCTCCTCGTTCTTTGTCTCACATGCTGCCAAACCGAAGGCGAGCGCTGCGAAAATAAATAATTTCTTCATGTTTGAAAATTGTTAAATGTTAATAATTGTATTTTTTTGAATTTTTTTGTGACAAATCTATCGTTTCTATCACTCACGCCTCTTGTGTGCGCATGCGCACCAGCCGTAGGCTATGGACAAAACAATTCTGGCCCACCACGGCGCTGTGATGGGATGTGTGGAAAATAGGAAAATTCCTCTGCTATTTAATGATTGGGCGTAACTATTTGATAATGTGCAAATTCCCCCCCCCCTCATGGATTTTGAGCGGGTTAGCTAATGTAGAGTATGGCACCAATGCACACATCTTTAAATCTTAAAATAGGCTCTCTCTTAATATACAAATATAATAATTTTAGTTTAACTAACAAACTCTATTTTGTGCGAGTTGAAGGTTTAGTGGACCAATATCTATACTTAGATGTGAAAAACAGGCTTCTATTTGGTCTATTTACGAATGGATGTGTTGCAAAAAAATAGCGATATATGCTACTTATATCGCATGATATGTTGTTGTAAAAAGAGCCAAAAAAGGTTCAAAATGCGCAGTGATATGATATGCCGTAGTTATGGTAACTACATCGATATGCGTGTTCGGCGATTGCGTCGGCACTCGACACTTCGCTCGCGTCCATCGGCAGTGCGCACGGTGATAGTCTGGGTGCGGCCACTTTTGACCCACGCCTCCAAGATTTGACCGTTGCTCCACCTGCACGACACCTCCAAATCGCCACGCGCCCTAAGGCCGCAGAACGCTCCCGACGACCATGCAGATGGGAGTGCTGGTAGGAGGGTTACGGTGCCATCGTGGCTCTGCACAAGCATCTCCATAATGCCTGCCGCACCGCCAAAGTTACCATCTATCTGGAATGGTGGGTGAGAGCAGAAGAGGTTAGGGTATGTGCCGCCGTGGTGTCTTCCGTCACTTATAGCGGGCTCGAGGAGTGCTCCGAGGAGCTTATGCGCCCTGTCACCGTCGCCGAGGCGTGCCCAGAAGCATATCTTCCATGCTCGTGACCACCCTGTGCCACCATCGCCACGCACATCGAGGGTGCGGCGTGCCGCCTCCATAAGCTCAGGGGTGTTGCGCGTAATCTGCGAGGCGGGGTATAGTCCGAAGAGGTGTGATACATGGCGGTGCTTAGGCTCTGCCTCGATATACTCCTCCATCCACTCCATAATGCGCCCATCGGAAGCTATGCGCGTAGGCGCAAGGCGCTGAGAGGTAACCTTCAACCTCTCGACAAAGCTGTCGTCGTAGTCCAAGATATCGGCGGCAGCAACAACAGCATTGAAGAGCTCGCGTGCTATCTGGTTATCCATCGTTGAGCCGAGGCATACGTGTGTCACAATGCCGTGCTCAGCATCCTCCTCATCCAGGTAGAAACCATTCTCGGGAGATGTCGTGGGTGCTGTGACAAGGTAGCCCGTGGCTGGGTGCTCAACAAGTATTGAGCATAGGAACTCGGCAGCGCCACGCATAGTGGGGTATACCCTCGCGAGGTAGCTCTTGTCGAGAGTATATAGATAGTGCTCCCAGAGGTGGAGCGAGAGCCATGCCCCGCAGGTGTTTGTAGCACCCCACGATGGGTCCTCCGAGGGCGCGGTGAAGCCCCACGCATTAGCTAAGATATGTGCGCACCACCCCTCGCCATCGTAGAAGTGGCGTGCCGTATGCTTGCCAGATATGGATAGCTGCTCGGCATAGCGTGTCAGGGGGTCGATAAGTTCCGCAAGGTTACCCGTCTCCAAGGGCCAGTGGTTCATCTGCTGGTTGATATTCAGGTGCATATCGCCATTCCACGGACACCACGTACCGTTTGCCCAGATACCCTGCAAGTTGGGCGGTAGTACAGCGTCATATGCTGAGGCGATTAGTAGATAGCGGCCATACTGAGCGTAGAGCGCCGCAAGAGGGGCATCCTCGCCGCCCGCAGCGTAGCGCGCAAGGCGCTCATCGGTAGTAATATCGGTAGGTTGCTCTCCAAGGTCGATGGTTACCCTGTCGAAGAGCTCGCGGTGTGCGGCGATATGGCGGCGGCGTAGGTGGTCGTATCCTCGGCGGTTGGACAATGCTCTATCTACGCTCTTCGTATACTCGGCATCGGCATAGTTCGTGGCTGCGGCTATAAGGATAGTTGCATCCGTTGCACCTTTTATTATCAGGCTGTTGCCATTCTCCTCAACAGCGCCATCACCCACTACGTGCAGACGTCCGTAGAACACCACACCCTCGCGTTCGCTACCACTTGGCAGCATGCCTCGTATCGCAATCTCGCCATCCTTGACCTCGACATTCGCATCCTTGGGGCGTGATAGGCGCAGACGGTAGTCTGTGGGGCACTCCGCGATGAGGCGTATTACGGCGATGCCATCTGCCATAGAGCAGAAGTATTCGCGCTCGTAGCGCCTGCCATCGCCAAGATATGATGTGCGTGCCACGCCCTCCGAGAGGCTTAGCTCGCGACGATAATCCTCGATGCTAAGTCTTTCAGCGTCAATATGGTCGATATGCAGGTCGGCGAACATCGAGTAGCTGCCATACTCAGGCGATGCCGAGCCACCACCCGAGCAGGTGAAGTAGCGATACATCATAATCTCGGCAGCGCGGTTGTCACCTCGGAGTAGCGCCTCGCGAATCTTGGGTAGCCACTGCGAAGCCTCGCTATTGTCGGTATGCTGCACCCCTCCTGCCCACATCGTGCCCTCGTTGAGGATGATATGGTCGGTAGCGATGTCGCCCGACATCATCATGCCCATACGGCCATTGCCCAAGGGTAGATACTCCTCCCAGATGGTCGCCGCCTCGTCGTACCACAAACGTAGGTCGTCGTTGGGCGACAGAGGCTTAGCACCCCAGACACTATCGACAAAAGCGACGATACCTATTAATAATATATAGACTCTCTTGGCAACACTCATAGACGTCGGTAGTTTATAGATTCTCCCTCTGCTCTATATGCAGTTGCTCGAGGCACGCCATGGCGGTGTCGTAGTCGTAGCCCAACGATAGGGCATAGCGCAGTAGCTTGCCGCGTAGCTCATACTCCGACGACGCCTTAGTTGTACGAAGCTTACGGCGTAGACGCTCCGCGAGGCGCTCGCGGTGAGTGTTGCCGTCATACTGGCTTATAATCTCCGTAATTATCTCGCGCTCAACACCCTTGGCTCGTAGCTGCATGGCGATTTTCTTAGGTCCCCAGCCCGATAGCGACGACTTCTCGCGGGCGTAGGCCTCGGCATAGCGGCGGTTCGATATAAAGCGCTGCGCTATAAGGGTGTCGACAACACCCTGGCGCTCACCCTCAGGTACACCCCACGTGCGCATAAGGCGCATGGCGTCGCCCGTAGACTTCTCTGCACGCGAACATAGGCGCATAAGGGCCTGGAGCGCCTGCTGGGCACTCTTCGTCTTACGCTCGCGTGGCGCAGGCGTCATCTCACTATCGAACTCGCTTTTGCGCATATCATTCTTGGTTTACCTCGGAAGTCCTCGCGGAGGATTATATCTGTGTAGCCCTCGCTGCGTAGCATCGCGCACATCTCGTTGCTAAGGCTTTCGTATATCTCGAAATATAGTAATCCGTTGTCCTTTAATATCTTGCGTGATGTCTGCGCTATTGCGCGGTAGAAGATAAGTGGGTTGCTGTCGTCAACAAAGAGCGCCTCGTGTGGCTCGTAGTCGGTGACATTGGGACGCATAAGGGCGCTATCGCTATGGGGTATATATGGCGGATTTGACACCACTGCATCGAACCGCTCGTTAAAGAGTACGGAGAAGTCGGCGAGGGCATCGCCCTTGATGATATTAACCTGTGGCGCATGGCGCATGGCGTTGCGCTTGGCTACCGCTATGGCGTTGTCGTAGAGGTCGAAGGCGTGGATATGGCTGTCGCGAATGGTGCGTGCAAGGGCTATGGCTATACATCCCGACCCAGTGCAAGCGTCGAGTATCGTTGCCCCCGTGGGTGCGTTCTCTGCCACCCACATAACAAGCTCCTCGGTCTCGGGACGCGGTATTAACACACTCTCGTCGACCTCTAAGCTCATATCCATAAAGTCGGCACTGCCAAGGATATACTGCACAGGTCGCCAACTCTTTAACTGCTCTTTGATAATGTCAAGACCCTCTATATTAAGCTCTTGGGTAGGCTCTACGATAAGGGCGTTGCGTGTGATGCCGCCCTTCGTGGTCACTATCATCTCGGCCACCTGGCGCGCCTCCACCTCGTCGTAGCACTCCATGGCTGCCGCCGTAAGCTCGTTGAGTATCTCGCGTCGTGTAGCCATCTATCTACGTAGTTTTAGCTCTGCAAGGGCATATGCCACCATAGCCTCGACAACTACCGCCGCACGGCGTGCTATGCAGGCGTCGTGGCGACCGCCGATGGTGAGGGCCGAGATAGCCCCATCCTTGAAATTATAGGTGTGCTGCTCGCGTACAATGCTGGGTGTTGGCTTGATAGCCACGCGCAAGACAATGTCGTTGCCATTTGTTATGCCGCCATTGATGCCTCCTTCGTTGTTAGTGGCCGTGTGACCCTCGGCATCAATTATGCGGTCGTTGCGCTCAGAGCCTCGCTTGGCACATCCGGCAAAGCCATCGCCAAACTCAACCCCCTTAACCGCTGGTATAGAGAAGAGTAAGTGCGCGATGATGCTCTCCGCAGAGTCGAAGAAAGGCTCGCCCAAAGAGCGTGGTATGCCCGTTGCGCGACACTCGATAACGCCACCTACCGAGTCACCCTTACGTGCAGCCTCGGCGATGGTCGCATCAAAGGTCGTGGGATTGTCGTTGCCACCAACGCTTATAAGCTCCGTGGTGAACGCCACCTCAGGTATAAGCTGCTTGGCAACAACGCCTGCTGCAACTAACGCTACGGTCATACGTCCCGAAGCGATGCCTCCGCCCGCCAAGTTGTACTCCTCACCATACTTTTGGCGCTGCACAAGGTCGGCATGCGATGGGCGCGGGTGCTCCACAAGGTGCGAGTAGTCTGCCGAGCGTGTGTTGCTATTGTAGAATGTTATGCGTACTGGCGCTCCTGTGGTTTGGTTGTCCTCTAAGCCCTCGATGTGTGGTGTGTCGCTCTCGTGGCGTGTAGTCTCGCCATGTAGCTTGGGTCGACGTCTGTCGAGGTCGGCGGTAAATAGCTCTGCGGGTAGGTGCACGCCAGCGGGCACTCCCTCGATAAGGATGCCAACACTGCTATCGTGCGACGCACCGAAGATGGTCATGCGTAGGCTCTGTCCAAAGTTGTTATTCACCGTCGTGCTGTTTAAGACTCTCAATATCTTCGAAGAACGAGGGATAGCTCTTGGCTACCGACTCTCGGTTCTTAATATTTATCGGCTCCTCCATGCGTAACGCCGTAATCGCCAACGACATCGCTATGCGGTGGTCGTCGTGGCTATCCACATCGTGGGGCGTAGGCTCGCCACCAACGATACGCATCACGTCGTTATCGTAGTCTAACTCTATCTCAATACCCAGTTTGCCGTACTCCTCGCATAGCACCTCAGCACGGTCGCTCTCCTTGCCGCGAAGACGCCCAATGCCGTATATTGACGATACTCCATCTGCTGCCGCAGCAAGAGCAGTGAGGGCTGGGAAGAGGTCGGGGCACTGTGTGGCGTCGAACTCGAAGGCCTCCAACGTGCGATGTGCTATGGTGATGGTGTCGCGCTCGATGATTATCGAGGCGCCGGCACGCTCCAGGGCACGACATATGGCCGTGTCCGCCTGACTCGATAGGGTAGATATGTTACGTATGGTGACCTCGCCAGCGATGGCCGCCGCAACCATGATGGCCGCCGCAGCACTCCAGTCGCTCTCGATGGTGTAGTCTATGGCCTGATACTCCTGTCCTCCCTCGATGTAGAACTGTGTATAGTCGCCCTCGTTGTACATTACGTTGATGCCGAAGCGCTCAAGGGTCTTGAGTGTCATGTCGATATAGGGGGTCGATACCGCCTCGTGGACATTTATGGTGGTGTCGTTCGTGGCTAAGGGTAGGGCGATAAGCAGACCTGTGATAAACTGCGACGAGACGGAGCCGTCGACAGCTACCTCTCCACCATTCATCGGCCCACACACCTCGATAGGTAGTCTTCCTCCACCATCACGAACATTCACGCCGAGAGCCTTCAGCGGCTCAATCATCATCGCCATGGGGCGGTGTAGCAGTGTGCCTGCCCCATTTATGGTAATTGGTGAGTCGCAGAGTGCTGCAATAGGTGTAAAGAGGCGTGCCGCAAGACCCGACTCACCAACATTTAGATTGTTGGTAGCAGGGCATAGTCCGCCATCAATAATTAGGGTGTTGTCATCAAGAATTTCGACCTTGGCGCCGAGGGCCTCTATTGCCTCTATTGCCGAGCGTGTGTCGCGGCAAAGCTCGATGCCTCGAAGTGTCGTGCGGCCCTTAGCAAGAAGCGCTGCTGCTAAGGCACGCTGTGCATAACTCTTTGAGCATGGCGGTGTTACCTCGCCATGCAGTCTGTTGCGTAAGGGAACTGTACTATCGTCCATATCGTTTAGTGGCTACTCGTCGTTATCTTCGTCGCTCTCTTCGTTATTTAAGCCCAGTGCGCGTAGTGCCTCCTGGCGCTCCCTCTCCTCGCGCTCCTTGCGTTCGCGAATCATCTGTGGCGAGGTACGCAGCTCGAAGTTGCTACCGAGGTATACTCTACGTACCATCTCGTCGGCAGCGAGATCCTCGGCTGTTCCAGCCTTGAGAATCTTACCCTCGTAGAGAAGATATGTTCTATCGGTGATGGCGAGGGTCTCATCAACATTGTGGTCGGTGATGATAACGCCGATGTTCTTATCTTTGAGTGTGCCTACGATACTTTGAATATCCTCCACAGCGATGGGGTCGACACCCGCAAATGGCTCGTCGAGAAGGATGAACGAAGGGTTGATGGCCACGGCGCGTGCAATCTCGGTACGGCGACGCTCACCACCCGATAGCTGGTTACCATAGCTCTTGCGCACCTTCTGCAAGCGGAACTCCTCAATAAGCTGCTCGACACGCTCCTTCTGATATTTGCGCTTGTAGTTGGTCATCTCCAACACGGCGCGAATATTGTCTTCGACAGTTAGGCGGCGGAAGACAGATGCCTCCTGTGCCAGGTAGCCGACGCCCATCTGGGCGCGTCGGTATACTGGTAGCTTGGTGATGTCGCTGACCTTGCCGTTGTCGTCTTCGAGGAAGATACGTCCCTCGTTGGGCTTGATAAGACCCACTATCATATAGAAGGTCGTGGTCTTTCCTGCACCGTTAGGACCGAGCAGACCGACGATTTCACCCTGCTTAACATCGATGCTGACGTGGTTGACGACAGTGCGTGATTTATAGGATTTTACCAGCTCGCTTGTATAGAGTCGCATAAATTATTCGTAAATTTTTCACAAAGTTATGACTATTTTTCAAAAAAATATAGTATATTTGGGTAAATTTTTTCTACGACAAGAAATTATGAACACCGAACAAGGAGGAATTTTACACGAGAAACTGCGCGAATACTTTGGATTTTCGTCGTTCAAAGGCAACCAGGAGGCAGTAATTAAGAACGTACTTTCGGGCAAGGATACATTTGTGTTGATGCCTACGGGTGGCGGTAAATCGTTGTGTTACCAACTCCCAGCCCTCATTATGGATGGTGTTGCTATCGTCATATCGCCACTTATCGCCTTGATGAAGAACCAGGTAGATGCCATGCGTACCTTCTCCACAGAGTCGGGTATTGCTCACTTCCTAAACTCGTCGCTCAATAAGTCGGCAATCATGCAGGTGCGCCAAGATGTCTTGGAGGGTCGCACCAAGTTGTTATACTTCGCACCCGAGTCGCTGACCAAGGAGGATAACATCGCCTTCTTGCGTAAGATAAAGGTGTCGTTCTACGCCATCGACGAGGCACACTGTATCTCGGAGTGGGGCCATGACTTCCGCCCAGAGTACCGCCGTATACGTCCCATCATCAACGATATAGGCACCGCGCCGCTAATCGCCCTGACGGCTACTGCGACACCAAAGGTGCAGATGGATATTCAGAAAAACCTCGGCATGACCGACGCTACGGTATTCCGTTCGTCGTTCAACCGCCCAAATCTATACTACGAGCTACGTCCTAAGCACAACGTAGATCACGATATCATTCGTTTCATCAAGCAGCACGATGGCAAGAGCGGTATCATCTACTGCCTCAGCCGTAAGAAGGTCGAGGAGCTTGCGGAGTTGCTCATGGCTAATGGCATCAAGGCGTTGGCATACCATGCCGGTATGGATGCGCAGACACGTGCCGACAATCAGGATGCCTTCCTGCACGAACGCGTAGATGTCATCGTCGCAACTATCGCCTTCGGTATGGGTATCGACAAGCCCGATGTACGCTACGTCATCCACTACGATATACCAAAGTCGTTGGAGGGCTACTATCAGGAGACGGGTCGTGCTGGTCGCGATGGCGGCGAGGGCCACTGCTTGACATTCTATAGCTATAAGGATATCCAGAAACTCGAGAAGTTCATGCAGGGTAAGCCTGTTGCTGAGCAAGAGATTGGCAAACTGCTACTATTAGAGACTGTATCGTATGCCGAGAGCTCGATGTGTCGTCGTCGCTCGCTCCTTCACTACTTTGGCGAGGAGTACACCGAGACGAATTGCGGTAACTGCGACAACTGCTGCCATCCTAAGCCTAAGATGCAGGCGCACGAGGAGATGCAGCTCGCGTTAGAGGCGCTCAAGGATATAGGCGACAAGTTTAAGATTGACCACCTTGTGGCGGTGCTACAAGGAAAGGTTACGGCTATGGTTAAGAGCTATGGCCATAATAAGTCGGAGTTCTTTGGCGCTGGCTCCGATAAGGATGCCCGCTTCTGGAATGCAGTGATACGTCAGGCCCTTATCATGGGCTTCATAGATAAGAATATCGAGAACTACGGTCTTATCTCGGTCAACGAGCGTGGCGAGCAGTATATCGCTAAGCCTACGCCTGTTACCGTGACCCTTGACCATGACTACGATGCAGAGCCCGAGGAGGACCAGATAGGCCCAATGAAGGGCGGTGGTGCTGCCGACGAGGAGCTATATGCCATGCTTAAAGATTTACGCCGTAAGGTGGCCAAGCAGAATGGCCTTGCACCATATGTCATCTTCCAGGACCCATCGCTCGAGGATATGTCCATCCAGTACCCAATTACGATGGAGGAGCTTCAGACAATATCGGGTGTTGGTGCGGGTAAGGCTCAGAAGTTTGGCGCCGAGTTCATCAAGCTTATCAAGGCTTATGTCGACGAGAAGGAGATTATCCGACCTCAGGATATGGTCGTTAAGAGCGTTGCGAGCAAGTCGAACAATAAGATATTCATCATCCAGTCTATCGACCGTAAGATGGACTTCGAGGATATCGCACGTGCTCGTAACCTCGATATGGATGAGCTCCTTACCGAGATTGAGGCCATCGTAAACTCTGGTACGCGCCTCGATATCCAGTACTATCTGAATACCATCATGGATGAGGATAAGGTTGAGGATATATACCTCTACTTCAAGGAGGATGCCGAGACCGACTCGTTGGACGATGCTATCGACGAGCTTGGCGCCGAGTATAGCGAGGAGGAGATTCGCTTGGTGCGCATCAAGTTTATCTCGGAGGTGGCCAACTAATTAGCTGTGTCGATGGCAGAGGTACGCGCAAAGAAGGCACTGGGCCAACACTTCCTCACGGATTTGAATATAGCCCGCAAGATAGCCACATCGCTCGAGGGTGGCACCCCTGAGAACCCCGATAAGGTTCTTGAGGTGGGGTGTGGTATGGGTGTACTCACTCAATTTCTGCTTGAACGTAAGGATATCGTAACCTATGGTGCAGAGATAGACACCGAGTCGGTGGAGTATCTCCACGACCACTTCCCGGAGTTCGCGCCGCGCCTTACCGAGGGTGACTTCCTGAAGATGGATCTTCGTGCGCAGTATGGTGATAGGCTCAAAATCATTGGTAACTTCCCATATAATATATCGTCGCAGATATTCTTCAAGGTGCTCGAAAATAGAGATATCGTCCCCGAGTGTGTGGGTATGATACAGCGCGAGGTCGCCGTGCGCTTGGCTGAGCCTCCAGGCTCCAAGGAGTATGGTATCCTCAGCGTATTGCTCCAGGCATGGTACGATATAGACTATCTCTTCACCGTGGGTGAGAAGGTCTTTAATCCACCCCCAAAGGTGAAGAGCGCTGTGGTGCGCCTTGTACGTAACAATGTCGAGAGGTTGGATTGTGATGAGACGCTATTTATAAAGGTTGTTAAGGCGTCGTTTGGTCAGCGCCGTAAGATGATACGCAACTCGCTGAAGTCGGTGTTTGGTGACTTTGGTGGTGAGGAGCATCGCTTCTTCTCGATGCGTGCCGAGCAGCTGTCGGTGGCAGATTTTGTGGAGCTTACACAGTGGGTTGCTGAGCGACTATCGCACAGAGAGGCTTAGTGTCTGGTTATCTACAATGCGCAGTGCTATGTCGCCTTTGACATAGTCGACTATCCCGTAGAACATATGTTTGCCCGAAGGTATCTTTGCTGAGGCGTATGAGCACTCGGCAGAGCATGCTACACGCAGCGTGTTTGTGCCGTCGGTGATGTGGCGTATGCTCTCTATGTAGCGGCCCTCGTCGTCACAATCGCACCACGTCAGACCCTGCTCCTCGTCAATGAACTGCGCCTCTTCGATATATATGTAGTGTAGCATGTGTCGATTGTCGATGTCACCAATATCCATGCGCTTGGGAGCTATGAGCTGCTCTCTATCGAGTATTGTCATGTATAGCGCGAGGTCGCGCTCCTTGATTCTATCCACAACATATTCGCTCGTTGGCCGAGTGCCCAATATACACTTCTTACCTTGACGTCCGATATATAACCCTGCTACCTTAACCTCTACGGTGCTGTAAAGAGGGATTATGTCGTCGATATTTTCGGCATCGATGGCTATCTCGATGCCTCCACTTTCGTCTACAACTACTATGCTGTGTGTTATCTCGCCATGTTTGTCATTTGCTGCGACCATGCCTCGTATAGTGGCTACCTCTTTGATAGCTATGGAGTTGTCTTTGGATAGTGACCATAGATACGCGATGTCGCGCCTATGCGTGGCGTCATCGTAATACGTGTCGCGCGAGCAGCCAACGTGAAGTATCGTTGTGAGGAGTATGATGATTAGTATGGGACTACATCTCTTCATAATCTGAGGTATATCTCATCTTGAGGTGTGGGCACTCCTCGCCACCATTATATTTACACCACTGCACGATGCCTGTTACGGAGAGTGGGGTCGAGGCTATGCTCTGCTTGGCGAAGCGAGCATCGGGCGAGGTGTATACGGCAATGGAGTCACCCTTCTCGTCGAAGAATAGGGCATAACCCTGCCATGTAGCGTCGTTGAGGGTCATCCCTTCGAGCGTGTCTATCGATGTGGTGTGGCGTAATGTGAGGTTGTCGACACGAATAAGACGGCCGCAATCGGCGCGCCCTATATCTCTGATGGCGCAACGTCGAGGTGTCAGTGGCGATACATCTGTTGAGCGACGTATCACGCGGTTTATGCTCTGCGTCGTCTCCAAGTAATCGACAGCGTAGTAGTCATACTCCTCGCCTTTAGAGCCTGCTTGCAGGATGCCCATATCATAGCCGAGTGCGCACCCGCGTAGATGCAACGATACTAATAGTCCCTCGGGGTATAGTGTTGCGAGGTCGTAGCTCTTGATACGCAGCTCTATGGCGCCACTCTCATCCTCGACAATTAGTGAGCGGAAGAAGTTGCCGTCGCTATCCGATGAGGTTACACGACCTGTCACGACGACATCATCGCTTACGATATTGCCACCGAATGTCGTTGTCTGTTCGCGTATCTGCGCTATGGATGCTGTGCGCTCCGCCGATATGTCGCCAGTTGAGGGCATATCATTGTGGGCGCACCCAACGAGCAACATGGCTATGATTAGGTACTTGTACATGATGTGGCATTTGACCACTACTTCGTGCTATCTACCCACGAGTCCTTGAGGCCGAGGAAGTAGAGTATGCCGTCGAGACCTACGGTTGATATCGACTGGCTTGCCGTCGCGCGCACCTTTGGTTTTGCGTGGAAGGCTATGCCGAGGCCTGCGATGTTGAGCATCGCTAAGTCGTTGGCGCCATCACCCACAGCTACCGACTGCTGAATGTCGATATTCTCGAACTGACACAATAGACGCAGTAGCTCGGCCTTACGCTTGCCGTCGACAATCTCGCCTGTGTAGCGACCAGTGAGCTTGCCATCTTCCACCTCTAACTCGTTGGCATATACATAGTCGAAGCCGAAGCGGCTCTTGAGATAGTTGCCGAAGTATGTGAAACCACCCGATAAGATGGCAGTTTTGTATCCTACGCGCTTGAGGATTGTCATCATGCGGTCTACGCCCTCGGTGATGGGCAGGTTTACGGCTATATCCTCCATGACGCTGACATCGAGGCCTTTGAGGAGTGCTACGCGCTGCTTGAAGCTCTCGCAGAAGTCTATCTCGCCGCGCATTGCACGCTCGGTTATCTCGCGCACCTGCTCACCTACGCCTGCTCTGTCTGCAAGCTCGTCGATAACCTCGGTGCGGATGAGTGTCGAGTCCATATCGAAGCAGATGAGGCGGCGTGAACGGCGGAAGATACCATCCTTCTGGAACGATATATCTACGTCGCTCTTCATCGATAGCTCCATAAAGGTATTCTGAAGACGAGTCTTATCTTCGAGCGTACCACGCACCGAGAACTCGATACTTGTCTTTGGGGCGCGCTCATCCTCGTCAAGGGGCATACGACCTGTCAGACGGTTGATGTCGTCGATGTTGAGACCCTCCTCGGATATAGCTTGTGTCACGCGCGATATGTGCTCGGCGGTTATCTTGCGACCAATGAGCGTGATGATGTATCGGTTCTTGCCCTGACCTACAACCCAGCGGTTGTACTCCTCCTCGTCGATAGGTGTGAAGCGTATGTTGATATTCATCTCGGATGCCTTGAATAGCAGCTCCTTCATTATCTGTCCCGACTTTTCAGGCGTAGTCAGAAAGAGGATGCCTAAGGTCAACGACTGATGAATATTCGACTGGCCGATGTCGAGGATAAAGGCGTCGTGACGCGCCAATATAGCGGTGAGCGACGATGTCAAGCCTGGCTTATCCTCACCCGAAATATTAATCTGTATTATCTCAATGTTCTCGCGCTTCATAGACTCTTTGGTTTTTATTTTAAGAATACATCGTACAAATATAATGATTTTTACAAAAAATTGCTATATTTGTGGCGCTAAATTTTTTATCGAGAGTAATATATTATAAAACTAATAGATTATCGAACCTATGGAGTTGAAGGATATTTTGGCTATCTCTGGCCAGCCAGGCTTGTATAAGTATGTCGCGCAGTCTATGCGCGGTGTTATCGTCGAGTCGCTTATCGACGGCAAGCGTATGAACGTATCGTCGAACGCACGCGTAAGCGCTCTTACCGAGATATCAATGTTCACCGAGGGCGAGGATATAGCTCTTGCCGATGTCTTCACTAACATCTGGAACTACACCGAGGGCAAGGAGGCTGTGTCGCACAAGGAGTCTTCGAACAAGATTATCGAGGAGTTTGGCAACGTATTGCCCGACTACGACCGCGAGCGCGTACACGTGTCGGATATGAAGAAGTGCTTCGCATGGTACAACATCTTGGTTAAGGCTGGCTTCACTGAGTTCAAGCTCCCTGAGACCGCTGAGGGCGAGGAGGCTGCTGAGGAGTAGTCGTTATGTCCAATATGAATTGAGGAGGGTTGTTCACGAACAACCCTCCTCTTTTACTACTATAATTGCTTTAACTTATTTCCCAAACTCCTCGGCCTTTGCCCAGTACGCGTCGTAGGTGTAGTAGCCGCTGAGGAATGTCTCACGTGTGAGGCATATGGTCTCGCCTAAAGCCTCGTCGCGGCCCAAATTTATGCTGTCGGCAAATCGGAATGGTATTAGCTCGACATCAGATACTGGCACTACCTTGCCCGACTCGTCTGTTGTTGTCTCGCTGATGCCCGCCACATGGCCCTTGAGGACGATATCCCAGTTGGTAGAGTATACAATCTCGGCTTTGCATGTAAGCTCTCCCATTGTCGTTGTGAGTGTGTTGGTGCGTGTGTCGTAGCTCCACGATAGATTCTCGTACCAGCCGTAGTAGCCCTGCTCCTGCATCCATGCCTCCATGTCGCCCTCCTCGTAGCGTGTGTTGTACGATATGTAGCCGTCGCCGGCATCGTTACACATTATGGTGCGTATGTAGTCGAAGTCTTGCTTCTGCCACTGCAGCTCACCGGCGTCGTTTCTACGCTGCGTATACATGGTATGTACGGGTATAAGCTTCTCCTTGATGAACTTCTCAATCCAGTAGTCGTCAGCACTGCCGTTGAAGCTGTCAACCATGTTGAGCACCTCCATCATCTCCTCGTAGCCAGCACCCTTCTCAGGCATCTTAGCGCCCTCGTAGTCGTCGTAGCGAGTTTCGTATGCCTCGAGCATGGCGTTGTATTCATCCTTAGGTAGGAACCCCTCAAGGAATGTCTCGCGACCCTCCGCAAACTCGAATAGGTATAGCTCCTCCTTGAACGATAGTCTCACCTCTGGGTCGCTGGCACGCCAGCCATACCACGCTACGCCACCCACGTGTCCGAGCAACACGGCCTTCTTGCCATCGAAGTATAGCACCTCGGCTTCGAGATTAAACTCTTTGTTTAGGTCTTGCCCTGTTGTTGTTTTGAGGGTGTTTGTCTCAGCGTCGTAGCTCCACTTGTTGGTCGTGTACCAGCCGTGATAGCCCTGTTTGTGCATATATTCTATCGCATGGTCGCCAACGCTGGCACATCCTGGCTCCGATATCTCGTAGTAGAGACCATCCTCGGTGCACATTATAGTGCCCAGTACAGGGCCTCCATCCCAGCCGAATGCCCATGTCCAATAGTACTCCGTGCCATACTCTTCGATGGCGTAGTCGTCCGTATCCATCATAAAGCGGTCGGTGCACTTGAAGAGCCTCTCTTTGAGGAGCTGCTCGAATTGCGCATCGTCAATCTCGCCCTTCTGCTTGGCGATAAGCTCAAGCACATCTATCATCTCATAGTAGCCACCATACTCCTCCTTGGGCAGTGCTGCTCCGCGGTAGCTGATGTACTCTTTGCCACCATTGTTGTCGTTTATCTCCACGCCGCTGATATCCTCCAGATGCTTATAATCTGCAAATGGACTCTCGCATGACGTGAGCGCCAAGGTGCATAACGATAAGAGTGTTAATGTTCGTTTCATAATCGTAGGTTTTAAGATTTGTTTAGTGCAAAGTTACTACCTGTCTGCGCTAAATACCAAATTTTTAGGCCTTATATTTTTCCGCGACGCGGTGTTTAAATGTCTGTAAATCAGCTGTTTACAAATGGCGAATTTGCTAATTTTTCAACACGCTGATTATCAGTGAGTTACGTGCGCGTATTAGTTGCGTCGTCTAATTTATTGATTGTTAGGCATATAAGCACTTGGTGATGCAATTAGTATCAATCACTCAAATGTCTGTCCGTTGTATAGTTATGCGCCTCGTCTCCTCGTCTCTTGCCATGCTGTCTGCCGATTGCCTATCGTGGCTCCTCGATGTCGCATGGCTCATACTCCATGACGGAGTTTGGTGACATAATCTCATTGATAAGCTCGTCAATAAGTTTAGGTCGCTCAATCTTAGAACCAGTGCCCTTCTTGGGCTTGATGGGTATTGGTCGCTTAGAATCTGGAATAAGTGTATCGTGATTCCCGTCTCCCGGTATCGTTGGCGAGCAGTCAATTGCCATTTCGCATCCCGCTAATGTCATTGTTGCAACGGCCATGATGGCTACTCTGCGTAGTAGTTTAGTGTGTCGTTTCATATCGTCTATTTCTCTGATAGAGCCTGTGTTAGTTCCTCTGCGTCCTTAGCACCTGAGCTCTTGATTTTTTGTTTGATATTGTATCGTATCTTTGATACGCTCACTGGGTCGCTGTCGATAAATATAGATATCGCGCGGTTAGAGAAGCCAGCAAATATATAGAGTGCTACGCGCATGTCACGCTCGCTGAGTTTGCTCACCTGCTCGCGTAGTCGCTGCATAAGGTTGTTGCGATACTTATTTACGGCGCTCTCCATCTCCGCAATACGCTTGTTATCACCCTTGATATCCTCTATTGTCTGGCTCAGTTGGTTAAATACCAAACTCTTCTGTCGTGACGTGCCGCTATGGTCGTAGTATGTCTCGCATAGGGCGTTTATCTCCGAGAAGCGGTCGCGGTAGATTGTGGCAATCGTGGCGTTCATCTCGTTTGGAAGGTCGCGGTTTGCCATCTGAAGCTCGCGTATGGTCTCAATATACTGTGCTATGTCGCGGTTTTTGGCTCTCCAGCGGTGGCGTATGTAGAGTAGTAGGAGTATGATACCCACGATTATAGTGCATATTATATAGGTATTGCGTCGCACTCTGTATTGACGCTCAGCCTCGACGGCTCTACGCTCCTGCTCTCTGTTCTTCTCGGTCAGCTCGCGCTCAGTGCGCTCGGCATCTAAGCGGCTCTGCAATAGCTCCAACTCGATGTTGAGCGTTGGCTGGTTCAGAACCTCGAGGATAAGCTGGTCCTGATGCTCCTTGCTGCGCTCAAGCCACTCCACGGCACGAAGGCTATCACCACCGATGCGGTGTACCAAGTAGTGCGTATAGTAGTAGTCCTCGATACTCTCAACGTTGGCGTTGCTATTGGTCTTGCTTAGAAGCTGCTCAGCTCTCGCAATATCGCCATTGTTGGCAGCAACGATAGCCTCGGCAAAGAGCTTGTGCTCGTTGTTGTACCACTCGCTGTCGGCTTCGTCGTAAAGCTCTAATAGCGCGCTACACTCGGCATAGTCGTCGGTGTATATCGCTATGTCGATAAGGTGGTGCAGTGCCCCGTAATATAGACCGAGTAATGACTCCTCGGCGGCGTAGGCTAATGTGCTGTTTAATAGCTCTTTTGCCTCGTCGAAGTTGCGCATGTGTATCAGCGTGATACCCTCGTCGTATGTGGCGTAGTTGGCGTGCGATAGCATGTCGGCCGCTATAAAGCTCTCGCGGCACTTCTGATACTCCTCCAAGGCGTTTGCAAAGAGACACCCCTCGCCATATATATCACCCTTCATGCGCTTGATACGGCCATCATACGCCATGTCGCCACTCGCCTCGGTGGACTTCTCTGCCTCGATAAGGTAGAGCAATGCTTGTGGGGTGTTGCCATCGGCGTAGCTTGCCTGTGCGCAGAAGAATAGAGCTTGTGCCCTCTCGCTGTGCTCGTCGCTATCCATATAGTAGGCGTAGAGTGTCGCTATATGCTCCGCCTCGTACGCGGGCACGTCACTATTAAGGTAGCTACTCTCGCACGCCTCAAGTGCCTTGGTGGCCTGCTCATGAGTGACGCCCGATGACGACTCGTTGGCACTTGGTGCATCGCCGCCACATGCCACAAATAGCATGCTCACAACGAGCAGTATGCTACCCGCCTTTGCCAATGTTGCAACTATGTTTGTTCGTTGAGACATCGCCTCTAATGTTTTGGTTGTTTTCGTTAGTGCAAAGGTACTATAAAATATAGGCGCGACCAAAAAAAATGCTCGATATTTTTTCCGCGAGTGGCTTTGTAATACACTGAATTTCAGCGATTAACGGAGTGGTGATTTTGTGATTTTTTCATAGTGCTGATAATCAGCGAGTTACGAGAATGTAATAAGTTTGCGTGTTAATTGCCAATAAATCAGTAAGTTGCATTTGCTCGGTGCGAGGCGTTAAGAAAATAGCTTGCTCGAAAATATATTTGAACGGAACACAATTTTTTTATCACATTTAGTTCATTTATTCGACAAAAAGAGTTATCTTTGTACATCTTATATATCATGCAAACGAGTCAGTAAATTAAACACTACAATTATGAAACGTTTTAGTAGCGCATGTCGTTGGCTTTTGGTGCTATCTGTTGTTGTTGCGACGGGTTGTGTTGACGATAGTTTCCGTATTGACAAGGTCTCTACGGAGGTGACAATAGGTCAGGGAGCGACACTCCCATTAGGTGACCTCGAGCGCAAGACGTTGGGTGACCTACTCGCCGAGGCTGAGGGTATTGATACGCTGATTACCAAGGAGGATGGTGGCTATGTGTTGGGTGTTAGTGGTGATGGCCAGTACTCCATTGGCGGTATCAAACACATTGTACAGATTCCCGCTGTGAAGGGCGAGTTTAAGGTTGACTATCCTGAGTTCGGATTGACCGACCATGCCCAAAAGGTTGATGAGTATTGCGACATAGAGTCTAATTATGGCAGTCTATCAATATTAGAGGGAGAAACGGTTAGTGTGCCAGAGGGCCTCAAGGTTACTGGTATGGAGGATGGTGACCTTATTGAGAACTTTGACTACGAGGTGCCCGAGATGATATCGGGTATTAAGCGTATCTATCTGCAGCCAACCTTGGCGGGCGACCCTGGTGCGCGTGTCGATGTGCGTTTCTTGCTCAACGACCTTTCGGCAGTTAATGGCGGTGGCCATGTGAACTTGGAGCTCAAAGCGCCTGAGGGTTGTAATATATACAATGCTGAGGGTGAGCATATTGAGGATGGTGAGTTTGCTGTTAATGAGTTCGACTTTACCGCCGACCAAGATGAGTTGCCATTCTTGATATATATCGAGAGCATAGCTAATAACAGCCCTGTTGAGAATGGTAAGATTGGGTTTAGTGTCGATTTGGAGTATCACGTTTCGTTCGAGATGACAACTAAGAGCGGAAGCCTTAATTTAATACAAGGTCCACAGCTCCATATCATGTCAGATCTCGCCTATGAGGATGCCGATGTTGTGCTTAATGAGGTAGCTATTCTCGACCATATGAAGCCCGAAAATGGGGATGTGGTAATCAAGGACCTTCCCGAGGAGATTACATTGATTCGTTCGCTTACCTTCGCCGAGGAGTCGCCCCTGACGCTCAAGGCAGGTGGCTTCGAGTGGATGTCGGAGGATTTGGCCGAGAAGATTATTATTGATGCATGGTTGCCCGAATATATCATCCTTCATGAGAACGTCGAGATTGGCTACAATGCCGAGGAGCATAAGCTACATACCACACTCAACAGCCTACGTAACGGTGTCGAGGTTGACCTCGATGCTCTCGACTTTGGTGCAGAGGGTCTTGACCCTAAGAATGGCGAAGTGAAGATTAGCTTTGCTCCCGAAATTGATGCTCGCATCGAGGAGGGTACAGAGGTAAAGCTATCGTCGGTTATGCACGAGGGAGAGATGACGTTGAATGCTGGCATCGAGGAGGCAACGCTCGATATTCAGGAGGTTTGCGGATATGTAAACTACGAATATTCCTACCTAAAGCGCATAGGCCTCGGAGGTGTCGACAACCTCTCAATAGATGGCGTAGGTCTTACGCCAGTGCTGAAACTTGAGTTGGAGAACCCATTCACCATGGAGCTTATGGCATCGTACAGCATCGTGCCATATGTTGACGGCAAGATTCAGGCCGATAGAGCAATAAATACGAATGGCTACAATGGTGTAGGATATGTTACCATACCAGCAGCAACTGTTGAGGATGGTGTGGTGGTGCCATCGAGTAGTGTCATTGTGCTTGGCACCGAGGCGAGCCGCGAGGAGTACTCTGCCGAGGAGTATATCTTCGTGCCATGCGATATTGATAAGCTCCTCACGGGTCAATTCCCCGATGAGCTTGATTTGAGACTTGATATATCTACCGACCTATTTAAGGAGGTGGCTCTGCACGCCTTGGATAACTATGAGCTTAAGTATGACTACTCGTTGGAGTTGCCTATTGAGCTAAACAATGCAACTGGCATAACCTATGAGCAGACTGTCGACTTCACTAAGATGAAGGGTGGTAATCCATTTGAGCAGCTTGCCGACCTCGACTATATCAAGGTGGGTGATGTGGCAGTGCTTGCGGATGTCACCACAACCCTCCCATTGGAGCTTATAGCCTCGGCCGATATGCTCGATGCCGACGGCAAGGTTATCGAGGGCTTGATTGTGCTGCCCGAGGATGGTAACTCGATTGTTGGCTCTAAGGATGGCGTTGCCGAGGCTACAAGCACGCTGCGCCTTGAACTCAACCTCGCCGATGATGGTTGCATAGCGCAGCTTAGCAATGTTGCGGCCATCAGCTTTAGGTTGCAGGCAAAGGGTGTAGATGAGAGTAGCGTTGCTCTAAGTGATGAGCAGTATGTCGAGGCAGAGCTGACACTCGAGCTTGCTGGTGGTGTGACAGCCGACCTCAAGGCGTTGGAGAATATGTAGGATAGAAAAAACTAATATATTATGAAGAGACTTTTATCTATTATTGCGGTATTGGTATTGGCGCTGAGTGCAAATGTTGTATCGGCGCAGTCGCGTAACTCATACTTTATGGAGGGTTCGTACTTCCGTACCGATATGAACCCCGCCCTTGCCCCCACGCGAGGCTATGTGGCGCTACCAGGTATGAGTGGCGTGGGTGTCGATATTCCCAGTAACTTCTTGTCGATAGATAACTTCATCTATCAGAAGGATAACCAGATGGTGTCGGCGTTCCACGGCTCGGTGACTGCTGATGAGTTCCTTGGTAAGTTGCCCGATACGGGTCGCCTTGGTGTGAACGCAAATGTAAATGTCCTTGGTGTGGGCTTCTATGCTGGTAAGATGTACTGGAACTTTGGCGCCCGTGTGCGCTCGAATACCGATGTTACCATCTCGAAGGACCTGTTCTCGGCGCTCAAGACGCTTGGCAATGGCACCTATGACCTAAGCAATACGAACATTAGCTCGAATAGCTACCTCGAAACATATGTTGGCACGTCGTTCCCCATAGGCAAGCATGTTAACTTGGGTGTTCGAGCCAAGTTCTTGGTGGGTGTGCTCAACCTGCACACAGAGTTCGATAAGGTTGAGGCTGTCGTCGGACGTGAGAGCGTGGCGGCTCAGTTGCGCGGTAAGGTGGTGGCTAACAGTATCTTCGTCGACCAGAGTCGTATTCGTGCAGGTGAGGCATTCTCGACAGATATGCTCGTCTTCAACGACGTGAGCATGCTTCTCAATAATGCCAAGAGTTTTGGTGCTGCACTCGACCTCGGCCTTGAGCTTAAATTCTGCCGCGACCATCTCAAAATCTCGGCTGCCGTTACCGACCTTGGCTTTATTAAGTGGAAGGCTATGACCAACTACTCGGCATCTGCAAATGCTGACCTTCGCTTCGATGGTTTCAACCTTCAGACCGGCGAGGCAAATACAAAGGCCGAGTTCGAGATGTTTACGGATAAGCCCTCGGCAGAGGACTATCGCACGGCGCTCAACGCCTCGCTTAATGTGGGTGTGGAGTATAACTTCCTAAGAAACCACTTCGCCATAGGTCTTATGTCGCATACGGAGTTTATCGGCAAGCAGATATATAGCGAGCTTACTGCCTCGCTCAATATCCGCGCAACAAACTGGATTTCGGCAACCGTGAGCCATACATTCTTGGCAAATAATAAGCTCGGTGTTCTTGGTGCTGCCATCAACTTCCACCCTCGTGTGCTGAATATCTTTATTGGTGCCGACTTTATCGACACACGCTATGGTCGCTATGGTAATATCCCAGTTCCTCGCTACCAGAATAGCTTTAACGTATATGCTGGTGTAGGCTTCAACTTTGCACGCCCTAAGTTTATGCGTGAGGCTGTGAAGGATGTAAGGATGACTAAGGCTGAGCGCAAAGCCGAGCGCCTATCTAAACGCTATTCGGCGAATTAGTTATATGTGCAACAACAGAGGCATGGTAGCGCAAGCTACCATGCCTCTTGTTTTGCAGTCTATTTGTTCGTTACGCCTTGGCGATATATGTGCGGATGTTCTCGGCTACGCACTCTATAAGGCGGTCGATGGCCTCGGCTGCCGACCATGCGTTGTGGGGCGATGCAAGCAGCTTATACTTATCATTGATGTCGTATAGTGGCGACTCGCGTAGTGGCTCGATGGAGAATACGTCGAGGGCTGCTGCTGCCACCCATCCATTGTCGAGTGCCTCGGCAAGTGCTGCCTCGTCGATGATGCCGCCACGTGCCACGTTGATGACCAGTGCCGAGGGCTTCATTAGCTGAAGCTCCTTGCGACCAATAAGACCACGTGTGCGCTCGTTTAGTGGCGAGTGTACCGAGAGTATATCGCTCCACTCGAGTAGCTCCTCAAGCTCCATTGCAGGGTATGCCTCGTCGCGCTTTGCGCCCGATGTCGAGAAGTAGCGTACCTCGCAGCCAAAGGCCGTGGCAAGGCGTGCTACCTCGCGGCCTATGTTGCCCATGCCGATAATACCCCAGCGCTTACCACTAATCTGGAATGTCAGACGGTCGTAGCAGAAGGCGCGGTCGGCCTTAGAGTAGCGACCATCATGGAAGTACTCGTTGAAATATACGATGTTACGCGCGAGTGCAAGCGCCGATGCGAGGGTTGTCTCGGCTACCGAAGTTGTGGAGTATCCCACGGCATTCTTCACCTCGATGCCAAGCTCTGCTGCGGCGTTTAGGTCTACGTTGTTCATGCCCGTAGCTGCTACACATATGAGCCTTAGGTCGGGTAGCTGGCGCATCGCGTCGCCATCGATCATCACCTTGTTGGTGATGGCTATCTCGGCACCCTTAAGGCGCTCTACGACCTGCTCTTTTGCGGTGTTCTCATATGCGGTATAGTCGCCCTGCGAGGTTATCGACGTAAGGTCGCGACCCGCAATGCTATACTCATCCAAAAAGACTATTTTCTTCATATTTAATCGTTATTAGTGTTATTTCTAAATTCACCTATTAGGTCGCGCACGACCACCGAGGCACAGCCAATGCCAAAGAGGGCAGGAATGTAGGATATGGTGCCTACATTCGACTTTTTGTTCTGCTCCTCGCATAAAATCATCGCTCCCTCACGTATTGGTTCGGGTGAGAATACAGCCCAGAAGCCACGCTTGATGCCTATCTTGTGGAGGCGTTTGCGTAGCATATGAGCCAAAGGACAGTGGTGTGTTTTGGCTATATCCTTAATCTCCATCAGCGTCGGATCGGTCTTTGCTCCCGCGCCCATTGAGCTTACTAATGGTATGCCGCGGTCGAGCGCACCTTTGATTAGCGCGAGCTTGGGTGATAGGGTGTCTATGGCATCAACGATATAGTCGAATTTGGCGCTATCGAGAAGCGCGTCGGTCTCATCATCCTTGATAAAGCGGTTGACAATCGTGATGTTGAGTTCTGGGTTGATATCCTTCAGTCGCTCGGCGAGGATGTCGCACTTCTCGCGACCTATTGTCGAGTGCAGGGCGACGAGCTGTCGGTTGATATTGCTCTCAGATACCTTGTCGGCATCGGCAATCGTTATGCTCCCCACACCAGCACGCACAATCATCTCGGCTGCGTATGCACCTACGCCACCTACGCCCACGACCAAGATGTGCGCCCTGTTGAGTATATCAAGCTTCTCGGTGCCAAGCAGTAGCTCGGTACGCTCTAACCACTCTTTCATGCTCTATGTATCACTCTGTTATAGTTCTGTATAAGTTGCTCTGCCAACTCCTTAACATCTATGCCGCGTAGTGAGGCTATGCTCTTGTATATCTGCTCAATGGTAATATCGGGGTTGTCGTCTGTTTCGCAGAAGAGCCTATCTAATGGTATCTGTTCTGCGACACGACGGCTCTTTGGGGAGCGTAACGAGTGCTCGCCAAACGAGAGGTAGTAGCCCCTGTCGATGGCGCGTACGGCTTGCTCCGCAGAGCCTATAAAGCCGTGAAACACAACACCTTCAATCTTGTGCTTTGCAAGCATCGACATCACCTCCTCGAAGCTCTTGACGACGTGTAATACTACGGGCTTGCGTAGCCTCTCAGCCTCGCATAGATGCCACTCGAAGAGTCGTCGTTGTGCCTCTCTGTCGATGTCGCACGCGAAGTCTAAACCCGTCTCACCAACGATGTCGCACGCCGCGAGGTCGGGTAGCTCGCATCCCTTTGTTGCATCCCACGGATGAATGCCCGCCATTGCTGGAGAGAGCACCCCAAAACGCGGATGATGGGTGTGAATATCGACATACGTTGAGGTGGCCTGCACGCTGTTATCTCCCATATTGTTGCTATTGTCGACTACCGCTTTCATGCTTTGATGTTAACCGTTGTCGACTACAAATGTATGAAAATATCTGCCAAATCGCAAATATGAGGCTAAAATGATTGTTAGTTTCGAAAAAAAGGCGTATCTTCGTGCGCACTTTAAATTGATATATGGCGATATAGTGTCATTAAAAAACACAAACTTAAAATATAAAACTATTAAATTAATCTAACAAACAGTTTTTATGTCGAAAAACATTAAATTACGTAAAGGTCTCGACATCAAGCTGACAGGTAAGGCTGAGGCTCGCTTGGAGGTTGCTCCAATGGCGAAGTCATACGCTGTTAGTCCGCTTGACTATGAGAACGTTACTCCCAAGCTGTTGGTTAAGGTTGGTGACAAGGTAGAGGCCGGCTCGGCTTTGTTCTTTGACAAGAACAATCCTCGCATCCTCTTCACATCACCCGTTAGCGGTGTGGTGTCGGCAATCAATCGCGGTGAGAAGCGAAAGCTTCTTAGCGTTGCCGTAGAGCCCGACCAGACACAGCAGGTCAAGGAGATCAAGGTGGTTAACCCCGCCAAGGCTGAGCGTTCTGAGATTGTCGAGATGCTTCTTGAGTCGGGTCTCTGGACTCGTATCGTAGAGCGTCCTTATGGTATCATCGCCAACCCCGATGCTACACCAAAGGCAATCTTCGTGTCGGCATTCGACTCTGCGCCTCTTGCTCCTGATTACAACTTCGTGCTCAAGGAGGAGAAGGCTAACGTCGAGGCAGGTTTGGCACTTCTTGCTCGCCTAACCAATGGTAAGGTGCACCTCTCAGCTCGTAAGGGCGCCGAGGGTTATATGGAGAGCATCAAGGGTGTTGAGTACCGCACATTCGAGGGTAAGCACCCCGTAGGTAACGTTGGTGTACAGATTCACCACATCGACCGCATCGCTAAGGGCGACATCGTATGGACTGTAAACATCCAGGATGTAGCTATCATCGGCCGCTTCATCAACACCGGCAAGCTCGATATGTCGAAGATTATCGCAGTTGCTGGTAGCGAGGCCGAGAAGCCATGCTACAAGCGTATCATCTCAGGTGCTGCCGTAGAGTCTATCGTAGGCAAGGTGTCAAATAAGGTGCGTATCATCTCTGGTGATGTCCTCACTGGTGTCACCACAGCTGCCGAGGGCTATATCTCGGCTAACGCCAATATGTTGACCCTTATCCCTGAGGGTGACGTATACGAGTTGTTGGGTTGGGCAATGCCTCGTACTCACCGCTTCTCGGTATCGCGTGCTTACTTCTCATGGCTTTCGCCAAACAAGGAGTATAAACTCGATACCAACCTCAATGGTGGTGAGCGCCCATTCGTTGTTACAGGTCTCTACGAGGAGTACCTCCCAATGGATGTCTACGTATCGTATCTGTTGAAGGCAATCCTTGTTAAGGATCTCGACAAGATGGAGAACCTCGGTTTGTATGAGGTGCTTCCTGAGGACTTGGCACTCTGCGAGTTCGTCGACCCATCGAAGATTGAGATGCAGCAGATTGTTCGCGACGGTATTAACTTAATGATTAAGGAGAGCTAAGATATGGGATTGCGTAATTTTGTTGATAAGATAAAGCCCACCTTCTCTAAGGGAGGTAAGCTCAGTTTCTTGCACTCGACATTCGAGGGCTTCGAGACATTCCTTTTTGTTCCTAACACAACAACTAAGAAGGGTGCCCACATCCGCGACTGTAACGATATCAAGCGTGTGATGATTGTTGTGGTGCTCGCTCTTATCCCTGCGTTGTTGTTCGGTATGTGGAATATCGGTTACTTTGCAGGTAAGACAGGCTTGGCAGCCTTCTGGTTTGGCTTCTTGGAGGTACTCCCAATGATTATCGTATCATACGTTGTGGGTCTCTCTATCGAGTTCGCCTTTGCGCAGATGCGTGGCCACGAGATCAACGAGGGCTTCCTCGTAACGGGTCTTCTCATCCCAATGATCATGCCTATTGGTGTACCCCTCTGGATTGTAGCTCTCTCGACAGCATTTGCTGTAATCATCGGTAAGGAGGTATTCGGTGGTACAGGTATGAACGTCTTCAACCCTGCGTTGTTGGCACGTGCCTTTGCATTCTTCGCCTACACTCCACATATGTCTGGTGAGAAGGTGTGGTACGCCGCAGATAGCGTGTCTGGTGCAACTGCATTGGATATTCTTGGCCAGCCAGGTGCAACAAACCTCGGTGTATACTCTATCTCTGATGCTTTCTGGGGTACTATCCCTGGTTGCGTTGGTGAGACATCAACATTTGCCATCCTCTTGGGTGCAGCGTTGTTGCTCTTCACAGGCGTAGCTTCATGGCGTATCATGTTGTCAGTCTTCCTCGGTGGTTTTGCCTTTGCATACCTCTTCGAGGCTATGGGTCCTAACGCCCTCTTCCAGACTGACTACCCAGCATACTACCACTTGTTGGTTGGTGGCTTTGCCTTTGGCGCTGTCTTCATGGCTACCGACCCTGTTACCTCGGCTCAGACCAACACTGGTAAGTGGATCTATGGTTTCATGATTGGTGCACTCGCTATCTGTGTACGTGTTATGAACCCTGCATATCCTGAGGGTATGATGCTCGCAATTCTCTTTATGAACGCACTCGCTCCACTCATCGACTACTTCGTAGTAGAGCGTAACGTAGCACGTCGTAAGAGACTAATTAAGAACGTTAAATAAGTAAGGAGCTATGGCATTAAATAAAAATTCAAACGCATATACCATCATCTATACCATTGTGATGGTTGTTATCGTAGGTGCGTTGCTTGCTACCTTGGCTACACTACTTAAGCCCGCACAGGAGGAGAACGTGCTCAACGAGCAGAAGGAGTCTATTATGAAGGCTTTTGGTGCCGAGGGTGAGAGCTTCGATAAGGTTGTTGCTGGTGTTATCAAGAATGGTAACGAGTTCCATGAGGTTGACGATGTTAAGCCTCTCTTTGAGCTTATCTCTAACCGTAAGGCTCTTGCAGAGCTCTATAAGGATTATGCAGCTGCCGACGATGAGCTTCCAATCTTCATGTACGAGCGTGAGGTTGAGGAGAAGGGTCATAAGTACCAGGAGACTTTGTACGTAGTACCTATCGTAGGTAAGGGTCTTTGGGGTGACATCTGGGGCTATGTGGCCTTGAAGAGGAGTGCTGGAAACCTTGAGGTTGTTGGTATTACCATGGATCACGCAGGTGAGACCCCAGGTCTTGGTGCTGAGATTGCCACAGATAAGGTTCAGGATAAGTTCGTAGGCAAGCTTGTATTCGCAGGCAAGCTTGTATATGGCGGCGATAATAAGATCGCTCTTAAGATGCAGAAGGGTGTCAGCGCAAGCGATGCCGAGAAGATGCCAAGCACTGTCGATGCCATCTCTGGTGGTACCAAGACTTGCGACGGCGTAAACTCGATGATTGAGAACTCTTTGGAGGCGTACGTTGACTTCTTCGCTAACCCTAAGTTTGTTGAGAAAAAGAAGTAATAATAATAGGTATTAAGCTATGAAACTAAGTAAGAATTTTACAAATCCGTTAGCAGCGAATAACCCTATTATTGTTCAGATTTTGGGTATTTGCTCGGCTCTTGCCGTTACGGTAAAGATGGAGCCTGCGTTGGTTATGGGTCTCTCGGTAACCTTCGTTGCTGCATTCTCTAACCTCATTATGTCGTTGTTGCGTAATGGCGTGCCTTCACGTATACGTATCATCGTTCAGTTGGTTGTTATTGCATCCCTCGTTATCGTTGTAGACCAGTTCCTCAAGGCATATATGTACGATGTCTCGAAGCAGCTCTCGGTATACGTAGGTCTTATCATCACCAACTGTATTGTGATGGGTCGTGTTGAGGCCTATGCGTTGGGTAACAAGCCTTGGGACTCATTTGTTGATGGTGTTGCCAACGGCTTGGGTTATGCCTTTATCCTCGTACTCGTTGCGTTCTTCCGCGAGTTCTTCGGCTCTGGCCAGCTCTTCGGTATGCAGGTACTTGGCGATTGGTATACACCTAACTCGCTTATGCTCTTCCCACCAATGGCACTTATCATCGTAGGTTGCATCATCTGGGTGCACCGCTCATTCAATAAGGATTTACAGGAAAAGTAGGAGGGTAGCATATGTTAAATTTATTTTTCAATTCGGTATTTATTGAAAACATGGTCTTCGCATACTTCTTTGGTATGTGTTCATATATCG
Organism: Rikenellaceae bacterium; assembly: GCA_015059955.1. Classification (GTDB taxonomy): domain Bacteria; phylum Bacteroidota; class Bacteroidia; order Bacteroidales; family Rikenellaceae; genus Alistipes. The sequence continues at coordinate 341,344 of SUZK01000001.1, forward strand.
CTGTATCTAAGAGCGTAAAGACCGCGTTGGGTTTGGGTGCTGCTGTTACCTTCGTGCAGGTGATGACCGTGCCTTTGAACTACCTTCTTCAGGTGCATGTCCTCTCTCCAAACGTCTTGGGTGAGGGTATCGACCTTGGCTTCTTGTCGTTCATCATCTTCATCGCTGTCATCGCAGCGTTCGTACAGCTCGTCGAGATGGTTGTCGAGAAGTTCTCTCCTTCGTTGTATAACCAGTTGGGTATCTTCCTCCCACTTATCGCTGTGAACTGCGCCATCATGGGTGGCTCGTTGTTCATGCAGCAGCGTGTGGGCGATACTATCTGCTCGTTCGGCGACTCTGTAGTATATGGCGCTGGCTCGGGTATTGGTTGGTGGTTGGCTATCGTGATGATGGCTGCTATCCGCGAGAAGATTGCCTACTCACACGTTCCTGCAGCATTGAAGGGTCCTGGTATCGCATTTATCATCACAGGTTTGATGGGTATCGCCTTCATGATCTTCTCAGGTGTTAAGTTGTAACCTTTAATAAGAGTAAAAGATGGAGATTATTATTTATGCAATAGTTGCCTTTTTAGCCGTAACACTCGTATTGGTGTTACTGCTACTCTTAGCAAAGGCAAAGCTTACCTCGTCGGGTGCCGTTAAGATCGACATCAACGAGGGTGGTAAGGTACTTGAGGTTGAGTCTGGCTCAACACTTCTTAACACACTCTCGGAGCAGGGCATCTTCCTCCCTTCGGCATGTGGTGGTAAGGGTGCTTGTGGTCAGTGCAAGTGCCAGGTAGTATCGGGTGGTGGCGAGATCTTGCCTACCGAGCGTGGCTTCTTCAACCGTCGTCAGATCAACGAGGGCTGGCGCCTCGGCTGCCAGGTTAAGGTTAAGGAGGACATGAAGATTAAGGTTCCTGCTTCGGTGCTCAGCATCAAGAAGTGGGAGTGCGAGGTTGTCTCTAACCACAACGTGGCTACATTCATCAAGGAGTTCGTTGTTAAGCTCCCTGAGGGTGAGCATCTAAACTTCCGTTCGGGTGGTTACATCCAGATTGACGTTCCTGCAATCACCGTAGATTATAAGGATATCGACGTTGATCCAGAGTACCGCGAGGATTGGGAGAAGATGGGTGTCTTCAACCTTAAGATGGTAAACCCAGAGCCTCAGGTGCGTGCATACTCATGCGCAACATATCCTGCTGAGGGTGATATCATCAAGCTTAACGTGCGTATCGCAACGCCTCCATTCGACCGTGCTAAGGGTGGCTTCATGAATGTAAACCCTGGTGTATGTTCTTCATACATCTACTCACTTAAGCCCGGCGATAAGATTATCATGTCTGGTCCATTCGGCGAGTTCTTCTTGCCCGATAACCTTTCGGATGATCAGGAGCTTGTATTCATCGGTGGTGGTGCGGGTATGGCGCCTATGCGTTCACACATTATGCACCTCTTCAAGACCCTTAAGACGGGCCGTAAGGTTAACTTCTTCTACGGTGCTCGTTCTCTCAAGGAGGCCTTCTATCTTGATGACTACTACCAGATTGAGAAGGAGTTCCCTAACTTCAAGTTCCACCTCGCCCTCGACCGTCCCGATCCAGAGGCAGACAAGGCAGGTGTACCTTATGTTGCGGGCTTCGTTCACAATGTTCTCTATGAGACATACCTCAAGCAGCACGACGAGCCAGAGGGCATCATCTATCTCATGTGCGGTCCTCCAATGATGGCACAGTCGGTAGTAAACCTCCTCGATGGTCTTGGAGTGCCAGCGGAGAATATCTTGTTTGATAACTTCGGCGCATAATTTCCGATTTTATAGGGCATCTTTAGCCCATCCTAAACAAAACCTCTTGGGCTGTACGTTAAGTACTATCCCAAGAGGTTTCTTATTACGATAGACTAAATCTGCTCCTCTAAAATCAAAAATTTGTTTCCAATTTCGAGGCCCGTTATTTGTTTTACCTATATAATTATAAAAATATATTATAAAACAAAGTGATTGAAAATATTGTCATGATAAATATTTCCTATATCTTTGCATCGGAACAGAATTTGAAACAGATAACAAAACATTAAAAATAGTAATTATGGAGACAAGAGCTAAGGCATGTTGCTGCAAGAAGAATGATAAGAATCTATATGACTTTGAACTAACGGCGCAGGGTGGCAAGAGTGTGCCTATGAGCGACTACAAGGGTAAGGTGGTGCTAATTGTTAATACGGCGAGCAAATGTGGCTTTACACCTCAGTATGCGGAGCTTCAGGCGCTCTATGCGAAGTATAACGAGCGTGGCTTCGAGATTATCGACATCCCATGTAATCAGTTTGGCGAGCAGTCGCCAGAGAGCGATGCTGAGACAACGCAGTTCTGTCAGCTTAACTACGGTACTGCCTTTGCGCAGTTCAAGAAGTCGGAGGTTAATGGTGCTAATGAGCTTCCGCTATACAGATGGCTTAAGGCCGAGCGCGGCTTTAAGGGCTTCGATGAGGGGCATAACCTATCGCCAATCCTCGATAAGCTCCTTCGTGAGGCTGATGCCAACTACGACAAGTCGTCGGATATCAAGTGGAATTTCACGAAGTTTCTCATCGGCCGTAATGGTGATGTTGTAGCGCGCTTCGAGCCTACGGCAGATATGTCTAAGGTGGAGCAGGCTATCGAGGAGCTTTTGTAATAACCTCAACCCCTTTGTGGGTCATTTAGAACGATTGCACATCGCAATGATAGGTGTCATTAGCGGTGTGCAATCGTTCTTTTTCTGTTTGATTATTAGGATTTTATTTGGCAGTTTAAATATTTTTATTTAATTTTGTAAACACGCGTTTAAATAATCTACGATTGCGGAGGATGATATATGTGTCGCTCTTCGCTAAATTATTGAATAATGGTATACAATCTTTTTTTTAGGCGCATATTGGGTGTAATGCTTGTGTGTGCCCTATTTTTTGCAGGATGCGATAAGCATGAGCCTCTCTATGCCTACGGAGTTCAGCTCTCTGTGGATGGTGTAAGTATTGATGCTTGCGGTGGTGAGCGTAGGGTGGTAGTAGATGCCTTCTTGTCTGATGGTGACTCATGGAGTGTCGAGCGCGATGGTGCCGAAGAGTGGTTTGAGTGTCGCGTTGAGGGTGATGCTATCATCGTTGCCATAGAGCCTAACAACGACACATCGATGCGCGAGGGAGGCTTCAATGTCGTAAGTGTTAATAACTCGTTTGAGGCACGCCGTGTAACGGTTACTCAGGAGGCTGCCGAGGAGCTTATGCTCGATGTAAATGCCGAGGAGTGCTACGAGGTGGACTCCGAGGGTGGTAGCTATACCTTTGTTGTCGACTCAAATGCCGAGTGGCGCATATCGTCGAGCGAGGCTTGGGTTGTGGCGAGTGCCGATATCGAGGCTCGACGTGCAACGCTTGTGATAGATGTCAACGAGGGTGATACTCAGCGTGAGGCGACCATCACCGTGGAGGTAGGCGAGGGCGGCCTATATAAGGAGGCGTCGTTTACCGTTAAGCAGTATACGCGCGCCGAGAACGCATATCTCAACCTTGTGGGCAAGTGGGAGATTACCGCCTCGAAGTGGTTCTACTCGCCTAACGGCTCGCTCAATAGCCTCGACTACACGCCTAACCCCTCGGACTACTATCTGATTTTTGACCTCGACGAGGGCGAGTATGGCGAGACGCTCATCATGCGCGACTTCCTATATCCAGGCACCGAGCTTGAGGTGCGCTACAATGCTAAGACGGGTGGTATAATCATTCCTTTTGGCTGGACGGTACTGTCGTACGACGTATTCTTCTACGTGACGTTGCTGAACTCAACGCAGTTCTCATACGCCTCGTTGGAGGTTGAGGCAACGCCTAATGACGAGTGTACGGCGCTAACGCTCGATATGCCCACTGTCGACGGCTTCAACTATGTCGGCTTTGGTCTATGGACATACGATGAGAATGGTGGTAAGATAGCCGTAGGCTCTAACTACCGACCTACGATGTTCCCTATGGGCGATATTCAATTTGTTAAAAAGAGCGAATAACTATGAGAACCCTACGATATATAACCTTTGCGTTGCTTGCAACGCTTTTTGTGGCGTGTAACGAGACAGAGATAGATAATAGGCCTCCCCAGTCGGATGGCCGCATTCAGCTTGATGTGATGTCCGATAGCAACCTCTTCGCAAATGGAGAGGATGAGTCAACCATCAGCTTTAAGAGCCGTGGTGGCGAACTTGTGCTGGATGTCGTTACCAACGTTGAGGAGTGGAACTACAATGTTGAGGGTGCATGGTTAACCGCATCTAAGGATGACCACTTCCTCTATGTGTCGGCAGATGCCAATAGCGCGGAGGAGAGTCGTGAAGCTGTGATTGAGATTACCGCAACTGATGGTCAGCGTGGTGTGAATTGTCGCATTGCGGTGCGCCAGAATGGTGCGGGAACTCCTGAGGTGTCGCTCGTCGCAGCGGAGCACAACTTCAAGGCGCATACCGACCTTGAATATTTCGTTGACGTGGAGGCTACGACCGAGGATTGGACCTTTGAGGCCACATGTAGCTGGTTGCTTATAGAGCAGACAGATGAGGGCTTGCGCCTTACGGCTGATGATAACAAGACAAACGCTCAGCGCTCAACCGAGATTGTTGTGCGAGCCTCGGAGGCCGAGGGCGCTGACTTTGAGACGCTCACAGTAAAGCAGGATGGCTCGGCATTTATCATTATGAGTAGCCGTAATGTGGCAACCGACGATGATGGCGGCACGAGGGAGCTTACCATCAACTCTAACCCAGAGCTTGAGTGGAACGTAGTGAACACATCTGCCGAGTGGTTTACAATCGAGAGGCAGGAGGGTAGTGTTGCTGTGAAAGTAGAGTCTAATGCAGGCGGTAATGAGCGTCGCGGTTCGTTCGATATCGTTGTTGGCGATGAGGATAACCATGCCGAGGCTACCATCAACGTACTTCAGATTGGGCCCGACACCGAGGAGCTAATATATGAGATTGAGACTACGGAGCCTAACCAGCGCATCACGGCAGCCCCATTGCTATCGCCAAGTGGTGGCGGTCAGATAAGGGTAGACTGGGGCGATGGCTCTGATATTGAAGAGTTTGTAGAGGTGCGTGGCTACCATAACTATGCTACGCCAGGCCTATATACCATTACCATTACGGGCGAGGCTAAGTCGCTGAGGTTTGGTGCCGATGATGCTCCAACTACTGACCTTCGAAATGTAATATCGTGGGGTACACTCGGTTATACTCAGGCGACGGATATGTGTCTCGGCTGCATAAACCTTGAGTCTATACCTAACGATGTCGCTGGCTCGTTCTCGAATGTTAAGACCTTCAATGGAGCATTCTCATGTTGCGAGTCGTTGAGGGAGATTCCTCAGGGTCTGTTCCGATATGCAACGGCGGCTAAGCGCTTCGAGGATTGCTTCTCGCACTCGGCATCTATTAGCGAGATACCTGCCGACCTATTCAAGAATTGCACCGCTGCTGAGGATATGTCGTATGCCTTCTACGCTACGGGTACGGGCGTTGTGGATACAAACCAGACACTCTCGAACTACTCATCGGTAAGCGAGCAGGTGCGCGAGGGTCGTTTGAAGAGCCTGCCAGAGGGACTTTTTGCCAACTGCCCTAATATCACGCAGCTCGACTATGTGTTTGGTGCTACGGCTATCGAGTCGATACCAGAGGATATCTTCTCTACGGCAAGCGCCGCTACCAAGTTTACAGGTGCCTTCTCGCCTTGCGTATGCCTCAAAGAGATACCCTACGACCTTATGGCAAACGCCACTGCGGCCTTAGATATTAAGTATATGTTCGCGGGATGTTCATCTATCACCGAGATACCTTCGGGCGTCTTCCGCAACAATGCAGCAGTGACGAACCTTGAGTATATCTTCTACAAGACGGGCGTGAGCACCTTGCAGCAGGGTATCTTCGAGGGCTTGACGGGTGCTAAGACCATCGGCGCAGTGTTCCAGGACTGTACTAACCTCACAACTATTGAGGAGGGTGTGTTCGACGGTCTAACGTCTGCTAAGTCATTCCGCTACTGCTTTGCCGATTGTACTGCTTTACGTACTATTCCTGAGGGCTTGTTGCGCGATATGACCTTGGCGTACGAGTTTACGTATATGTTCCATAATACGGCCTTGGAGTCTGTCCCTGTGGGTCTGTTTAAGGATGCCCGCGACTACTCGTCAGCCGACTTTACATATATGTTCTCTGAGTGTCCCAATTTAAAGACTGTGCCTGCTGGCCTGTTTGATACCTTCACGAAGGTCACCTCGCCAGGCTATCGCAACCTATTCGATAGTTCGGGTGTTGAGACCATCCCTGCTGGCTTGTTTGCCAAGAGTACAGCGGTATCAACCGGTTTTGAGAGCCTCTTTGAGAACTGCCCAGAGTTGCATACCATCGAGGGCTCTATCTTCCCCGAGAATAGCGGTGTTACATCTGTTGGCTATATGTTCTGCAACTGCCCAAAGCTGAAGAGTATCCCAGAGGATTTGTTCGCACCATTTGGCGAGGCAAAGCTGAAGTATACGGCAACGTTTGCCAACTGTGCATCGTTGGAGGAAATTCCCGCGAAGCTATTTGCCTCAAACACCAAGACTAAGCAGTTCTCGGAGACCTTTGCAGACTGTGTGTCGCTGAAGAGTATCCCTGCTGGCTTGTTGGATGCTTGCATAGATGTTACTACCGTTAAGGGTATGTTCCATGGATGTAGTGCATTGGAGAGTATCCCTGAGGGTCTGTTCGCAAAAAATGTGGCCATTACCTCGTTCGAGAAGAGCTTTGCCGAGTGTAAGTCGCTTAAGAGCATTCCTGCGGATCTCTTCTCGGCAATAGGCACAAAGACGTCGGCAGTAACATTCTCGCAGTGCTTTGCTGAGTGCACGTCACTTGAGAGTATACCTGTGTCGTTGTTCGATACTGTGCGTCGCATCAACTATATTGATAGTTGCTTTGAGGGTTGCACATCGCTTACGGGCGAGTCGCCATATACTATCATTGATGCCGAGGATGGTACTCAGACGAAGGTGCACCTCTATGAGCGTACTAAGGGTGATGACTTCCCAAATGTTCCGTCGTCAGCCTCGGCACATGAGGCGTGTTTTGCAGGGTGCACAGGCCTTACCGATTATAATGATATGCCAACAACATGGCGTTAAGATATAGAACTATGAAGAGAGTATTACTATATATGGCGGCCGTTATGGCTGTTGTGGGGTGTACCAACGACACCCAGGAGATTATATACCCCGAACCCGACTATGCCAATGTAGAGCTATCGTCGAAGAGTGCTATTGTGGCATCCGAGGGTGGTATAAAAGAGATATTCGTCTCAACAAACCGCACTTCGTGGAGTGTCGAGTGTGATGCCGACTGGGTAGATATGAGCATCGAGGGCAATTCGCTTACACTCTATGTCGACGAGTATAGTGAAGTGGACAACCGTATGGCCGTTATCGAGGTGGTGGCTGGCGACGACCCCGACACGGCTGTTGCGCGCTTCAAGCTGTTGCAGGTGGGCAACGCTACTTTTAACCTTTCTGCCGCTGAGTGTGCCAATAGCTATATAGCCAATACCGCTTCGTCGTATATGATTCGTGCCGATATCAAGGGTAATGGCGAGAATAGGGATAACTCGCGCTATGTGACTACTCATGGCGTTAAGATTGAGGGTGGCTCCTATGCCGATGTCCTCTGGGAGGCGACCTACGATAGCGACAAGACGCGTAGCTGCAATATTATCGAGGGCGTGCCCTTCTACGCTGCCGATGAGGGGTATGTATGCTTCACAACGGGCGCTATCGAGGGTAACGCCGTCGTAGCTCTACGTAGTGGTGATGGTGAGATATTGTGGAGTTGGCATATATGGGTGACAGATGCCGAAATTACCGATTCGGAGGCTAATGGTCTTCAGTGGATGGACCGTAACCTCGGTGCGCTAAACAACGATAGCAACGATATTGCCAATCGCGGCATGCTCTATCAGTGGGGTCGAAAGGATCCATTCCTGCCCTCGCCAGCACCATATATCGCAATGCCTACGCATAGCTACGACGAGGATTACAATCTCACCGAGAGCGAGGAGGAGTACTACGCTATTGAGGAGCAGTTGGTGGCAAATCGTCAGCTGTTGAATATAAATAACACGCAAGTTGGTAATGGCTTTGGCGAGTGGCGCTATGCGGGTTTCGAGGCCCCTGTGGCACTCAATGCCCCAGGTAATATCCCATACTCGGTGCAGCACCCTACGACCTTCCTTGCTTGTCGTACCGATATACCTATCGGCGAGTACGTCTTCGACTGGTATATGCAGCAGGACTTGATGAATACGTCGGGCGTTATGATGCAGTCCGACTCCCAGCTGTGGGGCGATGCCGAGCAGGGTAGTGAGTATAAGACCATGTTCGACCCATGTCCTCCGGGCTACTGCGTGCCACCGCGTGGTGCCTTTGGTGAGATACCCTCGGAGTACGCCTGCTCGTATGTTAGCAACGAGTGGTCGAAGGAGGAGTTCGGATGGCGCTGGACAGGTGGTAATGGCGACTTCTTCCCCGCTACGGGCAACTATGATGTGTCGGGCCTTATAGGTGAAACTTCGGAGAGGATGCTCTACTGGACTGCCGAGAGCTTCGGCAATGGCACGTCGGGTTTTGGCAAGGCGGCAACTCTCTTTGTTGCCTTCAACGATGTCTACTACGGCATCTATCCACTTCTCGACCCCTCTGTTGCAGGTGCGTGGTACTCGTACGGAGCACGTGCTTCGGCAGCGGCGGTACGATGCGTAAGAGTGCAGAAATAATTAACAAACAAATATTAACCACTATGAGACGAACACAAACAAATGATTACCAGGCCCCTAACATAGATGTTATGGAGCTTGAAGTAGAGCGAGGCTTTAGCGCAAGCTATGGCGACTATGGTGAACCAGGACAGGATTCTGGCTATAACGATTATGAAGAGGACCTCTAAAATTTATTGGCTATGAAGAAGTTTTTTAGATCTTTGGTGGTCGTTGCTGTAGCAGCAATAGGACTCGTTGCTTGTCAGAATGAGTTTGATGAGCCTAATGTTAATAATTCTAATTTGAGCCAGGGTGAGGTTGTCGTTAGCTTCGTTGCCGATGCGCCAACCACCCGTACGTCGGTAGATACATCGAGCGATGAGGCTCCTGTGTTTAGCTGGGATGAGGATGAGAAATTCGCTATCCTTGAGCAGACCGATGCACTCGCCACAGCCACTAACGTAACCTACGAGAAGGTCGATGGCAAGGCAAATATCACTGGTGCTTTTGCCGCCAACGAGGGCAAGGGTGAGTATAAGTATGTAACTGTATATCCAGCGGAGGGTTATGTTTCGGCTGAGAGTATCGAGAGTGCAACACTATCGTTGCCCGCAAATCAGACAATGGCCGCAGCATCGTATGACCCTAATGCCGACCTTATGGTATCAAAGGTTATTGCAACCGATGCACAGCCTACCGATGCACAGCAGGTAGAGTTCACTCGCTTGGCAGCCGTTGTCAAGATGACGCTTAAGAACTTTACGCTTGAGGCAGGCGACGAGGTAGATAAGGTTATCTTCACTGCCGAGGGTAAGAGTCTTGCAGGCACAATCACTGCCGACCTTAACGCTCCTCACGAGTTTACAGTGGCTGAGGGCGTCGATAGTGTGAGTGTTGCCACTACATCGGCTGATGACATCTATTTCACCGTGTTGCCAACAGCCATCGAGACTGGCGAGAGCTACACTGTCATCGTTATCACCAATAAGAAACTCTACATTAAGCAGGGCGCCATCTCTGAGGGTAATTGCCTTACGCTTGAGGCAGGCATGGTTAACCGCTTTGGCGTGAATATGATGGGTGTTGAGGGTAGTGATAAGTGGACACTTGTTAAGGATGCCTCTACTCTAAAGGAGGGTGACATCATCACCTTCGTAGCTAAGGATTACGACAAGGCAATCAGCACAAAGCTCTATAGCAACGCATCTGAGACCTCTACATCGGCACGCCGTGATGCGGTGGATGTATCAAAGTTTGAGAACTATCTGATTGCTAATGAGGGCGTTCAGCCATTTACATTGGTGACCGGCGCTTCGGAGGGTACATTCTCGTTCTACGACGCAGCGCGTGAGAAGTTCCTCGTATCGAACAACAAGTCTTCTCGTTATCTTATCAATCAGGAGTATATTGATGCTAACACCTCATTTGCTATCACTATCAATGCTGAGGATGGCGATGCTACTGTAAAGAATACCGAGGGCGATTATGAAGGTAATATGATTCGCTACTACAACTCATCGAAGTATTTCTATAGTGGCACAAGTACTAATCAGGCAATATGTGTCTATAAGCTCGAGGGTGGCGTAGGTACCATCCCTGTAGTTAAGGCTGTCGTTACCGTCCCAGAAGCAGGTGAGCATGTTGTTATCGCTGAGGAGGGAGCTGTGGAGGCGACGCCTATCAACGATGTGGTATTCAACTACGTTGGCGCGTGGACAATCTCGGCTAAGGCTGAGGCTGAGTGGTTGAAAGTGGCCTACGATGCAGCGAACAACTGCCTCACATATACTTCTGAGGTTAATACGGGTGCTAAGCGTGAGACCTCGGTAACCATCACTGCTTCTATGGAGGGTCAGGAGTCGCTCACTTGGTCGTTCAACGTAATCCAGAAGGGGGTTCCTCAGGATATCACTATTGCTGAGTTCATTAAGTTGGCTAAGGATGAGAACTCTACATATAAGCTTACAGGTCGTATTACCGAGATGGCCACATCAAGTAGTGGTACATTTAAGCTTGCTGATAGCGAGGGTAATATTGCCACCATAACCTACCTCTACACCGATGATGGTGTTAAGGTATATGGTGATACCGATATTGGTGTTGCTGTGGGTGATGTTATGACCGTTACGACTGTGCCTGTTGGCTCTGCTAAGGGTGGTAATAGCTCGCATTACTCAATCTATAAGGGTCACTATGGTTTTGAAACCACTTTGGGCCTTGCTGCTGATTATACTGGTGGTAGCGTTGAGATTACTGTTGCGACATATAGCAATGGTTTTATTACCCTTCCTGAGGCAGTTACTGCCACTATGACCGAGAGCGACTTTGCGGAGTTGTCATACTCGGGTGGTGACACAGCTACCGTAACCTTCACTTCGGAGAATACAACATCAGAGGCTCGTGAGGTAGAGGTGACCTTCACTTATGGCTTGACCTCTGTTACTGTAATTGTTCAGCAGGGCATCAATCCAGCCAATAAGCTTGGTTACGAGCTTGTTACTGACGCTTCGACACTTGCTGTGGAGGATGAGGTTATTATTGTTGCAGTTGGTAGTGATAAAGCCTTGGGTTGCTATACAGGTTCATCTACTATAACTGGTGTTTCTACCCTCCCTGCTGTTGACATCGTGAAGTCAGGCAAAGTAATCTATGACGTTGAGGAGGCGGGCGTGATGCTTCTTACGCTCAAGGCGGGTATAAACGATGGTGAGTTTGCATTCCAGTTTACTCATAAGGATTCGAACTACTACCTTAATGCTCCATCATCAGGCCTAAAGGGTCGTGCAGCAAGTAGCGGTGCTAACAACTCTACATCGTATGCTATAACTATTGATGCAGCAACAGGTGTAGCAACTGTTCAGAGTACATACCCACGTATCGTTAAGTTTAACAGTAAGACAGGCACGAACTTTACTGCCTTCAAGCTTGACGCCGAGGGCGCTACGTTGGATGGTAACAACATCGCTATCTACAAAAAGCAGAAGTAATAGAGTATGAACGTTATAAAATTTTCTCTTACAAGGGTTATGGTCGCCATCGCGGCCATAGCCTTTGTTGTGGCTTGCGATAGGGGCAGCGAGACAAAAGAGGAGCTGCCAGACCTTAAACTTTCGGTAGAGGTGGATGATATCACAACCACTACGGCAAAGATTAAGGTTACGCACGAGCTCGATGCCGAGAATACGTGGTATGGCTTCGTAACCGACGATACCATAACCGACGCCAAGAGCCTTATCGAGAAGGCTGTTGCAGAGGGTGTCAATATGAAGGATTTGCACCGCAGCAAGCAGTATATCACAATCCTTGAGGAGCTAACGCCAGGTACATCGTATCGCTATATCGCCATGGGTCTTACAGCCGAGGGCGTGCAGTATGGCGAGGTGGCGGTCGTTGAGTTCACCACACTCAAGGATGCTACTAACGACGATGAGGAGTATAACGGCATGCGTCGCAACGATGCGTGGAGTGTGATGTATGTGGGCAAAGATAGGCTCGATGATGTGGACTACGACCACGTTGTGCGCGTTGTTAGCAGAGACGACAATCCCTATGCCATCACTCTTGTCTATGCCGATGCATACGACCCCTATCAGCTACGTGCGCTTGCCGATGCTATGCTCGTAGACCTCAAGGACTTCCTTAAGGAGTATAACGAGCAGAATGCTACGTCGTTCACCTTCGCCGATGTGCTCTATACTGGTAATGGTGCCGACGCTTTCGACCTCGATCCGGGCATGTATCGCGCTATCGCCGTAGGCTTCACCCCTATGGGTGAGGTAAGCGGCTTGTACGCGGTGAGCGATGAGTTCGAGGTTGAGGAGCAGATGGCGTCAGCAAACTATCGCGCATGGCTTGGTAACTGGACTATCGAGGGCCAGAATGGGGTTAGCACCACGGTAAATATCGCTAAGAAGCATGCCAACCGTTCGTTCATTATGACTGGCTGGGAGGGCTTCGATGACCTTGCAGTCGAGGTGGAGTATAATGCCGAGCTCGATGCTATGTTCTTCTACTCGCAACTTGTGGCCGAGGAGTACGACCTTGGTGAGGAGTATGGCAAGGCCGACATATACCTCTTTGCCGGCGACGAGGATGGCTACTACTACGACAATAAGGATGGTGACTACTACATAGCCATTGCGGGTATCTTGGATGATGGCCAGCGTGCTATTGTGCGCTACGGTGTCAATGTGCCAGGCTATCCTAAGTTCACGCAGATGTTCTTTATGGCCGATATCGACGGTAAGTTCTACACCTTCACTGCGGAGGAGGAGTTGCCATCGTTTATCGCTGCAATGAATCAGAATGCAACGACTTCGAGTTGTGCTAAGCGAGGCTTTACCCTTAAGCCTCTTGAGGCTCAGCCCAAGACATGTCCTGCGCGATAGACCAATTTAGTAATGTGATGATGCCGACTAAAAAGCAATTTTTGGTCGGCATTTTTTTCATTCCCCACCGGGTTTTCGGACTGATCCCCAATAAGCCCAATACTGCACCCCGCACAGCGTCACATGATACAAAAAAAACGGACAACCGAAGTTGTCCGTTTGAGTAGTGGATAGGGGATTCGAACCCCTATGTCATGCGTGAGAGGCATGTATCCTAGCCCTTAGATGAATCCACCATGTTTTCTTGTCCCCTTTTGACGCTGCAAATATACAGCCTTTTTTTTATTCTGCAAATTTTTTTGCAAAAAAAATGCAATAATCACCGCTTTTTTTACTTTTCACCCCGTGACATCCGCTATTCGCCGCCTCTTTTTGGCATCATAGGTCTCTATCGTGGCGCGTCATCAGAGCTATCGTAGCCGATGTTTGTTACTCGATGATATATACGGTCTCGCCCTCGCGCTGCATGTGTAGCTCCTCGCGCGCGTATCTCTCGAGGTACTCGGGTGATTTCATATTCTCGCAGAAGGTACTGTCTGCCGCTATGCGTGCTTCGTACCTCGCTATATCCTTGTCGACCTCGGCACTCTTCTTCTTTGTCTGCTGCATATCGCGGATAGTGCGCACCGAGGTATAGATGGTGAATATCGCTATACCTGCGGTGAGTGTTATCCAGAATGCCTTGAGTGCGTTATTCTTTATGCGTACCTTCATGGCCTTGTGACATTATGGAATATGCATAAACTTATGCGCCTGAATAGATATGTTCCACTCGGGGTTTGCCTTGACCCACTCGACGATGGTGGGTATGATGCTCTCATATACGCTCCATTCGGGCTGCACGTATAGTCGGCATTTGCGACCTACCTTGCGGCTGCACTCCACTGCCCAGTTCAGGTCATCCTCGCTCTGTATTATCACCTTGAGCTCGTCGGCACGGCGGAATGCCTCGTCGAGAGGTGGCAGCTGGCGCTTTGGTGATAGGCATACCCAGTCGAACTCGCCACTTAGGGGTTGTGTTCCCGACGTCTCAAGAAATATCTCGAGGCCTTTGGCGTGAAGCTCGCGTGTGAGCATGCCAAGAGGGTACAACAGTGGCTCGCCACCAGTGATGACTATGGCCTGTGCCGAGCATGACGAGGCGCGCTCGACGATGGTTGCCACCTCCGTTGGTGGGAATACCTTAGGGTTCCACGTATACTTGGCATCACACCAGCGGCAGCCTACATCGCAGCCACCGAGGCGTATGAAGTAGGCGGGCTTACCGGCGTGGTAGCCCTCACCCTGCACGGTGTAGAAGTCCTCGACGAGGGGTAGCTTGCGGCCACCCTCCAATAGCTCCAAATCGGGATTAATCTTCATCTAAAACGTAAATATCTTTGAGGTTGCGGCCTATCTGGTTGTAGTCTAAGCCGTAACCAACGATAAACTCATTGCCGATAGGCATTGCCACATAGTCAATATTATACTCGTAGAGGAACTTCTCGGGCTTAAAGAAGAGCGTGCATATAGAGATGCTTGCTGGCTTGCGCTCCTTGAGGTAGTCGAGCAGATAGTTCATGCTGTGGCCTGTCTCGACGATATCCTCGACGATGATGATATCCTTGCCCTCAATGTCGAAGTCGATGCCGAGGTGCTGCTTTACCTGGCCTGTCGACTGAGTACCCTCGTATGATGAAATCTTCACGAAGGCGAGGCGGCAATCGAACTTTGTCTTGCGCACCAAGTCGCTGAGGAAGAGGAAGGCCCCCGACAATACGCCGAGGAAGATAGGAGTCTTGCCCTCGTAGCGCTCGTTGAGTTGGTCGGCAACGCGCTGCACCGCCTTGTCGATCTCATCTGCGGGTATCATAGTCTTGAACTTACGGTCCAAAAGCTTGATTCTTTCGATATTCTCTGCCATAATATATAGGTGTAATCGTTTATATTCCTGCTGTTATTAATGTCGCATCATTATGATGCCAAAGTTACTAATTTTTCTCTCAACATCCAAACTACTCGGTGCGCACGCGCTCCAGTATGCCTGTGAGGGCTGCTAATATCACGCCGTAGTTGGTTATTGCCACCCCCTGCTGTCGTGCGCGCTCCACACGGCTGAGCACATGCTTGCGGTTGAACATGCAGGCGCCGCAGTGTATCACAAGGTCGTAGGGCGTAAGGTCGTCGGGGTAGTCGGCGCCACCCACAATGTCTATATGTAGCCCCTCGCCAAAGCGCTTGCGAAGCAGTCGTGGTAGCTTCACACGCCCTATATCCTCGTTCTGTGGCATATGTGTGCATGCCTCGGCAATGAGTATTCGCGACTGCTCGGTTAGCGACGATAGCGCACGCACACCCTCGGTGAAGAGCTTGATGTCGCCCTTGTAGCGCGCAAAGAGTATCGAGAACGATGTGAGCGTCGACGCCTCGGGCTTCAGCTTGTATACCTCGTTGAAGGCCTGCGAGTCGGTTATGATAAGCTTGGGTGGCGCTTGCAGCATCGCTAATGCCTCGGCCATGCGGTCGGGTGTACAGCAGATGGGCACACATCCTCTATCAAGTAGCTCGCGTATGGTCTGCACCTGTGGCTGTATAAGGCGTCCTTTTGGTGCGGACTTATCCTGTGGCATTACAAGTAACACGCTGTCGCCAGCATCGCAGAAGCCCTCAGTGATAAGGCGCTCATCGCTCTTGCGGCAGCTAACGATGGCCTCGTGTAGTGCCTCGATGCCCTCGCCCGTAAGTGCGCTTATGGCGTATACCTTACGCCCAAAACGCTTATTAAGGGTCGCCAAGATGTCGTTGTAGTTCGCGTTGCGGTCTATCTGTGCGAGTGCTACTATTGCAGGTATCTCCCTTATGCGGCACTCCTCTATTATGCGCTCCTCGACGTCGCACTCCTCGCCAAGGCAGAGGATTACGGCTATATCGGTCTTGTCCAGCACCTTTGCCGTACGCGCCATACGCTCCTTACCAAGCGTAGTGCGGTCGTCGAGACCTGGGGTGTCAATGATTACGGCGGCCCCCAAGCCGTATAACTCCATAGCCTTATGCACGGGGTCGGTCGTCGTGCCGGCCTCGGCTGATACTATGGCAACATCCTGCCCAGTAAGTCGATTTATCAGTGTCGACTTACCAGCGTTAGTGCGGCCAAAGATGGCGACATGGATGCGCTCCGAGGTAGGTGTTGTGGGTGTTGCGGCCATACGTTAAAATCTAAAGTCGCGCTTACCCTCGACGATAGCTCGGAGGTTCTCCTCGGTTATGCGGCGTACCTTGTCCGAAGGTATCACCTGCTTGAGGTTGTGTATCATCTTCATAGCCTCGACCTTAACCTTTGGTGATGCGTAGTCCTCGGCATACTCGGCAAGTGTCATAAGGGCGTTTGGCGCACAGCAGTTACCTATAAGGCCACGCTTTGCCAACGACATGAAACGGTCACCAGTGCGGCCCTCGCGGTAGCAGGCGGTGCAGAAGCTTGGTATGTAGCCGAGCTCCAAGAGCCAGCCTACAATCTGGTCGAGGGTGCGGTTATCCGAGATGTCAAACTGTGCCGACTCCTCGGCATCCTCCACGCCCTCGGCATAGCCACCCACCGATGTCTTCGAGCCACCGCTAAGCTGCGATACACCCACGTCGAGCACAAGTTCGCGTGAACGCTGTGACTCGCGTGTCGAGACTATCATGCCTGTATAAGGCACGGCAAGACGCAACACGGCCACAATACGGCGGAACACCTCGTCAGTAACAGCATTAGGGAAGTCCTTGGGGTCAATGTCGTCTGCTGGACGGATACGTGGCACGCTGATAGTGTGTGGACCTACACCAAAACGAGCCTCGAGGTGCTCGGCATGCATAAGGATACCCACCACATCGTAGCGGTAGTTCGACAGACCAAACAGGGCGCCTACACCCACATCGTCGATACCGCCGAGCATAGCGCGGTCCATCGCCTCGGTGTGGTATGCCCAGTCGCTCTTAGGGCCTGTGGGGTGCAGCTTCTCGTATGCCTCGCGGTCGTAGGTCTCCTCGAAGAGGATATATGTGCCGATACCGGCATCCTTAAGACGTGTGTAGTTCTCGACAGTCGTAGCCGCGATGTTGACATTCACACGACGTATAGCGCCATTCTTGTGGTGTATCGAGTAGATGGTGTTGATAGACTCCAATACATACTCGATAGGGCTCTGCGTGGGGTGCTCACCAGTCTCAAGGGCAAGGCGCTTGTGGCCCATATCCTGAAGGGCGATGACCTCACGACGTATCTCCTCCTGTGTGAGCTTACGGCGAGGAATGGTGCGGTTCTTAGCGTGATAGGGGCAGTATACGCACCCATTTACACAGTAGTTCGAGAGATACAATGGCGCGAACATCACTATACGGTTGCCATATATCTTCTCTTTCAGGCGGCGAGCGATAGCGTACATGCGCTCCTCGATATCCTTATCCTCGACCTCGATGAGTACAGCAGCCTCGCGGTGCGTGAGGCCATTGCCAAGCTCGGCCTTTGCGAGTATCTCCTCTATCAGTGCTCGGTCATTACGCATCTTTTGAGCATACTCCAATGTTGCGCGAATCTCACCATCGTGGATAAACTCGGCTGCATGCTCCGATTTTACGTTATATTCTGTCATATCTTATTCGTTTTTATAATCTCCTCGTGAGTAATTTATATTGTAACCAATGGTTTGTAGCTCCTTGTTTAGTGCCTCTAACCCCTCGGCGGCCTCCTTGCCCCACGATGCCTTGTTCTCGTATATGGCATACTTAGCCCTCACATCCGAGGGCGATAGGTTGGGCATCACTACGTTAGCTCCCGAGAGTATGCCTTCAAGACGCCCCGTGGGCGATAGTGTCGCGAGAGCTGTTGTCGAGGGTATTAGCGCATGGGGGAGCATAAGTCGCGCTATGGCCACTGCCGCCAATGTTAGCTTTAGGTCGCCCGCAGGCTCGTTGCCCAGAGGCGTGGCGTGGTGGGGGAGGAAGGGACCTATGCCCACCATCTCACACTCCATACTCTTGATAAGTTGCAGGTCTTCGACTATATGGCTGATTGTCTGTCCCTTGACGCCTATCATCATGCCCATGCCCACCTGGTAACCAAGACTCTTGAGGTCGCGGATGCAGTCGAGACGATGTTTAAGGCCTCTGCCCGCGGGGTGCAGACTCTCGTATAGCGCCTCGTTTGCTGCCTCGTGGCGTAATAGGTAGCGGTTAGCGCCTGCTGTCTTGAGTGCCTCGTATGAGTCGCGGCGTCGCTCTCCAAGCGATAGTGTTATGGCCACATCGGGGTAGGTAGTGCGCATCATTGATATTAGCTCCGTGAGCCAGGCATCGCTGTGTGTGGCATCCTCACCACCCTGAAGTACGAAGGTGCGGAAGCCGAGGGCATATCCCTCGCGGCAGCACGCCATCACCTCCTCCATAGTTAGACGATACCTCTCGGCGCTACGGTTGCTGCGCCTAAGGCCGCAGTATAGGCAGTCTTGGTGGCAGTAACTCGAGAGCTCGATGAGACCTCGTATATATATGCCATGTCCGAACTGCTTTTGTGCAGTTCGGACAGCATTATCACGCAAGAGTTGTAGCACGCCATCGTCTGTGGCACACTGTGTAAGAAGTGCCTCAAGGCTCGCGTTGTCGAGCCCACCAGTGGATGTCAACTGCTCAACTAACTCTCTCATATTTAGGTTATCTCTTCTTTAGCTCGGCATCAAAGGTCTTCTTGCCATCGCCATATGCGGTGTGTACGCTTGGACCTGAGATACAGCCACCGTCGCAGACCATTACCTCGATGAACTGTGCCGGAGCCTTACCTGTCTTGCCGTATGCCTTCAATAGACCGACGTTCTTCTTGTTTAGACCCGCAATCTGCAATGTAGTGAAGTCGAGCTTGCCGTCAACCAACTCCTTGACAGCAGCCGTAACACCACCATTCTCCGCAAAGCCGTGAGCCGAGCGACGTGATGCGCAATCTACTGGGTGGATGTGAGCCTCACCAAGCTCAATATTCATACCACCGAGGATAGCGTGAACCTCCTCGTAGGTAAGTACGAAGTCTACCTTACCCTCAAGACCCTCGCGACGTACCTCCTTACGCTTGGCGATACATGGACCTACGAATACGAGCTTCGCGTTAGGATACTTCTCGCGTGCAAGCTCAGCAGTGTAAATCATAGGTGAGTATGTCGATGAGATATACTTCTTAAGCTCTGGGGCGTGCTTTGCAGCCATCTCCATATATGATGGGCAGCACGATGTGGTCATAAATGGCTGACCCTCTGCCATCTTCTCTGCGAACTCGTGAGTCTCCTTCTCGGTAGTAATCTCGGCACCACGTGCAACCTCGATAACGTCCTTAAAGCCGATAGCCTTGATAGCGCCATATACCTGCTCGGTAGGCACGTTGTACTGCGAAAGGATTGATGGAGCAACCATCGCCACTACCTCCTCGCCACGACGTATAGCCTCAAGGATGTCGAATACCTGCGAAATCTCGAAGATAGCACCAAAAGGACAAGCGTTCATACACTTACCGCAGTAGATACACTTTGTCTCGTCAATATGCTCTACGCCATACTCATCCTTAGAGATAGCGCCTACGGGACATGCCTCCTCGCAAGGTACGGGGATGTATACGATAGCGTGGTATGGACAAGCGGCGAAACACTTACCGCAGCTGATACAGATGTTGTGGTTAATCTTACCCTGCGATGTGTCGGGGTCAAACTCGATGGCATTCTTAGGACAAGCATGCTCACAAGCACGTGCCACACAGCCACGACAGAGGTTAGTGATATCGTAGTTTGTGCGTACGCATGATGAGCAAGCCTCGTCGATAACGCACATGATGTTATCCTTAATCTTCTTGCGGTCGAGAGCCATCTTGGCATATGCTGATAGTGGCATAAGCTCATCCTGCTCGTCGGTCATGTCGTAGCCCAATAGAGGAAGTGACTTGTACTTCCATACGGCGCGCTCCTTGTGGATGCAGCAACGGCCACGTACCTTAGAGTTACGGGGACTAAACTCAATGGGTACTCGATCAATTTTCTCGACGAGTGCACCCTCATTCCAGAGGCTCACAAGCTTTGTGAGAAGTCTCTGGCGAACGATCATTACGTTATTCTTAATTGCCATACGAGTGGTGTTAGTATTATTAATTGAGCAAAGATACAATTTTTTACTATAAATTGGAAATATCTTGACCCTTTTTTACGCGGAGTGCACTATTTTTTTTGTTCGATAGGGTGTTTGGGTTGCTCCTTTTGCCTCGCGTGCGTTATTATATATATATGTGTTCGGGCGCAAGCGGAGCGCCCGAATAAAGAACTTCTCCTCCACCCGAAGTCTATATAAAAAATCGGAGCCTCCCTCGCGGGAAGCTCCGAAGAGTTAAACTCTATATAAGTTGTTGGTGTGCTACTTAATTAGGCAACTGAATTATTAGAAGTACCCTTGTAGGTAGTGTTGCCAATAGTGATGTCTACCTTAACATAGCCACCATTGTTAGTGTCGATCATTGCACCATTACCAGTGAACTCAACAGCGTTGCCGTTAAGAGTTGCTGATGAAGCACCCCATACATTGAACTTAACACCTGTCAAAACGATAACATCGCCGCCATTATCACCAGTAAGAGTTACACTGTAACCTGTTATTGGATTGCCAGCTACATTACCAGCTGTAAATGCCCATGGATCGAATGTTACAGGACCCTCTGGCACAACAGTCTGCTCTACCTTCTCAACCTTCAAGATTGCGGTTGTAGGGTTGAAGGCGAAGTTGTACGTACCAGCAGCAATAGCTATATCCTGGCCACCCAATGTAAGCTGGTTGTCGCCCTCCTGGATAGGGTCACCACCATACTTGCCACCACCATCACTCACTTCCCACTGACCATTCTTACGAACAAGGAACTTTCCATCGGTAGCAAACTCGAAGTTCTCAATACGATACCATCCATCATCGCCCTTTTCCATGAGAACATCCGGACCCCAATCGTTGAATGAGCCGACAATACCATATGTATCCTCCCCTGGAACTACGATGTCGTAGCGCTCGTAGTACTTGTCGCTATCGAGGACAACGCCTACGATATCCTCAGTCTGGCTACCTTTACCATTGTTGAAGATAAGGTTTACAGTCTGGCCGTCCCACTCCTCAGTGTAGGTGTATGAGAACTCACCATTGCCGTTGTTTGTCATCAACGTACCTGGCCAACCGCCGGCGATCTCACCAGCGTCAGTCCATGAGTAGAAGTACATCTCAGGCATTGCATCGTTAACCTTAACAGTTACTGTGCGTGGCTGCTTAGGCTTAACAAGGTTGTTCTGGTCGATAGTCATTGTAGCTACAACGTCGCCGAGAACAGCTGTGATGGTTATAACGCCATCAACGCAGGTCAAACCAGTACCCTCAACAGCTGTAGGCACACCATACGCAACACCGCCAATATTGATATTGCTAATGTGGAAACCATTACCGGCATTACCTGCGCTCTCGTAGTAGATTGCAGGATTTGGATACCATGAGTCCCACTCTGAAGCATTCTTAACACCTGCCTCAGTAGCAAAGTAGTCAGAAACATAGAGAGTTGCTGTATCGCCATTGTCGTTAGTGAGGTCGAATATGTAGACGTAGCCAATGTAATTCTTGTACTCCATCTTGTTGAATGAGGTAGCAATGCTTGGCATCTCGGTCTTTGCAGTTACGGTAGCAGGATTTGACGCCTTGTAGCGCTCCTCGTTGTCTGCAAGAGCAACGATATTGAATGTGTACTCAGTGTTGTAGTCGCCAGTGAATGTATACTCGCATTCTTCAACGAATACTGGCATCTCAGTACCTACGGTGATACCATACTTATCTGCACCAGTGATAGCCTCCCAAGTGAGCTTGATAGTGTTATCCTCTGCCTCGGCAGTAACTACTGGAGTGGCGAGCAACTCTGCACCGATAGCGATAGTCACCTCAGCAGCCTCCGATGGGTAATTCTTAGCCTCGTCAGCAGGAACAGCCACAACAGAGAGGGTGTACTCGGTAGCGAACTCGCCAGTGAATGTATACTCGCATACGTCAACGAATACTGGCATCTCGGTGCCGTTGGTTACAGAGTATGAGCCAGCGCCCTCAACTGCCGCCCATGACAAGGTGATAACGTTCTCAACAGCTGAAGCAGCAACTACTGGAGTAGCAAGAGTGGTCATAGCAAGAGCCTCACCCTTAAACTCGAAACGAATGTTGTTGAATACCTCATCATCGAAGGTATAGTATAGGTCGAACTGTGCGTGGATGCCATCATTCCAGTTAGAAATGCGCAATGTACCGCTGGTTACGGTTGCAGGCTCTGCAGCACGTGTAGCATCTACCATAAAGTTGGTGATAGTGAAGGTGTTCTTTACAAGGTCGCCCTCTGAAGCTACAAACTCAGCCTTACCAACAGGGTTGAGCTTGCCGGTTGTCTGGTTTACAGCATCCTTAGGAACAATGAGTGTGAAGCTGTTTGCACCGCTGATGATATCGAACTCATAGTTGCCATTAGCGTTAAGCTCGCCATAGCCCCAGTTGCCATTCTCAATCGTTACAACCTCATCGTCCCAGTTGCGGATATACTCGCCATCGAAGTTGTCGTCGATAGAGATAGTGATATCGTTCTGGAGGGTGAGCAAGTTACCTACGATAGTTGTAAGGTGGTTACGCTCCAATGGAATCTGAGTGTTGAAGTCGTGAGAGTTGATTACTCGACCATCCTTACCAGTAACCTCGATTGTGAAGTTAACCTCCTGAGCGCCTACTGTCTCGTCAGCAGCGAGAATGTAGTCAGCAAAGAGTGTCATATTCTGCTCAAGCTCATCGTAACCCTTAGTGTAAGGGGCATCCTTAGCAACGGTGTATGTGTACTCGTTGATGGTCTCGCCCTCGGCAACACCTGTAACAGCGTTAAGGGTGGTGAGAAGCTTGTGGTTGTAGAACTTAACCTCTACCTTCTCTGGCTCTGAGCCGATGTTAACCTCGTCGTAGTCAGTAGTGATAACACGAATCTTACCGAATGGACGCTTCAAAACAAGGCTCTCCTCGATACCGTTGTTGCCCACCTTAAGATCCTTCTGGATGAAGTATGCATCCTGGCACTCGTCCATAGCTACAGCATTGCCAAGGCGGGTAACCTTGTTAAGGTCGGTTGTGTCGTAGTAGAGGTCATCCTCGCTACCCTGATTTACGAAGTCTGCCCATACTACGAAGCGGTAGTCGCGGTTAGGAACAAGACGAACCGTAAACATTGTCTCCTGGTACTCGTCGTAAGTCTTAATCTCGCGCTTCTTGATTGGGGTCTCAAGGTTTGCGTAGCCGTCGGTTACATCGTAGATCTCGAGCATGTAACGAACGTCATACAAGCCCCACTCGTCAGCTGAGAAGTTGTCGATGGCACCAAGACCACTGTTCATGTCGGTCTCGCCAGAACGCGTTGCCAACTCTGGCACGCCTACACCGATGTTCACCTCCACCATGTCGCCATTAGTGGCGTTGTGGATGTTTTCATCCTGCTGGCACGATACGCCTAAAAGCGCAATACCCATAAGGAAGAATAAAAACTTTTTCATAGCGTTTTTTGTGTTAGTTATTTGTTGTTGTATGTTTTACTGTATGCGTTGCTTGTTATAATTGGCTAACCTATAGGCTGTTAGCTCGTAATCACCATCTCGTGCGCTCGCGTTGGTACATGTATTCGCGTGCGTACGCACCCACATCTTCACGCAAAGATATGTATTTTATGGCAATTTACCAAATGTTTTTAGTCCAAAAGTGATAAAAATCGGGATGACTAAAAGTAAATTAGTTATCCCGACTTTGTCATGAGGTTATTCAGCCTCACCACGCTATTTTATTGCGAACTATCTTAGCTCAAATCTCTTTGTAAGGCGCACATCGGCCGACGACGCACCTACATACAAAACGAACTCTCCTGGCTCAACCACCCAGCCACCGACCTCGCTGCTATAGTAGCATAGCTTATCTGCCGAGATATCAAACGTAACATCCTTTGACTCGCCTGGTTGAAGCTCTATCTTGGCAAAGTCTTTAAGCTCCTTTTTAGGGCGTGGCTGCTGCGACTCGCAGTCTCCGATATAGAGCTGAACAATCTCCTTGCCAGCGCGCTTGCCAGTATTTGTCACCGTGAGCGTAGCCTGCAATGTCTCATCCTTGCCGAAGACATCAGATGATAGACGTAGATTGCTATATTTGAACGTGGTGTAGCTCAGACCATGACCAAAAGCGAAGAGGGGTTTTATGTTGTGCTCCTCAAAGCCACGGTAGCCCACAAAGATGTCTTCATAATAGACAGCCTTATCAGGGTTGGGGAAGGTGCATTTGCCACTATGCGATGGGTAGTCCTCGAGCTTCACACCAAAGGTGAATGGTAACTTACCGCTGGGGTTAACCTCGCCCGAGAGCACGCGTGCAATGGCGTTGCCCGACTCCGAGCCGAGATACCATGCCTGTACGACAGACTCAACATCGTTGAGCCAAGGCATAGCCACAGCATTGCCCGATACGAGGACTATCGTCAGATGTTTAGTCTCATCTGCTAATGCCTTGATAACCTCATCCTGAGCGTAGGGTAGGCCATACTGCGTACGGTCAGCACCCTCGCAGTCCTGTGTCTCGCTCTTGTTGAGGCCTCCGATAAATATCACATGGTCAGCGCCCTTGGCAAGCTCCACAGCCTCGGCAATAAGCTCCTCAGAGGTGCGGTCATCTTCGAGATTTTGACCCGTCACAACGCCGTTATAGTCGCCCGTAACATCGCCAACATAGCCGCGGGCGTAGATGATCTCGGCGCGGTCGCCGTAGTAGTTGCGCAGACCATCGAGTGGCGATACCTCATACTTCACCTTGAGCGACGAGCTACCACCACCCACGGTCATCATCTTGATGGCGTTCTCGCCAACGACGAGGATGCGCTTGGCATCGGCGGCTATTGGGAGGTTGTTGCTTGCGTTCTTGAGAAGCACGATGCCCTCCTCGGCAATGTGGCGTGCTGCTGCTGAGTGCTCCTCGGAGCACATCGCGCCATAGGGCTTGTAGGGGTTCATCGCTGTGCGGAAGGTGAGGCGTAGCACGCGACGCACCTTGTCGTCAAGCTCCTCGGTGCCCACCTCGCCACTCTCGATAAGTCGCTTATATGGCTGTGCCATGTAGTACATATCGTAGGCGTTGCTTGCACCCTCCGTAAGACCATCTGTCCACGAGCCAAATTCCAGGTCAAGACCGTTGCGAATAGCCTCGATGGTCGAGTGTGTGCCACCCCAGTCCGAGATAACAACACCATCGAAGCCCCACTCGCCCTTGAGTATGTGGTTGATTAGTCGGTCGTTATGGCAGGCGTAGGTGCCATCATATTTGTTGTATGAGCCCATGATGCTCCACGCTCCACCCTCGATAACGGCAGCCTTGAATGCGGGTAGATATATTTCGTAGAGGGCGCGATCCGAGAGTTCGACGTCCACCGTGTGGCGGTGTAGCTCCTCGTTATTTAGGGCATAGTGCTTCACACATGCTGCCACGCCTTGGCGCTGAACGCCCTTGACATATGGTACGACCATCTGTGCTGCGAGGTATGGGTCCTCACCCATATACTCGAAATTGCGGCCACAAAGTGGAGTGCGATAGATATTCACACCTGGGCCCAGAAGCACATCCTTATCGCGGAAGCGTGCCTCCTCGCCTATGGACACGCCGTAGAGGTCGGAGGCTTGGCGGTTCCATGTCGCTGCAAGACAGGTGAGGGCGGGGAATGCTATGCACGAGTCGTTTGTCCACTTTGCCTGCTCCCACTCATCCCACAATACCTCGGGGCGTATGCCGTGAGGTCCATCGGTGCACCATATCTCGGCTATACCGAGGCGTGGTACGCCTGGTGACGAGAACTTCGACTGTGCGTGGATGATGGCAATCTTCTCGTCGAGGGTCATGCGGCTTAGGGCATCCTCAATACGCTCCTCGATATCTGCATCGGGGTTGAGATAGATGTGGCGTCGTGGCGCATCCTGCGCTGTGGCGCTTGTCGCAACTCCTATGGCGAGGAGTGCGAGGGCGATGATTATACGTTTCATATGATATAAGTTTATTTGTTGCGACTCTGCTGACTACAAATGTAGCAATTTTTTATCGAAAAAGCAAATCCCCTTGACGTGCACCCACGACACGCATCTTACTTATTAGACGGTTACGTAGCTCGTCCATGCGTATACCTCCCAGTGGCGAGTGTAGGAGTAGGTGGCGTGGTGCGGTAGATGCAATACGCTCGATGGCGATGTCAGGGTCGAGACGACGTAGGATGTCGATGATAAGCTCGATGTAGTCGTCGATAGTGTAGCTCTCACCGAAGAGAAAGTGCTCGGGGTGCGACGACCACTCCTCGGCCATCGGCGTTGAGCGATATATTTGTAGCTGGTGAAACTTTATAAAGTCGGGTTTTAGCGAGTTTATTAGCTCTGTCTGCTCAATAAGCTGTGTGCGGCTCTCGCCTGGTAAGCCGAGTATAAAGTGTGCTCCTACCTCGATGTTACGAGTCTTTGTGAGCTCTACGGCATGCACAGCGTCGGCGTACGTGTGGCCGCGATTAACATGCTTGAGTGTGGCGTCCGAGGTGGACTCGATGCCATACTCTATGGCGATATAGTGGCTCTTGGATAAATGCTCCAAAAGGTTGAGTATTTCGGAACTTATGCAGTCGGGGCGTGTGCCTATGATTAGGCCTTCTATCTTGGGGTGTTGTAGCGCCTCTTGGTATAGCTTTTCAAGAAGTTCTATTGGTGCGTATGTATTGCTACCCGATTGAAAATAAGCAATATAATACTCGGCATAACGTCTGCGTGCGGCATGAAATGCTATGCCTCTCTCTATCTGTTCGGTGATGCTCTGCGTGGTGCGACAATAGTCAGGTGAAAATGCCTCGTTAAGACAAAAAGTGCAGCCGCCATGAGCTACCCTCCCATCGCGGTTGGGGCATCCCATGGCGGCATCTATTGCAAGCTTCTGTACACGACCTCCAAGGCGACGTCGCATGGCTGAGCCATAGTCGTTGTATGGAGTGTCGTGGGGCTGCATGGTGGCTACTTTTGTAGGTCTTCGAGGCGCGCTACTGGCGACACTTCGAGGTTGCTCAACTCACCTGCCATATAGCGGTAATAACCGGCGGTGGCAATCATCGCTGCGTTGTCGGTCGTAAACTTCAACTCGGGGAGGAATGTGCGCCATCCACGACGCTTGCCCGCCTCGGCTATCGCATTGCGAAGTCCCGAGTTGGCCGAAACACCACCGGCGATGGCTATATCCTTGATACCCGTAGCCTTAGAGGCTTTGATGACCTTGTCGAGAAGAATCTCTATAATGGTGCGTTGCAACGATGCGCAGAGGTCGGCTTTGTTCTCCTCGACGAAGTTTGGGTTCTCCTTAACGGCGTCGCGCAGCGTGTATAGGAACGATGTTTTAAGACCTGAGAATGAGTAGTCGAACTCACCCTCTACGTGTGGCTTCGCGAACTTGAAGGCTTGGCTATCGCCCTCCTTGGCAAGTCTATCTATGACGGGTCCTCCAGGGTAGGGTAGTCCCATCACCTTGGCGCACTTGTCGAATGCCTCACCTGCGGCATCGTCGATGGTGGTGCCAATAATCTCCATCTCGGTAGGTGAGTCGACGCGCACAATCTGGGTGTGGCCACCACTTACAAGAAGACAGAGGAATGGGAAGTCGGGGTGTGGCAACTCGCGGTCGGGCATATCTACGAAGTGAGAAAGGATATGTCCCTGGAGGTGGTTGACCTCGACAAGCGGAATGTTGTTTGCAATAGATAGTCCCTTGGCGAATGATACACCCACAAGCAGCGAGCCGAGAAGTCCTGGGCCGCGGGTGAAGGCGATGGCATCGACTTTGTCGATGGTTATGCCCGCCTCCTTGAGTGCTGTGTCTACCACGGGGATAATATTCTGCTGATGGGCGCGTGAGGCGAGCTCGGGAATTACTCCGCCATACTTCTGATGCACTGCCTGTGAGGCAATTACATTGGAAAGCAGGGTGCGATTTCTGATTACCGCAGCCGAGGTGTCGTCACACGAAGATTCGATGCCCAATATTGTAATATCCATATCGGAATAATTTTTTTGCAAATCTTTTCTATTTTAATAGAAAATGATTACTTTTGTAGGTTAATTGTTGTAAACTCTTAAAACCATTATCGAGGTTTCAATGCGCAAAGTTATAAAAATATTGGCAAAGGTGCTATCGACCATCATTTTGTTGTCGATATTTTTGCCCATATCTGTAACTTTGTTGCTCAGCGTTGACTCCATTCAGAACTTCGTTGTCGACAAGGCGACCGAGTTCCTGAGCGGTAAACTCGGCACGAAGGTCTCTATTGATCGTGTCGACCTCGATCTCTTCTCTAAGGTTCGACTCCAAGGCTTCTATGTCGAGGATCATGAGCAGCAGCCGCTACTATATGTGGGTGAGGCTAAGGCGCGCATAGCGAGTCTCGACATTAAGAATACGGGCCTTGTGCTCGAGGATGCTGAGCTTAGCGATGGTGAGCTACACCTCCGCGAGATGGAGTCGGGTGAGTTGAATATCCGTCCTATTGTGCAGTTCTTGACCAAGAAGGAGGGTAAGAGTGACTTTCGACTATACATCGACAAGATAAAGGTTCGCAATCTTCAGTTTACCTACGAGCGTCTTGAACATCGCAACCCAGTCTATGGTGTGGACTATGGCGATATGGATATACGCAATATCAATGGTCTTGTTCGTAACTTCGCGTTGGTGCGTGGCGCTGTGAGCTGCGATGTGTATAATATGTCGGCGGCCGAGAAGAGTGGCTTCGTGCTCAATGACCTAACAGCTGGTATATTCGTCGACAGGGGACTCATCGAGTTTACCGATCTCGACGCTTCGACTGCTCGCTCGTCGTTGAATATGCCGCGCATAACAATCAATGGCCGAGATTGGCGACAGTACAAATATTACATCGACTCGGTGAAGATGCGTGGCGATATCACTAATGCCACAATACACTCCTCGGATATTGCCTATTTTGCCCCTGGCCTACGCGAGTGGGATGTCGAGCTAAGGGATGTTAGTGGTAGGTTCGAAGGCTATGTGCGCGACTTTACTGCCGAGATAGGCGGTGTGTCGCTGGGTAATGATAGCCGCCTTGTGGCTGATGCACATATCACGGGACTCCCCGACTGGCGCAACGCCTACTACGATGTCGATATTGCAGAGTCGTTTGTTACGGCTGCCGATGCCACCTATTTAGCCAAGGAGGTGTCTCGTCGCGAACTCCCTGCGAAGGTGCAGGATATAGTGAGAGGCGTCAACTGGGTAGATGTCAAGGGTAGTTACGATGGTACGTTGGTTGATTTCCATGTAGATGGCGATGTGCGTTCGGGTGTCGGTGGTGTCGATGCCAATGTTAAGATACGCCGTCATACGAGCGGTAGCGTCGATGTCAAGGGCGATGTCGCTACACGCAATCTCAATGTGGGCCGCGTGCTGAATATCCCTAAGTTAGGTCGCGTGGATGTCTCTGTTGTCGGTGAGACAAGCATCGGTGAGAGCATATACGCTAAGGCGACGGCCGAGATAGCGAAGGTGGAGTATGGTGCAAACTGCTTCGATGATATAAGTGTCGATGGCGAGTATGACCGTGGCAACTGCTGGGCTAAGGTAGTCTCTAACGACGAGGCTCTAAACTTCGCCTTTGATGGCGCTATGGACCTCACACTCGAGCGTCCTACATACTTGATGGAGCTCAATCTCGCCCATGCCGACCTCCGAGCCTTAGGCATAAATAAGCGTGACTCTATATCGACAATATCTATGAGCATCGGTGCCGAGGCTGAGGGCCGTAATATAGATGACCTTGTGGGTCGTTTGAGTATCGCCGATGCCGAATATAACTATCCTAATGGCACCATCGCTACCGATAGGATAGACTTCTCGATGTATGGTGATGAGGGCTTGCGTGCCGCGATGCTCCAGTCAGAGTTCCTCAATGTTCAGTACCAGAGCTACTTGAAGTATAGCGATGCATATAGCTATATCTATAATTTTGTGATGACCTACATCCCGCTGTTGTATGACGACAAGGCGGAGAAGCGCGCACTAAATACCGAGTATGAGAACGATGTGACGATGCTTAAGGTGGCTGTGGGCGATAAGATTAACGAGCTCTTGGATGCCATCGCGCCGAGTCTGCTCGTAGCACCCGATACGCAGGCGTCGTTGGCTTTTAGCCCTAATAGCAATATGATGATATTGAATGGTGGCTCCGAGACCTTGGAGTATCGTGGTGTCATTATGGCAAATGCCTCGTTTAACATTGAGAAAAAACAAAAGGATTCGTTGTCTCTGTGGTTGGAGTCGTCGTGCATCTATCTTGGTTCGCGCCCCTTCATGCCTAAGTTTAATGTTACGGGCGGTGCACGAGAGAACAGGGCATCGCTACGTGCAGGATTTGCCAGTGATGACGGCAAGGCGTCGGGTATGCTTGGCTTAAGGGCTAACTTCAGCCGCGATGAACTGACCAAGCGCCGTGGCATGCATCTCGACATCACCCCATCGCACTTTACTAACGATAGCGTGCAGTGGCGCCTATCGTCGCGCGGTGGTATCAATATATCGTCGTCGCGTATCAGTGTTGATCATCTTCGTATTACGCATCCTGGCCAGGAGCTCGTTGTTGATGGCGTGGCTTCGAAGTCGCGCGAGGATAAGCTGACACTTACGCTCAACAACTTTAATATATCGCCACTAACAGCTCTTGTGAGCCGCTGGGGGTATGAGGTCGATGGTAGGTCGAATGGCTATGCTATTGTCAAGTCGGCACTTAGCAACCCTGAGATTGAGGCAAACATCGAGCTTGATAGCGTACGTGTGAATGGCCTGCTTGCGCCACCACAGAGGGTCACCTCCGACTGGGACTTTGCGCAGAATAGAGCCCGCGTCTATATCATCGACCGCATCACGCAGGATACATCCGTAAGGGGCTACTATCAGCCTGTGGGTAATCGCTACCTCGCCTCGGCAAAGATGAATCGCCTCAAGTTGGAACTTATACAGCCCTTCCTGCGCGGCATCGTGTCCGACATCGAGGGTACGGGCGATATAGATGTGCGTATCGAGGGTAAGGGGCGTATGGCTAAGCTCAATGGTAGCGCTCGTGTTCGCGATATTGGCGTCACGGTAGACTTTACGAAGACGCGCTACTCGGCACCATATGGTGAGTTGCGAGTAAAAGATAACCATATCTATGCCGATGGCATCAAGCTCTATGATGCTGAGGGTCACGAGGGCCACTACCATATGGACCTCAGCTTGGAGCATCTGTCGAACGTGACGTACGACATATCGGTGGATGCCAAGGATATGCTTGTGCTCGACACCAAGGCCAAGGATAACGACCTCTTCTATGGCCATATACATGCCTCGGGTGTCGCTTCGTTCAAGGGCGATAAGCGTGGTATAAAGATGAATATCGACGCCACGAGTGCCGATGACTCGCAGTTCTTCATGCCGTTGATGGGTAAGGAGAATGTCTCGTATGCCGATTTCGTGACCTTCAAGAAGCCTGAACAGGATATCGCTCCCGATACCACGGCCTTCCTCACACGCCGTATGATGGCCCATGCGCGACGTCAGCGTACGGCGAACAACATAGGCAGTGTGATGGATATAGATATGACTATGAACGTGCAGCCAAACGTAAAGATGGAGTTAGTCATAGACCCAACACTGGGCGATGTCATCGAGGGTACTGGCTCTGGTCAGCTGTCGCTGCACTACGTTCCCAAGGCTAACATCTTGGAGATGCGAGGTACATATACTATCAACGAGGGTGACTACCTCTTCACGTTGCAGAATATATGGCATAAGTACTTCAAGGTGGAGCCTGGCTCGACAGTATCGTGGAATGGCGACCCTATGGCCGCAAAGCTAAATATCGACGCAGTATACCAAACCAAGGCATCGCTTAAACCACTTATCGGTGGTTCGTTGCAGGGTATCGACACGTCGCGTGCCGTGCCTGTGGATTGCTACATTAAGCTTACCGACGACATGATGGAGCCTACGGTGACCTTCGATGTTCAGGTGCCTAACGTGGCACCCGAGATACAAACTGTCATCAACTCGACACTCACCGATCAACAGGCCATTGCTACGCAGATGTTCTGGCTTCTTGCTGCCAACACCTTCGCACCGGAGGATACGGGTGCTATGGGTGCTTCGCTCTCGGCAACTACGGGCTTCGAGATGTTGTCAAATCAGCTGAGCAACTGGCTCTCGGGTGATAACTATAATGTTATCTTCCGCTATCGTCCACGTACCGACTTCACGGGCGATGAGGTCGACTTCGGCTTCTCGAAGAGCTGGCTTAACGACCGCCTTATTGTTGAGGTTGAGGGTGGCTATCTGTCGGATGAGTCGCTACAAGCTACCGAGCGTGCCTCGAACTTCGTCGGCGAGGCCTTCATTACGTGGCTTATTGATAGTGATGGTGCTTTCCGCTTGAAGGGCTTTACGCAGACTATCGACCGCTATGGTGAGAACCAGGGTATGCAGGAGGCTGGCTTGGGCGTATATTATAGCGAGAGCTTCAATACCTTTGGTGATTTGTGGCAGAGTCTCAAGCAGCGCTTCTCGAGTGAGGCGCGCAAGCAACGTCGTCAGGAGCGTCAGATGCGAAGGGCTGAGGCGCGTGAGCGCAGACGCAAGAGGTGTGATGACCGGAGCACGACAAGTACAAAGGTTGAGGGTGCCATCGAGGTTCCCGAGGTGTTGGATGTCGATAATGAGGAGTTTGAGGTCCCTCTGTTTGATACTATAAACACGAAATAGACGTTATAGTATGCGGCGATGAGGGAGTAAATTTTAGATGCGAGAATCATTAATTAAAAACGTTAAAATACTATGAAGAAAATCGTAACAATTTGTTTTGGTTTTGTGCTACTTGCACTTGTAGCACCCACCACGGTGATGGCTCAAGAGGTCACACAAGATACTATGCAGAACTCTGTTCCGACGGAGCTAACTAAGGATAATGAGGTTAGTGACAATGATACTTCAGAGAATGATGCTCCTGAGGTCGTGTCAATGAGCTTCTGGCAGCTGTTCAAGGCTGGTGGTTTCTTGATGTGGGTGTTGGTGCTTTTGGCATGTGTGATGATATTCATCTTTGTGGAGCGCTTCTTGGCCATTCGCAAGGCTACGCAGATAGACTCTGACTTTATGAACCGTATACGCGACCATATATCTGAGGGTAACATCGATGCGGCTATCGACCTGTGCCGTCGTACCGACTCGCCTATCGCACGTATGATTGAGAAGGGTATCGAGCGTATCGGTCGTCCTATGGGCGATATCCAGACTACCATCGAGAATGTCGCAAATGTTGAGGTGGCGAAGCTCGAGACAGGTCTCCCATGGTTGGCATCTATCTCTGGTGGTGCCCCTATGATTGGTTTCTTGGGTACGGTAATCGGTATGGTTCAGGTGTTTATCAATATGTCTGCTAACCAGACAGGTGGTATTCAGATTAGTGAGTTGTCGGGAGGTATGTACACAGCGATGGTAACTACCGTAGGTGGTCTTATCGTAGGTATCCCAGCATACTTCGCACATAACTACCTTGTGGCACGTATCGAGAAGCTTATCTTCCGTATGGAGGCTACAACCATCGCGTTTATGGATATCTTGAACCAACCAGTACAAAAATAGTGTGACCTATGGCAATTAAGAGAAGTAGAAGTGGGTCTAAGGTGAGCGCGTCGTTTTCGTCGTCGTCGATGACCGACCTTGTATTTTTGTTGTTGGTCTTCTTCGTCTTGGCAACCACGCTTATCAACCCCATCCAGACGTTGCAGGTGACACTACCTACGTCTGATGCCGATGGCGAGTCTGATAGCTCGACGGCTGCTATTACCATCGTCGGTGAGGCAGGTAGCTACAAATATATGCTGAACAATACGGAGTATAGTACTATCAGCGAGTTGCGCGATGCTCTCGAGGCATATTATAGGAACTCGGATATCCAGACTAAGGAGTCAAAGACGATGTATGTGACGCTATTCTGCGACCGCGACAAGACTACGGTGCAGAGCTTTGTCGAAGTGGCTTCTATGATACAGGAGCTGAATAAGCTCTATGTCACCGACAATAAAAAGGAGGATAAGTATAAGTTGGTTCTTGCAACCAAGGAGGCTTAGCAATGGAGTACTACAATCCGAATGATAATAGCACGAAGCGTTATGCCGCAATAACTACGTTGGTGGTGCTGGCTCTCTTTGTCATCGTTGCATGCTTTATTAGCATCACGGTGATACCCTCGGAGCGTAGCATAGTTAGCGCTGTTGTTGAGGTAGTAGCACCACCCGAGGATAAGGCCGATGAGGAGAAGAAGCCTATCGAGAATAGGCCTATCGGTGATGTGACCGCTAAGGATAGACAGACCGTACATCAGCCCAAGGAGTCACCTGAGCCTAAGAGCCAGGCCTCTAAGGGCGAGGATAAGGTGACCGAAAATGTGCAGCCTCAGGTAATGGATAAAGCCCTTTTTGTTGCCGATGTTGTTGGTACTACTGCCACCGACGCGGTGAGTACATGTAGCAATGCCGCGCAGAGTGATACCAAAAAGGATAGTGGCGATAGTGGTGGTTCCGACTCGGAGGGTGATAATAGACTTAGCGAGGGTCTTCGAAATAGAGGACTCGCAAGACCACTCGGAGAGCCAGAGAAGGACTACGATGAGGAGGGTATTGTCGTTTTGCGAGTGACGGTAGCTCCAGATGGTAGAGTGATAAATGCTGAACCTACAATATTAGGAGCAGCAAATGATAGCGAAAAACTCCGTAAATTGGCAAAAGATGCTGCATTAGACATCCAAAAGACTATGTTTAATCCCAGTGATGGTGAGACCGTTGGAACCATTACCTATGATTTTAACATCACAAACTAAACCAGTTTAGTATGGCTATGTTTCGCTATCTTATTTTGAGTGTTGTTGCGCTGTGTGCCTCGACGACGCTCTCGGCACAGAAGCCCGAGGGTGCCGAGATAACATTCTCGTCGAGTGTTATCGACCTCGGCACACTATCGCAGGATGACGACCCGCAGGTATTGCGCTTGGCCTATACCAATACGGGTGACCTGCCTTTGGTCGTTACCGAGGTGCAGACAAGCTGTGCGTGTACCACGGTGCAGTGCGACCGCAAGAAGGTGATGCCTGGCGAGCGTGGCTCGATAGTGGTGACCATGGACCCAGCAAAGGCCCCCGATGGCACGTTCTATCGTGTGCTGAAGGTCTACTCGACGTCGCGTAGCGGTGTTAAGCATGTAACGCTTAAGGCCGTCATAGAGTAAAATGTTGTAATTTAAAACTTCGAATATGGAGATAAAACGTCTTGTTTTCAACCCCTTCCGCGAGAATACCTATGTTGTGTGGGATGAAACGAAGGAGTGTATAATCGTTGATGCTGGCAATATGCAGGCTGGCGAGAATAGGATTCTTAAGGAGTTTATCGAGGCGCACGCGCTGAAACCCGTGATGGCAGTAAATACGCACGGCCACTTCGACCATACGCAGGGTGTAGAGTGGCTCACGAAGACGTACAACGCAAAGTTCGCCTGCTCGACGAAGGATAAATTCCTTATCGACAGCACGTCGGGTGGCATGGTCTACGGCCTTAAGTGTAACGCTGTGCCCGATATTGATATCGACTTGGATACGTTGGAGAGTATCTCGTTTGGCAACACAACGCTACGTGTTATCAAGACCCCTGGCCATACCCCTGGTCATGTGGTATTGTTCGATGAGGCATCGAAGGTGCTCTTCACGGGCGATACGCTATTTAGGGAGAGCATCGGCCGTACCGACCTGCCTGGTGGCGACTACTCGTGGATTATGCGCTCTATATTGGAGCAGATAGTGCCTCTGGGTGACGATGTTACAATCTACCCAGGTCACGAGGATAGCTCGACCATTGGCCATGAGACGCTCTACAACCCATTCATCGTCGAGGTTATTAATAACGAGGTTAACTACAAAGGATAGTATATGCGTATAGATATTATTACGGTTGTCCCCGAGTTGTTGGCATCGCCTCTCAATGAGTCGATACTCAAGCGCGCCCAAGAGTCGGGACACGCCGAGATATATGTTCATAACTTGCGCGACTACACCGACGACAAGCGCCGCACGGTCGACGACTACCCCTTTGGTGGTGAGGCGGGCATGGTGATGAAGATTGAACCTGTCTATCGTTGCATCGAGAAGCTGAAGTCGGAGCGCGACTACGACGAGATTATCTTCACCTCGCCCGATGGTATCACCTACAACCAGCACGAGGCCAACCGCCTCTCGCTGATGAAGAATATCATCATCCTCTGTGGCCACTATAAGGGTATCGACTACCGCATCCGCGAGCACCTTGTGACACGCGAGATATCGATTGGCGACTATGTGCTCACGGGAGGTGAGCTTGCAGCGTGTGTCATCGCCGACTCGGTCGTAAGAATTATCCCTGGCGCTATTGGCGATGAGGCCTCGGCACTTACCGACTGCTTCCAGGATAACCTGCTTGCGCCACCAGTATATACCCGCCCTGCGGAGTTTAATGGCTGGAAGGTTCCCGATGTGTTACTCTCGGGCAACTTCGCCGAGATTGAGAAGTGGCAGGACGAGCAGGCATGGAGCCGCACCAAGGCCCTCCGCCCCGACCTTATAGAGAAGTAATTGTATAAGAAAATATTTATTGCCTATGAAGCATTGCGTATAGAATTAATACGCACAATTTAGACATATTGGAAAAGCGTTTTAGCAACATTCTGTATTCTCAAAAGTTTGGCGACTAATTGAAATCAGCAGGAATTTTGCAAAGATGCTCGTGCCGTTTATCGGCGCGGGCTTTTGGTTATTCTGCTGATTGGGTTACGCCAAACACCCTGAGAATGGAGTATACTAATTGTCCCGCGCTTTTTTTTGTGCGTAATCATTAATCATTATGGGGCAACAATTCTAACTTTTAATCTATACAACAATGAAAAACTTAAGAAGAACGGCTCTATTACTTATTGTTGCATTATGCACTATCTCGCTATGCTCATGTGGTGGTGAAGAGGAGAAGAAAAACACTGGTAATATTAATTTCCAAGGAAAACCCAAAACGGTCAATATTTGTCATTCATGTAACAAGTCAGGCTTATGTTATAGGTGTGGAGGCAAAGGCATTATATATAGCGCCAGTACACCTGTTTGCCAGTGTCAAACATGTCACGGAACAGGAATATGTCAGAAATGTGGTGGTGATGGTGTCACTGGAAACTAAAAAAAAAGTAGCCCGCGGGCTACTTTTTCTTTTCACTCTTCTCGCTCTTCTACTTGTTGTACTCCTCGACGAGGCTCTTACCCATGTTTACCGCGGTGTCCTCGATAGATTTGTAGGCGCCAACCGTAGCATTCTCGATGGCCTTATATCCGCCAACAACACCATTCTCAATTGCCTTGTAACTGCCTACAACGCCACTCTCAATAGCCATGTAGGTCTTAACAACGCCTCGCTTGAGGCCGCCCTTCTTTCTCTTCTGTTCCATAATATCAATGTTATATATTTATTTGTTCCTCACGCATTATTGTGCGCACACATCATTGCCTTGTTGTAGCGAAGTGTCGGTTACGCCTCTTTGAACTTGATGTTTCACTTCTGGGTGCAAAGGTAGGGCGGTTATGGATGCCAATAAAGGGCCGATGTTCCTATTGTTTGGAATAATATTCCTATTGATAGCGAAAATATGATAAATATATTGTATCTTTGTGGAGTAATAGGCGTATTAGTCCAAATAAATAAGAATATTAGTCCAATGGGTACAACATTAGCAAAGACAATTAGTGGCTATATAAGTAGCGGACATAGTGGTGTGGCGTATAGTGTAGATGATGAGTTAAGCATTATCGACAACCCCTCGTTCGACATCCTACCGAACCATCCCTACCGCTCACCTCTTGTGGCAGCGGTGTACTGCCAGGCGGGTAGGGGCCGTGGGCGTGTCAATGCCAAGACCTATGACCTTGAGCCTGGTGGCTTCTTCATCGTTCTGCCCGGTCAGATTACCGAGATGGTCGACATCTCGGAGGACTTCCGTGCTACATATGTCCTTATGTCGGAGCACTTCACCGAGAGCCTTAGCATAGGCAATACCTTCGATTTGCGCAACATCGTTACGGAGCACCCATATATACTCCTTGAGGAGCGTGCGCGACAGGCGTTGGAGGGCTACTTGACGATGTGTATGAATATCATACCTATCGAGGAGCACCCCCATCGTTTGGAGGTGTTGCGCCTTATTACGCGCGCATTCTTCTTAGGTATGGGTTACTTTCTGCACGACCAGCAGCGTGGCGATAAGAGCCAGACGCGCCAGACAGATATAACATCGGACTTCGTTCGCCTTGTCGAGGCCAACTATCGTGAGCATCGCGATTTGGCGTTCTATGCCGAGAAGATGGGACTCACGCCTAAGTATCTATCTACGGTAGTCAAGGCGTCGAGTGGTAAGAGCGCTGTCGAGTGGATTGAGAAGTATGTGACGCTCGATGCCATCACGCAGCTAACATCCACCGAGCGCACCATAAAGCAGATAGCCTACGACCTTAACTTCCCGTCGCAGTCCTTCTTTGGTAAGTACTTCGCACGTGTGGTGGGCATGTCGCCTGCGGCGTATCGCGTGAGGGAACGCACGAAGTAGTGATAAACTATGGCTAATATGGCCCATACTTCGAAATAAAAGTGTATCTTTGTACCAAAACTAAACGATAATGAGGTACTACGTTATATCGGGTGAGCCCTCGGGCGACTTGCACGGCAGCAAGCTTATGCGTGGCATACGTCATCACGACGGTGCTGCCGAGTTTCGCTTCTGTGGTGGTGACCGCATGGCAGAGATAGGGGGTAAGGAGGGTATGCTCTACCACTATAAGCAGATGTCCTTCTTCGGCTTTGTACAGGTGGCGTGTAACCTACGCACCATCTTTCGACAGATTGCCGACGTGAAGCGCGATATTGAGAGCTTCCGCCCCGATGTCGTGATACTCATCGACTACCCAGCCTTCAACTTCCGTATCGCCAAGTGGGCGAAGAGTCGCAGTATCAAGGTATACTACTATATAGCCCCCAAGGTGTGGGCATGGAAGGAGCGCCGCGTGAAGCGCCTACGTAAGGATGTCGACCGCCTATATACCATCTTCCCCTTCGAGACGGAGTACTTCCGTGGCAAGGGCATTGAGCCTATATTCTGCGGTAACCCACTGGTCGATGATATTGCCGAACGTAGTGCTGCGTTGCCTTCGCGTGAGAGCTTTATCGCGGAGAACGGCCTTGACAGCAGGCCTATCGTGGCACTGCTTGCCGGTAGCCGTGTTTCGGAGATTAAGGCCAATCTGCCACTTATGGTCGACATAGCACGATGCTTCCCCGCATACCAGTTTGTCGTGACGGCAGTAGGCTGGATAGACCGCGCGGTGTATGACCGCTATATAAATGTTGAGGGAGGAACCAACGTACACTATGTATGTGATAAGACACAGCTAACACTTGCCATGTCGGAGGCTGCCATCGTAACGTCGGGCACGGCGACACTCGAAACGGCGCTCATGGGCATCCCTGAAGTGGTACTATACCGTGTGCCATGGCTCTATGAGAAGCTGAAGCCCTACTTCTTGAAGATACCATACATATCGCTCGTCAACATCAACCTTAACCGCGAGGCGGTACGCGAGATTGTACGTGCGAAGCTCGACATGAAGGAGTCGTGTGCCGAGGTGGAGGCGATACTCAAGGGGGGGTCGAAGCGTGAGGCTATGCTACGCGATTTCGATGAGCTACGCGTGATGATGGGCAGCGCCGGTGCCAGCGAGCGTTTTGCCGAGGATATTGTAAAATCACTCAAACGATGAAACTGATACATATTATAAATAGCTATAACGCCACAGATGGTGTGCCACGCTACTATCTTAAAGCCGACACGGCGCTACTGCGTAACAACGACGCCTTCTATGTGCCTGAGGGCGTAGGTCGTGTCGTGGCCGAGCCACACATCGTCTTGCGCACCTCGCGCCTTGCCAAATGTGTAGGTGAACGCTTTGCCTCACGCTGCATAGATGCAGTCATGGCTGGTGTCAGCTTCACACAGATAGATGTGCTCGATGAGGCGCGCTGTATGGGTATGCCCTGGGATGAGGCTGTGGGCTTCGACCACTCGTCGGCACTGTCGCTCGATATGCTCTCGCGCGATGCCATGCTTGAGGGTGCTACCTTCATGATTAACGACGAGGTGCGTGCACGCATAAACATCGCGGATATGGCATTTAGCGTCGATAGGGTAGTCAGCCGCCTCTCGGAGTGTATGACACTGCGTATAGGTGACCTTATATACTTGGGTGCGCCAAAGCAGTTTGAGGTAAAGATTGGCGATAACTACAAGGTGGCGATTGGCGACAAGGTGCTTCTAAACTTTGATATTAAGTAGCGTATGCAGCGACATATAGACATAGAGGATTTTAATTATGACCTTCCTGATGAGCGAATAGCGAAGTTCCCACTTGCGGAGCGTTCAAGCTCTAAACTCCTCGTATATCGCAATGGCTCGATTGACGAGGCATACTTTCGCGATATAGCCTCCTACCTCCCCGAGGGCGCGCTACTCGTATTTAATAATACGCGTGTCGTACGCGCGCGACTCGTTATGCACAAGGAGTCGGGAGCGCGTATCGAGGTCTTCTGCCTTGAGCCTCACGCCCCTGCCGACTATGAGCGCGCCTTCCAGCAACGCGAGACGTCGGAGTGGAGCTGCATTGTGGGTAACCTCAAGAAGTGGAAGGAGGGCGAGGTGACCATACACTTCGAGCATGAGGGCACGGAGCATAGCCTGCGCGCCGAGATTGTCGAGCGTGGCACGCGTGAGCATATCGTGCGCTTCCGCTGGTCGGCAGATTGCACCTTTGGCGAGTTGTTGGAGACGCTTGGCCGTATACCCATCCCGCCATATCTCAACCGCGATAGCGAGGATATAGATAATACGCGCTACCAGACCGTCTATGCACGCTACGAAGGCTCTGTG
Organism: Rikenellaceae bacterium; assembly: GCA_015059955.1. Lineage (GTDB taxonomy): Bacteria > Bacteroidota > Bacteroidia > Bacteroidales > Rikenellaceae > Alistipes. The sequence continues at coordinate 382,679 of SUZK01000001.1, forward strand.
GCAGCCCCCACGGCAGGTCTACACTTCACCGAGGAGCTTATGGCGTCGATGCGCGATAGAGGCTTTGGCTTCGAGGGCGTAACACTCCACGTTGGTGCTGGCACGTTCCTCCCTGTTAAGGCGGAGAATGCCGCCGAGCACCCTATGCATACCGAGCACTTCTCGATAACGCGCGCTACCATCGAGCATCTTGAGCAGTCGTATGGCCGTATTGTTGCCGTTGGTACAACGTCGGTGCGTACCCTTGAGTCGCTTGCAGCCCTTGCATGGCGTATCCGCCAGTCGGGAACACCCGATACGGAGCGTGTAGTGGGGCAGTGGGAACTCTATGATATAGAGGAGAGTTTCGATGGTAAGGCTGTCCTCACTACGCTTCGCGAGTATATGGAGACCAACGATATCGAGCAGCTAAAGGCGGCAACGCAGATTATGATTACACCTTTGGGCTATCGTTTCCGTGTGGTGCGATATATCGTAACGAACTTCCATCAGCCAAAGTCAACGCTGCTGCTCTTGGTTAGCGCCTATGTGGGTGACGACTGGCACCGTATCTACGACTACGCCCTTGAGCACGACTTCCGCTTTTTGAGCTATGGCGACTCGTCGTTGCTGATGGTAGAGTAGTAATATTGGCCTATTTCGGAATTGTTATCTTGGTTTGTGCTTGAAATAATCTGTATACAAGCTATTTGATTTGTTCTACAAATTGCTTGCAAATTATTCGTTTGTTAAATAATTTTTTACTATTTTTGTCATATATTTATTTTTAATTCATGTGTGGCGTTATTGACGAATATATGCTAACATATTAGCGTATCTTCTGTTTGGTTGTTTAAGATGTATCTAAAATTATGTCTCCGTCGCGATTTTTAAGTTTGTTTGTGGTAAAATAATCTAAAAATAATGAAGTTCGATTACATAATTGTAGGTAGTGGACTTGCAGGTTTATATGCGGCTTGGAAGGCCTCTTTGAAGGGTAGTGTCGCTGTCATTACAAAATCCCTTGTTCGTGAGAGTAACTCTTATAATGCGCAAGGAGGTATTGCTGCGGTAACATCGGATGATGATGCCCCCGAGATTCACAAATCGGATACGCTAATTGCAGGTCGAGGACTATGTGAGGAGAGATCGGTAGACATCCTTGTTAATGAGGGACCTGCACGAATACGAGAGATTATAGCCAACAATATGAGGTTTGATACCGAGAATGGCTCGTTGGCATTGGGGCTTGAGGGTGGCCACCACAAACGTCGAATCTTGCACGCGGGTGGAGATTCTACTGGGCGTTGGATAACAGAGTTTGTAATATCCAAGGTAGAGTCTCAAGAAAACATCACAATATTTGAGAATACCTCGCTTCTCGATCTCTTAGTTGATAATGGGGTATGTTATGGTGTTAGATGTTGGAGCGAGAATCCAGCCCTATTATCCGAGGATACAGGTAACGAGGCCATCATTTATGCAAACCACGTCTTCCTTACCTCTGGTGGTGCCTCAGCCATATACTCCCGTACCACTAATCCTCTCTCAACCATCGGCGATGGCTTAGCCATAGCGTATAAGGCTGGATGTCGTATCATGGATATGGAGTTCATACAATTCCACCCATCTGGATTATATCGCAAAGAGTCGTCGCAAGCTTTTCTCATAAGCGAGGCTGTGCGTGGTGAGCGAGCACATCTGTTGGATAAGGGGGGTAGACGCTTTATGGTGCCCATCCACGAGTTGGCAGAGCTGGCACCACGCGATATTGTCGCACGCTCAATATTCAAGCAGATGCAGATAGATGGTAGGCCTTTTGTCATACTATCGCTAAAACATCTCGACCGTGAAATGATACTTAAACGCTTCCCGGCTATATATGCAAAGTGCAAGGAGTGTGGCTACGACCTTACACAGGAGATTCCTGTGGCACCCGCTGCACACTACTCGGTTGGTGGTGTGTTATCCAATGATAGCGGTCGTACCGATATTAAGCACTTATATGTGTGTGGAGAGGTCGCCGCAACAGGAATTATGGGTGCAAATCGTCTGGCATCAAACTCCCTCATAGAGTGCTTAGTCTTTGCGAATAGAGCCATTGAGGATAGCGTAAAGGAGGGCGATATCGCAAACGCCCCAACGTTTGAGCCCCACTACCAGTGTGATGAGAATAACGCTAATATGTATGCTAAGTTGAAGAGTCGTGTCTCTGAGATTATGAATCAATACGCAGGTATAATTCGTAGCGATGAAGGTCTTAAAGAGGGGCTACAACAGATTGCCCAACTCGAATGCGAGGTTGATAACATAGAGGCAAAATATGGTGATGGAGCTCGCTGTGAGTATTACATTGAGGCGGCAAGACGCCTTCTGTGTGTTGCTCGTCTGATTATGTCTCCGGCTTTGATGCGCAAAGAGAGTCGTGGCGGACACTATCGTGAGGATTATCCATGTTCCGATGAGGCATTTGCAGTACACTCTGTACAACGCTCTGGTGAGGAGATTGGCACAGCACCAGTCAATAGTAATTATTTTAATTTTTAAGAGATATGCAGTATAAGAATTTAATTGACAAACTCCTCGACCTCGGCATTGAGGAGGATATCAACACAGGTGATATCACCACCGAGTCAATCATCCCAACTACGACGAATGGCGTAGCCACGATGACCGCCAAGCAGGATGGTGTGATTTCTGGTTTGGAGATTGTGAAGATGGTCTACGATCGCTTTCAGAGCGATGTTGTGTTTACGCCATACTTCAAGGATGGTGATGCTGTAAAAAAAGGTGATGTGATATTAAAGATTGAGGCAACGTACCCAACTTTGTTGCGTGGTGAGCGTCTGTCGCTCAACATCTTCCAGCGTATGTGTGGCATCGCTACCGAGACTGCAAAATATGTTAAGGAGTTGGAAGGTACACACACCGAGCTTCTCGACACTCGCAAGACAGCGCCAGGCCTCCGTGTTTTGGACAAGATGGCCGTAAAGCACGGCGGTGGCACAAACCATCGCATGGGATTGTACGATATGGCGATGATTAAGGACAACCATATTAAGATGGCTGGTGGTATAGCAAAGGCTGTTGAGCAGGTGCGTGCTCGAATTAGCGAGGGTATCAAGGTAGAGGTCGAGACAACAAATATCGACGAGGTACACCAGGCTATCAACGCTGGCGCAGACATCATCATGCTCGACAATATGGATAACCAGGCTATGGCCGAGGCCGTTCGAATTATTAACGCCGCAGGCAAGGGTATCAAGACCGAGGCTTCGGGCAATATGAGCATCCCTCGTCTAAAAGAGGTGGCAGCAACGGGTGTCGATTACATCAGTGTCGGTGCACTCACCCATACTGTTAAAGGTATGGACATCAGTATGAATATTCAGGTTGAGTAATTAACATTTAACCCTATGACAAAGCAGGAGATTAGAAACCGTATTGAGCAGCTTAAAAGGGAGAAGAGTGCCGTTATCTTGGCACACTACTACACGACAAAGGATGTGCAGGAGATTGCGGACTTCTTGGGAGACTCGCTTGCGCTGTCGGTCAAGGCTCGTGACATTGACGCCTCTATTATTCTCTTTGCAGGTGTAAACTTTATGGCAGAGACGGCAAAGGTGTTGTCGCCCAACAAAAAGGTGCTAATCCCCGTTCCTGAGGCAGGGTGCTCATTAGCCGAGTCGTGCGAGGCAGAGGCATTGGCTCGCTTGAAGAGACAGTACCCTGAACATAAGGTGGTCTCGTATGTCAATACATCGGTGGGCGTAAAGGCCTTGACAGATGTGTGTTGTACCTCGACAAATGCACTGAAGGTCGTTGAGAGCATACCTCGTGAGCAGCCAATCATCTTCGCTCCCGACCGTAATCTCGGATCGTATATCCAAAAAATAACGGGTAGAGATAATATGGTCATCTGGGATGGAGCGTGCTTGGTACACGAGGAGTTCTCGTTGGAGGGTATTCTTAGACTCAGGGCAGAGCATCCTGAGGCTAAGGTCGTCGTGCATCCCGAATGTAAGGCCGAAATTGTGAAGATTGCTGACTATGTTGGCTCAACGGCTGGCATCTTGGACTACTGCAAAGAGTCGAATGCCGAGGAGTTTATTGTGGTTACGGAGTCGGGCATCCTTGTTGAGCTGGAGCGACGCCTCCCCGCAAAGCGATTTATTCCTGCACCTACCATAGGCTCTGAGGGTGGCTGCAACGAGTGCCACTATATGAAGATGGTGACCTTGGAGAATATCCTATCATGCCTTGAACAGGAGTCTCCTGAGGTAATCCTTGATGAAGATGTGCGTAAGGCGGCTGAACAGTCGATACTCAATATGGTTGCTATTAGATAGTACCCGTTTTTTTGAGATAAGACATCATCTGCTACCGCTAATGAGTTATCATGCCAATAGGCTGTACTGCAAAAGTGCAACCTGTCGTCAGAATATTCACCAAGCGTGAACCGAGAAAAGACGCTAAACTTTTCTATTCACTCTCATAACAACGTGGAGGTGACTAATTAACTTTTTAGTCACCTCCACGTTGTATATATGTTGAATAAAAAGATGTAGTTTGACAAGTCTACTATTTCAGCTGATGCATTCTCTCATCACGGGTATACTTTTGTATACCCGCATCACCGAGCAAACTTATGTTTGGTAATGGCTGATAGTGACAACACCCATCTTTCATCTGTTATCTGTTTATCGGGCTGATGATATAGCCATACGAGTAGCTGTCGTCGAGCATGCGATACTCGTCGTGTGGCGTAGCACCCCATGAGGTGTCACCGCCCAAGCCGCGCTGCTTGAGGTCCACGTGTAATACCACCTCGCGGCGAGGCTCTATGTCGGAGTAGTGCATCTGCTTCTTTGTGCCAAGACCCGCGTCGAGGTCCTCCGAGCGGTATGGCATGGCACTGATGTTAAGTGGTTGCAGACCCTCCACGCGGATGCCTATACCCTCGTTGTTGGTGAGCTCCAACCAGCGCACATCGCTCTTATTGCCAGACTCTTGTGGTCGTACGTAGGGGAAGAGTTGCTCGTTGGTAGACTGCTCATAGAGGCCTAAGAATGCCGACTCGTTTCTATCTGCGTAGTTCTCCCATGGACCACGGCCATAGTATTTAAGATTTGTATAATCCTGTGTAAACATCATACGCATGCCGAAGCGTGGCATTTCAGGCACATACTCGCCATCGCGCTTCCACTCCGCCTCGACCTGCAACGAGCCGTCGGCACGGAAGGTGTAGGTCAGGGTGTAGTACGACGGTGCATCAACTAAGTAGTAGTCGCTCTTGACAACCAATCTATCCTCGTACTCCTCGATGGTTGCACCTACCGACTTGCGACGGTTTGTGCGCCATACGTTGGCCGTGCGCTGTAGCCCCTCGCCCCAGTCGTTGTCGGTCATAGCACGCCAGAACCATGGCTCTGGAAGTTCCTTCATAAGGTTGCGACCATCCGAAACGTAGCCAGCAAGGCGGCCTGTGCGCGTGCTGAACTGAACGGCCGTAACGCCATTGTGCGCTACAATCCACCCCTCGCCTCGCTCAATCTCTATCTTACCAGCGGGAAGTGCTGTGGGGAATGTGTATGGCTGAAGCACGAACTGCTCCTCGGCGGCGATATGCCCCTCGTTGAGAAGCTCAGGCTTCTCGTTGCAGCAAGCATAGATGGTCAGTGTCCACTCTCCATCTGCACCATCTATCGTGTATTCAATAGGCATCTCGACGCTCTTGCCTGCGGGGCAACGTGGACACTCTACACTCTCGACCGTCAACCTATTCTCGCCATTGTGGTCGACGTAGTACCATAAGCTGAACTCCGAAAGGTCGGTGTCGTGTGTGTTGTTGTAGATGCGTATTCTCTTGTCGCCAACAAGCTCGAACTCTATGTCTTGATACACCTTGCGCACCTCTTTGAGTGCTGGGTGTGGCGTGCGGTCGGGTAGTACAAGACCGTTGCAGCAGAAGTTCTCGTCGTGGGGGTACATCCATGCGCCATAGTCACCGCCATATGCCCAATAGTGGCGACCATCACGACCTACGGCGTCGATACCCTGGTCTACCCAGTCCCAGATGAAGCCACCCTGCATATGCTTACTTTGGGCCATCACGTCGAAGAACTCGCGGAAGTTACCTGTAGAGTTGCCCATCGCGTGGGCGAACTCACACATTATATATGGCTTCGCAAGACTCTCGCGCTCGGCATAGGCACGGAACTCGTTGAAGGGTGGGTACATGGGGCAGATGATGTCGGTATGCTCACCGCCATATGCTTGTTCAAACTGCACAGGGCGCGTCTTGTCGCGCTCGTGTATCCAGCGGTATGTCTCACCATATACCTCGCCATCGCTACTCTCGTTGCCCATAGACCAGATTATAACCGATGGGTGGTTCTTGTCGCGTTCGACCATCGAGCGTATGCGGTCGTGGTGCGCTCCCTTCCACTCTGCACGGTGCGATGGGTGAAAGTCGGGGTACGACTCCTGATAGCCTGTGCCACAGCCGTGAGCCTCGATATTGGCCTCGTCGACAAGCAAGATGCCATATTCGTCACATAGGTCATACCACTCGGTAGGCTGTGGGTAGTGGCTGGTGCGCACAGCGTTGATGTTGTGGCGCTTCATAAGGGTGATGTCCTTGAGCATAAGTTCGCGGTTGACAACATGTCCCGTGGCTGGGTTGTGCTCGTGCATATTGACGCCATTTATCATCAGTCGCTTGCCGTTGAGTAGCAACACGCCATCCTTGATTTCCACCTTGCGGAAGCCCGTACGGCACGATGTAGACTCGATAACCTTGCCCTCCGTGTCTTTGAGTGTCACTACCGTGGTGTATAGATTGGGCTTCTCGTGGCTCCAGCGCTTGACCTTCGGAACTTTGAGGTTGAAGGCAATGTCGCTATTGTCCGTAACCTCGACGCTTTTCGTGAGCTTCGATACGACTTTGTTGTTAGCATCGACCAACGCAAGCTCTACGCTGCCCTTGAATGGTTTGCTGTCGACGTTGCCTATCTGCACTGTAGCCTCATAGAGACCATTTTTGTAGCTCTTGTCGAGGTCGCCGATGACGAACATATCGGCTATGCGCACCTTGTCTATCGAGTATACCTTAACGGCGCGGTCGAAGCCCGAGAGGCGCCAGAAGTCCTGATCCTCGAGGTATGAACCATCCGACCAGCGGTAGCCCTCGATGGCCAATACGTTCCAACCCGAGGTTGCCATATCTGTGATGTCGAACTCTACGGCGGTCTTTGTGCCCTCCGAGTAGCCCACCTTCTCGCCATTGAGCCATACGTGCATAGCTGCCAAGCCCGACTCGAAGTGGAGGATTATGCGTCGACCATCCCACGCCTCGGGTATCTCAAATGTATGACGATAGCACCCCGTAGGGTTGTCGTCGTGGGGTATGTAGGGCGGATTGAGGGGGAAGGGGTAGGTTACATTGGTATATATAGGGTAGCCATAGCCCAACACCTCCCAGTTGCCCGGTACGGCAATAAGGTCCCACATCTTATCGTCGTACTCCTTAGTCCAGAAGCCCTCGGGGCGCTCGGCAGGGGTCTTGGTCCAGTGGAAGCGCCACTCACCACTGATATCCATAACCCATGGTGTATCGCCACGCTTGAGTGCCTCATCGGCATCGGCATAGGGTATGAGCGTTGCGCGTGAGGGTAGCTTGTTTATGGCAAACACCTCGGGCTGCTCCCAGTAGGGCGTTGTCTCTTGCGCCATGGCTACAATGCCAAACATAAGGGCACATAGGGTTAGTAGGCTATTTCTCATATCTATTTTATTATTAGGTCGTTAATGTTAATCTTCGGTACGTAGTGTACGCCATCCTCGCGATAGTACGAAAGCGAGTCGCCCTCGTTGCACGATTTAAGCTCGATATGCTCCGCGGGTTTGCCTATGGCGAGAACTAATAGTGGCTCGTAGGGTAGCTTCAACAGCTCGCGTACAGGCTCATGGTCGAAAGCACCTATGCAGATGCCACCGAGGCCTATCTCCACGGCCTGCAGGAGCATCGACTGTGCAACGATGCCGAGGTCCACGTCTACATACTTAGACTCCTCCACCGTCGAGCATATCACAATAAAGGCGTTAGGCTCAGTGCCTGCGAAGGGCAGATGGAGTTCAGGCAGTGCGCCACCGAAGCGTACGTGGTTGAGCATAGCCTTTGCCTCGTCGCCCATCACGGGGCGGAAGCGTAGCACCTGCTGGTTGCGAGCCGAGGGGCATAGTGTTGCTACCTCTATGATGCGGCGTAGCTGGTCCTCACGAACGATGAACGAGGCGTCGTAGCCGCGATAGCTACGGTTGCGTGTAAGGAGTGAGCGTAGTGTCGCTGTGCGTCGCTTTGTGGGTTGCTGCGCACGGTAGTCCTCCATGCGCTTCTCAAGATAGTTGTCTGCCATAGTTCTCTCTTTTTGACAAAGATACGAAATAAATCTCGTAAATGAAATAGGAGAACGCGCCGATGGCATAGAAAATGCACTGCTTGGCTTAAAATTGTTGTTCTATGAAGAAGGGATGTTTCTTAAGTGTCGTTGTGGCCTTCTTGGCTACACTCGGCTGCAATGCTCAGCCACGCTCTATTAACCGCACAACGGTTGGTAACGTAGACCTTAAACGCTATATGGGTCGCTGGTACGAGATAGCGCGCTTCGACCACTCGTTTGAGCGCCACTTGGAGCAGTGCGAGGCATACTATGCTATACTTCCGGATGGTACTATATCAGTGACGAATAGTGGAGTGTCGACAAAGAGCGGCGAACGTAAGATGTCCATCGGCAAGGCCAAGCTCGGCAAGGTGCCAGGGCAGCTGCGCGTATCGTTCTTCTGGATATTCTATTCCGATTACAACATCCTCGCCCTTGGCGATGACTACGATTGGGCGCTTGTGGGCAGCCGCTCGCACAAGTATCTGTGGATACTCTCTCGCACTCCCCACATAAGCGAGGCCACGAAGGAGCATATCCTCGGCATAGCGCGCGTACGCGGCTACGACACCGACGACCTTATATGGGTTAAGCAGTAGACCATAGACGAGAGTAAAGCTAACAAATTGGGGATGGCTAACCTACTAATTAGCCATCCCCACGTTGGTTGTATCTAAATATTCTGCTTAGTCGTGTGCCTGGTTATCGTAGGTGTTAACCTTGCCGCGGAACGTGCCTCGGATGTTGTTGCCGTTGTCATCCTTACCATCTACGGTAAGAATGTAGTCGTCACCAGCCTTCTCAACCTTGACGCTACCTGCGGTGATAGGTGCTGCCTGTGACATGTCGAGCTGGCCACTTACGCACTTAGCGTACCATGCGTGGAGCTGCATGCTGTCATCACGCAAACGACCTGCTGGGAAGGTGTAGTCCCATGACTCAGCCTTAGGGTCGAGGAGCGAGTACTCACCAACAAAGCCATCCTTATTCTCGAAACCGCCATTTGAGCGTGGCACGAGGAGGTCAAAGAGAAGGTATACTCCATTAAAGCCGTTGCGCTGCTCAATCATATGCACGAACCATACGTCGCTCTCAGAGTCGTACCAGTTACCACGATAGATAGGCATAAGCTCGCCGCCTGTAACGTCGAACTCGATATCTGAGGTGTACTGGCTTACGGGATTGATATCGGCAAACGTAGGCTCGGTGTAGTCCTCCATGATGCAGTCACCGTGGTACTCGACATGGTGTACTTCGCCATTGAAGAGTGTTATGTCGGCTATGATGCTATCCTCGGTTACTGTGAGCGTGCCACTCTTGAAAGCCTCGTTTTTGGCCAACTCTCGATTGTCGTACATATAGCTGCAATCCTGATATGCATCTATTGTGCCTGGCTCGCCTGTACGCTGGTGGTCGAGAGTGTATGTGCCTACGGGAACACGACGCTCCGTCTCGAACGCAGCACCACGCTCCGAGTAGATGTCGAAGCGGTACTCACAAGCGCCATATGGCACCGTCGCGATGCTCTCAGGCTGCATGTTCGATAGGATGATGAAATAGTCGTGGCCGCGTGTCTGTAGCTTGCCATAGTAGGTGCCACCGAGGTGTGTGGCTGTGAATGTCTGGTCGTAGGATGTTGTGCCCTCCTGCTTCACCATAACCATAAAGCTGAAGTCGTCATACCATACCTTGATGGTCGCCTCACGAGCGCTACCCGTGTTAGCGGCTACGTTGAATGTTACCTCTAAATCGGTGGGGTGTACCGTGATGTCGGTAATCCACTCTACAGCTGTTACTGCCTCAGGGGTTGGGTACTTGAGTTTGCTGCGTGTCGCCTCACTGATATCCTCAAAGTCGTAGGTGATTGTGCCCTCGCCACCTTCGAGGCCGAAGTTCATCACCGATTCAGATGTCAGCTTGATTTTGAGGTTGTCGTTGTTTGTCTCGGTGCTGTCTGGCTCGCAAGCGGTAAATGCCACAGCTGCAAGAGCCATCAATGTAAGAAGTTTTTTCATGTTAGGTTATTGCGTTTTAATCGTTTTTAGGTCTATTTATAGTCGTGGGCTGCTGTGCCGCCAATCTCGCAAATTGCAGTATCTATAACCTCATAGCTGTTATCGAACTCCTCGTTGGGCGATGAGATAACGGCAATAATTTTGAAGTTGTCGCTATTCCATGAGGCAGCCTCGAAGAGGTCGTACTGATATACACGGCTCATAGTCGTATTGGCCTGTATATAGCCAAAGTCAATGCCTGAGATGTCGTTCTGTGATACCCCTGTAAGGCAGTCGCGCAAGACACTGTGGTGGTTGTTCATCCACTCCTCGTAGCCTCCCGACTGTTTAGCATAGATGTCGTCCTCAAGCACCCATAGGGCGATGTGTATGTTCTGCGCCTTGGCACTCTTAACCTCCACGTTTATAACATATTTGCCATCCTTGATGTTAGCTGCAAGGGCCACCGATGCCGAGGGGTTCTCGTCCCAATACTCGTCAATCTTCGTCTTCATGTGGCCTGGGGCTGCTGCGAAGTTGCGGCAGTAGTTGAAGGTGGCGCTTGGGTAGCCTGTAAGAGGCATATAGCTCGTGCTACAAATAACTTTGTAGTAGTTCCAGAAGGTCTTTGATGCCGATGAGTAGCACACCTCGTTTTGGTTGTACGAGTAGGCATAGACGGTGTTGAACTTATGAGCGTAGTTGGCATTCTCCTCCAACGACTTAAGTGTCGACTTCATATTGGGGCAGTAGCCGCAACCTACACCCGTGTGGTCGACGATGAGCAGTCGCTGGTTGAAGGCGTAGCTGTCGGGCTGTGCATCTTCGGGAAGCTCAGGGGTGTACTCCGGTATTACGTTTACGGTGAGCACCTTCGAGGTGCGGTTGTTGTACGTAGCGTAGAATACGCGCTCGGCAGCCTCCGCAGGGGTGTATGGGTTTGTCACCTCGCTCTTTGTGTAGTAGTCGTAGATGGTAGCCTCCGAGGTTACATCCTCATCGGCATAAGCGACGCTGAAAGTGATGCTCTCGCCACAACGTATTGTTGTGCTATTGGCCGTAAGTATTGGTAGAAGCTCGGCTGCCTTCTGCTCGATGGTGGCCTCAGCGCTCTTGCCTGAGTAGCTGAGTGTTATGTGGCCTGTGCGCTCATCTTCGATGTTGCTTCGTAGAACGGTGTAGCTCACCTCACCACTCTCTACTGTGTCGATAGTAATCCACTCGACGTCGGTTGTAACCTCTGGTATAGCGCCCTCCTCGTCACACTCAAGCATATATGTCACCTTGCCAGTGCCACCCGTAGACTCAAATATGGTCTTGCGCTCCGAGGTTATTGTCAGGCGAACATCGCCCGATGCGAGTGCTGCGCTCTGCTGTATGGCGATAGATATCTCCTCGGCACCCTCGTAGTGTAGTGTCACGATGCCTATGCGCTGCTCATCCGAGTGGTTGCGCTCAACGTCGAACGTTAATTTCTCGCCCACCGTGAGGTTTGTAATCCAATCACTATCGGCCGTAGCCTCAAGTTCAACGCCCTCTACGGGGTTGATGATGGTGTAGTTAAGCTCTGCGCTGCCACCTGCTGCCGGCATGTTGACAATGCCCGATGGTGTTACCGCAATTTCGGGCGTTTGAGGTCTCTGTTCTGGAGTCTCAGGCTCTGATGTCTCGCACGCAACGAATACAACTCCTGCAAGACTCAATAATGCAAATAATCTTCTCATTGTTGGTTATGTGTAGTTAGGTTATTCGGGGTTTGTGATGGGGCGACCCATAATGTCAATCTCACCAATAGGTCCGCTATAATTCACCTTGACCACATGGTTATGGATACTCTCGACATCTACCGTGATGTCATATCCGCCTGAGATATGCTTTATTACCATGGTGCCGCTCTTCAGCTTTGTCTTAAAGCCGTTTATGCGTAGGTCGTACTCGTTTTCGAGGTTGAAGTTATAGCCTCCGTCGTTCTCGTCGTCGACGTAGTATGTTCCCTCAGGGATTATGTTGTTCTCGGCATAGACGCCGCAGTTGAAGTCGAAGAAGAGCTCAATATCCTCGCTTCGTAGGTTTATAGCGAAGTTGGTGCTGCTGAAGGCAACGCCTGTTACCTCCTCCCATATAATAGGTCTTGTGCCTGCTTGCATTACCCATACGCTCGACAAGTCTGTGCGGTAGTATATGTCATACTCGACGCCTGCCTCAACCTCCACCTTAATCGTGGTGTCGCCGGCGGCTACGGCAATCTGCTCCTCTACGGCGTATGTAGCATCCTGCTTAGCGCCATATACCGCCTCATTCTCATTTACGCGAATATCGAACTCGGCAGTGGCGGCGGTGAACTTGATGCCCTTGGCAACCATATACCTCTTGTCGGCTACAAGGCGCATCTTATCGCCCTCGAAGTTACCGTATATCTCGTATAGGTCTTCGCCTGGGGCGAGTGGTTCGAGAGCCTCCGCGGGACTTTTACCCTCGGTCATGATGTAGTAGGTATCCTCCTTGGCGTTGAGGTAGATATCGTATGTTCCAGCCTCGCTTACGTGAATGTCGCTACCCCAAGACTGCGCAGTGTAGAAGTAGTCTGCGTCGGCAGCTTGGCCGTTGCCACCACGATTTACGGCATTGTCGCCATCCTTTATGAACTTAAACTTATCTGTTGTTGTAAGTTTCACAGCCTTAGCTACATAGTAGCCGTCGATACTCTCCATGGCGATAACCTTTGTGGCATCCCAGTCGTTCATCGTGCCGATGATGCCCCAGCCCTCGAATGATGGCTCTGGCTCAGGAGTAGCGGTGGCTGCTGCCTGCTTTATGCTTACCGAGAACGATAGCGTGTGTAGCGAGGCGGTGATGGTTGTCTCGCGTGGCTCGGTGGTGTCGTTCTTGGCTACGGTATACTTGATACTTCCAAGAGGAGCTACCTCGGTAGGTATTGTTATCCACTCGGCGTCACACGTAATCTTGAGTGTGGCAATATCGCTCGATATCTCATCCTTACCTGTGATGTCACCAGCGTCGTAGCTGTATGTGATAGTGCCCTCACCACCCTCGGCCGTGAACTCAACCTCGGAGTTGGATATCAGCGTTAGCGCTGGGTCGTTTGGTTGTGGGGTAGGTGTCTCATTCTCGCCGCATGCCACGAGGAGCATGGGGAGTGCAAGTAGTGCAAAAAGAAGCTTTTTCATCGTTGGTATAATTTGTAGTTATAATTCTATCTCTGTCGCTGTTATCAATAGGTTGCGCACCAAAAATATTCTCACGATACAAATATATACTATTTTGCACAAATGGAGCTATGAAACGAAGATTTTTTTTATGGTATAGGTGTGTAGTGGTATTTGCAAACAAAAAAGTAGGGTGGAGACTTAATTCCACCCTACAACATATCTTCTCTTGTCTGTTAGCCGAGGTACGACTTTAGGAACTTGCTACGCGACGACTGGCGGAGCTTGCGTATAGCCTTCTCCTTAATCTGACGTACGCGCTCACGCGTGAGGTCGAACTTCTCGCCAATCTCTTCGAGTGTCATCTCTGAGCAACCGATGCCGAAGAAGTAGCGTATGATGTCGCGCTCGCGCTCGGTGAGTATCTCCAAGGCACGCTCCACCTCCGTTGCCAACGACTCGTTTATAAGGCCACGGTCGGCATTTGGTGAGTCGGTGTTCACCAACACATCGAGCAATGAGTTGTCCTCGCCATCGGCGAATGGAGCATCCACCGAGATATGACGGCCTGCAACACGTAGGGTGTCGGTAACCTTCTCCTTGGGTAGCTCAAGCTCGTTGGCGAGCTCCTCGGCAGATGGGGTGCGCTCGTGCTCCTGCTCGAAGCGTGCGAATGCCTTGTTAATCTTATTTAGTGAGCCCACCTGGTTGAGTGGCAGACGTACGATACGCGACTGCTCAGCCAGGGCCTGCAATATAGACTGACGTATCCACCATACGGCGTATGATATGAACTTGAAGCCTCGTGTCTCGTCGAACTTCTCGGCAGCCTTGATAAGGCCGAGATTACCCTCGTTGATAAGGTCGGGGAGGCTAAGACCCTGATTCTGATACTGCTTGGCCACAGATACCACGAAACGTAGGTTCGCCTTTGTTAACTTTTCAAGTGCCTCTTGGTCGCCCTTCTTAATCCTTTGGGCGAGTTCTACCTCCTCCTCCACGGAGATAAGCTCCTCCTTGCCAATCTCTTGTAGATACTTGTCCAACGATGCGCTCTCGCGGTTGGTGATCGACTTGGTAATCTTTAATTGACGCATAAAAATCTATATCTTCTTACAATTACTATTCCAAACTTACGAATACATATACGCACCATGTGGTCCATTTGTTTCACAACGCATAAAAAAAATCATCATGCAGACTATTTTTTTCGTGATGCCCCTCCTCATGCATGGCGCGTGCCTGTATGGTCTTCATCAGGCGCTCGTCGTCATCGGCCGTGCGCTTAATCTTATATGGGTGCAATCTGCAAATATTCCTCGTTGCACGCTTTGCTCTTTCAATATTTTGTATTATCTTTGTCAGTTAATTATTATATAATTACTGAATATGGCACATCGCAGTGGTTTTGTAAATATCATCGGCAATCCGAACGTGGGTAAGTCGACACTTATGAATCAGCTTGTGGGCGAGAAGCTCTCAATCATAACGGCCAAGGCGCAGACAACGCGTCATCGTATCATGGGTATCGTCAATGGCGACGACTTCCAGATTGTCTACTCCGACACCCCAGGCATCCTCAAGCCCAACTACAAGTTGCAGGAGAAGATGATGAAGTTCGTGCGTGGTGCCATCACCGATGCCGATGTGCTACTATATGTTACCGACACGGTGGAGGATAGCGACCGCTCGGCTGAAATTATCGAGAAGGTGCGCTTATCGGGTATTCCCACAATTGTGGTTATCAACAAGGTAGACCTGACGACGCCCGACCGCCTTACGGCGCTTGTCGAGAAGTGGCAGGCGCTGTTGCCCGATGCCATCATCGCCCCCTGCTCGGCCAAGGAGAACTTCAACGTTGAGGGTGTCTTCAACCTTATCTTAGAGCGCCTGCCTGAGGGCGAACCATTCTATCCAAAGGATACGCTTACGGATAAGACCCTGCGTTTCTTCGCCTCGGAGATTATCCGCGAGAAGATACTGCTAAACTATGACAAGGAGATACCATACTCGTGTGAGATAGCCATCGAGGCATACAAGGAGGAGCCAACCATCGACCGCATATCGGCGACAATATACGTTGCGCGCAACTCACAGAAGGGTATTGTCATAGGCCACAAGGGCGAGAAGCTGAAGCGCGTAGGTCAGGCGGCACGCCACGACCTCGAAGCGTTCCTCGGCAAGAGGGTATTCCTTGAGCTCTACGTAAAGGTGCAGGAGGATTGGCGTAATAACGACAATCAACTTAAACGCTTCGGCTACGAGTTGGAGTAATAAACAGATTTGTAGAGACGTTATAATACCATGAGACGACTGTTGACAACCATGTTGTTGCTATGTGCCGTGTCTTTGCTCCCCGAGAGGGCAGAGGCACAGTATAACCGCAACTATATCTACTGGATGGGTCAGCAGCGCATGGTCGACAACGAGTATAGCGAGGCTATCGACATCCTCAACGTCTTGTTGCGCCACGATGCCAAGGATTTCGATGCCTACTTCCTACGCGGTATCGCCAAGTATAACCTCGGCGACCTGCTGGGTGCCGATATGGACTTCTCGCGTGCCGTGGAGCTCAACCCTGTATATACGGGTGCCTACTACTATCGCGCTATAACGCGCACACGCTTAGGTAACTACGATGACGCCTTGTCCGACTTTAGGCAGGCCATAGAGCTACGCCCCGACCTCCCCGACCCCTATTATAGCCGAGGTGTCACACGCCTGCTAAATCAGCAGTTCGAGGAGGCCATCAAGGACTTCAACCTCTACATACGCTACGACAAGCGTCACGTGGGGGCATATATCAACCGCGGTCTAAGCTATCTCTACCTCGGCGATACGATAAACGCCTACGAGAACTATGACCTTGCCATACGCACCAACCGCGAGGACCCCGATGGCTATAATCGTCGCGGTGCGCTACGCATGGAGCAACGACGCTACGACGAGGCGTGCGCCGACTTCAATATGGCTGTGGAGTGCGACTCGACATATCTGCCAGCGCTCTTCAACCGCGCCATCGTGCAGAACTACTTAGATAGGCCTATGCTCGCCATCGAGGATTTCGGCCGTGTCATAGAGCTCGACCCACAAAGCTCGCTCAGCTACTTTAACCGCGCCATGGTGCGCTCCGAGATTGGCGACTATAACAATGCTCTCGCCGATTTGGATGTTGTGGCACAGCTGTCGCCCGACAATGTCCTTGTCTTCTACAACCGCGCAATACTGCACACCAACTTGGGTAATGTCGATGCTGCCATCAGCGACTACTCGCGTGCCATTGAGCTGTATCCCGACTTTGCGAATGCCTACCTAAGTCGTGCCTATCTGCGTCGCTCGAAGCATGATGTGCGTGGCGCACAGAGCGACGAACGTACGGCAGAACGTAAGATTTCGGAGCACCGCTCGCGCCTCAACGATAAGTCATCGTCTATATATGCCGATACCACTCAGCGCTTCGACAAGCTGCTGTCGTTCGACAGCCACCTTATGGAGCGTAACTTCGAGCGTATAGCATCGTCGCGTGGTGTCGACGATGCCAACAACCTTACACTGATACCTATGTTCCGCTTCACACTCCTTAAGCAGGATAGCGTCGCGGTAGATAGACGTGCCACACGCTTTGGTACGCAGCGCGTGAGAGATTTTAGGGATAAGTTCGATAACGACCTTCTGCGCCTCGACTGCCGTAATACGAATATCGACCCCGATATGCTAATCGAGATAGACAAGAGGGTGGAGGGTGCTCTGCACAACGCCGAGGAGGCGAACTGGATGCTTCACTTCGAGCGAGGCATAAGCCAGCTACTTATCAAGCAGTATACCAATGCCGTAAACTCGCTTACGGAGGCCATACGCCTTAACCCAACAAATCCGTTCCTATACCTCAATAGGGCGGCGGCACGTGCCGAGATGATTGATTTTATATCGTCAATAGACAACTCGTACCAGAGTGTCACCATCGACTCTGACCCCTCGAAGCGCCTGCATACAACGGTGAAGCGTACGTATAGCTACGACGAGGCTATCGAGGATATGAACAAGGTGATAAAGCTATACCCCGAATTTGCCGAGGGCTACTATAATAGAGCCAACCTTATGGCCATATCGGGCAAGCTGCCTGAGGCCTACGACGACTATACTCGCGCCATAGAGCTCGATGCGAACATGGGTGAGGCCTACTATAACCGAGGTCTTGTGCAGATATTTATGAAGGATACGCGCAAGGGGTGTATGGACCTGTCGAAGGCGGGTGAGCTGGGCATAGCCTCGGCATACGATATACTGCGCCAGTTCCGCATAGCAGAGCACTAATACACACGCACGAAAACAATTTATAAACTTTAAATAAAATTTTTATGACTCAAACAATTCAACGTAAACTTAACGACTCGGCGTTTGTGCGCTGGGCAGCGGTGATCCTCATCTCGTTGATGATGTTCTTCGCCTACATGTTTGTGGACATCCTCTCGCCTATGAAGGCAAACCTTGAGAGTGACCCCAACTTGATGTGGAATAGTACGACCTATGGTACCTATGGCGCTTCGGAGTACTTCCTCAATGTATTCTTCTTCTTCCTCATCTTTGCAGGTATCATCCTCGATAAGATGGGTATCCGCTTTACGGGTCTCTTGTCGGCATCGTTGATGGTTATCGGTGCTGGTATCAAGTACTACGCTGTGAGCGACGCCTTTGCAACATCGGAGCTTAATGTGACTATGACAAGCTGGGGCTTGTTCGACCTCCCAGGTACAGCTCTCTTGGCTTGCGTGGGCTTTATGATCTTCGGTTGTGGTTGCGAGATGGCTGGTACAACAGTGTCTAAGGCTATTGCTAAGTGGTTTAAGGGTAAGGAGATGGCTATGGCTATGGGCCTTGAGATGTCTATCGCACGCCTTGGCGTATTTGCAGCCATGTGGCTCTCACCTATCGTCTATAAGGCAGGTGGCTCGGAGGTCTCTTCACCCGTGCTCTTCGGTACTATCCTTCTTATGATTGGCCTTATCTTCTACTTCGTATTCTGCGTTATGGATACTAAGTTCGACAAGCAGCTTAAGGCCGCTGGCGAGCTTTCTGAGGAGGGCTCTGAGGAGGAGTTCAAGTTCTCGGATTTGAAGAATATCTTTACAAGCAAAATGTTCTGGTTGGTAGCTTTGATGTGTGTATTGTACTACTCGGCAATCTTCCCATTCCAGAAGTTCGCTCCCGACTTCCTTGCTAAGACCCTTAAGGTTGAGCCAGAGGTGGGCGCACAGCTCTTCAGTTTCTTCCCAATCTTGGCTATGTGCCTCACTCCATTCCTTGGTGGCTTCATCGACCGTAAGGGTAAGGCGGCCTCAATGCTTATGGTGGGCTCAATGATTATGATTGCTTGCCACCTATGCTTTGCTTTCTTGCTTCCTGCATTCCCATCACAGGGCCTTGCTGTTGCCATCATCGCCATCCTCGGCGTGTCGTTCTCGTTGGTGCCTGCCGCTTTGTGGCCATCGGTGCCAAAGATTATCGACGAGCGTATCCTCGGCTCGGCATACTGCGTAATCTTCTGGATTCAGAATATCGGCTTGCTTGCAGTGCCTATCGTAATTGGTGCTGTTAACGATGCTACTGGCTCATACGTATTGCCAATGATTATCTTCTCATCATTTGGCGTACTTGCGCTCTTCATCGGTATGTTGCTCAAGCGTGAGGATACCAAGAAGGGTTATGGTCTTGAGCTCCCTAATATCAAGAAGTAGTACTTTTTTGAGATAAGGCAGACATCTACTGCCGCTAACAAAAATTCCCGACAATGGGCAGTACGCCAAGTACAGCCCATCGTCGGGATTTTTGCCGAGCGTTGTATCTGCAGCCTTCTATCAAAAAATTACATTTCACGAGATAAGTCAGACATCTGCTGCCGCTTACAAGCTGTCCCGACAATGAGCCGTACGCCAAGTACAGCCCATCGTCGGGATTTTCTATTAAGAGTATTCAATTAGTGTGTGAACACCTTGCCATGCTGCTTCTCTTGAGCCTCCCATTTGAGGCGCGAGGTGGTGGGGTATTTCAGCTTTTCAAGCTCTGCCACGCCATTCTCGATATCCTTAAGGAGCATATCTGCCATGTCGCGCGACATGCCCTGACGTATAACTATGCGCATCACGGTCATATCCTCGATGTTCTTGGGCATCGAGTAGGCGGGTACCATCCAACCACTCTGCTGCAACAGGGCCTGAAGGTCGTAAAGTGTCCACTTCGCTCGTTTCTCATACTCCTCGGCAAGCGACCATACGAACAGCGGGTTGACAACCTCCGATGAGTAGTTCTCGAAGCACTCCATGTCGCCTATGCGCTGGTGGCAGTAGCGTGCTATCTCCATTGAGTTGCGCTGCACATCGTGGTAGCCCTCGCGGCCGAGACGTATGAAGTTGTAGTACTGGCCGAGCACCTGCGCTGCGGGGCGTGAGAAGTTGAGGCCTACTTGAGTAACCTCCGCGCCGAGGTAGTTCACCGAGAAGGACATCTCATCGGGGAGCATGCTCTTGTCGCGCCATACCACCCAGCCGAGGCCTGGGTATACAAGGCCGAACTTATGGCCCGATGTAGATATTGAGGCCACCCATTTTAGTCTGAAATCCCACTTCGTCTCTGGCGAGATAAATGGCAGGATAAAGCCTCCTGAGGCGGCATCTACGTGTATGGGTATATCATACCCCGTAGCCTTGTTGAAGGCGTCAAGTTCCTTGTCTAAGGCCTCTATGTCGTCGTTTAGACCTGTCCACGTTACACCTGCTATGGGTACTACGCAGATGGTGTTCTCATCGCATAGCTTGATAGCCTCCTTGGGCGATAGTGTGCGTTGCTCGCGTGTTAGAGGCACCTGGCGTAGCTCTATCTGCCATAGCTGGCAGAACTTCTCCCAGACCACCTGCATACCTGCGCTCATCACAAGGTTTGGTTTGTCGTAGGGCTTGCCTGCGGCCTGACGGAGCTTGCGCCAGCGTAGCCATGCAGAGACGCCACCAAGCATACAGGCCTCCGAAGAGCCAATGCCGAGGGCTCCGGTCTTCGACTCGCCCTTCTCGGGGGTATTCCATAGGTTGGCGAGGATGTTGATACATCGCGATGCCATAACGGCTACGCGTGGATACTCCGTCTGGTCGATGTAGTTCATCGATACCGCCTCGTTCATAAGGCGTGTGGCGTACTCATCCATGTAGGTAGTAACGAATGTCGCGAGGTTGAGCCTTGGCTGCGTCTCGGCATATGTCTCATCCTTGACCATGCGGTAGGCTATCTCGGGTGTTGTGGGGTGCTCAGGGATTGTCATCGTGGGCGCAGGGCGCATCATCTCTTCCGAGCCGTAGACCGCTGTTGTTGCGGTGGAGTGTTTTGTGTTCGTCATAGTTTAATAATTCATTGGTTGTATGCTGAACCAAAACATAAACTATGCCAGTAGTAAGAGCGCAGATGAAAGAGTGAGGGATACTATCGCCCCATTCAAAGTGGCACACCTCTCGGTGATACGAGTATATATATAAGTATTTTATTGTCTCCGCAGGAATTTACAATCTCTAATAGCTGGAAATAGTCGACGACTAAATCACTGCCGAAAAATGATGTCGGGATACCGGGATTCGAACCCGGGACCTCCAACTCCCGAAGCTGGCGCGCTAACCGGACTGCGCTACATCCCGAACATAGGCCACATAAGGCTAATCTCAGTGTACGAAAAAAGGTCGTATTGCTACGACCTTTATCGTTGTCGGGATACCAGGATTCGAACCTGGGACCCCCTGCTCCCAAAGCAGGTGCGCTAACCGGACTGCGCTACATCCCGAGAGGATTAACCATTTCGAGGTGCAAAGGTAACGAAAAATTTTAATACGCCAAATTTTTCAGCACTTTTTTTTATTTTTTTTGAAAAATATGTCATGCGTCGTTATCGTAACCCTCATTTGCGCGGCCGATAGTTCGCCACTGAGTCGATATGCGCTTACCTCAATTCGCTCAGTGGCGTTGCAACAACCACAGGTGGATGCGTTGGCTGTAATCCCTCGCGCTGCTGCTCCTGCTGGATTGCAGATAGGCTCGTCTTACGGTTGCGTGAGTCCCACGATACGAAGGTCTCGTAGTTGTATGTCCACGAACTGCCGTATGCCAACTTATGGATACGATAGTATATTGCCTCGCGTGATGGGGCGTTGAAGCCACCCGTGTTATCGTTCATTATAGAGTTGTAGGTAGGACGCCATACACCCCTCCAGTATGTGTGTCCACCCTCATATACGCCCAAGCCATCGTAGTAGTAACGCGTGTCGTTGAGGAACTTACTCCACCTGACAAGTGCTGTATTGTTGGTTATGTCTATATTCTTACCCCAACCCCAATTTGAGTATGATGACTTTATTGACTCTACCTCTGAATTAGGTATGCTACCCATACTTTGGTATGCGTACTCGTCGTCAAGTTTAGCAAAACCATGGCCTCCCGCCTCATGGAGTATGAGCTGCCCAAACATTTCGTCGTTAGTGCCAAGTGGGAAGTATGATATTGATGCACCTGGGCCATAGTCACCCGTCGTTACGGGGTAGAACATATAGCATGTGCCGGCATAGTACTTTCGGTTCATGATTACTATTATTGTAGCCTCATTGATGCGACTTGGGTCAACGGCTAACTCAGCATAAGCAGCCACTAAGGCATTGTCACCACCTACTAATGTGCCGTTGCCGAAGAAACCTCCTAACGTCGTTTCGCCACTATTGTAGCCGGAGTTTGGAGATACCACGGTCACCTGGTAGACATTGAACAGATGGCGGAATGACTTGTATGGCTCTTCGCTGAAAAGCGCCTCTATGGCGGTGCTTAGGTCTGAACTATACTTACCGCTGTTGATGTCGCTTTGTGAGTAGGCATCACCCATGATAACTATGTCGATGCCATTACCCTCGGTCGCCCTCTGAAGTTCTACAACATCATAGTGGTTGGTACCAATCTCGCCATTACCACCCTCGTCACCCTCGTCGCCACTGTCACCACCACTTGGTACGTCATCGTGGCTATAATCGCCAACGTTAAACTCTACAACATTGTAGTCAGCCCAACAATATTGGTTAGTGTATGAGCTTATGTGGCCTGCGGGAACGCGAACAACGGTGCTCTTCTCGCACGCTTGCCATGTGTCGCCACTATCATAGATGCATGTTGGGGCATTATTACCGTTGAAGTATAGCGACTTGAGCGATGTGCAGTTGTCAAACGCATAGTTGTATAATACGGATAGCGAGCTTGGTATTATAACCTTTGTAAGGCTCGAACAACCATCGAAGGCGTGTGCGTAAATTGTCTGTAACCCATCGGGGAGTGTTACGCTCTCAAGCTTGCTGCAATCTTGGAATACACCCTCGCAGATGGTGAGTACATCGCTTGGGACGGTATATGATACCATATCTTTGCATGCGCCATCAGCTAACTGTACAAGGACATAACCAACATATAGGCTCTTGCTGTCACCCTTGAGGTTTGGGCCTGAGAACTTTGTCAAGGTGCTACATTTGAACGGACCATGGCCAAAGCTGTCGGCGGTCTCAGGAATATAGACACTCGTTAGGCTACAATCCTTAAAGGCGTATGAGCCAATAATTACTACCTTATTTAAGTCTATCACCGTCAGGTTGCGACAATTGTAGAATGCGTAGTCGCCAATGCCATACGTAGCATCCGGTAGCGAGAGAGATGTTAGTCCGCTACCAGCAAAGGCGTAAGTCTCAATGCGCTTAAGGCTGTCGGGGAATGTTATGCCCGTTAGTGTCGAGCAATTCTTGAATGCCTCTGCTTCTATGGCTGTCAAATTGCCACTAAATGTGATAACACCCTTGTCCATATCCTGCGAGTAGATGTTCGAGGTGATGCTAACATTGAATGCATCGGTGTTGTATGGCGTCACAATCGCACCATTCGATGATGTGTAGAATAGCTCGTTGTTGTTGGGTGTCTCTCTGTTGGGTACTTCTATATCCTCGGGTTCTTCAAAGTCTGTGAAGTCATAACCTTTGATAATATCAGAGTAGATGCTCCATTTATCGGTTGACTTATATATGCTTACCGATTGTGTCGGTACATAAATAACTTTTGTTCCCCATGATGGAAATAGCAGATTGTTGGGCTCGCCTACCTTTGGAGGTGTTGTTGCCATGCAATATATCTCTTTGAGAGAATCACAACTATGCAATGCACCGTTGTCAATTATCGTTACGCTCTCTGGAATAGTTATTCGTTTGATGTTTGCACAATACGTAAAAGCACTTGCTCCGATCGTTGTTACACCGTTTGAGATAGTTACCTTCGTAAGATTTTCACAATTGGCAAATGCTGCGCGCCCGATAGTCTTTACATTACCGGGTACTACGACCCTCTTTAGGTTAGCACACCAATAAAAGGCATACTCACCAATTGAGGTGATATCACTTGGAATAGTGTACTCATCGCCTGAGCCATCGGCGTATGCAATCAAGACACCCTCCTTTGTCAGATTGCGGCCGTTATTCGAGGCGTACTTACCCTTAAATGTCTTTAAGTTGGCGCAGCCTTTAAAGGCACAATCACCGATTGTCGTCACATTGTTCGGTATGGTTATGCTTGTGATACCTGAGTCTTGGAACGCATAGTCACTGATTGTTTTTACGCTATTGGGTATGACGATATTTTGTAGGTTTGCACAGCCGTCGAACATCGCAAAGGGTATAGACGTTATGCTACTTGGTAACGTTACATTCTCTATACCCGACCAAGAGAATAATGATGAACCAAGCGTTCCTACGCTATCGGGAAGTGTTATACTCGATAGTTTTCGGGTATAGCTAAATGCATTGGTTCCTATCGTTATTACACTGCCTGGTATAACAATACTCTCTAAACTATCACATCGATAGAATGCTTGCGTACCGATAGATGTTACTCCTATGGGAATGGTTACACTTGTCATACGGCTGACACCATCTTCGGATTCATAGAATGCGTTATATCCAACCACTGAAATCTTGTTATCGAATGTTATAACACCCTTGCCATTCTCATACGTATTGGATACGATATTTGCTCCAAACGCATCTGTATTTGTGGGAATTATAATCGCGTCATCTGTAGATGTATACCAAATCTCATTTTGAGCAGGTTTTGTAGGGTCGTTCTCTGTTGCAGTCTCAACTCCGATTATAATATCGGCATATTCCTCCCAATATTTAGCGGTTTTATATTTTGCCAATGATTGCGCTGGTACATATATCTTAAGCTCCTCATGGCATTCAGTAAGAATTTTCCCACTCAATGTCGGAGGTTCTAATGCATTAATAAATAATTCTTTAAGTTTGCGGCTATAGGAGAAGGCCTGTGAGCCAATCTTTATAACTCCACTACCTATTGACACGCTTTCAAGTGCGAGATTATTCCAAAATGCACTATCTCCTATCGCTGTTACATTATCACCTAATGCTATTTTTTTAATATTTCGTCCACCGTATAGTGCCCCATACGCTATGGATGTGACACTTTCAGGCACGTTGTATTCTATGCCTGAACCATAGGCATATGCCGCCAATGAGTTATTAACAATTAAGCAGCGACCATCATCGGATGCAAATTTGCCACTGAATTCTGTTAGATTTACACATGCTCTAAAGGCTCTATAACCTATATTTGTCACTTTATATGGAAGTGATAGCGTTGATAGGTTTTGACAATCCCTAAAGGCATCTATTGGGAGATTAGTTACATTACCATCAAACTTGATTATGCCCTTACCATCTGAATATGTATTCGATACTATTGTCGCTCCAAAACCACTTGTTGTATATGGTGTAACTACCGTTTCATTAGTAGACGTGTACCATATCTCGTTAAATGGAGGCATCGTTGGGTCGTATAGGCCAAGGTCGCCCTCTTGATTGAGCGTGTAATCTATGCCTAAAATGCCGTCCGTAGATTGCACCCTTACCACTGCGCTGCGGTTGAACTCAGTGTTATGCGCTATATTCAGTAATATAGAACGCTCCTCCATGGCGCGTGTTGCATGCGATAGAAATATCCACGATTGAGCATCTTCGGGTATAACCACCTCACACTCCACATTCGTAAGGAACGATAGCTCCACATCGCCACCATCGCTACCAATATTCTTCACTGCCTCATTGTCAATGGTGAGCCCTGCCTCCTCTATTATGATGCTGCGCATTATGACATTCTTGCCATTAGAGGCGAGTATGATTACCTTGCTATACTCGTCAATCGCACTGCCAGTCTTAATCTCTATATCACCTGTTAGGCCAAACTCGTCATTCGTAACTACTTGTGCCTTGATGTCTGCCGAAGAGATAACCTCCACGGTAACAGGTGTGAGACAGCTTGATATGTTGTAGCCTATCGTGCGCGTTGAGTTTGGATGCATCCCTTGTAGATCGTCCTCATCAAAGGAGATAGACAGAGTTGTTTCCTTAGGAATGACTATTGTGGACCCATCTGCCAACTCGAAATATACGTTCTGCTCATCTTGAGTAACACTCTTAAAGAACGAATCACCATCTTTTCCGTCCTCACCGTCCTCACCGTCCTCACCGTCCTTTCCATCCTCTCCAGTTGCCTTGCCAAGTAGGACCCATGTGGTGCCGTTATCGTATGATATATACCAATACTCATCCTTAATCTTTAGTTGTGGCGTTATACCATCTTTCCCATCTTCGCCATCCTCACCATTAGTGCCATTCTTACCCTGTACGCGAATCTTCTCACCATTGTTGTCGAGTAGCCACTCGCCATCTATGGTCCAATAATAGATGCCGTCGCTATCTTGGCGAACACCTATTTGAGGCGTGTATCCATCCTCGCCATCCTCGCCATCCTCGCCATCCTCGCCATCCTCACCATCAGTGCCGTGGTAAATTGTGATAGAGCCAGACTTAATAAAGGTGATAGTGTAGCCTATGACCTTGTCGTTGTCGTAAACCTCTGTGATATTGGCAATATAGTCGTGCTGTTGCAGTGCTGTTATGACGGTCTCAATGGATTTTATGTTAGAATTCATCATCTCGCATAGCTCTTCGAGTCGTGTGACACGCTCCTCTAAGTTGTCTACGCGGTTGACGAGTTCGCTGTCGTCATACTCTTGAACACAGCTCGCAACAACGAGAAGTGTTGTTGTGACTAAAAAACTAAATAGATGTTTCATGGTATAGTAGTGAGGTTCTATAATATTATAAGTGTTTCGCTGTCGGGTGGGGGTAAAATCTCTTTACCTCATTGTATGCCCACATGGTCGAGCGGTATCACAAAGTTAGTAATAAAAATCTAATTGCCAATTAGATCCACCGAAAAAAAAAGAAAAAGTGAGTAGCCAAAATATGGATACCCACTCATAACTAATCGTTGTCTATATATTAGCGATAGAAAATCGAAGATATAGATTTGTAGTTGTGTACGCGCTCGATAACGTCAGCGAAGATAGGTGCTACGCTAAGCACGGTGAACTTATGCAAATCCTCACCCTCCTTCAAAGGAATGGTATCTGTTGTGATAACCTCCTGGATGGCACTCTCGTTGATGCGGTCGTAAGCCTTGCCCGAAAGTACGGGGTGTGTTACGGCAGCACGTACGCTCTTAGCACCACGCTCCATAAGCATGTTAGCAGCCATGCAGATAGTACCTGCTGTGTCAATCATGTCGTCAACGATGATGACGTTGCGGCCCTCAACCTCGCCGATGGCGGTCATTGAGCCAACGACGTTAGCCTTAGCACGCTCCTTGTGCGAGATGATGATAGGCGCCTGGAAGTGCTTAGCATACGACGATGCACGCTTTGCACCACCCATATCAGGTGAAGCAATCGACAAATCGGGGATAGCCAACTTCTGGATGTAAGGCACGAAGATGCCCGATGCGTAGAGCGCATCCATAGGTAGATCGAAGAAGCCCTGAATCTGGTCGGCGTGGAGGTCCATGGTCATCACACGCTGAACACCTGCTGCGATAAGCATGTTGGCAACGAGGCGCGCTGTGATAGGCACACGTGGACGGTCCTTACGGTCCTGACGTGCCCAGCCGAAGTAGGGGATAACGGCGATAACCTGGTGTGCCGAGGCACGACGTGCAGCATCTGCCATCATCAGAAGCTCCATCAGGTTGTCTGAAGGTGGAAAGGT
This sequence comes from Rikenellaceae bacterium, assembly GCA_015059955.1. Lineage (GTDB taxonomy): Bacteria > Bacteroidota > Bacteroidia > Bacteroidales > Rikenellaceae > Alistipes. Next base: position 410,431 of record SUZK01000001.1, read on the forward strand.
TGACTGGATGATAAATACTGTACAGCCACGAATAGACTCGTGGAAGCAGGGCTGGAACTCGCCGTCGCTGAACTGCAAGACGTCAGAGTCACCAAGCTTAATGCCATACTCGGCAGCAATCTTCTCTGCCAGATAGCGTGAGCCACGACCTGCGAAGAACTTAATTTTGTGGATCGCCATAATTATTATAAGTAAGGTTGGTTTGTTAACGTTATACAAAAGTAAGGCAAATAAGCCGAATAAACAACTTTTTGCCCCTATTTTATTAACAATTTGTCAGACACTCCTCGATAAAGGCGAGTATCTCCTCGCGGCCTGTGCCCTTCTCGCTCGACGATACGAGCATCGGCGGTAGCTCCTCCCACTGCTCGGCAAGGGTGCGCTTATAGGTTGTGATACTGCGGTTTAGCTGTGCCTGCGAGAGCTTGTCGGCCTTGGTGAAGATGATGCCAAAGGGTATGCCATTCTCGCCAAGAAGCTCTATGAAGTTAAGGTCTATCTTCTGAGGCTCGAGACGCGAGTCGACAAGCACGAAGAGGAAGTGCATCTTCTCGCACTTGAGTACGTAGTCGAGGATAATCTTCGAGAACTCGCCACGCGTAGACTTCGAGACGCGGGCATAGCCATAACCTGGCAAGTCGACAAGATACCAGCTATCGTTGATTATGAAGTGGTTTATAAGGCGTGTCTTGCCGGGCGTTCCCGATACCTTGGCGAGGCCCTTGATGCCTGTGAGCATATTCACAAGCGACGACTTACCAACATTACTGCGCCCGATAAAGGCGATGTCCTTTAAGTCATCCTTGGGTACTTGCGATATGCGCTCCGAGCTACACTTAAACTTTGCTTTTACTGTTATAGCCATTTGGTGATGGTTATTAATTTTATGCAAAGTTAATCAAAAAAGAAAAAAAACGCTAATTTTGTAGCATTGAATAATCATAAAAACCTAAAAATATGCAGAAAGAGTGGAATGATGTTCGTGAATTTCACGATAAGTTTGGACATCCTGTAGCCGAGCAACCCAAGATGATTGATAAGAAGCGCGCCTTGTCGCGTGCCAAGTGGATGAATGAGGAGGTCGCCGAGTTCCTTATCGCCGACAATATATACGAGCAGGCCGATGCCATGATCGACTTGATGTACTTCGCTCTCGGTACGATGGTCGAGATGGGCCTTGAGGCTGACGAACTCTTCGAGATTGTGCAGCAGGCAAACATGGCGAAGCTATGGCCCGATGGCAAGCCTCACTACAACCCAAAGGATGGCAAGGTCATCAAACCCGATACATGGGAGGACCCAGCGCCAAAGATTAAGGCCTATATCGACTCTGTGATTGAAGCAAAAAAGCGATAAACATAAACTGAGATGAAAGCCAATTTTTTTAGGGTGCTCGTCGTTGCGGTCGTAGCACTCATGGGTATTGTCTCTTGCGAGAAAGATCCTGCCACCGAAAGTGGTAATATAGAGATATACGATAAAGTGCTCGAGGCGAAGCCTGAGGGCGAGGAGATGCGCTTCAACTACTCGATTGCCAAGCCTGTCGAGGGTGTGTCGGCTGAGGTTAAGTGCGATGCCGACTGGGTCTCTAACATTCGCACGACGGATAACTTCGTACTCTTCGACGTGGCGAAGAACTCAACAGGGGAGGAGCGCTCAACGATATTGAAGTTGTGCTATGGTAAGGATAGTAAGTCGTTGACACTTACGCAGAAGCCATTTCTTGAGCCTCTAAGCTTGAAGATTGAGAAGATTGATGCTACGTCGGTGACAATTGCCGTTACGACACTCGACGAGGAGACCACGTGGATTGGTCAGATTGTTGGTCGCGAGTGGTTCGATACATACACTGAGGAGCAGATTTTCGACGAAGATTATACCTACTACTCATCGATGGCTTCGGAGGCTGAGATGGAGCTAAGTGACTATCTCGCACAAATTCTCAGCCGAGGATCGCACTCGGGTATTCGCATGGCAGGCCTCGACGTTGAGTCGGATTATGTCGTGTATATATATGGTATGAATACGCTTGGCGAAAAGACCACATCACTCTACTACGAGGCATTCACAACAACGCCTCCTTATGAGGGTAACGACGTGACATTTGATATCAATATTGAGCTTAATCGCGCCTTGGCAAATATCTCTATTCAGCCGTCGCACGAGGGCGTAGCATACTATCATAATATCACTACGCGCGAGCACTTCGAGCAGTGTGGTAGCGACATAAATGCTTTGGCTAAGGATGTCGTAGCAACGGCCCTCGACAATTACCTATATTGGGAGTATACCGAGGAGGAGTTCTTCAACTATAATACCTCGTATAGTGCTGATGTCTATGAATTTGAGGGTACGGCAAATACCGAGTATGTAGTCTTTGCTTTCAAGTGGGATGAGGCGCTTGAGCCTCTGAGCGAGGTGTCGTACAAGTGGTTCAAGGTCGACGATATACCGCCCTCGGACAACCAACTCGCGATGACCATAACGAACATCACGCAGACTACGTTCGATATTGATGTTACGACTACAAACAACGACCCATACACCATCTTTGCTGTGCCTACGTTGGAGATTGCGAAGATGACCACCGATGCGCAGATATTCAACTATCTCATCAACAACTATGGCGTAGCGGAGCTTGAGGCAAATAAGTGTGTAGGCCCTGTGAAGGGTACGTTTAGCGGCCTTGAGCAGAATACCGAGTACCTCGTGTTGCTGTTTGGTTATGAGGCTGGTGTGAGCACTACATCAATGGTACGTAAGAAGATACATACGGCCGTTGCTGGCGATGTTGAGGCCTGTCAGTACGCGGTTGAGGTGACTGAGATTGGTGACCGCGAGGCGCATGTCTCTATAACTCCAACCGATTATAGCGTATGGTACTACTGGAATGTCTTTGAGGAGTCGACAACCGAGGAGCAGATTAAGGAGTATATCCTCGACTTGTACAACTCGTACTACTATGCCGACTACTGGGAGTTTGGTTATTATGAGGTTACGCAGGGTAGTGTGCAGAGCTACATTTCGCAGCTTCGCCCATCGACAAAGTATAAGGTTGTAGTGGTACCTATGAACCCCAATGAGTTCGAGTATACTGGCTCGATACGCTATGTCGGAGAGTTCACCACCGAGGATGCGGTACTCGCTGATATTGAGATTACTGCGGGCTTCGATGCCTACTACGATGGTGATGAGGTATATGCCCTCGAACCAGATTACCTAAGCAGCTTTCAGGGTTATGCCATCTTGCCTATGTATGTCACAATCAAGGGAGAATATTCACGCTTCTTGTACACCATCTTCGAATATGTCGACGGCCTTGAGGATGAGGCAAAGTATAGCGATGACATCCTGCTTGAGACCCTATATGAGGTGGGTGCATATTGGACTCCAGCATACTTCCGTGGTGAGTGGGAGAAGGATTTGATGATTGCTGCTGTTGCCTTCGACATGGAGGGTAATCCATCGGAGGTGTATAGAGAGAAGATATATCTAACTCGCGAGGGTGCTGGTCCTGCACAGGAGTTTGTTGACTACTATATGGGTGGTCGTTCAGCTTCGACACTCTCGGTTGCTAATGGCTTGTATAACAATACTGTTAAAGCTCCAAAACCAAGGGCTTCGAAGGAGAGTAAGTCTACGGAGCGCAAAGTGCATTTTGTGAGATAATAGCTGGTAAATAAGTATTATTGGTAGGGTTGCCTCTCCTTTTGGTTGGGCAACCCTATTTCTATGTTATAAATGGGCGTGTTCGTTGAATTTATTTCCTCAATGAGAAAGTTTGTCTTATATTTGCGCCCAAATTATTTATATATATATAAACGACGATGAAGATACTGAAACTGATAGCCTTTCTGGTAGGTACTGCAGCGATGCTTACAGCATGTAGCGTAGAGATTGAGGAGCAGACTGCACCTAAGATAGAGAATGTGGAGGTGGGATTTATGCTACCCGAGACGGCTACACGTACATCAATTGACCCCGATGGTAAGACCACACGATGGGCGCCAGGCGATAAGTTGGCCGTGTGGGCAAAGGATGCTGAGGGTAACTATGCGCTTGAGAATGCCTCGTTCATGTTGCGTTACTACTCAACAGAGTTCGAGCATGCCTACTTTACGGCAAACATAGCTGCCATGGCCGATGGTGAGTACACCTACATGATTTCGTACCCAACACCAACCTCTACAAATGGTACTTTAGCAACCTATAATCTTCCCTCGGTGCAGACGGGTGAGTATGATGGCCGATACGATGTAATGCTTGCCGAGCCTGTTGTTGAGCAGGCGCTAACCTCGAAGTCGATGGTGGAGCTAAATACCGTTATGCGCCATAAGATGCACGCCTTGAAGATTACAATCCCTGAGGGTCGTAATATGTTTGGTCAGCGCTTCTACCGCTTGGAGATTGTATTCCCTACGGATGTTGTTGGTGATATGACTATCGACGTAAGTGATCCTAACGAGGCTCCCGTTTACACAAATACCTCGAACACGATAGTCGTTGAGAACGCTACAGGCTTCGATGCGGGTGATGTCATCTGGGCCTATGTGCTTCCAGGAACGGTGGATGGCGATGTGAGTTACAAGGTGCGTGGCGAGCGCCGTGGCTCTAACGCGGCAACATACCAGCTTAATCGCGAGATGAAAGAGGGTCATGTGACACCCATCAACATGGCGATACCTACAATCTATCCCTACTACACCTCGTTAATGCTCTCTATCGACCAGAATAACCTCGGCGAGGATTTCAACTTCTTCGATGTCTACGACTCGAATGGTACGCATATGGGTAGGTTTGAGCGTAATGCTAAGAATGAGTACTATATCGACTACGAGGGTGAGTTCGATGCCGACCAGTACGATAACTCTACATGGAGAGTAGTGTTCGATTCGGAGCATGCTGTGGTGGAGACAACCATCACTCTTGGAGATATGACCGACTACTCGGAGCATTATAGCTGGATGAATGTTCCCTACCTCTTCTCGGAGGACTTTAGCTCGCTTGTGACCTATGATGGTGACTATACCAGTGGACCTCATACATCTGTTGATAACGCCTCTAAGGCAGGTCGCGATTTGTCGCAGTATGGTGCTTCATCAGGTTGGACAGGTGCTCGTACAGGCTGTGATGCTGCGGGTACAGCAATCCTCGTTAGTGGTAGAACAGACTACGTTATTGCGGGAGCTACACGAGCCTATGGTCGATTGGACTCTCCAGCATTGTCGGCAATCAAGGCCGATAAGGATGTGAATGTGAAGGTAACATTCGACTATGGCGGTAGTCGCTCAGGCGGTAACTGGGCTTATGCTACAGCAAGAGCTGGATACACAACGACCCAGGGAGTTCTCAATGGTTATGCTACACAGTTTAACAACAATGCTGCGTTTTCGGGTATCGATGGAGCTATTGAAGTCCCAAATATTCCTACCTCAGGCTCAGCTTCGGCTCTTACACTGTCGATGTCGTATAACATTGAGGCTTGTACGTCGTTGCACCGTCTATCATGGCATATCGGTAGCTTAGGTACTACCTTTATCGGTAACGGCTATCAGTGGCTTTATGTCGACAATGTGAAGGTGCAAATAGCAAAATAGATAAAAGAGAATATAAATCAATTAAAACCAATCACTTATGAGAAAGTTTTTTACAATCGCTTCGCTCTGTGCGTTGACACTTTCGGCATGTACGAAGGAGTCTGCAAAGGGTGACGAGAAGGGTGAAGGACAGGTATCTATCAACTGTGAGGTGGTAACCGTGGTTGATGATACCCGTGCCAACGTTAGCTGCACAACCCCAGCAGCTGAGGATTTCGCTCTCAAGATTGAGGGCGTAGGTCACACCTACACCGCAGATTATGCGACTATTGCCGAGTTCAACGATGGCGACAACTACCTCCACAACGGTGCGTTCAAGGCTACTGTAACTGCAGGTGACATCGCCGAGGAGGGCTACGACAAGGCTACCTTCGTGGGTAGTGCTGAGTTCTCGGTAGAGGCACGTAAGAATACCGAGGTTCAGGTTAAGGCAACCATCGCTAACGCCTTGGTTAAGGTTGAGGTTACCGACAACTTCAAGAAGTACTTTGAGGGTGGCCACACTCTTAAGCTCACTACAGCGGCAGGCAACGAGTTTGACGTAACGGAGCAGACCGCACCACTTTTCATCGCTCCAGAGTCGTTCACCGTATCTGGTACTGCCGTAAAGCAGCCTAACCAGTCGGGTGTCGAGGGTACAACCGTTGCATTGCCAGAGTATAAGAATACTGAGGCTAAGGCTCAGACACTCTACACTGTAAAGCTCGATGTGGAGAATGCTGGTAGCGCTCAGCTCACCATCACACTTAACGACACTCTCGTTGAGTCGATTGATATCGAGCAGGAGCTTAACGATAACGCAAAATAATAGGAGGAAAAGATATGAAATCAGTAGTAAAGATGATGGGTGTAGCCTTGACCGCGCTCCTCACACTCGGAGCCTGCAAGAAGGACAAGGTGGATTATATTGACCCTAATGATTCAGCAAAGGATAACGTTGGCTACTTGCTCGTAGGTGGTATGGAGGCCTCTATCTTGGAGGATACCGAGAATATCTCATCACCAGCAGCAACACGTGCTGATGGTCTCGATATCAATGCTTTCGATGTTGTTATCACCAACCAGGCTGGCGACGAGATGGTATCGTTCAAGTATGGCGAGCGCCCATCGGAGCCTATCGCTTTGGAGGGTGGCGTCTATAAGATTGCTATGTCGTCAGCAAAGATGGAGGGTGCCGCATGGGAGACTCCAGTGTATGCTGGCGAGAAGGAGGTTATCATCACTCGCAAGCAGACAACCGAGGTCTCAGACCTTGTATGTAAGCTCGCTAACATCAAGGTTACCGTTGATTACTCGGCAGACCTCGCTGAGCAGCTCGACGAGAATTTCACTAAGATGACCGTTGAGTTGGAGAATAGCGGCTTGGAGTACGCTTTCTCGGAGACACGCGCTGGTTACTTCGCTCCAGTGGCTGTTGACAACACTCTAAAGCTCACATTCAACTGCCGTTATAAGGGTGAGACTAAGGATATCACCATGACCAACGAGATTAAGGGCGTTAAGGCTGCGCAGTGGCGTAAGATTAACGTTGTCGTTCAGCACGCTGCTGATGGTACTGCTACTATCGGTATCGTATGCGACACTTGGACATACGACGAGGAGGTAACATTCGATACCTCTGCATCACTCATGGAGGAGGTTATTCCAGATGATACCGACGCTCCAGTAATCGTATGGGAGGGCCACGACCTCACTCAGCCATTTGAGCTTACCGATGATATGTTCGACGCTGAGGGTAACTTCACCTCAAGCATCAATATCGATGTTACGGCTAAGGCTGCTATTAAGTCGTTGGTAGTAAAGGTTTCGTCAGACAACGCCGACTTCACTGCTGCATACTCAGAGATTATGGCCCTTGAGGAGGATTTGTGTGCTCCTACTGTATCGAACACCATCCTTAAGATGATGGGCTATCCAACAGATGCAAAGGATGCCACAGTCACACGCATCAAGTTTGCATCACAGGCTGAGTTGCTCAAGTCGTACGAGGGTACTCACTCATACGAGATTACCGTAACCGACATCAATGGTGCTCACACAACGGCAACACTTACTGTTCAGTATGGCCAGAACGTCGCTCCACGCATCGTATGGACAGGTTACGATATCGACAAGCAGCAGACATACGCGCCTGGCATGACTTGTGATTTGAAGATTACAGCTCCATTGACTATCGCCGATATGCGCGTTAAGATCATCTCTGCAACGCTTACTCCAGAGGAGTTGGCAGGCGTGGGTCTTGCAGGTGAGTTCAGCCTCGTTAACGATACCCAGTACTTTGAGTCGTTGAAGAACCTTGGCTTCCCCGTAGGTGATGAGGTAGAGGGTAAGAGCGAGCTCGACCTAAGTATTACCAACTTCCTCGGTGTACTCAATATGCTTGGTGCTGGTGATCACAACTTCGAGATTAGCGTTGTTGATGCCGAGGGTAACACAACTACTAAGACCGTAATGATGCACTTCGAGTAGCATAATTAAACCCCATAGATTATGTCTATTATGAAAAAGATATTAGCATTGTTGAGCATGGTGCTCGTTGTAGCAGCCTGCTCTAAGGATACAGCCGATACGAATGTTGAGATGGCACAGAACGAGGGTGCTATGCGCCTTGCCATTGCCGCTCAGTCAGATATTACTGCCGACGATAGCGTCGTAATCAAGATATATAAGGTAGATGGCGAGGAGGAGTCTCTCATCCGCCGCTACGACTCTGTAAACGATGTGCCCGACTACTTGTCGTTGCTTGCAGGCAACTATGTGGCTAAGGTGCAGGTGGGCGAGAAGCGTGCCGTATCGTTCGACGAGAAGTTCTACTACGGCGAGTCAGAGTTCGAGGTTAAGCCCTCGGAGGTGGCTGCCGTTACGGTAGACTGTAAGCTCCAGTCGACAATCGTTGCGGTTAAGTACGACGCAACGGTAGCTGAGAAGCTCTCGGATGGTTATTTTACAACCGTGGCTATTGCCGAGTCATACGATAAGCAGGCAATCGCTACTGGTGATGTCCTTTCACTTACCTATGAGGAGTCGAAGGATGGTTATGTTATGATGCCTGAGGGTCAGACATCGTTGTACTGGCACTTTGAGGGTACTCACCCCGTAGAGGGCGATATCGTTAAGGAGGGTCTTATTGAGAATGTCAAGTCGGCAGCACGCTACACCATCACTTTGAAGTACTCGAAGGATGCCCCAGGTAACCTCGTATTTGAGGCTACTGTGGATGAGACGATGGAGGAGTTTGAGGATGTTATCATCTTCTCGCCAGACCCAACAATCCTTGGCGAGGGCTTCGATTTGGGCGAGCAGCAGCTCTCAACAACTGCTTCACGTACATATAACGTAGCATCGTTGGCTGCAATCTCTACAATGACACTCAGCGCATCGGGTGTTGAGTACGACCTTCTTAACAATGCACCCCAGGGTATCACCGTGGAGAAGACCGATGACCTCACATATAAGGTAATCATTACTGAGTCGTTCTTTACGCAGGTTGCAGGTGGCGCTCAGGCTCTTACCTTCCACATAGAGGATGTAGATGGTGGTAAGCTTACGAAGGATGTAAACTACCTTGTTCAGGGTGTTATGCCACTCGCTACTTCGGACTACGACCTCTGGTTTGGTAACGTAACGTTCAAGGCTACGGTTCTCAATAGCTCGGCTTCGTCAGTGAAGATTGCTTACTCGGCTGATGGCGCTACATGGACTGAGGTGGATGCTGTGGTAGGTGCTGATGGCTCTTATATCGCTACTGGTGCTGACTTCGCTGCCGAGAAGAACTACACCTACAAACTTATTGTTGACGGTGCAGATGCTGGTAAGACACTCGCTCACCAGACAGCTGCGGGTGCCCAGATTCCTAATGGTGACATGGAGTCGTGGTCAACATCTGGTAGCGTTGTCTATCCATATGCTGCGGGTGCTTCACCATTCTGGCTTACAGGTAACGATGGCGCAGCAATGGCAGGTGCAACACTTACTAAGTCATCGACAGATGTTCGCCCAGGCTCAACAGGTCAATATTCGGCATACCTTAAGTCGCAGAAGGCATCGGTGATGGGTATCGGTAAGTTTGCTGCTGGTAACCTCTTCGTGGGTACATTCTCGATGAGCGGTCTTAATGGTACTGTAAACTTCGGTCGCGACTTCAAGTTCACGGCTAAGCCTAAGAGCCTCTCGTTCTGGATGAAGCACAACGAGGGTAATATTAATGAGGGTGCTGGTACACCTTCTGAGGCTACTGGTATAGATAAGGCAACCATCATGGTTATTATCACCAACTGGGATACTCCTTATGCAGTGAATACGGCCGATACCTCGACATTCTTCTCTATGGCCGACCTCGCAACAATGGAGGGTGTCATTGGCTACGGCTATATCGAGAAGCGTGAGTCTGCCACCGAGTGGGCTGAGTACAACATCGACATCACATATCGTGAGGATATGAAGAGCGTGAAGCCTAAGAAGCTTGTTGTATCGTTCACTCCTTCGGGCTTCGGTGACTACTTCACAGGCTCTACCGATTCGTGGATGTATGTCGACGATATTAGATTTAACTATTAGTAACGTAAGTGGGGTAGTGGCGACATCTGTTGCCTCTACTCCAATACCTTTTTAGATGAAGAAATTTTATTTAGCTCTCTTGTTGCTTGCCACCGTATTCAGTGTGTCGGCGCAGGAGGCGGCAACAACACCAAAGAGTGAGGACTCGGCGGAGAGCACAGAGTTGACTCCCAACGAGGCGCGTGCGCAGCGAGGATTCTTCTCTAAGGATCTCTTTGTGCCTAAGGGACAGTGGATATTTGGTGGTTCGGCAGCCTACTCGGCTCACCGCAATAACAACTACAAATTTACGCTCATCAACGACATCGACTCGGAGGGTTACACCGTTACGGTAAGCCCGATGATTGCCTATGCACCATGGAAGAATATGGCCGTTGGTATCCGCTTTGGCTATGGCCGTTCGTTGTTCGCACTGGATAACGCTTCGTTGTCGGTATCTGACGTAGATATTAACGTCGATATGTTCCACCAGATTAAGCATACCTATACTGGTACGCTCTTCTGGCGCCCATATATTCCACTGGGACATAGCAACCGCTTCGCCTTCTTTGCTGAGGTTCAGCTCAACCTATCGGGTGGACAGTCGAAGGTTGTTGCCGCAACATCCGAGATTGATGGATATCAGGACTATCGTGGTACCTACTCTAAGCAGTTTGGCGCGCAGATAGCCATCCAGCCAGGTATCATGGCCTTCGTTACGAATAACGCCGCCGTAGAGCTCTCTATTGGCGTTTTCGGCATAGGCTTCGATAGAGTGCACCAGATAAAGAATCAGATTGAGGAGGGCAAGACAAAGTTGCTCGATACTAACTTTAAGCTAAACCTACTCTCGGTAGGCTTTGGTATGTCGTTCTACCTATAAAATACGCAGCACTATGAGAAGATTAATACTATTTTTTGTTGCAGCTGCGTTATCACTCACGGTAGTTAACGCTGCAGAGCCAACGACTATTTCGGCCGATAGCACCGCACAGAAGAAGACACGCTTCTTGCCTATGCGTCAACGTATCGACCGAAATATCGACCAGAACAAGTTTGTGTATAAGGGTGAAGTGATGCTCGGACTTACTGCTTCGTACGGAAGCCTCAAGTCGGAGGACTCGGATTTGATGCTCCTCTTGGATAACATCAATCTGGGCCTGCGTAGCACTACGGTAAAACCCTTCTTCGCCTACGCATACCGCGATAATCGGGCGGTAGGTCTACGCCTCGGCTATGAGAATATCTCGGGAGAGCTTGGTAACTTAGACCTTAACCTCGGCCTTATCGCCGATATGGAGAATATGAGCCTCTCGAACCTTGCACTGCGTAACGAGAACTTCATGTGCTCTATCTTCCACCGCAACTACATCGGCCTTGACCGCCGTGGTATCGTAGGTGTGATTTTGGAGACAGAGCTATTGGTTAAGAGTGGTACGACGACGATGCGTAGCGGTGTTGGCGAGGATGCGACAAGCAGTAATAGCCGCAACTTTGCCGCACGCCTTAACTTCAACCCAGGTATGGGTGTCTACGTCTTCCCACAGGTATGCTTGACCGTTACGGTGGGTGTCGGTGGCCTCTACTACAACAATGTTCGCCAGTTCGATATGGCAGGTATTGAGACTGGACGTCGCGATCGTACGGGCTTGAAGTTCAAGCTCAACATTGCCGACATACAGATTGGCCTTGTAGCCCATTTGTGGAAAAATAAGAAGTAAGGAGCTATGATGAAGATGTTTAGATATTTGATGGTTGCTCTTGTGGGCACCATTGCTGTGGGGTGTATTAAGAACGACGTTCCCTATCCTGTCGTAAAGCTCGATATCGTGAGCATGGATGTCGAGGGTGCTAAGTCGGCGCCGGCGATTGATGCTACGGCACATAGCGTGATAATCGACCTTGAGGAGACAACGGATATTCGTAACGTGAAGATAAACTCAGTTGAGATGACCGAGGGCGCTACATCTACGGTGTCGTTCCCAGGTACTTTCGACCTACGTACTCCCCTCTACGTTACCCTCTCGATGTATCAGTCGTGGGAGTGGACTATATCGGCTACACAGCATATCGAGCGCTACTTCTCGGTAGAGGGTCAGATTGGTGAGTCTAAGATAGATGCCGAGCACTTTATCGCTACGGCATATGTTCCTATGGACCACGATATGAAGAGCGTAAATATCACCGCTTTTAAGCTCGGACCCAAGGATATTTCGACCTACTCGGTAGATTTCAAGGAACTTACCGACTTTAGTGACGACTCGATGCGTCAGGTTACCGTGTCGTATCATGGCGATATCGAGGAGACGTGGACTATTCAGGTTATCCCTACTGACGTAGAGATTGAGTTTAAGGGCGTTGACGCTTGGGCTAAGCGTATATGGCTCTATGCTGAGGGTCGTAGCGGCGCCGATCTCGGCTTCAAGTATCGTAAGGCGGGCGACGAGGAGTGGCTTTCGGTTAACGATATAGAGGTTAATGGCGGTAGCTTCTCGGCATGTATTGCCGACCTCGATACCGAGACAGAGTATGAGGTTATAGCCTACTCTAACGATAGCTTTACAGATGTTGTAAAGGTAACAACTTGTAATACTTTCGAGTTGCCAAATGCAGGCTTCGAGGAGTGGTCAACGATAAATAATGTCGTATGCCCCTATATCGACACTCCATTCTGGGGTTCAGGTAACGATGGTGCTGCCATGGCAAGCACAACACTTACAGAGCCTACCGAGGATGTGCGCCCAGGTAGCGAGGGTAAGTATGCCGCATCGTTGCAGTCGAAGAAGGCTGCGTTGATGGGTATCGGTAAGTTTGCCGCAGGTAATATCTTCCTTGGCGAGTTCGGTGGCCTTGTGGGTCTCGATGGCTTGGTTAACTTTGGCCGCCCAACGACGGCACGCCCCGTGGCTCTTCATGGTTGGGTTAAGTATAACTGCGGTGTAATCGATGAGCTTGGCCGTGTTCCATCGGCACGCCCCAACCTTAAGAAGGGCGATATGGATGAGGGTCAGATTATGATTGCCGTAGGTAACTGGACAGCAGAGGAGTATGGCGGTAGCGCCGACTGCCCTGTGGTGGTAAACACTAAGGATGAGTCGACATACTTTGATAAGGAGGGTAAGAATGTTATTGGTGTTGGTGAGATGGTTCTCACGGAGTCTACCGATGGCTGGATAGAGTTTACCTTGCCTCTGGACTATCGCACAACAAGCGAGATACCAACACACATGATTATCGTCTGCACAGGCTCGCGCTTTGGTGACTACTTCACTGGCTCGACGCAGAGCTTGATGCTTGTTGATGACTTGGAGTTGATATACTAATCGCTTGGATAGCTTACAAGAGGCTGAATAAAAAGTGTATTTTGTCGTTATGCTCGCCCTCAAAATGCTCATTTACGCTGAGTAAACTCCGCTTTTTCGGGCTTCGCATGCCTAAAACTACATCTTTTTCTTCAACCTCATGACACAAAGTGGAGATGGCTAAAATACTTTTTAGTCACCTCCTCTTTTTTTTCTGTTTTCGGGTTGTATATTGCAGAATGTTTGTTATTTTTGTAGTCGTTAAACGTTAATCTATACGCGATGACTAATCTTACTACACGCAAACGACTCATTCTCGTCATAATATCCGTCATACTACTATCAATAGGATGGTTGGGCCTTTCGGGCATAACACTCCTCTTTGCGCTTGTGCCACTGATGATTATCAGCGAGCATTATAGCGACTCACGCCGCGATTTTATGCGCATGATGGGGTGGGCTGCGATGACCTTCCTTTTGTGGAGTATTATGACCATATGGTGGGTGGCCATTGCTCACTGGAGTGGCCCTGTTACGGCGGGCATCGTCGGCACGTTCTGGAACTTGGTGGCCTTCATGACCTACCACTACGTCTCGAAGCGTGCCCCACGCGCCTTGGCATATACGCTTCTTGCCACGCTCTGGATAGCCACCGAGTACTTCTACTACTCGGCCGATGTTATGACCTTCCCATGGTTGCTCCTCGGCCACGGCTTCTCGAACGATATATGGGCTGTGCAGTGGTATGAGTATACTGGAGTCTTCGGTGGTACGCTGTGGGCCATTGCATCGAATATCTCCATCTTTGAGGCTATGCGCAGCAATACAAAGGTGGCTAAGGTGCGTGCAACGATAATCTCTATTGCCCCCATACTTATTTCCATTGCCATATACTTCATGTATAACCCCTCGGAGGAGCGTGCTATGCTCTCGGTTGTTCAGCCTAATGTGGCCTGCTACGAGGATAAGAAAATCTCAAAAGAGGATATCGCCGAGCTTGTCGCAGAGCTACCAGACGATACTTCGTGTGCCATACTCCCTGAGTCGGCACTATGCTATGTCGAGGAGGTGCCAACGCCTATGGACGAGAAGCATATAGATGGCTACGCAAATGCTATGAAGGGCTTGTTTGGTGGCCGCGACGATATTAGCATGATTGTTGGCCAGTCTACCGTTCGCTTGTATGGCGATAATAAGGCTACCTCGACGGCGCGAAAGAGCGAAGTTGGTTACATCGACTACTTCAATACGGCTATACACGTTGACCATAATGGTGCGGTTAAGGATATCTACCATAAGGCGAAGCTTGTTATCGGCGTTGAGGCTATGCCCGAGTTTGTTAGCTCGTTTGTCGACCTCGGTGGTGTGTCGGGGCAGCTTGGTTGGGGTAAGGAGCACGACGTATTTAGCGTCGATAGTATGAAGATTGGCCCTGCAATATGCTACGAGGCACTGTATAGCGACTACTTTGCTGGCTTTGTGCGCAAGGGCGCTAACGTTATGGCTGTCATATCGAATGATGGTTGGTGGGGTGATACCCCAGGCCATAAGCGCCTCTTCGACTTCTGTCGTCTGCGTGCTATCGAGACACGCCGCTCTATTGCGCGAAGTGCTAATACGGGTATCTCTGGCTTTATCTCGCCTCGTGGTGATGTCGTAGGTGACCTCTTGGAGTGGGATGAGCGCGGCACGCTTACAGAGAGCGTTGAGCTTCGCGACGATATTACGATGTATGTGCGCTATGGCGACTGGATAGCACGTATATCTATCTTCGCTGCGGTGCTATCACTGCTATATTATGTTGCCTACCGCGTACGCCGTCGCAACCATCTTGTAGACTAAGAAACTGTTTTGAATTTTATTAAACAAGTTAATTCGTTATTGCTAAGAGTAGTTTCGGCTTCTTTGAGACCCTTTTTCGGCATCTATCTATTTTGGGAATTTGAAAATAGCTCACTATTCCCTGCATCCCCAAAATGAATATATGCTCAAAAATAGTCCTCAAATAATCTTAAATTAAAAAAGATTCTAAACAAACGTTAATAACAAATATTTCAGATTATGAACTATTCACAGACACTCGACTTTCTCTTTACTTCTATGCCGTCGTTCCAGCGCATTGGTGGCGACGCTTATAAGCCGGGATTAGAGCGTATTGCTGCCTTCTGCCAGCACCTTGGTAACCCCCAGCGCAACTACTACACTATCCATGTTGCCGGTACCAATGGCAAGGGTTCGGTATCACATATGCTTGCCTCAGTATTGCAGCAGGCGGGCTATCGTACAGGCCTCTTCACCTCGCCACACCTCAGCGACTTCCGCGAGCGTATACGTGTCGATGGCGAGATGATACCCAAGCAGAAGGTCGTTAACTTTGTAGATAAGCACCAGACGAAGATGCAGGAGATGGAGCTATCGTTCTTCGAGATGACTGCGGCGATGGCCTTCGACTACTTCGATCAGAGCGATGTAGAGGTGGCCGTTATCGAGACTGGCCTCGGTGGTCGCCTGGATGCTACAAATATCATCACCCCTATCCTCAGCGTTATTACGAATATCGGCTTGGAGCATACCGAGTTCTTGGGCGATACCATCGAGAAGATAGCGTCGGAGAAGGCGGGAATTATCAAGAAGAGCGTGCCTGTGGTCATTGGTGAGGCGTCGGAGGCGTATAACTCCGTATTTGAGGCACGTGCCGAGGAGCTTAACTCGCGCCTTATCTATGCCGAGAAGGAGTGGCTGTTGAATGCTGTTGAGCACTTCGACGATAACAACCAGCATTTCAGTGTTGTGCGCACACGCGATGAGCGCGGCTATGAACTCGATATTGACCTCTTGGGTGACTATCAGCGCCACAATATCATCACGGCGTGTGCTGCTGCCGACTTCCTTGCCGAGCAGACGCCACTTACCATCTCGCGCCGAGCCTTCCGTGAGGGTCTTGCCACCGTGGCGCAGAATACCTCGCTTATGGGTCGCTGGCAGGTGCTTGGCTATGAGCCATACATGGTTGCAGATACTGGCCATAATGTTCACGGTATGCGCTATGTAGCTGAGCAGCTTGAGGCCTTGGAGTGCGACCGTCTATTCTGCGTTATAGGCTTTGCCAAGGAGAAGGCATTGGAGGATATCATGGCGCTCCTACCACGCAAGGCACACTATATCTTCACTCGTGCCTCTATCGAGCGTGCACGTCCCGTAGAGGATATTGCAGCTGTTGCCGATAAGCTCGGCCTTGACTACGAGTGCAAGCCTACCGTTGCCGAGGCTATTGCTCAGGCTAAGTCGTTGGCACTGCCTGCCGATGCCATCTTCATCGGTGGTAGCAACTTCGTCGTTGCCGAGATAGAGTAGGGTATACTAATACTAAACATAGGGCTGCTACTCGTTGTGGTGGCCCTTTTTACAATACGGTATATGAGGTGTAAACATATAATATTCGATTTTGATGGCACGTTGGGCGATACGCGCCACACTATTGTAGAGATGTTTCAAGCTACGATGCGCGAGATGAACCTTGAGGTACGTAGCGAGGCTGAGTGCGTAGCTACCATAGGCCTTACATTGGAGCAGGGCTTTATGACGATGTACCCTACGATGAGTCGTGAGCAGGCGCAACAATGTGTCCTTCGCTACCGCGATATCCTTTATCGCGATATTGATAAGAATATTCCACGTTGCTTCGAGGGTGTCGTAACTACGCTTGCCGAGTTACACCGTCGCGGTGTCACGATGAGCATCGCCTCGTCGCGCTCGTCGCCATCATTGTTGCTGTTTATGCGCAGTATGGGTATTGCCGACTACTTCTGCTATGTTCTCGGCTCGGATAATGTAACAAGCCATAAGCCTAATCCAGAACCTGTGAACAACATCCTTGCAAAGCTCAATTTAAGCCCCTCTGATGCAATTATGGTTGGCGATATGCCCGTAGATATACTAATGGGACGTAATGCCTCTGTGCGTAGTGTGGGTGTCACCTATGGTAACTCATCGCGCGAGGAGCTATCAGCAGCGGGTGCCGACCATGTGATTGACTCTATCGCGGAGCTTACCAATATTGTAGATTTACAATAGTTTGTGGAGTGTATTTAAAGAGGCTGAATAAAAAGTGTATTTTGTCGTTATGCTCGCCCTCAAAATGCTCATTTACGCTGAGTAAACTCCGCTTTTTCGGGCTTCGCAGGCCTAAAACTACATCTTTTTCTTCAACCTCCTAACAAATTGGGTAATGATGCAAAAAGCGGCGCTTGGGATAATAAATAAGTAACTGAATATTTGTAAATTACAGCGATATTTTAGAGATTAGTAGAAAATGTTTTCTACTAATCTCTATTTTTATGTCAAAAT
>SUZK01000009.1 GCA_015059955.1 Rikenellaceae bacterium
AAAATGCGGTTTTAAGTATATGTTCACGAAATGCAACGTGTCATCACAATTGGTTGGTGAGTTGCGGACGGAACACATTACTTGCCTAACAAAGATGGAATGGTTAACAAGTAAGTAAATTCCAATTTATCTATGATTAGATTGAAATAAATTCAAGGGTAATTCAATTATGGAATTTAGTATAATATCTCAAATAGAACAACCTCAGCGGGGATTCCGTTGAGGTTATTTCATATCCCGCTCCCCTATAGTTAAATAAAGAGGCCGACTAAAAAGTGATTTTTGGTCGGCCTCCTTTATACGCAGAAAAGCGACCCTCAACACCAACATAACACACCGGGCAGCATAACCAGACTCGAACTGCGGTCAGCAGAGCGAGAGCAGAGTATTGATAGTATGTGTTCACCGTCAGGTGAGCAAGTGGGACACTTGCCACAAGCCTCCCTTCTCAAAGGGAGGTTTGGAGGGATTGTAAATATGACAGGAGTTGCGAAGCTTTGCTTCGCGAGTCCCTTTATACGCAGAAAAGCGACCCTCAACAGGTCGCTTTTGTGCCTCAACCTGACAGATTATCTAACTTTTAAGACAGACTTTCTGAGACTCGTGGAGTTCTCCCAGTGGGTCAGAGAAAATTATCCCGATAAAGTCCCCCTCAATACGGAAAGTAAATAGCTGTGGGTTATTGACTGTTATACGGTTGATAACCCTCTCCTCCTCAGATTGTTTTAGCGGTAGACCTCCTCCTGTAATTATGTATGGGTAGAGTAGGTTAAATAGATTTGCACCGTGTCTTGTATTGGTTTTAACTGATAAAATAGTAAAATATTTTCTACTACTCTTGTTATTTTTTCTTTGCTTACCATATTTATTAATAAACACTTATAGATATGGAAAATAGAAAAAGAATTTATCGAGAATTGGATGCTGAAACCAAACGAAAAATCAGCAAAGCGAATACAGGCAAGCGTAAATCTGAAAGTCACAAACAACACCTCAGCCAATCAATGAAACGCTATTGGCAAGGTATTCCGAACAAGCCCAAACATACCACGATGGATGACTTAATTGGCAGATGTCCCAGTTAACCAATTATCAAGGTAAAGTCGACATCATTTTGGGTAAAAATAATAGAGTGAAAAATGAAAAAATATAGTGCTCACATTTGATAAATTAAAATTAGTAACACAAATTGAAAACATAAAAATATTAGAAGAGAGTGCTTTTAACATAAAGTCAAAAGACAATGTTATATCCCATCTTGAATTCCATCAGAAAGTCCCATTCTTATTAAACATCGAGGTGGATTATGAGGATAATGAATTAGTGTTAGAATTCACTGGTAAGGTCTTGGGTTCTGATTATCCAAAACTAATATCTATCGACACCATAAAACAGTGTTTCATCAATATCAATAATATGGGTATATGTCTCCTCGACATTGATGCCATAATGGATGATGCTTCGGTTGTGAAATGTGATGTTACCCAAGATGTGTGTTGTGATGATGTACCAGCACTAACCAAATATATTGCAAGTAACATCATCAACTACCGAGAATATATAGCAAGGACACTACGCAATAGCAATTTTGTGGTAGAAAAGAATGTCACCACACGAGGTTATAAAAAGAGACTAACCATATACAATAAACAGAAGGAAATGAACAAACGAGAAAATTCAAGATATATGACAGAATATAATATACCACCGAATACATTTGAGAATATATGTAGATTTGAACTCAACCTAAATAGCACCGCTCAAATTAAAAAGGCATTAGGCATTAGTGATACCAGTTTACAATCGGTACTCACCGCTGCTAATAATCCTATTAGAGACTTTTTAGATGATGTAGTAGCAGATAGCAACTACACAATTCCACTTACCGATAAGCAGTCATACTTTACTGCATTGGTTCTTCGTGATTGCGACTATGACATACACAAGGTTGAGGCGAAGATGCGGCAGTTATACTCACGAGGTACTAATATGTCTAAGGTAATGAAACCATACAGAGAGGCACTTAATAGAAAGAGTGGGCACCAGTTTACAAAGAGCAACTTACTTAAGATGCTCGGTTAGATGTATCAATATAATTTCGTTACTTTTTAATCAACAAAGGGTGGCAAAAACCACCCTCATTCTGTGTTATTTTAACCTAAAAGATTAAAAATGTCAAATAGGTTAAACACTAATTACATCCTCATATTTTTTTTGGACTGTATACATTTATAATATATTTCAACGGTATAAAGCGTTTAACAAGGACTTCTGCTTGATGTTTCTTGAATTTTGGAGATGTTTTCTCAACATACATATCTCGTGCAGCTGTTATATCAACTTTTTTCAAATCTTCTAATGATGAACCATGATGATGTAAATCGTCAGTCGCATTCATGTCAGAGAATAAGGTTTCCTCAAACCAAGCAACATCTATCTTTATTAGTAACAACACTAAATTATACCCACTTTGTTTTAATCTGTCTGTCATTGGGTGGTCTGCACAAAAACTAAGTCTGATATAATCCTCCAGATTGTACCTTGTGTCCAACTCTCTTGATAGATTACCACCTCCTGCCTTGGGAATATTTATACCGTTTTCGACACAGTACTTCCATGAATACAATCCTCCATTATCGATAATTGATTTGAGGTTGGAAATGTCTGTAAAATGAAAAAAACACCCTATATGACAACTTTCCAAATATTCTCTAAATTGCAACCAATCAGATTTCTGCGGTATAATAATTTCGTTTTGTTTTTTTGGATTTGCATATAAGAGCAAATGAAGCATGGAGTTATCCTTATCATAAAGACATCCTTTATTTTTATAGTCATATACAGCATGTCTATAACTTCTCAATTGTTCAAGTGTCATATTCGACAAATCAAATCTTGATACAGGGTATGAAAAAAACTTACTTCGACCAATTATATCCAGTTCATCTAGTATTCTTTTTTTTGCGTGTTCTTCTTCTTTTATTGGGTCATACACCTCTTCTTCCTTTGTATTATCTTTCGCCATATAATTTATGACACAAAACATAATGCAAGAAACAGCAACTACTATAATAACTACCCACCACATTATATTGCAAAATTTAAATTTCTATTTTTATTAATAAGTTTCATTTATTTGAAATTTTCAATTTCATCAATAAATCGTTTAACCGAACAAAGCGAGTCAACTTTCACAATCCGACCATCATACTCAAGGTAACCAGTAATCATAAGTTGAGGTTCAGCAGTGCCATCATCTATCAGGTCTGAGAACTTAACCCCTAACCTCTCGGCAATCTCCTCTATCTTGTTTATGTTGCTTGTCTCCAGTAGGACATTAACATTCTGCTTCTTTATACCCATCATCTCGGCAAACTGAGTCTTGGTGATACCTCGCTCAGACAAAATCTCTGCTATGCGTAATCTAATCATATTACCTATTTTTTAGTAGTAATTGCAAATATATGATTTTTTAATGTAAAACACCTAAAAAGTAATAAAAAAACTTACTTTAGTAATAAAATAGTATTAAAATAATTTTGATAAGTCATAAATTTATATTACCTTTGTAATAACAAAAGGAGATAACAGATATGGCAAAGGAGAGAAAATACAAGGTAGGTTGCTCAGGAAGCGGATGGGGCATTTGGGAGATTGCCACAGGTCGCAAGGTTGAGGGTTTCGGTCAGCGTAGAATAGCTGCACTTGAAAGATGGTACGAGTTAGAGGGTTGGCGCAAACCTGCTCAGTGGTATTAGAATTTGTTAGTGTAATAAAAAATCTTACAGAATATGACAACGATAGTAGCAATGACAAATAGAGATATGTACCGTGCAGCGGTAATCTCACAAAGAGTAGAGAATGACTTTGTAACAGGTATGCAAGTGGCAAAGTTACACGAGTTAAAGAATCGTATGCGCCGCGAGGTGGTAAAATTTGCCTTTTTGAAAAAGGGCGGTGAAGTGCGCATTGCCTATGGAACTATGATGCCAGCTTTGGTGGGTGAGCATATCAACGGTAGAGGTAGTTGTGGTGATGCCCGTAAGGTGTGTACCTATTTTGATGTAGAGCGAGGTCAGTTTAGATGTTTCCAGCTTCAGGCGTTAATTAAGATATGGTAGGAGCATGAAGGTGGTGTTATTTTGCAGGGTCAGTACATCGGGGCAGGAGTACGACCGCCAGGTAAATGAGTTGTCGGCATTGGCATTAAGTAGCGGATGGAGTGTTGAGGGTATCTTTGCGGAGAAGATAAGTGGTGCGAAGAAGAATGTGGAGCGTGCAGAGCTGATGAAGATGGTGGAGTTTGTTGAGGTAAATAACATAGATAAGGTACTTGTTACGGAGCTGAGTCGACTGGGGCGTGATACACTGCAAGTATTGGAAGTAATCGAGTTGCTCTATTCAAAAGGCATCAGTTTATACATCCATAACTATGGTATTGAGACTCTCACTAAAGAGGGTAAAGTCAATGCTATGAGCCAGTTCATGATTACCATATTGGCAGAGGTCGCCCGCATGGAGCGTAAGACTATCCGAGAGAGGGTCGCAAGTGGATATATCAACTATCGTAAGCAGGGAGGACAAGTCGGCAGAAAGGTGGGTTATCGAAAAACTGAGGAACAGATGAAAGAACAGTACACTAAAGAGATTCAGCTACTCAAGAAAGGGTTAAGTCTCCGAAACATCCAGGCGATAACCACCACATCAATAAATACCTTACGAAAACTTAAGCAGATGATGTAAAAAAAAAGAAAAATTATAAAAATAAAAAAATAAATGTATATTTGCGCAGCAATGCAAAGTAACGGTATTGTTAGACGATTCTGTCGCCTATAATCCAATTAACCAACATACTATGAGTCCATAACACAAGGATTACCGCACAATGTGTGCAAAGGGTTTTACGCTCATCCCTGCCGACCAGAAAACTTGTGATGCATTACATCAATGTACTCAAGAGGCAAAAAACAAATAACCCGTATAGGGAGTGCGAAGGCACAAAATACCTGATTAAAGATGTTAAACTATCAGGACTATGAAAATGATTTTAATAAACTAAACATTACTAAAGAAGAGGGAATAATACTATTAAACTACTTTGAGGCATTAGCCTTAATCGGTATTCAGTACCTAAATAATAAAGAGATAAACGATTACAAATATGAATAAAAACTGCTATATATGGACAAGAGTTTCGACTAAACATCAAGAGGAGAATGGAGCGAGTCTTGACGACCAGAAGTGTCGTTGCGAGAAGTATGCTCAGGAACACGGTTACACAATTAAGGGATACTTCGGTGGTAAACACGAGAGTGCAAAGACCCCAGGCAAGCTTATCAAAGATATGATTTCTGCGATAAAGAGAGATAAGAGTGTTAAATACATTATCGTTAATCAAGCTGACCGTTTCAGTCGCAATGCGGGTCAAGCCATCAATATCATCAACGACCTCAATGCCCAGGGAGTTATTATCGTGGAGGCATTGTCGGGTACAGACACCTCAACACCCGAAGGTGTAATGATGATGCAAGTCAAGTTGTCGCTGGCGCAGTGGGACAACACCAATCGTACCAATAAATTTGTGTCTGGTCGTAAGCACTGTATGGAGAGCGGTGTTTGGATTGGTAAGCGACCACTGGGATATGATAAGGACGGTAAGAGTCTGAATTCACAATACACCATCAACGCAACGGGCAAGCTCATTCGCAAGGCGTTCAAGTGGAAGTTGCAGGGCGTGGATAACTTCCGTATTATGGATAGGTTGTCGGCGATGGGTTTGAATGTAAGCAAGCAGAAGTTGCATAAGATACTCACCAACCCATTCTATGCAGGGAAGATTGTGAGCAAATTCACCGACGGAGAGATTGTTGACGGCAAGCATCCTCCAATAATATCGTGGATTGAATTCGTCCATGTACAGGATATACTCAGTGGCAAGACAGGGGTGTATAAGCATCAAAAGGAGACTCCGCAGTTCCCATTAAAAAGACATATAAGGTGTGCATACGATGGGACACCGATGACAGCATACACTGTCAAAAAGAAGAATAAGGATTATTACAAATGTAACCAGAGCGGATGTTGTAATAACATCTCCGCAACGAAGTTACATGCGCTATATGAAGAGTTGTTAAATAGTTATAGCATCCCTGCAAACCTACGGGAGGTATTTTGCTCGGTTATCCGAGATATGCTCGTAAGGGACAACGACGAAAGAAAGGAGACACTCGCTCTGCTCAGAAAACAGAGTAGCGAACTAAAAAATAAGATAAATAGTTGCAAGGTGAGGTACGGTACTGGGGATATAGATGATGATGTTTATACCACAACCATAGAGAGTTTACAGTCAAAACTCGCAAAAAATGAGTTGGAATTGTCGAAAGCAAAAGAAAATTTATCGAACCTTGATGCTGCCATATACGACACTGCTTCAACATGCTGTAAATTAGGGAGTTTGTGGCGTAATGCAGAGTTAGAATTGAGTGAAAAAATCCAAAATTTATTGTTTCCGAGCGGAATTTTGTGGGACAAGGAAATTGGGAATTATCGAACTATTAACGAGAATAAAGCTCTCTCTGTAATACTAAGGTTATCAGAGTGTTACAAAAATAAAAAAGAGGAAAATTCTCTCGAAAATTCCTCTTTTTTAACAGAGTGCGGATAAAGGGACTCGAACCCCCACGCCTCTCGGCATCAGATCCTAAGTCTGACGTGGCTACCAATTACACCATATCCGCAGGATCTTGCATCACTTATCACTCCTCCGAGTGGGCTTTGCGGTGCAAAGGTAAAAACTTTTTACAATTATTACAAATTATTGCGAAATAAATTTCTCTAATTGTGGCGACGTTACAAATTTTTTATTAATTTTGTGATATCCTTTCGGGGATAACATACTTTTAGACGTAAAGCGTAAGCATATCTTCCACGAACGAAATCTGGTAAATTTCAATAACGAAGATGGCTTTTGTTATTACTGCGTCACATCATGTGGCGTGGTGCTATGTACTATTTTGTTATTAAGGTTTACCAGAGCCTGTTCGTGAAAATAGTGTTGTAGTTCCACGCTTTCTCTATTTTTTGATGTGATGCACAAGAGAGCCAACATATTAATAATAGCATCGGTGCTACTTCTTCTCGGAGGGATGATATATATCCTCTTCCGCGAGGAGGTTATCTTCACATCGTGGCTCACAGCACTCATCCCCATAGATTTGCCCCTCTGCGGTAACCTTATCGACCGTAGCACATTTGCCGGCTATATCATCCTCTTTGCGCTTGCTGACTCGTTGTGGTACGCAGCTCTGCTACTCTTCGACTTGCTGCTGCGTAGCGACGCGTGGTACAGCAGGGTGATGACACTTATGGCTATGGCCTTCCCATTTATCTATGAGCTGTTGCAGCTATGCCACATTATGCCTGGTACATTTGACTGGATCGACATTATATTCTATTTATTAACCTTAATAACTTATTTAGTATGTTTAAGAAATTTTTACTTCAAGCGTTAGTGCTCGTAGCATTCGCTGCAATGGCAATTGCAAGCTCAAAAGAGGCACAAGATGGTTTCCGAGAGGGTTGGAATAGTACCGCTCCCGAAGAATATCGTTATTAGTATTTACCAAAGATATGGAGTGACCGAAAAGCCAATAAGTGAGTAGGGAATTTAATAATCTATTATTATGAAAAAGTACTTATTACTATTTGCTCTATGTTGCTTTATGGTTGGCAACGTCTCTGCACAGTCAACCGCCCCAACATCTTCTAAGATTAAGTCTATTAATACTACGCTCCTGTGGAAGGCTATCGGTAATGTTAACATTCCAGTTTATAGGGATTATAGTGAAAATGCCACCATTGATTACCTTTGGTATTCGACAAAGATGGTGTTCGGCGAAGAGCAGAGAGAGAGCGATACCCCCTCTCGTACGGAGAAGGGTAAATACGTAAATGGCCGTTTATCAATGTACCACAAGAGTAATGCGGTGTATAGGTTAGAGTGGTCGTATGAAGGCTTGCTCACAAGTGTTACACAATATAAACCTACTGGTGAAGAAATCGGTCGTTATGGTCTGTCGAGCTTTGGGCTGAAATGGGTTGATCGTTTGGATAGACGTAGTAGTGGAAAGGGTGCTTCGACAAGTGCAAGCATATACATCTCTAACGTGGTATTACAAGATGAAACATGTCACGAGTCATTACTGTATCTTGATGGATACTATGTTTCTGGAGATTGGCTTTACAACAAAACTGTAGTGAAGAGTTTAGAAAAAGTTAGTGGACAGGTTGCCAAGAAGTGGGTAGATAGAAGTGCAACAAAAAAAACGCAACAGATTACCGAAGATGGTATTTTGGTAAGCAACTCGAGCTTTGATTGGAACAATAGCATTCGATGCGAAGCCTACTATGTAGACTAAATATCCAGATTATAATCAATTACAAACGCATAAGATTTTCTCTTATGCGTTTTTTTCGTATATTTGCGTTGTTAATTGATACTTTATGCCAAAGACCATCACCCTTCAGCTATCGCCCAAGCAGGCGGCAGACGAGAAGTTTTATATAGCACAGGTTGCACAGAGGCTCGGCGTGCGTCAGGGCGACATTGCCCTCGCGCGTGTCGTCAAGCGCTCTATTGATGCGCGTCAGCGTATGCCCAAGGTAAATCTTACCCTTGAGGTATATGTCGACAACGAGCCGCAGCCAGCACCCCTACACTTCGACTATCCCGTTGTCGAGCACGGCACCGAGGTTATCGTCGTGGGCTCAGGTCCTGCGGGATTGTTCGCCTCACTGCGCCTTATAGAGCTGGGCTTCAAGCCGATACTTCTTGAGCGCGGTAAGTCGGTGCTGTCGCGCAAGTATGACATCGCGCAGATAAACCGTGGAGGTAACATCGACCCCGACTCGAATTACGCCTTTGGCGAGGGTGGCGCAGGAACATTCTCGGATGGTAAGCTCTTCACTCGTAGCAAGAAGCGTGGCGACTATAACAAGGCATTGCAGACCCTTGTGTGGCATGGCGCCAACCCCGCCATCCTCTACGAGGCACATCCACATATAGGCACTGATAAGCTCCCACGTATCATCTCGAACATCTGTCGCACCATCACCGAGCATGGTGGCACCGTACTCTTCGAGAGCAAGGTGTCGGGCTTTGTTGTCAAGAACAACCGTATCACAGGCGTCAAGGTCGGCGACAACACTATTGAGGGTGCTGCCGTTGTCCTTGCCACGGGTCACTCGGCACGCGACATCTACGAGCTGCTATACTCGTCGGGCATCGCCGTCGAGGCTAAGCCCTTCGCTATGGGCGTGCGCATAGAGCACCCACAGCGCCTTATCGACAGTATCCAGTATCACCGCGAGGAGCGTGGCGAGTGGCTGCCTGCCGCAAGCTACTCGCTTGTGAGCCAGGAGGGTGGCCGCGGTGTCTACTCCTTCTGCATGTGCCCTGGAGGCTTCATCGTGCCCGCCATGACCGACTCGCGACAGACGGTCGTCAACGGCATGTCGCCCAGTGGACGTAACTCGGCATTTGCCAACTCGGGTCTCGTTACGGAGGTGCGTCTTGAGGACTTCGCACATCTGCGTGAGCAGTGGGGGGAGCTTGCAGGCCTACGCTACCAGCAGCTCTTCGAGGAGCTCGCACGCGAGAATAGCGGTGCTCGTCAGGTGGCTCCAGCACAGCGCGTCTCGGACTTCGTCGCTGGCCGCGAGTCGAAGAGCCTGCCTCGCACCTCGTATGTGCCAGGCATCGAGCCCTCGCGCCTCGACAGGTGGATGCCCGAGGTTATCGCGGAGCGCCTACGCTCTGGTATTGCGACCTTTGGCCGTAAGATGCGAGGCTTCGTTACGGATGAGGCTATCGTCGTGGGCGTCGAGTCGCGTACATCGACACCCGTGCGCATACCGCGCGACAGCGAGACGCTTATGCACACACAAATAGAGGGCCTCTTCCCCGCGGGTGAAGGTGCTGGATATGCTGGCGGTATCATCTCGGCAGCCCTCGATGGCGAGCGTGTAGCCGATGCCGTGGCGCGTTTCTGCAAGGCATACAACTTATAGACGACTAACATCCCTTAACTATATGAGACGACTTCTTACTATTACCGTAGCGCTTATGATGATGGCGTGCGGCACTTCGCGCAGTGTGCAGCGTAGCGAGCCATTGAAGATAGGTGTTGACGATGTTGTGCGTGTCGATGGCACGAACCTCGTTGAGCCTAATGGTGAGCGACTTTTTATACGTGGCACAAACCTCGGCAACTGGATTAATCCTGAGGGTTATATGTTTGGTTTTAGGCGCGTTAACTCGGCACACTTCATAGACGAGATGTTCCGCCAGGCCGTTGGTCCAGCTGCTACGGATATTTTCTGGGCGAAGTTTAAGGACAACTACGTAACCGAGGCCGACATCGCCTTTATCGCCTCGACGGGTGCTAACACCATCCGCATACCATTCCACTATAAGCTATTTACCAACGAGGACTATATGGGCCTTACGGCTAATCAGGATGGCTTCGAGCGCATAGACCAGGTTGTGGAGTGGTGTCGTAAGTATGGGCTATACGTTATTCTCGATATGCACGATGCCCCAGGAGGTCAGACAGGCGACAATATAGACGACTCGTATGGCTATCCTTGGTTGTTGGTGTGTGAGGAGAGTCAGGCTCTCTATGCCGACATCTGGCAACGTATTGCCGACCACTATAAAAATGAGCCGGTGGTATTGGGTTATGACCTTCTTAATGAGCCTATTGCGCCATACTTTGGCGATGATATGGCGATGCTCAACAGCAAACTTAAGGCGCTCTATCGCCTGGGCTTCGATGCCATCCGCGAGGTCGACCCCAACCATATTGTGATGCTCGGTGGTGCACAGTGGAACGGCAACTTCGAGCCTCTGGATGATTGCAACTTCGACGAGCAGGTTATGTACACCTGTCACCGCTATGGTGGTGGCACCTCGGCAGATGCCATACGCTCGTTTATCGACTTCCGCGACAAGGTAAATCGCCCTATGTATATGGGTGAGATAGGCCACAACACCTATGAGTGGATGGCGCAGTTCTGTCGCACGATGGAGGAGAACAATATAGGCTACACCTTCTGGCCATACAAGAAGATAGGTGGCTCATCGTGGGTGGGCTTCGTAGCGCCTGAGGCGTGGGAGGCCGTAATCCTCTTTGCTGAGTCGTCGCGCGAGAGCTACCAGCAGATACGCGAGGTGAGGGAGAGTGTCGGTGGCATGGAGCTACTTCAGGGTGCCATGGATGCCCTTATCGAGGCCATCAAGTTTGAGAATTGTTCAATTGACAAGGAGTATATCCGTGCTCTTGGTCTTAGTGTCGAGTAACGATAGGTGTCTACATCGCTCATCATACTCACCCTTGTAGGTTATATTGCGCTACTATTCGTTGTGTCGTGGCTTGCATCGCGACATAGCGATAATGCTACATTCTTTACGGGTGGTCGTCGCACGCCTCGCATGGTGGCGGCGGTGGCCATGGTGGGTGCTGCCATGTCGGGCGTCACCTATATCTCGGTGCCAGGCACGGTGCTTGCCGATGGCTTCTCCTATCTTCAAACGACCCTCGGATTTGTCGTAGGCTACATCATCATCGCCTTTGTGTTAGTGCCTATGTACTATCGCCTTGGCGTGGTGTCGCTATATGAGTACCTCGACCACCGTTTTGGCATTACGACACATCGCACCGGAGCATGGCTCTTCTTCGTATCTAAAATCCTTGCTGCTTCGCTTCGCGCATATGTCATTTGCGTAGTGTTGCAGGCGCTACTTTTCGACTCGTTAGGCATTCCCTTTGCTGTTAATGCCTTGATTATGATGGCGTTGGTATGGCTGTACACGCGTCGCGGTGGTGTGCGCTCGGTGGTGTGGGTCGAGTTTGTCAAGAGTATCGTTATGGTGGGTAGTATCGTGGCCGCCATACTCTTCGTTATTAGGGGCATGGGCATATCGCTCGGCGATGCTATGTCGCAGATAGGTTCGTCGGAGCTCTCCGACACAATATTTATGGACGATGCGATGGATAGGCGCTACTTCTGGAAGCAGTTTATCGCGGGTATCTTCCTCGTTGTCGCCATGACGGGCATGGATCAGGATATGATGCAGACGGTGTTGTCGTGCCGCACGAAGGGTGATGCACAGCGTAGCTTGATGCTCTCCATTGCTGTCCAGGTTGTTGTTATCACCCTCTTCTTGCTGTTGGGTGCGTTGCTATATCTCTTTGTTATGGATAGGGGTTTGCTTACGACAGATGGAGCCATGCCTCTTGTTGATGGCGGGGGTGCTGTGCAGGTGGCACGTGGTGACGACCTCTTTGGCTATGTCGCTACGCAGTGCGGTCTACCGGTGGTTGTTGGTGTACTATTCATCCTCGGCCTTGTTGCCTCGACGTACTCGGCAGCGGGCTCGGCACTTACGGCCCTCACAACCTCATTTACGCTCGATATCCTCGGTGGCGGCAAGAGGGATGATGTCGCGGTGAGCAGAATGCGTCGAGTGTCACACACGGCTATTGCCGTGGCGATGGCGCTTATCATCATCCTCTTCTATGAGTTTAGTGCCGGAGGCGTCATAACGCTTATATTCACCATGGCGAGCTATACGTATGGGCCACTGCTTGGTATGTTCCTCTTCGGCATGCTCAGCAAGCGTCGCGTTAAGGAGCGCGCAGTGCCCCTAATTGCTGTCGCCTCACCCGTCGTATGTTACATCGTCGCCACCCACTCCCGCGAGTGGCTCTCGGGCTATGAGTTCAGCTATGAGATAATCGTTCTCAACGCTGCGCTGACGATGCTCGGTATGTGGCTCTTCTCGGAGCGTAGGGCTAAAAGCTAATCTTTATCTTGCTAAGGTCGATGTCGAGGCCTAAATCCTTTGCCTTCTCTTCAATCGTAGGGATATATGTCTTAACCTCCTCGACTATATCATCTTTCTGCTCCTCGAAGGTTGATAGCATCTTTTTAGCCTCCTCGTCACCCTCGTTGGCAGCCCTCTGTATCACCTCTAAGGCCTTGTCTGCGTCATCCTTCATACCATTATTAACATACTGCTTAGCCAACTCCGCCTGTGCTTTGAGTGAGCCCTGATCTGCTGCCAACTGGAAATACTCTATCGACTTGTTACTATCTTTGTCGACACCCTTGCCATCCCTATAACATAGACCTAAATAGTAGGTGGCGCCAGCATGACCCATCTCCGAGGCCTTTGTGAATGACTCGATAGCCGCTGCATACTCCCCGCTATTGTAGCACTCTTCACCTGTAATATATAGAGCCTCCTCCTCGCTGATATCTATATCTGCTATCTCGCTTAGTTTTTTAAAGTCCTCCGCAATCTTCACGATATCGTCAGCAGTCTGCTCAAATGCTCTATCACATGATCGCACTACTGAGACAAGGATGACCATTCCGAAGATCGTAGATATTAAGAGTAGTGTGCCTGTGGATATAAAAAATATTCGCCAGAACGATCTTCTCTTTGCTGCTTGAGGTTGCTGCTCATCTAATCTTTTCTGATATTTTTCAGGGTCTAATCGTATCATCTCTTTAATTGGGATTGGTTTATATACAAAGGTAGTAAAAACATTGAGATAAACCAAATTATAAGCAAAAGGGGATGACTTCAGAATTAGTCATCCCCAAATTTTGTTAGGAGGTTGAATAAAAAGATGTAGTTTTAGGCCTGCGAAGCCCGAAAAAGCGGAGTTTACTCGGCGTAAATGAGCATTTTGAGGGCGAGCATAACGACAAAATACACTTTTTATTCAGCCTCCTCACTTATTAGGTAAATATCGTTACAATCTGCAACGCAAGAAGCCGATGCCGAAGCGCTCGACAGCAGCCCTCTCCAAATCCTCTCTAACCGATGGGTCGGCAACCGAGATAAGCAACTTGGCACGCTCTGCCAACGACTTGTTACGCAAGTAGACGATACCGTGCTCCGTGGCGATATACTGCGCCTGGAAGCGTGTGGTAACGACACCTGCACCCTTTGTCAGTGTAGGCACAATCTTCGACTGCCCCTTGTTGGTGATTGAAGGCAGCGCTATGAAGCACTTGCCACCCTCCGACAGGGCGCCACCATACATAAAGTCGTGCTGGCCACCTACGCCCGAGAAGATGCGCTCACCGATACTATCGGCACAAATCTGTCCTGTAAGGTCAATTTCGATAGCGGAGTTTACGGCCATCACCTTAGGGTTCTGACGTATGTTCTGTGGGTCGTTGGTCCATGCTACGTCGCGTATTACAACGTCGCGGTTACCATCCAAGTAGTCGTACAAGCGCTGGCTACCAAGACACAAGCAGGCTACCGACTGGCCGGGATATATCTTCTTGAGCGAGTTGTCGATGATGCCCTTCTGGATGAGGGGCACCACGCCGTCGGTCATAGCCTCGGTATGTAGGCCGAGGTGCTTGTGGCTCTGCAAGGCGTCGAGCACAGCGTTAGGAATACCGCCCACGCCAATCTGCAACGTTGCACCATCTGGAATCTCGGCAGCGATGAAGTTACCGATACGGCGCTCCACATCGTTAGGGATTACGGTAGGCACCTCAACAAGTGGCTCGTCGCCACGTACCATAGCGTCAATCTTCGATACATGTATTACGGGGTCACCAAAGGTGCGAGGCATATACTTGTTCACCTGTGCGATGATGGTCTTTGAGCACTCGGCAGCCGAGAATGCGAGGTCGGCAGATATACCATACGAGCAGTAGCCCTCCTCGTCGGGCTCCGAGACGTTAAGAAGTGTCACATCCAAGGGCACCTGACCCGAGCGGAATAGGAATGGTATCTCGCCCAAGAATGCGGGGATTGTCTGTGCCACACCCTCCTTGATGGCGTTACGCAGGTTGTTGGCAACGAAGAAGCTCAATGGCTCGAACGAGTCACGAAGCTCGGCCTTAGCGTAGGGAGCATCGAAGCGACCAATAGCAAAGGCTGAGTATACCTTCACGTCGCGAAGCTCTGGTGCGCGGTCGGTCATCGCCTGTACCAATACCTCAGGAATAGAGGTAGAGCCTTGGATAAATACCGAGTCACCCGACTTGATAAGTTTCACGGCTTCAGCCGCACTAACTAATTTCATAGTATATTCGATTTGTTTATAAAGGGCTGTCCTAAGCGGGCAGCCCAATATTTATTAATAATCCTGTGAGAAGAGGCGTAGACGCTTGTCAAGCTCGTCGTACTGATAGTCCGAAATCATCGACACACAGCCACGTAAGCCCTCGCGAGAGCTACCCGTAGGCGCGAGTGTGATGGCCGAGATACCGTAGTAGATAAGCTTGTTGATAAGCTGCTCACCTGTCATATCCTTATAGCCAAAGGTGAAGAAGAAACCATCACTAACCTCCTGCTCACAATCTTTGTCGTATACAATATGGAAGCCATTCTTCACCATAATCTCCTTTACGCGTGCAGCACGGCGTGCATACTCACGTGTGTGGCCCACGAAGTCGAGGCGACCATCCGATGCTGCGCGGAACATGGCAGCAAGGGCATACTGTGCCGAGTGAGGAACACCCGATGATAGTACATAGAGGATGTTAAAGATGAAGTTACGGCGGAACTGACCATCGTTGCCATAGCGCTCGGCAAAGCCCTCGTAGCAGCGCTCAGCCAAGGCGGGGTTCATAGCCACAACGGCGATACGCTGACCTGCGTACGAGAACATCTTAGAGCCCGACAAGAGGTGTAGGCAGTTGTTCGTATAGCGAGCTACCGATGGCTGGTATGGTGGCTCAAATGGCTTCGAGCGATCCTCGCGGAAGTCCATGTTGAGGTATGCTAAGTCCTCGACAACGATAACGTCGTACTTGGTAGCCATGCGGCCGATAATCTCAAGCTCTTCGTCATTGAGACACATCCACGTTGGGTTGTTGGGGTTCGAGTATATCATACCTGCGATACGGCCCGTAGAGAGTACCTCCTCAAGCTTCTCCTCGAGCTTCTTGCCGCGGAAGTCGATGACATCGAACGACTCGATACGCACGCCCTGCACCCTACACTGCGACTTCTGCACTGGGAAGCCAGGGTCGATGAAGAGGATGGTATCGCGATCCTTACGCATCTGAGTAAGGGCCATGAATGTAGCGAAGGCACCCTGCATAGAGCCTACCGTAGGCACGAAGCACATAGGAGGGATGTCGAGGTTGATAAATGCCTTCACGAAGCGCGATGCCTCCTTTGTGAGGGGCTCGATACCTGTGATAAGAGGGTACTTTGAGCCTACACCAGCAAGCAATGCCTCGTGCTCAGCCTCGATACCAATCATCTCGGCTGGAAGGCCTGGCTCACCAATCTCCATGCGGATATACTCAATGCCCGTCTTAGCCTCGATATCCTTAACGACGCTCACAAACTGGCGGATAGATGCAGCACCAAGCTCCTTGGCGTTGCGCAAGCCGTTAGCGATACATATGTTGTCGACGGTCTGCTTATCTAATGGTCTATCCATGGTTGGCCTATCGTTTGATTGATTTTTCATAGCCAGCACGTACTGCAGCGAGGTTCTTCTCAATTACCTCCTCGCCCTTGCGAGCGAAGATACGACGAATACCTGCCTCGATCTTCTCAAACTCGATGTCGAGCATTGGAATAGCAGCACCTAAGAGTACCATGTTGGCAGCCTGCAGTGGCGCACCTGCCTCCTTAGCCAACTCCTCAACGTTGAGCGATACGCAGTTAGGTAGCGCTGCGAGGTGCTTGTTTAGCTCCTCCTCGTTAGGGTAGTTAGGGATGTTGATAAATGGAACGTTAGAGGTGACTACCCAACCATCCTTCTTAAGGTATGAGAGGTAGCGCAATGCCTCCATAGGCTCCAACGATATGATGATGTCGGCACCACCCTTAGCGATAAGGTCCGAGGCGATAGGCTCGGTCGAGAGACGTAGGTTACTCTGCACGTCGCCACCACGCTGGCTCATGCCGTGAACCTCTGCCTGCTTGATGTTCCAACCCTCGGCCATAGCTGCCTCGCCGATGACCGTAGCAATCGACAGAATACCCTGTCCGCCGACGCCTGCCAAAATAATATCTTTCTTCATGATAGTTTCGTTTTAGTTGTTAGCGGACTTACGCTTTCTTTGCTGCTGCGCGTGCCTTAGCGTGACGCTTAGCGGTCTGGATACACTCACGACGTGGGATGACAACAGATACACCCTTGTACTCAATCTCCTCGCGTAGGATACCCTTAATCTCCTCCATGTTCTTTGGTAGAGGCACCACAACACGTACATGGTCGGGGTGAACACCTACGCCACGGCAGATATCCTCAAGCTTGCCAGTACCTGCTGAGTTCTGACCACCGGTCATACCTGTTGTGAGGTTATCCGAGATGATGATAACGACGTTAGCATTAGAGTTAACGCAGTCCAAAAGGCCGGTTATACCTGAGTGTGTGAATGTAGAGTCGCCGATAACTGCGAATGCAGGGAACTGGCCAGCATCCGAAGCACCCTTAGCCATGGTGATTGAAGCACCCATCTCTACGCAGGCGTGAAGAGCCTGGAATGGAGGCAACGCACCAAGAGTGTAGCAACCGATATCACCGAAGATACGAGGATTCTCATACTCGGCAGCAACCTCGTTCAATGCCTTGTACATATCGCGGTGGCCGCAACCCTGGCACAATGCGGGTGGACGTGCTACAACGATGTCGTCAGCCTCGAGGTTCTCCAAAGCGGCCATGCCCAATGATGCGCGTACGCTATCTGGGGTAAGCTCACCTACACGTGGGAGGTCGCCAGTAAGACGGCCCTTGACCTCAACTGTCGAAGGCACGATGGCGCGTACCATCTCCTCAACAACAGGCTGACCCTCCTCCATAACAAGAATCTCCTTTGCGCCATCCTCAACCATCTTCTCGATGAGCGCCACTGGAAGTGGATACTGCGAGATCTTCAAGATGCTACGCTCCTCGGCGTTAGCAACATTCTCCATATAGTAGTTGTATGCAATACCTGTTGTGATGACACCACGCTCAGGTGTTGCACCCTTCTTATACCAGTTGAACTTCGACTCAACCGATGCCTTCTGAAGGTCGTCCTGCTGTGCGAGAAGCTCAACATAGCGCTTCTTGGCGAACGCAGGGAGAAGAATCCAGCGACGTACATCCTCTGGACGGCTGATCTCGTTCTGCTTGCGAGGCTCCTCGGTAACGTTAACCACGGCGCGTGAGTGAGCCATGCGGGTTGTAACACGCATCAATACTGGGAGCTTAACAGCCTCTGAGAGCTCGAAAGCGGCACGTGTCATCTCGTAAGCCTCCTGCTGTGATGATGGCTCGAAGATTGGCATTAGAGCGAACTTACCATAGAAGCGAGAGTCCTGCTCGTTCTGCGATGAGTGCATCGATGGGTCGTCGGCAGCAACAACAACCAAACCACCATTAACGCCTGTCATTGCAGAGTTAACAAATGGATCGGCAGCAACGTTCATACCCACGTGCTTCATACATACCAAGGCGCGCTTGCCCATGTATGACATACCGAGAGCGCCCTCCATGGCGGTCTTCTCGTTAGTAGCCCAGCGGCAGAAAATCTTGTCTGCAGCCTCGCCACGCTTCTCCTCGCGTAGCTGAATGAATTCGGTAATTTCGGTAGACGGAGTACCAGGATAAGCATAGACGCCCGAAAGACCAGAGTCAATGGCAGCCTGCGCAATAGCCTCGTCACCGAGAAGTAGTTTTCTCATATCGTTTATGTTTTAGGTTTATATTAGATTTATTATCTTTTCAGCACATTTTGCATCAATTGTCAAAGATATAAAAAAAATCCAACAGATGAAAATATTATCGCCAATTTTTATAAAAAATGGGTAATTATACCCATTCGCGATATCGCACAAGTGGTGCCTACGCCTTAAAACTGGAGGCTCACGGCGAGGGCGAAGGTGCGCGAATAGGCGTATTGCACCATGTTGGCAAATGGGGCAAGGTGGGCGTGCGTCGAGGTCGTTATCTTGCGCACTCGGTGTTGCTCATAGCTGCGATACATAACATCGCTACCCAGCAAATTGTTGATGGATAGTTGCACCCATAGCGACATCTCACCGCTCAGCTCAAAGCGCTTGCCAGCAACAACGTCGACAAGCACCGCATCTCGCATTCGCTGCTGCAATAAGAGGGCGTCGCGTTCGTCACTCGATGTGGCGTGCGAGGTGATATGTTCACTACGTCGTATGAACGATGGCTCGACATGGCGTAGACCCCAGTAGCGCGCCGTGGCACGCACCAACCAGCCGCGCTTGTGATGCCACTCAAGGTCGCCATAGAGGGTAATCTCGGGTGTTGAGGCATGAAGCCCTTTAATCGCTGTGCGAGATGTTGTTAGAACTCTGTTGTCGGCGTCGGAGTAGGTCGTTATACGAGCGTCGCGAATATATCTGTATTGTGCTGCCGTAAGCATAAACGAGGAGCCCAACGAGTTGCTCCACTTCACCCTTGCTGAGGCTTCAAGGCCTACGTTTAGTGTGGCTATGCCATCTACAACACCATCGGCCATCGTGGCAGCGAGGTCGTCGTAATATCTTATAACGTTACTCTGGTTGAGGTGCGAGTTTAAGAAGAGTGTAGCAACAACCTCGAAGCGTGGTTTGTGGTAGTGGTACGAGGCCTCGGCGGCTATGGCCGTGCTCAGATGAGGGCGCGATATTGTGCGGTTGTTGTAGTTCGGTTGTAGGAATAGCATCTCCACTACGGGGCTTTCGCCACGCACCATTGCCGAGGCTGTAATGGTATGATTGCCAAATACATGTGTCCAACCCAAGTTTATGCGATAGGGGAGCAGGCCGATGTTTCGTGATGGGCCGTAAGAGCCCTTGTCGGGGAATAGCTCTTTCTCGTAGATGCCACGACGTCGCGACAGTTCGCTGGCGAGGTGTATGCTTGCTGCGAAGATGTGGTTGCCGTACTTGATATCTATTGTGCCATATAGCTCGGCACGATGGCGCGAGAGGTAGTAGTCGTAGCCATAGTGGTCACCCTCGTATATCTTTAACTCCTTGTCACGCAGGTTGTTTTGTGGCGGTGGGGCGTATGAGCTATCGTCAGCATTGAAGTAGTCGTAGTTGAGTATATAGTCGCCACCGAGGAGGTCGCCCACGCTCTTGTATATGCGTGATGTCGTGCCATCGTAGATAAGTCCACCGTGTAGCGTGATGCCATATATGCGGTGCTCAACGTCTATGGCTGCTGAGCCTCGCAGTGCGTTATTGTGGTACTTGTCGACGATGTATGCTGAGTGGCCATCGGGCTGTATGACATTGGTGTGGTAGAGGTAGTCCCAGTCGATTTGTGTGTATCGCAGGTCGTTGTTTTGCCACGCCTCGGTGACCTCCGCAATGCTCTCTTCGTCGCTGAAGTATGAGGGCAGACGCTGATAGTTATCGGGGTGTGCCGTGGGAGCGTTTAGATTGCTGATTGTCGAGTAGTTGTAACGTTCGTAGCTGATGTCAGCAGTAAGCTCCAACGAGGTATTCTTGCTGAGCTCTCTATGCCACGAAACGATAACCTCGGGACGTAGCTCCGAGGCGATGTTGGCGCTGCGCTCCTTGCCCTTATAGATGCCCCATGCAGGGTTATAAAGCGTGTTGTTCATAAGGTCGAAGCACTCCTCCAAGGTGGCCTTACGTGTGCCACGCACCGAGTAGGGTAAAAGAGCTATGAGGTGTAGCGTATTTTTGTTCCAGGCGCGCGAGCCATATAGCGATATGTCGAAGGCGTTGGTGTGTACACCTTTAACATATATATCGCGCCCAACACGTGCGCGCACATTATGCGATAGATGCCAGTCGCAGTCGAGGGCTACTCCGCGAGGTGATATCTTATGATAGGCGCGATGACTTAAGCTAAACAGATTGCCATAGCCCGAGATATTACCACGTATGGTGTGCCCTGCTGTTGTGTGTGGGCGATATTCGCCCAATGTGTGGCCTGCTGAGGCTGTTGTCGTTCCCGAAAGTATGGCGTTGCTAAGGCCGGGGTATCGTGTGCGTCGTATGCCTAACGACATGAGCATCATAGATGTTGTGTAGTCGACACTTATGGGGCCTACCATATATCGCTCCTCGTAGCGTGAGCCACCGCGAGGGTTGTTCATGACGCTACGCATGGCATACTCGGCATTCGATGTTATGTAGGGTACGGCGCCAGCCTCGGGCGTTGTAGATAGGTAGTCGTCGAAGAGCGACGAGTAACGCTCCATGTTCTCGTCGTAGAACTTATACTGGCGATAATCTACGTCATCCTCCTGTGCTACGACGGGTAGCGACGATAGTATGGTGACTACCATACATAAGATGATCCTTATAGCGCCTCTCTTCTTCATTATCTCGGTTTGTGGTGCAAAAATACGATTATTTTTTCTATCTTCGTTGTCGCAAACAAATAATAATGACACTATGAAGAAGATTATAAATCCGTGGCAGGGCATGGAGGGCTATGCCTGCTATGGCTGCTGCCCCGATAGCGAGAAGGGCCTGCGCATGGAGTTTATGGAGGATGGTGACTATATCGTCTCACGCTGGACGCCACGCCACGAGTTCGAGGGGTGGCAGAATACGCTGCATGGCGGCATCCAGGCTACCCTCGCTGACGAGATAGCGAGCTGGACGGTGTTTCGCAAGTTGCAGACGGGTGGTGTCACCTCGAAGATGGAGGTGCGCTACCTACGCCCTGTGCATGTCGACGATGGCGATATAGAGCTTCGCGCCCATATTGTCGAGCAGCGCCGTAACCTTGTGCGCATCGCGGTGACTATCACCAATGGCCGTGGTGAGCTTGCCACAGAGGTTGAGTGCCTATACTTCACCTTCCCACAGGAGCGTGCCCGCGACGAGTTTATGTTCAGGGAGTTCCGCTGCGAGGACGAGGCGTAACAAGCACAAAACTGAAAACGGAAAGATGAAAGAGAGGCGTTGTCAAGGGCAGTGACAACGCCTCTATATTAACCCATAGAGACTCATATTAACCCATCATCAACCCCGCCCATCTTTGCTCCTTTATCTTTGAGCTCTCCTATATTTTTGCCCTATTTTCTAAAATTTTTGGTTTTTTATTTTGCCGTTCGAAAAAAAGTACTTAACTTTATAATCCGCAATGGCACTTAAGAGTTTTTAGCCTCGGCGTCGTGGCTCGAAAACAAGGTGTTGTGCAAACCTAAAAAAACCTAAAAAACACTATAATTATGAAAAACTATTCAGCAAAAGAGATTAAGAACATCGTTCTTATTGGTGCGCCTGGCGCCGGAAAAACTACCCTTGCAGAGGCAATGGCTTTCGAGGGTAAGGTGATTGACCGCAGGGGTAGTATCGAGAATAACAACACTATCTCGGATAATACCGATATCGAGCACGAGTACAAGCGTTCGATATACTCAACAACCCTCTTTACTGAGTTTATGGACCGTAAGCTCAACATCATCGACTGCCCAGGTTCGGACGACTTCTGTGGTTCGCTCTTCTCGGCATTCAAGGTTGGTGACGTGGGCGTCATGGTCCTCAATGCACAGAATGGCTGGGAGGTAGGCTCGGAGCTTCAGTCACGCTACGCTCGCATCCTCAACAAGCCACTTATCGGCGTTATCAACCAGCTCGATGGCGACAAGGCTAACTACGACGCTACCATCGAGGGTATCCGCGCCAACTCTTCAGTTAAGCCTATCATCGTGCAGTACCCCGTAAACCAGGGCGCTGGCTTCGACTCATTCATCGACGTCTTGATGATGAAGATGTATAAATTCGTCGACGAGAACGGTAAGCGTGAGGAGTACCCTATTCCAGATAGCGAGATCGACCGCGCCAACGCTCTCAACCAGGAGCTTGCTGAGGCTGCTGCCGTATACGATGACGCTCTCATGGAGCTATACTTCGAGAAGGGCTCACTCACACAGGATGACATCCGCGCAGGTCTTAAGTTCGGCGTATCGAAGCGTGACATCATGCCTATCTTCTGTGCTTCAGGTAAGCGCGACATAGGTACCAAGCGTATTATGGAGTTCATCATCAACGTGGCTCCAGGCCCATTGAAGGCACCTGCATTCCTCTCTACCGAGGGTGAGGAGATTCTTGCCAACGTAGAGGAGCCAGCAGTAGCATTCGTATTTAAGAGCCAGATTGAGCAGCATATCGGCGAGATTACCTACTTCCGCGTAGTACGTGGTAAGGTGGCTGAGGGTATGGAGCTTGTAAACTCACGCACAGGCAACAAGGAGAAGCTCTCGCAGCTCTTCGCCGTAGCCGGTAAGAACCGCGTGAAGGTAACAGAGCTCTCAGCAGGTGACATCGGCTGCACCGTGAAGCTCAAGGGTACTCGTACAAACGACACCCTCGCAGCACCATCTGCACCTATCGCCGTAGAGCCTATCGTATTCCCAGAGCCTCGCTACCGCGCCGCTGTAAAGGCTAAGGAGCAGAGCGACGAGGAGAAGCTCGGTAAGCTTCTTAACGACGCCAAGTATGAGGATCCTACAATCCTCGTTGAGTACTCTAAGGAGCTCAAGCAGACCATCATCCAGGGTCAGGGTGAGCACCACCTCAACATCCTCAAGCAGCGTCTATCGACAGAGAATAAGATGGAGATCGAGTACTTCGCTCCTAAGATTCCATATCGTGAGACTATCACCAAGGTAGCTCAGGCCGACTACCGCCACAAGAAGCAGTCGGGTGGTTCTGGTCAGTTTGGTGAGGTTCACATGGTCATCGAGCCTTACTACGATGGCATGCCTGAGCCTACAAAGTATAAGGTTAACGGCCAGGAGATCGCTGTGAGCGTCAAGGGTAAGGAGGAGTACGACTTGCCATGGGGTGGTAAGCTTCAGTACTACAACTCTATCGTTGGTGGTGCTATCGACGCACGCTTCATGCCAGCTATCCTCAAGGGTATCATGGAGAAGATGGATGAGGGTCCATTGACAGGTTCGTATGCTCGCGACATCCGCGTTGTCATCTACTACGGTAAGATGCACCCAGTAGATTCAAACGAGCTTTCGTTTAAGCTTGCCGGCCGTAACGCCTTCAAGGATGCCTTCCGCAATGCTGGTCCAAAGATTATGGAGCCTATCTATACCGTTGAGGTGCTCACACCAAGCGAGTATATGGGTGCTGTGATGAGCGACCTTCAGAACCGTCGTGCTATGATTATGGGTATGGAGTCAGATAAGGGCTTCGACCGCCTCAATGCACGCGTGCCTCTTGCAGAGCTCTATCGCTACTCTACATCGTTGTCATCATTGACCTCAGGTGCTGCTACATACACCATGCAGTTTGCATCATACGAGCAGGTGCCTGCCGATGTACAGGATAAGTTGCTTAAGGCTTACACTGACACCGACGAAGATTAATTTCTTGAGATAAGGGGTCATCTGCGACCTCTCAATCATTGCCCCGAATGGGAAATACGCACAGTATGTCCCATCCGGGGCAATCTCTTAATCGAGTCCACATCTAACCCCTTCTATCAAAAAAACGAGTTTCTTGAGACAGGGCAGACATCTACTGCCGCCTACAAACAATCCCGACAATGAGTAGTACGCTAAGTATAGCCCATTGTCGGGATTGTTGCCATGCATTGTAGCTGCTCAAACACCCTCCCTTTCGAGTAGTTTAACCTTATGACTTAACTCCTCTAAGCAGGTCCTACATATGTTAAAGAATCCTTGGTCGTGCTCCATCTGAGATATCTCGTGGTATCGTGCCTGTAACTCCTCCGTATTAAACCTCTCCGGCTGCTCTGTGTATATCTTGTTTAGGATATACCAATCTCGCCACTTAAAGTAGTGAAAGGTAAGAAATTGCGTGAGCCACAATGGGTCTCCGGGTCTTGTGACGTGATCATCAAGCTCAAGCATCGTCTTTCGCACCTCCTCAAAACCCTCATATATGGCGTCATGGCTAATCTCATCTCTGGCAATGCGCATAAGTAGTCGTATTGCTTTATTCTCTACTTCTCGGTATCTGGGAGTTGTCTCTATGTACTCTCCAAATGTGTCGTATATATAATCAAAACTCATATTGTCTGCGTTAGTAGTGATTCTATAAGTTAGTAAATAAGTATCTCGATGTTGGGATTCTACGTACCAATCGCTTTTGAATATTCAAAATAAGCTTGATCTAATTTACCCCCCCCCTTAAAGTTTTTATACGTATCAAAGATAGCAAGAAAAATCTTTGATACCAAATTTACTAAATAAAATCGCAACAACCATATTATTGTCTTCTCACCAAAATCCAATAATATTTTGTGAGAGTATCTTTATGTTATAAAAATTATGTACCTTTGCACCTAAATATAAAGTACTAACTAATTATTCAATATCACTATGAAAAGATTTTTTGCATTTGCCATGGTCGCCATGTTGGCAATGGTAGCATGTGAGAACAACGGTCACGATGATGCGCAGGGTGTATCGGGTACGATGACCATCACCACAGAGTCGCCTATCAACTTCTCGTTCGTTGGTGGCGAGGGTGAGATTGCATATACTCTTGAGGGTGCTAAGGAGGGCAATAAGCCTACTGTTGAGTGCGCACAGGAGTGGATTACCAACCTCACTGTTGCTGAGACTATCACCTTCAATGTAGAGCGCAGCACCGTTCAGGAGGAGCGCACCGCAATTCTTCTCGTAAGCTATGGTGAGCAGGAGGAGCAGGTATTCGTTAAGCAGGGTCCTGCCTATGCTCCAACTCAGGTAGAGGCAGAGGCTAAGGCTCTTAATGGCGAGTATATTAATAAAACCAGTGCTGGCACCTACAACTACTTCATTATCCTCTCTGAGAAGGGTACTACGGGTTGGTTCGACCTATATGTTGACAACTACTATCGTCTCTCCCTCTGCTCGGATGTAGCGCCAGCGGATTTGACACCAGAGAGCCCATCGGTACTCCCCGTA
This sequence comes from Rikenellaceae bacterium, assembly GCA_015059955.1. GTDB lineage: Bacteria > Bacteroidota > Bacteroidia > Bacteroidales > Rikenellaceae > Alistipes. Next base: position 25,921 of record SUZK01000009.1, read on the forward strand.
GGTGTTTACTACATTGACGAACTCTCTATGGGAGGTGGCGGAACCTTTAAGCAGGGCTCAAGCTGGTATGTTGAGTGTAGAGCAGATGGTGGCTTCTTCGAGTCTCAGTACTCAGATGGTGTTGTTATCGTTACCGAGACAGGTATCGAGGCATTCCTAACACTGACCAATGGCACTGTACACCACGTAACATACGAGGGTAGCCTTGACCTTGGTTATATACCAATCCCAGAACCCGACTACTATACATCACTCACCGAGGACTATACATTTGAGCATAATGGCTTTGTGTCGCAGATATACTACTATGGTGATCTTGAGAATGTAGGCCTTGGTAATTGGATTATCTCAGCAGCTAACTCATACGATGCAAATATGAATGGCGACTACCTCAAGGTGGATGTATATCTCGACAGCCTTGACTACACCCCAGAGCTTATCTATGGTGAGTACGATGCTGTGGCTACCTCTGCTGAGCTTAAGGGAGGCAACTTCCTTGGTGGTGTATTTGGCTCTTGGCTCTATGGTGTTGAGGATGGCATCCTTGTAAATGGCACTATCGCACCACTTACTGCAGGTAAGGTTAAGATAGAGAAGAGTGGTAACGGTGCTATCATCACGGTAGATTGTGTTGATGACCTTGGCCACAAGGTTCAGGGTACATTTGATTGTCCTACTGTGGAGTTCTATGATTTGAGCAAGTAGATGTAATAAGGCAGCATCTACTGCCGCTAACAAAATAGATGCGAATAGGCAGTGCGCCAAGTACAGCCTATTCGCATTTTTTTTGCCGAGTCTTGCATCTATTCTAACAACAAATTGGGCTGTGGTGCTAATAGATGATACCAGAAGCAGGCAATTCTCGGCACATCCAAAAAGCGAGAGCCCTCGCTTTGTACTATGGTACTCCGAGGGCCTCTACATTATGAAAAAATCTATTTGAGTGATAGGTGTCTAATCACCTCTGCCGTAGCTGGCTCATAGCGCCTATGGTACTCTACAATGCGTTGTTCGACATGTTGCTCCATAAGTGTCCTATACGTAGCATAGCTTGTCGACTGAGTGGCTATACTCTCGGCAAAGCGCATCTTTGCAAGGCTGTCTATGCGCTCGATAAGTGGGGCGTAGTCGTTGCAATAGCTATCCAATTCGCTTGGTGTCGTTAGGTGCGGTAGACGTGAGTAGTAGTCAGCAAACAAGCTATCTATAAGGGTGTCAACATCCGCCACAACCCTCTTATACTTAGCCTCTTCGCTGTTCATATCATCTATGACCTGGGCTACTCGCGCAACGGATGATTGCTGCGTCGAGGCACTCTGCTTGCCGATATTGTAGGCGGCAATGGCAATGCCCACAATCGCAAATATGGCAGTGCCTATGCCAACATATACCATCTTGTGACTTGGGCGAAGCAGCTCTCTTCTCACCTCGTCGACATCGGCATAGCGTGCCTCGCGCTTTTCGCTTATGCAGCGCTGAGCTACACGGCGAGCACGACGGTCATGAAGCATCATGCCAATGATGATTCCCAAAGAGTAGATATCCGAGCGATTATCTATCTTTTGTCCATCGACAAGCTCTGGCGAGGCGTAGCGACGTGTGCCTGCTGGCTGCTTGAAGATGGTATGTGTGTCGCTGTCGGCAAGGCCAAAGTCGATTATCTTCACATGGTTGCCATTATGCGTGAGCATAATGTTCTCGGGCTTCAGGTCGCGATGTATCACCTGCAACGAGTGCATATAGTGCAGCGCGTCACACACTTCGGCAATAATGTGGCGTGCCATCGTGTCGGTCACCGAGCCGCTGTTTAGTGCCTCGGCAAGTGTTATGCCGTCGACATACTCTATGGCTATCACCTCGCCTATGCCCTCTACGTTGTGCATGCCGAGTGTTGCGGCAATGTTGGGATGCGACAGACGGTAGCCAATCTCAAACTCCTTGTTTAACAGCTCGCGGTAGCTGGGGTGTGCACTGTACTCCTCCTTGAGGGCCTTGAGTACAAAGCGCTTGCCACGTAGTGTGGCGGTGAATAGGCGCGAGTGTGTCTTTGGGTTGGAGTATAGTGGCTCTATGTCGGTGAAGGTGTTAGATGTTGTCACCGCCACATCGTCGACAAATCCTGAGTCAGATGTAAGCTCGTCGCGTCTCATAGCATTGCTACTTTAGGAGCATGATACGTGTAAGACCATGGGTGCTACCTGCAACATAGCTCCTTGGGGCGTCGCCGCCATGGCGCAGGTTAGTGATATATAGCGGGTGGCCGACCATGAAGTTGAGTGCGGTGAAGGTGTCGCCAGCAACAATCTTTGCACCGAATGACTCCTGTACCGTGAAGCAGTTGGCGCCGTTGTAGATTACCACACAGCGGCGGTCGGGCTGCCAACATATCTCTATGCGGTCGCCCACGGCGATATGTTCGGCGCTGATATGGTTGCAGCTGATAAATCCCGACTCGTCGAGGGGTAGGGTACTCTTGGTCACGAAGTCGTCATAGTCGGCATATTCGAGGTATCGTGCAAGGATAGAGAGCGTAGAGTAGCGAGGGGTGTGATTTGTGTTTATATATCCCCACATACGCTTAAGTGTCGTTGCTGATAGATGTTCCGAGAGAGTCTCGCTGATGCGCAAAGACAATAAATCGAAGTCTGTTGGTGACTTCAATGGGCGTCCCAGTCGTTTCTCGACCCTTCGTAGCAAGTTCTGTATATCTTCGTTTGTACTCATTTCGATGAACAAAAGTAATAAAAAATCAAATTTCAACAAAGTATGTGTTAGATAACAATGCAGCACCAATGTTATTTGGCACGATTTGGCACGCTTTGGCATGTTATGAAACAAAATAAGGTGAATACCCAAGGCTCTAATTTGGTACTTTTGTATCACCGAATGGAGCGTACTCTCCACGACGCATTACTTTTATTACGATTAGCGACTCTCAATATATGAGGGATACTAATGATAATTAATATTTTATTTATAGAACATACCTTTTTATTAACTTATTAATACATTTTATTATGAAGAAGTTTTTTACTATGTTCGCAATCGCTGCAATGTCAGTAGCACTTGTAGCGTGTGGTGGTGAGGAGAAGAAGGACGAGAAGAGGGCCGAGGGCGCTAAGAGAGAGGCATCTGCTCAGAAGTCGGAGCTTGAGAAGCAGGCTGAGCACTATGGTAAGCTTCGTGCTTTCTACATGGTTTATGATGATGAGGCTGCTTACGATAAGGCTTTCGCTGAGTCTCAGGCATGGATTAAGAAGAATGGCTCTAAGGCTGAGGATTTGATGGACAAATATTATGACCAGACATGGGAGAAGGCAAACGAGTTGTTCGACAACGATGTGCCTATGAACGAGGCTAAGAAGCAGCTTGGCATCGAGTAGGCTCTTAATTGTCAGATAATAAGCTTTTATTCAACAATAAAAGAGGGTATCAGGCGATACCCTCTTTTATTGATTATCAGTGTAATACTACTCCTCTGGAGCGATAGCCTCTGAAGGACATACGCCAGCGCAAGTACCGCAGTCGATACACTTGCTTGGGTCAATTACATAGATGTCACCTGCTGAAATTGCCTCAACTGGGCACTCGTCGATACATGTACCACATGCAACGCAAGAATCTGAAATTTTGTAAGCCATAATACTTTTATAGTTTATAGTGAGTATTTCTAAATGCAAATATACAAATTATTTTATAAAATCAAAGCCTGTGTAAGGAATTAATACATCTGGGATGCGTATTCCCTCCTCAGTTTGGTTGTTTTCGAGCAACGCAGCTACGATACGTGGCAGTGCAAGAGACGAGCCATTTAGCGTGTGGGCGAGCTGTGTTTTGCGATTATCATCGCGATAGCGCAACTTTAGGCGGTTTGCCTGGAACGACTCGAAGTTCGATACCGACGATACCTCCAACCAGCGCTGCTGTGCCTCGCTGTATACCTCAAAGTCGTAGGTTAGTGCCGAGGTGAACGACATGTCGCCGCCGCAGAGACGCAAGATGCGGTAGGGGAGACCCAACGATGCTACGATAGACTCCACATGGGCTACCATGGCGTCGAGTGCCTCGTACGACTTGTCGGGGTGTGCCACCTGCACAATCTCCACCTTGTCGAACTGGTGTAGACGGTTCAGACCACGCACATCCTTACCATAGGAGCCTGCCTCACGACGGAAGCATGGGGTGTAGGCGGTCATCTTCACTGGAAGCTCGCTCTGCTCGAGGATGACGTCGCGGAAGATATTTGTAACGGGCACCTCAGCTGTTGGCACAAGGTAGTAGTTGTCGGCTGTGGCGTGGTACATCTGACCCTCCTTGTCGGGGAGCTGACCAGTGCCGAAGCCCGATGCCTCGTTTACCATGATTGGAGGCTCAACCTCCTGATAGCCAGCCTTGGTGTTGCAGTCGAGGAAGTAGTTGATAAGCGCGCGCTGCAATCTCGCACCCTTGCCCTTGTATACGGGGAAGCCGGCGCCAGTGAGCTTCACGCCAAGGTCGAAGTCGATGATGTCGTACTTCTTGGCAAGCTCCCAGTGTGGCAACGCCTCGCCAGGTATCTCGGTGTAGTTCTCCACGAGCTTCACCACTACGTTCTGCTCGGCAGTGAGACCATCAGGGACAATCTCTGCGGGGAAGTTAGGGAGCTTTACAATCTCGTTTTGTAGCTCCTCGGCAACCCTCTCCGACTCCTCTTTAAGCTCGTTAGAGCGGCTCTTGAGCGCAGCCACCTCCTGCTTCTTGGCCTCGGCCTCATCCTTGAGACCCTTGCCCATGAGGGCGCCAATCTGCTTTGCAGCCTGGTTCTGCTGCGCGAGGCAACTATCTAACTCCGACTGCAAGGCCTTGCGCCTGTCGTCGAGCTCCTCGATTTTATTGATAATGGGGGCGGCATCCACACCCTTCTTCTGAAGGCGGCGTATGGCCTCCTCTTTGTTGTCGCGTAATTGCTTTAGTGTAAGCATAACTATCGGTTTGATTTTACTTTCAAATCACAAAGATACAACTTTATTAATAATATTGTACCGTGTCACGCCAAAAAATCTTTTATTTTTCTCTGTTCGACACAGCTTCTTAACAATTATAAATGAGAAATGAGAAATGCGAGTGGGCTTTGCTCGCGAGGGCTCAGGGGTTTAAGGATAATGGGGAAAGTGGGGATAATGGGGAAAGTGGGGAATGTGCTTCTTTAATCTCTCTTTTTGCATATTACGAAATAGTTTCGTATATTTGTACTACCCAATCGAGTCGTATCTCCCTAAATACTACCACCATGCGGTGCATAACGAGGTCTTAGTGCTTCATGGTGCTCTACTAACAACGGGACCTCATAGCGTTTATTATGAAAGGTTTAGTTAGAATCTTGTTTGTGGGCGTTGTCATGTTTGGCATAACGCTCGTTGCGCCACAAGAGGCAGAGGCTCAGATATTTAAGAAGCTCACCCAGGGTCTCGACAAGGTGAACAATACCATCGATAAGGTTAACGACAAGGTCGAGGATGTCCTGGATGGCAACTTCGAAGGGCTCTTCAAGTCACGCAAGAATAAGAAGCAGAAAGAGGCGCAGCAGGGCGATGGTGAGGCCGCCTCTGAGGAGGATGTTGTGGAGTGGGACGAGAGCGACATGGAGGAGGTCGAGATGGAGTACCCCATACCTTTTGTAAGCGAAGATACGAGGTATATGCAACTTCCCTATATTGGCGATAATGCCATCTCGAGTGTCCACGACGGTGTCTTTGCCGTAAGTCGTAAAGGGGCATTCTCCTTCTGGAGGGTCACGGGCGAGAAGCTCTTCGACTTCGAGTGGGAGTTCTGCAACGAGAATCGCACATTTGGCGGTAACTTCCCGGAGTTTCATAATGGCGTTGTTGCGGCACGCAAGTATGAGGGCATGTATAGCCGAGGTACGATACATCTGCTCTATCTCGATGGTCGCATCAAGGAGATGGACCCCGACTGGGAGCAGGTGTCGCAGTTCGAGGATGGCTTAGCGGTGGTCACCGACAAGAGCAATTATAAAACCTCATACTTCTATATCAACATCATGGGTGAGAAGGTATTCCCTCATCTTAAAGTTAATGGCGACGACGAATGGTCGATACGCCCTGTGCGCGATGGCCTGCGTGCCTATGCCGAAGGCTCCTACCGTTGGGGATATATCGACACCGAGGGTAACGTGGTGTTGGAGCCAAAGTATGGCGCTGCTGCCGACTTTAGCGAGGGCTATGCGTGGGTGTGCCTCAAGGATGACCCCAACTCACACCTGTCGAATGGCGAGATGGTGCTTATCAATACCGAGGGCGAGGTGCTCTTCCGCTCAGGTCGCAGGTGGTCGGGCTCCAACTTCAAGGGTGCATACCAGAACTATGTGTCGGATGTTGTCGACGGCCGCTTCTATGTCCGTGGCGAGGAGTACTACCACTACTATGACACCAACTTCGAGCAGATTGGCATCGCCGAGTACGGCACCCCATACTACAACGGCTTGGCCTACATCGCACCTGCGGTAGATATGGATTGTGATGTCTGTATCGTCGATACCGACTTTGAGGTCGTTAGAAGGCTTAAGGATGATATGATGTTTGCAACGGACCTACGCGCCTTTCCACGCTTCACCTCGTTAGGTGTGGCTACCGTCCACGATAAGTCGGTCAGCTCCTATGTCATCACCCCATCGGGAGGTGTCCTCCTCGACTCCTACGAGGAGGAGGGCGACTATATGAATAGCTTCTGGCAGTATACCGAGTCGGGCATGATGCGCATCACGGACATCAGACTCGATGACACAAGATATCAAGGTATCTGCAACAGGTCGGGTGAGATGGAGTGGCTCTTTGGTGAGGAGCCCAAGAAGGATGCCGTGGATGTCGACCAGCCACCAATTGGCCCTATACAGGAGGAGACGATGACCTACTTCGTCACTGTCAAGTGCGAGCCTGAGGAGGGTGGTAGTGCAGTGGTCTCTCCAAGTGGCAGGTTCTTATATGGCCAGGAGGCCGTGCTTAATGCTACACCCAACGAGGGTTGGGCTGTAACCTATATCGACGTTGGTGAGGACTATATAGGCACTATTCCGGAGTTGGGCAAGCCCTTCTATGTAACCGAGTATATGGATATTACGGTGCACTTTGCCAAGGAGGATGAGCAACAAGCACCCCCTGTGACCAACACCTTTGCTGGTGTCAAGAGCTACGATATCTGCGATGAGTATGCTGTCGATGTTACCATATATGCCGAGCTCAGCTCTTCGGCCGATATAGCAACGCCCTATGGCGACAATACGTATGGCTTTATCGTTGCGATGTTTGACCCCACGCACCGCTTCGTAACCAAGAACCTCGCCACATATATCTTTGCTTCGCCATTCAAGGTGCACTCGTACCAGTATGACGCGGAGAACGATTGTCGATGGTTGGTTGTCGATGGTGGTAGCTATACGTTTGGTGATTTGAAGCTTATACCTAACGATGACAACGGCTTAGGTCAGCTTATGTTTAGCATGATGCTCGCCTTCGACGGTTATAGTTCGCCCGTTATCACTCCGCGCCACTACCGTATCGAGATGCTCGACTTCGACCCTAAGACGGGTGAGTTCACATGCGGTAGGTTGCAGACCTACTCTCCGATGTATGGCTGGTTGTGGGGTGGCGACAAGCGCCTTACGAAGAAGTCTAAGGGTATGTTCGTCACGGTCACCGACCGCGGTGTCCCCGAGGACCTCTTCGAGGGTACGAGGATGAAGTGCACGAAGAGGCGTGACGACATCTGGTGGTTCCCACCTCTCGAGTGGTACGATGGCCAGCAGTCGGCGCTCGACAACGTGGTAGAGCAGATGGGCAAGGGCTATCGCGAGTATAAGTCGGAGTACGACACACTCTTTGGCAAGTAGAGCTACTTCGCAACACCTGATATAGAGATGCTTGACATTCGTGTCGGGCATCTCTTGTTTTACTGAAAAACCAACATCTCACCAAAAGTCGCCATTTCAAACATTAATCCCGCCATTTCCTACAATATGGCTCGATTTGCTTGTTTTCGGTGCTGTTGCTGCCTACCTTTGTGTACAGAAACCGTAAAACACAAACAATATGAAAAGACTATTAACTACTCTAACACTTGCCATGCTAACCCTTGGTGTAGCATCGGCGACCAACCCCTCATCGAGGGCTGTAAATCAATTTAGTAAGCACGAGACGCTCTTAAAACAGGGGAAAAACAAGAAGGCGTACAGGATGTTGCGCAGGTCGGCTAAGGGAGGCTACGCTGAGGCGCAGCACACCTTGGGCAGTGACTATGAAACGGGCTGCTTTGTGAAGTATAGCATCCGTAAGGCGGTGAAGTGGTGGAAGAGGGCTGCTGCGCAAGACCACCCCGAAGCCCAGTATGACTTGGGACGCCACTATTTCTACAATGCAGATAAGGCGAAGGGTGTCAAGTGGTTTCAGAGGTCTGCCGCTAAGGGATATCCCGATGCGCAGTATGAGCTTGGTTTGCGCTATTGTGAGGGTAAGTATGTCAAGTGTGACACTCTCAAGGCCGTAGAGCTTTGGCGTTTGGCCGCTAATCAGGGTCACAAGCAGGCAGAGTCGAATGCTCTCTTCTTTGGCACAAAGCTCGATAAGAGGGAGAGCGATGCTGAGAAGGCCGTATTGTGGTATTTCGATGCTGCCTCGCAGGGACATGCTGCTGCACAATACGAGTTGGCATGTTGCTATGCCGAGGGCAAGGGCGTTACGCGCAATAACATCTTGGCTCATTCATGGTGGCAGAAGGCAGCCCAGCAGGGACACCCAGAAGCGCAGTATGAGTTGGGCTGTTGCTATGCGTATGGCAGGGGTGTCGTGTATGATTATTCTACGGCTGTAAAGTGGTGGAAAAAGGGTGCCGAGCGTGGCGTTGCCATGGCACAATATGAACTTGGACGCTGCTATGCCGATGGTAGAGGTGTGTCGTACGACAATGCCGAGGCTGCGAAGTGGTGGCGTAAGGCTGCTGAGCAGGGTGTTGCCATGGCGCAGTATGAGTTGGGATGTTGCTATGCTAAGGCTGAAGGCGTGTCGTACGACTATGCTGAGGCTGCGAAGTGGTGGCGTAAGGCAGCCGAGCAGGGCATTGCCATGGCGCAGTATGAGTTGGGCCTATGCTACACCATAGGATATGGCGTGGAACAAGATTATGCCGAGGCTGTAACGTGGTTAAGGAGGGCTGCCGTGCAGGATGTTGCCGAGGCGCAATACCAACTTGGCCGTTGCTATGCCGAGGGCAGAGGTGTTGAACAGAATACCGAAGAGGCTGCAAAGTGGTGGGGTAGGGCCGCTGAGCAGGGTGTTGCCAAGGCACAATATGCGTTGGGACGTCTCTATGCCGATGGCACTGCGCCCGATCTTGCCGATGTGGTATATGAGTTGTATTTGGTGGAGCAGATGCCAAAGTTCAGGGGCGGTTCAATAGAGAATTTTAGACGTTGGGTGATGGGTATGGTTAAGTATCCCCAGCTGGCATTAGAGAATGGTATACAGGGTGTTGTTAACGTTAGCTTTGTTGTTGATGAGCGTGGTGATGTCATTCGTGTTAGGGTGCTTAAGTCTCCCGATCCAGTACTCTCAGAGGCGGCCATTTCGGTGATTATGAGGTCTCCAAAGTGGACTCCTGGTATGCAAGGTGGCAAAGCAGTAAAGGTGAGCTATAATATCCCTATTTCATTTAAGATTCAAAATTAGAGATGCATGTAAATTCAATATGAAAGATGGGCGTTGTCGTGGACAGCGCCCTCTTTCATTAAGCATCCATATCTTTGCTCTCTTATCTTTGCTCTTTCATCTTTTTTTCGTACCTTTGTACAATACATACCACCATTGATGATGACTGCAAAAAAGAGATATATCGAGTTGCTCTCACCTGCACGCGACTATAACGCCGCCATCGCTGCCATTGACTGCGGCGCCGATGCGCTATACATAGGCGCTGAGAGCTTTGGCGCTCGCCGTGGCGCAACGAACTCCACCGACGACATAGCGCGCGTGGTCGACTATGCCCATCTCTTTGGTGTCAAGGTCTTCGTAACGCTCAACACCGTCATCTATGAGGGTGAGTTGCAGCGTGCCGAGACCCTCGCACGTCGCCTTGTCGATGTAGGTGTCGACGCCCTTATAGTGCAGGATATGGCATACCGCGAGATGAACCTCCCCATAGCGCTACACGCATCTACGCAGGTGTGTAACATGACACCAGAGGGTGCGCGCTTCCTCGAGGAGTGTGGCTTCGAGCGTGTCATCTTGGAGCGCGCCCTGTCGCTCGACGAGATTAGGGAGATACGCCGGGCTACCACCGTCGACCTCGAGTGCTTTGTGCATGGAGCTATATGCGTGGGCCATAGTGGTCGTTGCTATCTCTCGCGTTCGCAGTCACCACGTTCCGGAAACCGTGGCGAGTGCTCGCAGCCCTGCCGCCTTACGTACGACCTTGTGACGGCTCGTGGCGAGAAGCTCATCAAGGGCAAACATCTGCTCTCGGTCAAAGACTTCGACCTCTCGGCACGCATAGGCGAGCTTATCGACGCTGGTGTAATGTCGTTTAAGATTGAGGGTCGCCTCAAGGATGATAACTATATTAAGAATGTGGTCAGCTACTACCGCCGTAAGATAGATGAGGCCATTGCTGTGCGCCCCGACTGCCAGCGCTCATCGGTGGGTCGCTCCGAGATAGAGTTCACGCCCGACCCCAAGAAGAGCTTTACGCGCGATGGAGGCGAGTATATGTTTATGGGCAAGCGTGCCGGTGTCGCCTCGTTCAATACCCCCAAGGCCGTAGGCGAGTATATAGGCTCGGTAGCCGTTGTAGGTCGTCGCGACCTGCGCATTGTCAGCCGTGTGCCGCTGAGTGCTGGCGATGGGCTCTGCTTCACCTCGGGCGAGGGCATCATAGGCACCAACGTAAACCGCGTCGAGGGCAATACGATTGTCCCCAACCGCATGGAGGGCATCAAGGCGGGCATGGAGATATATCGCAACTACGACCACCGCTTCACGCAGTCTGTGGAGCGTAGCCGCACACGCCGTGCCATAGATGTGAGGTGTAGCATTGCGCTCTCTGCTAACCACATAACAGCCACATATAGCGATGATTACGGCCATAGCATCACCGTCGAGCGAGATGCAACGCTCGACATGTCGAAGAGCGCCGCGAAGATGCGTGCCGTTGCCGAGGAGCAGATGGCAAAGAGTGGCGATACCATCTTTCGCGTTACGGCTGTCGAAGTTGTGGGTGCCGAGTGGTTTGCTACTGCGAAGCTCCTTGCCGAGATACGCCGCGAGGCGCTGTCGCTGCTTGCGGCACAACGTGTCGATATGCACCGCCCAAAGCCATACTTGCGTGGCGAGAGTGTCGATGCCCAGTACCCTTTAAAGCGCCTTACGCCGCAGCACAATGTCGTCAACTCGCTCTCGCGCCGCTTCTACCTGCGCCACGGTGTCGAGCATATCGTCGAGGGATTGGATAGCTGGTCGTCTACCGTTGGCGAGAGGGTCATGGAGTCGAGCTACTGCATACGCCGCGAGATTGGCGAGTGCCTGAAAAAGGGCTCGAAACTACGTGATGCGCTCTACTTGGAGCATGGCCACCACCGCTACCGCCTCGACTTCGACTGCGCCAAGTGCCGCATGTTGCTCGTCGACTGCACCACAAACGATAATAGGTAATCACGATGATAAAGCAACTAACACCCACAATTGCAGATTATGAGCTTCTCGACACTGGTGATGGCGAGAAGTTAGAGCGCTTCGGCAACTATGTAGTGCGCCGCCCTGAGCCTCAGGCAATATGGCATAAGAGCCTCGACGATAGGGCGTGGCTGGGGGCCGATGCCTCGTTTTTGCGCGATGCGAAGAGTGAGGAGCGTGGCGAGTGGCGCATGAAGCCCTCGATGCCCTCGCGCTGGCAGGTGCGCTTCAACTATAAGGATATGCACCTCTCTATGCGCCTGGCACTCACCTCTTTCAAGCACGTTGGCATCTTCCCTGAGCAGGCTGCCAACTGGGAGTTTATCTACGACACTATCCATGAGCTTCGCGCCTCGGGCATCGAGCGCCCCAAGGTCCTAAATCTCTTTGCCTATACGGGAGGTGCTACGCTCGCTGCGCGCTCGGCAGGGGCAGATGTGACACACGTAGACTCCGTGAAGCAGGTTGTGACATGGTCGCGCGAGAATATGGAGTCGTCGGGACTGGATGGCGTGCGCTGGATTGTCGAGGATGCCACAAAATTCGTTGAGCGCGAGGTGCGCCGCGGCAATAGGTATCACGGCATAATCCTTGACCCTCCGGCCTATGGTCGTGGTGCCAATGGCGAGAAGTGGGTCTTGGAGGATGATATATGCAATATGCTTGAGCAGTGCTCCAAGCTCCTTGAGGGCGATAACGCCTTCTTGGTTCTCAACCTCTACTCCATGGGTCTCTCGTCGATGCTTGCCCGCACAGCGGTGCATCAGGCCTTTGGCGAACCTAAGATGGAGCAGATGGGAGAGCTCTACTTCGAGGACCGCAGCGCCAAGCAGATACCCTTTGGCACCTACTATCGCTTCCGTAGATAGCATCGATAATGCGTGGTTTGCTCGATATATTTTGCTCTTTTCTGAAGATTGGCGCCTTCACCTTTGGTGGCGGCTATGCCATGATACCCATCATACAGCATGAGGTCATCGTACGTCGTCGCTGGCTCGACGATGCCACGTTTGGCGATTTGCTTACCCTTGCACAGGCGGCACCAGGCCCCATATCGCTTAATACGGCGGTCTTCGTGGGGTATAAGCAGCGCGGCTACTGGGGCGCTTTGGCTGCTATCATGGGTGTTGTGCTCCCCTCGTTTCTCATTATTTTGTTGGTCGCCATCTTCTTTGCGGGCATGAGGGATAATGCGTGGGTCGATGCCGCGTTTCGTGGTATGCGCCCTGCTGTTGTGGCACTTATCGTCGCACCCATCGTGGGCCTCGCTCGAGGTATGCATTGGACGCTTATAGGTGTGGCTGCGGCAACGTCGCTCGTTGTCTGGTATTTCGGCATCTCGCCCGTGTGGCTGCTTATGGTTGCGGCTGTGGTAGGCCTTCTATGGGCTGCATATAGAGGAAGGAGGGTGGAGCGATGATAGTAACTCTTCTTCACCTCTTCGTCAGCTACCTGAAGATAGGCTTCTTTGGCTTTGGCGGTGGCTATGCTATGCTCTCGTTGATACATAGTGAGGTTGTTGTACATAACGGCTGGCTCACGAATGGCGAGTTCTCGGATATTGTCGCCATCTCGCAGATGACACCAGGCCCTATCGCCATCAACTCGGCAACATATATCGGCTACGAGGTGGCGGGCGTCGCAGGTTCTGTTGTGGCTACCATCGCCGTATGCTTGCCGGCGCTTACCATCATGATGCTCCTCACGCGCTTCTTCATACGGTTGCATGATAATTGCTATGTTAGGGGTGTTGTCGCGGGCATGAAGCCTGTCGTTATAGGTATGATTATGGCGGCGGCACTGCTGCTCATCTTCCCCCACTCGGCAGATGGTCGTAGCTTTATTGATGGCTGGAGCTGGGCTATATTCCTCTTGGCTCTTGTCGCCTCGGCACGCAAGGTAAACCCCATCTTGCTTATCGTGCTATCGGCTGTTGCTGGCATCGCCATCTATGGCCCATGGCAGAGTTTGTTCTAATCGCGCGCCAAATATTTATTGTCATAAATAATACGTTTTTGGCTCTACTTTGCAAATATTTTCCTATATTTGTGCATAGAACCGCACATTGCAGACGTTTAACCGATAATATTTCAGGCTATGAAAAAGGAGTTAGAACTAAATCCCAATAAGGTTGTCGCCTTTTTGGGCAAGCCAGCAAAGGAGTTTACTAAGGAGGATGTTGTGCGCTATATCACCGAGAACGACATCCGCATGGTCAACTTCATGTATCCTGCCGGTGATGGACGATTGAAGACCCTTAACTTCGTTATTAATAATGCGGCATACCTCGATGCTATACTCACCTGTGGTGAGCGTGTCGACGGCTCAAGCCTCTTCCCCTTTATCGAGGCTGGCAGCAGCGACCTCTATGTTGTGCCACGCTTCAGCACCGCCTTCCACGACCCCTTTGCAGAGATACCAACACTCACCATGCTCTGCTCCTTCTTCAATAAGGATGGCGAGCCTCTGGCCTCAGCACCACGCTATACGCTGCTCAAGGCATGTGCCGCCTTCGAGGAGGTCACAGGCATGCAGTTCGAGGCTATGGGCGAGTTGGAGTACTACGTCATTGCCGAGGACGAGGGCCTCTTCCCCGCTACCGACCAGAAGGGCTACCACGAGTCGGCGCCATATGCTAAGTTCAACGAGTTCCGCACCGAGTGCATGGCATATATCGCACAGGCGGGTGGTCAGATTAAGTATGGCCACTCGGAGGTGGGTAACTTCTCCATCGACGGCCTTATATACGAGCAGAACGAGATAGAGTTCTTGCCTGTGGCGGCTCCCGATGCTGCCGACCAGCTCGTCATCGCCAAGTGGATTATCCGTAACTTGGCTTATCGATACGGCTTCGACGTGACGTTCGCGCCAAAGATTACCGCCGGTAAGGCAGGCTCGGGCCTCCATATACATATGCGTATTGTCAAGGATGGCAAGAATATGATGCTTGAGAATGGCGTATTGTCGCCTACGGCACGCCGTGCTATCGCCGGCATGATGGAGCTTGCGCCCTCTATCACAGCCTTTGGCAATACCAACCCTACGTCATACTTCCGCCTTGTGCCACACCAGGAGGCGCCAACGAATATATGTTGGGGTGACCGCAACCGCTCGGTGTTGGTGCGTGTGCCACTGGGCTGGGCTGCTAAGAGCGATATGTGCCGCATAGCCAACCCTTTAGAGAAGGAGTCGAAGTACGACACTTCGCAGAAGCAGACTGTGGAGATGCGCTCTCCCGATGGCTCGGCCGATGTCTACGAGCTTATCGCGGGCTTGGCTGTTGCCTGCCGCTACGGCTTCGAGTTGGATAACGCTCTTGAGATTGCCGAGCGCACCTATGTAAATGTAAATATCCACCTCAAGGAGAATGCCGATAAATTGAAGGCTCTGGCTCAGCTCCCCGATAGCTGTGCCGCCTCGGCCGACTGCTTGGAGCGTCAGCGTGCGATTTTTGAGAGCCGTGGTGTCTTCAGCCCTGCGATGATTGATGGTGTGTTGAAGTCGTTGCGCTCGTTCGACGACCGCACACTGCGTGGCGATATAGGCAACGACCGCGAGCAGATGCTCAACCTTGTGCATAAGTACTTCCACTGCGGATAGCATACCTCTTGGTTGCGATAATAATCCATTAGGGGCAGAACTCGTTAGGGTTTTGCTCCTTTTATTTTTTATGTTGCTCGGTGTAAATGTTGTTCGTTTCGCAAATTATATTTAAATTTGTACGATATATCACTTAACCACAACCCAATATGAGACTACAACCTGGCACATCTTTGCAGGGCGGCAGGTATCGCATTATAGATGTCCTCGGACAGGGCGGCTTCGGTATCACCTATCTTGCCGAGCAGGTCATGGCCGAGCGCAAGGTATGTATAAAGGAGTTTTTTCCTAAGGAGTACTACAACCGCGATGCGAACTTACGTAGCATATCTCTCGGTACGCAGGGCAGCGCCAAGATTATGGAGCGATATAAGGCTAAGTTCGTCAAGGAGGCTAAGACCATAGCCCACCTCGACCACCCCAATATTATCCATATCCTCGATGTCTTCGAGGAGAACAATACGTGCTACTACGTTATGGAGTATATCGAGGGCGAGTCGTTGAGCAGCATTGTCAAGGGGAGCGGCGCGCTGAGCGAGGATGTCGCTGTGGGCTACATTAAGCAAGTTGCCTCGGCATTAGAGCATATCCACGAGCAGCAGATTATGCACCTCGATGTTAAGCCAGGCAATATAATGGTGCGCTC
The DNA here is from genome assembly GCA_015059955.1 of Rikenellaceae bacterium. Lineage (GTDB taxonomy): Bacteria > Bacteroidota > Bacteroidia > Bacteroidales > Rikenellaceae > Alistipes. The sequence goes on from SUZK01000009.1 coordinate 41,881, forward strand.
GAAGGATGACCACGCAATATTGATAGACTTCGGTCTCTCGAAGCACTACGACGCCACGAGTGGCGAGGCTACCTCTACGACACCTGTCGGTGTCAGCCATGGCTATGCCCCTATAGAGCAGTACAAGCAGGGTGGTGTTAATCGCTTCTCGCCCGAAACAGATATCTACTCGTTGGGGGCTACGTTGTACTACCTCGTTACTGGCAATGCACCACCTCAGGCTGCCGATATTCCCGAGGAGGGTATTGTCTTCCCGACAGATATGTCGTCAAATATCCGCGAGACTATTGCAAAGTCGATGTCCTACCTGCGCAAGGATAGACCGCATACTATAAAGGATTTCTTGGCTTTGTTGGATAACGAAGAGCCTATTGTTGCGGTGCTTGCCGATGAGTCGGAGAAGACGAAGATTGTTACGCCACAGCCAAAACCACAACCAAGAGTTGAACATCCCCAGCCTAAAACACCAATTGAACCCGCACCAAAGCAAAAGAGAAACAGTTGGTGGGTATGGCTACTCGGCTTATTGCTAATTGGTGGTGGCGCGTGGTTTATTTTTGGTGATAATAAAGAAGAAAAAAACACAGAGAATGAAGCATTGCCAGAAATCTCGACCACATATAAGATTGGCGACTACTACAACGAGAATGACAAGCAGGGCGTAGTCTTTGAGGTAACAGCCGATGGTCGCCATGGTAAGATTGTATCGTTGGATAAAGCAGAATTAGGATGGTGTACTGATGAGCAATATGAAGAGGGAATTAAATTAGGTTTGACATATGAGAAAGATGGCAAGGCGAATACCGATGAGGTGATGGAGCGAGGAGATAGCGACCAATATCCCGCCTTTGTTTGGTGTCGCAACAAGGGTGCAGATTGGTATCTGCCAGCTAAGAATGAGTTAAAGGCTATATACAATAATAAGTCAAAGATTAATTCTACATTGGCTGAATATAATGCTGAAAAGATAGAAGGTTTGTATTGGTCGTCAACGGAGAATGAAGATAACCCTGAGTTCTGCGCGTGGCTTGTCTATATGTTCAATGGCTACACCTTCAACTACAATAAGTACAGCTGCCGCTATGTGCGCGCCGTGTCCGATTTTTAAGATTTAGGCTTGTCGGTAGCGGCTGCAGTTTTACTCTTTCTCCTCGCGCTTTCGGGCGCGAGGAGTTTTTTTATTCATTGAGGAGTTGTTGCGGGCACTGCCCGCATGGTGCTTCGCTTGCGAGGGCGCAAGCACAGCCTGCTTATCTTTGCTCTTGCATCTTGGATATCATCTCGAGGATTGCCTCCTCGTCGTAGCCACAGTCGGCGTATAGCTCCGAGGGTTTGCCATGCTCGACAAACCTATCGTCGATGCCGAGGTTGACAATCGAGGGGTTATAGCCCTGTTGTAGGATATGGGCGGCGATAGCCTCACCCACACCGCCGCGGATGATGCCATCCTCGATGGTGATGATATGTCGGAAGGTGGATGCCACCTCATCTATGAGCTTGGTGTCTAAGGGCTTGGCGTAGCGCATATCGTAGACAGCAACGCTCGCCCCACTACGCTCGGCAGCACGCAGTGCTCGGCCTGCCATAGTGCCTATGGTGATGATGGCCACATCGTTGCCCTCGCGCAGTTGCTCGCCACGACCCACCTCGATACTCTCGAAAGGTCTATTCTGCCACTCCACACCCTCGCCGATGCCACGCGGATAGCGTATAACGGTGGGGTAGTCGGCCTGTGTTGCTGTATAGAGCATCTGGCGGAGCATCCACTCGTTGCGTGGCGCTGCCACAACAAGGTTGGGCACGCAGCTGAAGTAGGCAAGGTCGAAGGCGCCATGGTGTGTCGCACCATCCTCGCCCACAAGGCCCGCTCTATCCAAGCAGAGTACCACGGGGAGGTTTTGCAGCGCTATGTCGTGGATGACATTGTCGTAGGCACGCTGCATGAACGACGAGTAGATATTGCATACGGGGCGGTGTCCTGCTGCCGCCATGCCTGCTGAGAAGGTCACAGCATGACCCTCGGCGATGCCCACATCGAAGCATCTGTCGGGCATCTCGCGCATCATAATATTCATCGAGCATCCCGAAGGCATTGCGGGTGTGATGCCCACAACGCGACAGTCGCGGCGTGCTATGTCGAGGAGTGTCTCACCGAAGACATCTTGGTAGCGTGCAGCGGCATAGTTGCTCTTGACACGCTCGCCCGTGGCGACGTCGAAGCGTCCTGGGGCGTGCCATGTGGCGGGGTCGCCCTCGGCAGGAGCGTAGCCCTTGCCCTTGATAGTCTTGATATGTAGTAGCTTGGGGCCTCCAATATCTTTGAGCGCACGAAGCGTGCGTATAAGCTCATCTATGTTGTGGCCATCGACAGGGCCGAAGTAGCGGAAGTTGAGACTCTCGAAGAGGTTACTATTTTGTAGTAGTCCCTGCTTTATGGCGTTGCCCGTCTTGCGCACAAGACGGTGTACGGGGGGCACTACGCCTAACCCCTTCCATAGGTTGCGCTTCAACGAGTTGTACCAGCGCGATGTCGACATACGTACAAGGTAGCGGTCGAGGGCTCCTGTGGGCTTGTCTATGGACATCTCGTTGTCGTTGAGCACTACGAGAAGGTCGCTCTTGGGTGATGCACCAGCATTATTTAGTCCCTCGAAGGCAAGTCCGCCAGTCATAGCACCATCGCCGATGACGGCAACAACATGCTCCTTACCGCCCTGCATCTCTATGGCCTTGGCCATGCCAAAGGCTGCCGATATGCTCACCGACGAGTGACCCGCGCCAAAGGCGTCGTAGCGGCTCTCCTCCATACGTGGGAAGCCACTTATGCCACCGCGCGTACGGTTGCCCTTGAATGCCTCGCGGCGTCCGGTGATAATCTTATGAGCGTATGCCTGATGGCCCACATCCCATACTATGCGGTCGTTGGGGGTGTCGTAGACATAGTGTAGCGCCACGGTGAGCTCCACAGCGCCGAGGCTTGAGCCGAGGTGGCCAGGGTTTGTGGCGCAGCACTCGACAATATAGGCACGAAGCTCCTTGACATACTCCTTAAGCTCCGCTACCGACAACCTCTTAAGGTCGTCGGGCGATGCTACGCGCTCAAGATATTTATACTGTGCCTCTGCCATTTATACTCTTTTCGCCTCTATTGTGACCCACGGCGCTGGGTGTAATACTTCACAAAGATAACCCTTTTTTGTTTGTCGGGCAACATTACCGCCCAAAATTTAGCCCAAAATGAAGGCTATGGACACGCCCTTTGATACATGTTGTTAGGCTATCTCTGTCGAGACGAGAGATTTAATCCTCTCTTCCTAAATCTTACTCCTTGTCTGTTTTGTCCTCGATTGATGGCAGATAGTCGCTTGCTTTTGCTTGGGATATAACGCTCCTTCCGAGTTGGTGTTCCAACTGTACACGCGCTGCCTGAGCTACACTTCCACCTCTCTGTGCTACTTTCGCATTCTCCTTAAAGGTCTTGGGATTCTCCTGCTTTGATAGCTCTGTTGCAGAGGCCTCAGCAAGCATATTGAGGGCAAGCTCAAGGTTTGTCATATTGTCGCGTAGATTCTCCTTGTGTAACCCTTTATACTGCTTATACTCCTTTACGTGGAAGCCGCTCCACTGCTTGGTTATAATGTCGGTGAGAGCTGCATATTGCACGCCCTCCTTTACACCTGTGCGCTTCCACTCATCTGTAAGCTCCTTGCGCACCTCCATTGTTTTGATACGCTGGTTTATCCACGCCTCCGAGTATCCTAATCTACGATAGTCGGACATTGCTTGCTCGATTGACAACTCTGGGTCTTGCATTTGGTCGATACGCTGGGCTGCTACCTGTGCCATCCATTGCTTGAATGGCTCGGCTTTGGGCGAGGGAATGGATTGAATTAAACGCAATATGTTAGTTGTATTACCGGCCAAAGTCTTTCGTTTCTTTCCCGTCTCCGTCGTCATATATACCTGGGGACAATTTGTCCCCATGTAGGCATGAAGTTCAACATCGCGCTTTCTTAGCTTCTTAAGATAATCTGTTGGATTAACACTCTCTGTCAGTATCGCTACAACATCGACTATCGAGAAGTACCACTCCTCTTTTGTGTCATCCCATACTGTACGCACCTTGCGCACATCGAATAGTTGTAATGCCTCCTTCTTTGTCATACATTGTGTGTTTCTACAAAGATAACCCTTTTTTGCTTGTCGAGCAACATTACCGCCCAAAATTTAGTCCAAAACGAAGGCTATCGCTTCACCTTGAGCCTATCGCCAGGGTGGATGATATCGGTAGATTTTATGTTGTTGAGCTTGCATAGCTCGTCGACCGTGAGGCCATTGTTCGTGGCTATGCGCCATAGGCTGTCGCCATCCTTGACAACATAATAGCCATCAGCGGTCACCTTACCCGTGTTATTATTGCCCTTTGTGCCACGCTTCGTCGATGTCTTCTTGCTATCGACAATGTCGTACTTGACACTGCCGCGTTGCAGCTCATCGTAGGCATGGCGCATATCGTGTGCCGTGATTGTTGTCCATCTATTCACCTTGCGACGACCCTTTGTCGAGTGCTTGAAGAGCCAGTCGTAGCTCTTCTCAAGGTAAAATACGCGCGCAAGGAGCGAGTGTTTGACGCCTATAAGCTCCTTGTAGCGCAGGCGCTTAGTCTTACCCTCCTGCTTCATCAGACGCTTGACCCTGCGTGAGGCATCCACAGGCACATCCTTATCCGCCGTGCCGTGCATAATCCATAGTGGCACATCGAGTAGTGTGCCGAGGTTGCGCAGCGTGGAGCCACCACATAGTGCCATCGCTGCCGCTACCCTATCGGGGTATGTCGCCGCGAAGTCGAGCGTACCGTAGCCACCGAGGCTCATGCCCATAACATAGAGGCGTGAGGGGTCCACGTTGTAGTTTCGTTCGACATAGTCGACCACAGATGCTATGCGCTCGGGGTCCCACCAGCCACCAGGGTTTTGGGGCGCTACGATGACCGCCTCGATGTCGAGGCCGCGTTTTAGGGCATCCAACGGCCCATACTTCATCACCATATTGAGGTCGTTGCCACAGAGGCTGCGGCCGTGGAGGAAGAGTACCACGGGCATAGCGTCGCGCTTGGCACGCTTGCCATTTGAGGCATCCTTATACTCGTCGGGGAGATACAACCAAAAGTCATACTCCGCCTTATCGCGCATGGCGTGTAGCTGTGCCGAGGCGAGCAGGGGCTGCAGTAGGATGAGAAGCGTTATTATAAGGTGTCGCATAGCTGTTCGATAGATTGTTATGTGGTGCGAAGTTAGCAATTTTATTTAGATATTCCACCTCTCGGCACTCGAATTATCATGCCTCGCAGGTGTCGTAGGCTCTATATTTGCACGATAGGTGCGAAATGGTGAATAAAAAATTATGTATTTACGCGAAAAATTCGTATCTTCGCAAATCGAATATATAGTAAATAGCAGTTATGGCAACAGCAAAATATAAGAGAATACTTCTAAAGCTCAGCGGCGAGTCGTTGCAGGGCAAGCAGAGCTATGGTCACGACGTTGAGGTGCTACGCGCCTATGCCGAACAGATTAAGCGTATCAAGGATATGGGCGTCGAGATAGGTATCGTCATCGGTGGCGGTAACATCTTCCGTGGCATACAGGGCGCTGGTCGTGGCTTCGACCGCGTCAAGGGCGACCAGATGGGCATGCTCGCTACGATTATCAACTCGTTGGCGTTGCAGTCGGCATTGGAGTCGTTGGGCGTTAAGTGTAAGGTGCTCACCTCGATACGCATGGAGCCTATCGGCGAGTACTACTCGAAGGCTAAGGCTTTGGAGTATCTCGAGGCTGGCAATGTCGTAATCATCGGCGGCGGCACCTCTAACCCCTACTTCTCAACCGACACAGCCTCGGCATTGCGTGGCATCGAGATTGAGGCCGAGGTGATGTTCAAGGGTACACGTGTCGATGGCATCTACACTGCCGACCCCGAGAAGGACCCAACTGCTACGAAGTTCGACACCATAACCTTCGACGAGGTGCTCGCACGACGCCTTAAGGTGATGGACCAGACGGCATTCACGTTGTGCCGCGAGAACCACCTCTCGCTAATCGTCTTCGACATGGATACAGTAGGTAACCTTGAGAAGGTTGTCGTAGGCGAGAATATAGGCACCGTCGTCACTGAGTAACGACAATCATGTATCATCTTAAATTATAACGACTATGGATAAGAGACATAAGCGCCGTGGCTCGACCACATCGCTACTGCTTACACTTGCGGTACTTCTCATCGTGACCCTTGTCATCATCTTCTTCCCCGTGGATGCGGGTGCTAAGCAGCCTGTGACAACAGCCACCGAGCAGCAGGACGACATTGAGGCAACGACACTAATCCATGCTGGCGATGTGGCTCCCGACTTCACCGTAGAGATGCTCGATGGTAGCAGTGTGACCCTCTCGAAGTTGCAGGGCAAGCCTACGTTGCTCATCTTCTGGGCTACGTGGTGTCCTCCATGCCGCGAAGAGCTGTCGCACCTTCAGGAGGGTGTCATCGACGTATTCGGCGATAAGATTAACGTGTTGCCTATCTCGCGTGGCGAGAAGCGTAGCCTTGTTGAGGGCTTCCTCGATAAGATGGGCTACACCTTTGCCGTAGGCCTTGATGGCGACCAGTCGATATATCGCAAGTACGCTACGAACTATATTCCTCGCTGCTGGGTTATCGACAGCAAGGGCGAGGTGGTGTATGCTGGCGTAGGCTACGACGAGGCTATTGCTGCCGAGGTTAACGAGGCGCTTAACAAGGCCATCAAGTAGGCAATCATAGAGCAAAACGTATAAACAAAAAGATAGAAGTATGGATACCAAGACTATTCTAAATGAAACGACCGATCGTATGCAACGCGCTGTCGATCATCTTGTTGAGGAGTTGCTAAACATCCGTGCCGGCAAGGCCTCGGTAAATGTCCTCAATGGTGTATTTGTTGACTACTACGGCTCACAGACTCCCGTGTCGGGTGTTGCCAGCGTCACCGTTCCTGATGCTAAGACCGTGCTTATCCAGCCTTGGGACAAGAATATGATTCGCCCTATCGAGAAGGCTATCATCGACTCTAACATTGGCCTTACGCCATCGAACAACGGCGAGCATATTCGCCTATCTATCCCCCCTCTTACCGAGGAGCGCCGTAAGGAGATCGTGAAGAAGGTTAAGGGCGAGGGCGAGACCGCACGTATCAGCTTGCGTAATGCTCGTCGCGATGCTGTCGAGGCCTTCAAGAAGGCTCAGAAGGATGGTATGTCTGAGGATGAGCAGAAGGATGGCGAGGCACAGGTGCAGAAGCTCCTTGAGAAGTATACGAAGATGCTCGATGTGGAGCTTGAGAAGAAGGAGAAAGAGGTGATGACCGTCTAATCTCTCATATATATAATATAGGTGTCGCGGGGTGGCTATGCTGCCCCGCGTGCTTTTTAGGATGGGCGGTTGTCAGCCCTTCAATTAGCAATTGGAAATTGTTGCAGGCTTTGCCTGCGCCCGACCAAGCATAGCGCCCTATCAAGGGCGTCAGCCCGCCCTCAAAAGCGTAGCGCCCGAATAGCTCCATAAAAGAAAAGTGCCCGACCACATGGCTGGGCACTTCCACTTATGCGACTATGAGTCGCCTATTTGTTGAGTTACTCAACGTACTCGAATGCCTTAGACTCCTTAACAGGGCAGTATGCCGAGTTAACAACCTCCCAGCGGTTGTTAGCATCCTTAGCAGATACGATTACAAGAACGCCCATGTTCTCCCAGTTCCACTTTGTAGAGACGATAGGAAGAGTGAATGCGCAGTCGTGAGTCTGACCCTCCTCAAGAACGCCGATAGACTCGCCAGCTACGTTGTTACGGCTGTACTCGCCAGAGATGTTACGAAGAGCGTAGTTGTAAAGCTTGTGGTAGTCCTTAGTAGCACCTGCCTGGTTAGGCGAGTAGATGTTGCTCTCAAGCAACCAAGCAACAACCTTGTACTCCTTAGCCTGCTTAGCCTTAACCTGAGCAGCGCAGTAGATGTTGGTTGCGTCGCCCTCAACAGCCATTGCAATACCTACGTCAGCGCCATCCTTTCTGATGTAGCTCTCGAAAGCCTGTGCCATATAGTTGAGGAATGTTGACTGTCCATAGTTACCTACCGTAGCAGTGTAGAAGTTAATCTTGATGTTAGGGTAGCCATCAGGACTCTGCATCTGGTTCAAAGCGGTAGCAGCTGCTGAGTTACCTGGGTCGCCTGTAGCCATACCACCAGCGTGGCAAGTTACCTCGTTGTAGTGCTTGTGCCACTCGGTGTTAGCCAATGCCAAGAGCTTATCGGTCATACCTGGGCAGTAGCCACAGTTAACGCCTGTGTGGTCGATAACAACTGCACGGTGGTTGAATGCAAGGTTCTCTGGCTGTGGGTCAGCAGGAACCTCAGGCATCTGAGCCATAACGGTGATAGCAACAGTGTTCGATGTGTACTTACCCAAAGTAGCAGTTACATTGATTATACCGCTGGTTGTAGGGGTAAATGGGTTAGAGAGCTTGTTAAGGTCTGCATCGTAGAGAGTAACATTGCGGGTTACGTCTACCATCTGGCCTGTTGTCTCATCCTTCTGTGTAACGGTGAATGTTACGGTTCCGCCAAGCTCGATAGCTGTCTTGTCAGCTGTGAGTGTAAGGTCGCCAGAGGTGTTACCAGGATTTGGTTCCTCTGGTGTCTCCTCGCAACCTACAAATGCAACTGCTGCACAAGCAAGCATTGCAAAAAACTTTGTTAGTTTCATAATGTTTTTAAGGTTTTAATTAGTTTAACGTATTGCTTTGTATTTGTCGAATAAAATTTCGCTATTTATAGTCGTAGGCTACACTACTACCAATGGGGCAGATGGCCACGTTCACAACCTCAAACTTGCCCTTGTTGTTCTTCGCTGATGCGATAACCATAACCTTGAGGTTGTCGCGATTCCACTTCGAGCCAGTAATCTCCAACGACATGGCAAGAGATGCCTTCTCGCCCGACTTGATGGTGCCAAGATCCATGCCCGAAATAGGATTTGTTGTTGCCGCCTGACGTATTGCATTGTCGTGGATATTCATCCACTCCTCAACGCCGTTAGTCTGATTTGCCTCGATACCATCCTCCAACAACCACGCTGTGACGCGATAGTCGTTCTCAACAGCGGCCTTAACCTCGGCGTTTACCACAACAGAGTTTGTCGCAAGGCTTGCCGATGCTGCGATACCTGCATCTGCCGACTCCTTCCACTGAGCATCAATCTGCTGCTTGATATGCTCGGCATTGTAGCTCGATGAGGTGGTGTATGCGAAGTTGTAGGTAAGCGTTGGGTAGTCGGTTACGCCATAGAAGCTCGAAATAGCATTGGCGGCTGCCGATGTAGCAGGGTCGCTCGATGCGTAGCTATGCGACATAGCCTCGTAGTACTTCGAGTGGTAGTCGCCGGTCTCGGCAACCTCCTTAAGCGCAAGCATCATCTTGGGGCAGTAGCCACAGGTGTTACCCGTATGGTCAACGAGCAAGATGCGGTGCTTAAATGAGGTGCTCGATGCATTGGTATCCTCAGGCAACGCAGGGATTGAGGGCAATACCGTTACGGTGATAGTCTCGGTGATTGCGTTACCCGCTACGGCATAGAACTCATACTTGCCATCTGCAGTAGGGGTGAAGGGGTTAGATACCTCCACAAAGTCGTGAGTCTTGTCGTAGATGGTGGCCTCTGCTGTAATGTCGGTGCCATCATCGGCAATAACCGTAAATGTAATAGGGTTGTTAACCTCTAATGACTGCACGTCGGCCTTGAGCGTAGCGCCACCATTGCCGCCAGGATTCTTGCCATTATCATCGGGCGTCTTCTCACAGCCTACAATTGCGAGTGCTACACAAGCAAAAAATGCGAACAACTTGGTAAATCTCATATTCTATTTCTATAAAATCTATATTGCTTAGAATGAGAGGGTAAATGCGAGGTTAGCACCAGTGTATGCTGGCTGATAACGGCAGCTACCACCTGAGCATACATAACCTGCACGGTTACGACCATACGAGAGCTGCACACGCAAGAAGTCGTGTGTGAAGCTTGCACCCACCTGGTAGTAGTGCAATAGGTGGTGGTCACCCTCCTGAGTATCGGGGTTGGTGATGTAGTAGTTACCATATATGCCATCGCGCATCTTCTCACAGTTCCACATATCGCTTACGTAGAAGCTGAACTTAGGCGCGAAGTTATACTCAACAGTTGCTGCTACCCAGTCGCCCTCGTAGTCCTCAGATGTCAAGTACTGAGCCTCGAAGCGCAACGAGTGCTTCTTGTTAATCTTGTATGTCACGTCGGCCACGAAGATGTGTGAACGGCAGTAGTGTGAGTGTGGGTCGTCAATCTTTGCCAACGCCTGGTCCCAACGCTGGAATGAGTAGAAGAAGGTGGTCTTCAACGACTTGTTCCACTGACGCTCAACGTCGAAGTTGAAATCTATCCATGCATTACGGCCCTCGGCCTGAGTATTATACAACTTGTTGTAGTGGTCAATGGTGTTGAACATCGAGAAGTTGGCGTGGAAGTTCCAATACTTGCCGCGCACCTTAGGGTTACGCAATGAGTAGTATACGTCGATCTGACCGCCAATCTCACCACCGGTATGGGTACTTGCGCCCATGTATGGGTTGAGGTTAGCAAGCGAGTAGGTGTGCTGGCGTGTGAGCAATGGAATGTAGTTAAGGGCATTACCATTACCAGTACCTATGGCGCCCACCTGACGAATATCCGAGAATACGGTCATATTCTCCTGGCGGCGGAAGGTTGCCGATACCGAGAAACGCTTGTAGCTGTAACCGAGGTCGATGTTAATAACGTTACCCTTCGATGAATCAAATGCGGGGTTGTACACATCATCGTTAAGCTTTGCCACATACTCGCCACGGAACGAGAATCCCTTATACTCGAAGTTGGCACGGCCCGATACCATGTTGAGCACATCACCAGGGATACCCTGAGGTGAAACCTCCAGATCCTCACCCTCAATAACTGGGAACTTAATGTGTGCATCCTTCTGGTAGCGACCTACGTAGCTACCCTCGATAGATATCAAACCATCACTCCATCCTGCCATATCCGAAATAGATAGCGAGAGGTCTGCACCCCAAACAGGATTCTTTAGACGTGAGTCGTAGAGACGAGGAAGACCTGCCAACACCTTCACATTAACCATATTGTTGAAGTTGTAGAAGGCGCGAGCACCTGCCAATGAGTTGTTGAAGGCTAAAGCTCGGTCCTCGTACGAACGGAAGATAAGACCGTTACCAAACTGGTCATAGATATCACCAAGGCGAACACCCCAGTTCTCATCCTCCCACTGAACATACTTGCTGAAGAATGCAGTTAGCTTCGACTGGTGTATCTGTTTTGTGTAGATGTCGAAGCCATAAAGACCTGGCAAGTAGCCGTCCACCTGTACACCTGCAGAGAAGCGACCCTGGGTGTAGTCCACCTTGAGGTAGTCGTTAGAACCAAACTCACCACGGGTACGCTCGGTAGGCTTCTCAAGGCCGATTTCGACCATCTTCTTGTCGCGAACGTAGTAAATGTTGTTGCTCTCCAATGCGATGCTCACCTGACCCTTACCTGCCTTAATCTGTGCAGAGGCCTCATTTGCACCAAGGGTTACGCATAGAGCAACGCCTAACAAAAGTAAAAATTTCTTCATTCTCAAATGGTTATATTTTCGCACAAAGGGGAGTTACGTGGTGTAACTCCCTTTCGTGTGGTTTATACTTAACGATTAAAGCTGCTTAATCTTCTCGAAGAGCTCCTGCTCGCTACCTGGGGTATAGCCCGAGTGGCTGTATACGATGTTACCCTCGCCGTCAACAACGAAGACCCAGGGTGTAGAGGTAACGTTCATAGCGCGCTTGAAGTCCTGGTTCTTGTCGTAGAGACATACGAAGTCATCCCAGCCCTGGCCCTGTGCCATGCCACGAGCACGTGTGAGGGTACGTGAGTCGTCAACAGATACTGCAACAACCTTCATGTCTACCTCCTCTAACCACTCGTAGAGGTAGTCGTTGATAGTGTTAAGCTCAGCGATGCAAGGCTTACATGTTGTCATCCAAAACGAGATGATCATAGGTGTGCCATCAACGAGCTCACTTGTTGAAAATGTAGAGCCATCCTGAGCCTCAACCTTGACATTTGGAAGTGACTGTGCTGAAGCTGAGAAGCCAATCATAAGGCCAAGCATCAAAACCAATAACTTTTTCATAATAAATCTGAAGTTTTAAGTTAACAATTATTCTCTATTCCCATTTTCGGGGGTTACACCACGTTCTCCATAGTGGCCGTACTCTCCCCTTTTAACGCAATAAATGGTAGGCTTCTTATACCATATCCAATTTATTTGTGCGCAAGATAGTGATTTTTCACCAAATTAAAGCAAGTTAATGAAAAAAAAATGGTGACCCGCCAAAAATGAGGGGTGAACGATACGATTAGAGAGTACATATGAGAGATAAAAGGGCAAGGATGAAGGTGAAGATGGAGCGTGTGAAGGTGACGAGTGGGTGCAGTATGCTCGTTGCCTTCTTGAACAGAAAGAGAGCGCTGCTTGTGCAACGCCCCCTTATCTCCCTTCCCTCGAACTATATCTGTTTACGCATGCGTGCCACAGGAATATCGAGCATCTCGCGATACTTCGCCACCGTGCGGCGGGCAATGCGGTAGCCCTTGTCGTTGAGAATCTCCATAAGGGTCTCGTCGGTGAGTGGGTGGCGCTTATCCTCCGTGTCGATGCACTCCTGAAGGATGGTCTTAATCTCGTGGCTCGACACCTCCTCGCCCGATGTCGTCTGCATACCCTCCGAGAATAGCGATTTTAGCAGTATTATGCCGAACGATGTCTGTATGTATTTGCTGTTTACAACTCTCGATATTGTCGACACGTCAAGCTCCGTACGGTCAGCAATGTCCTTGAGTATCATGGGCTTGAGTTTGCTCTTGTCGCCATCCTGGAAGTAGTCGCGCTGGAAGTCGAGGATGGTCTGCATCGTGCGCATAAGGGTATCGTGTCGCTGCTTGATGGCCGAGATAAACCACTTCGCCGAATCTATCTTCGACTTGACGAACTGCACCGCCTCGCGGTCTTTGGCCTTGACTGTGCCATCGGGGGCTATCATATCGCGAATCATGTCGCGATAGCGGCGGGATATGCGCACCTCAGGGACTCCTGCCGAGTTGAGCGATAGGCGCAACGTGCCGTCGGTATTATCCAACAGGAAGTCGGGAACGATATAGGGCGTGGTGTCGACACCGCCCTCGGCATAGAGGTTGCCCGGCTTGGGTGATAGTGTGCGGATATGCTCTATCGCCTCGCGGAACTCCTCCTCCGAGACGCCGAGACGTGCTATAAGCTTCTCGTAGTGCTTCTTGGCGAAGCTCTCGAAGTGCGAGGCTATAATCTTGTGTGCCAATATCTTTGTTGGCGTGTCGAGGTGTTGGCGCTCCATCTGAAGGAGTAGACACTCCTGCAACGAGCGAGCTCCAATACCTGCGGGCTCAAGCTCGTGGACTACACTTAGCACGCGCTCTATCTCCTCGGCTGGCACATCTATACCTCGCGTGAAGGCGAGGTCGTCGGAGAGCGACTGCATGTCGCGACGCAGATAGCCGTCGTCGTCGATGCTGCCGACGATATATGCCGCTATGGTCAGCTCCTCGTCCGTGAGCGAGCGGAAGCGCAGCTGCTCGATGAGTGACTCGCCAAGCGAGCGTGCCTCGGTAATATATACGGGGCGCTCCTTGTCATCCTTCGAGAAGTTGTTGATACGTGCCTTGTAGGAGGGGGTGTCATCCTCCTTGCCTATATAGTCATCGACCGATATCTTTTCGGGTGTCTCCTCGTTATCTTGCTGTGCCTCAGTATCCTCCTCCAGAACAATGTTATCCTCAATCTCACGCTTGATGCGCTCCTCAAGCTGCATTGTGGGTAGCTCAAGAAGCTTAATCATCTGTATCTGTTGCGGCGAGATCTTTGTCTGCAACGCAATTGTCTGTTGGAGTCTGTTTGCCATAATAAACCTATCGGTGCGATATAATTAAAAAACGGTCGACCTTGTGAGTCGGCCGTTTGTAAGGCATAAGGGTTTAGAACTCTGCATTCTTTGGCGTACGTGGGAACGGTATCACATCGCGGATGTTGCCCATACCCGTAACGAAGAGTAGCAGACGCTCGAAGCCCAAGCCGAAACCTGAGTGTGGCGCCGAACCCCAACGACGTGTGTCGAGGTACCACCACAGCTCCTTGCGGCTCATGCCCAACTCATCTACCCTTGCACAAAGCTTGCCAAAGTCGGCCTCACGCTCCGAGCCACCGATAATTTCGCCAATTTGTGGGAACAAAACGTCCATAGCGCGTACGGTCTTGCCGTCGTCGTTCTGCTTCATGTAGAAGGCCTTTATCTCCTTAGGATAGTTGATAAGGATTACAGGGCGCTTGAAGTGCTCCTCAACGAGGTAGCGCTCGTGCTCCGACTGAAGGTCGCAACCCCAGTCGCATGGGAACTCGAACTTCTTGCCCGAAGCCTTCAATATCTCGATACCCTCGGTGTAGTCGAGGCGTACGAAGTCGTTGTCGAGGACAAACTGAAGGCGCTCCAAGAGGCCCTTGTCCCACATCTTATTCATAAACTCAAGATCCTCGCGGCAGTTCTCCAACGCATAGCGGATGAGGTACTTGAGGAAGTCCTCAGCAAGGTCCATGTCGTCCTGCAACTCGTAGAATGCCATCTCTGGCTCAATCATCCAGAACTCGGCAAGGTGACGAGGTGTGTTAGAGTTCTCGGCACGGAAGGTGGGGCCAAAGGTGTAGATTTGGCCGAGTGCCAAAGCACCGAGCTCACCCTCAAGCTGACCAGATACCGTAAGGCTGCAATGCTTGCCGAAGAAGTCCTGAGTGTAGTCTACCGTACCATCCTCGTTGCGTGGAGGGTTCTGCATGTCGAGTGTCGACACGTTAAACATAGCGCCAGCACCCTCACAATCCGATGCGGTGATAAGTGGAGTGTGTAGGTAGTAGAAGCCCTTGTCGTTGAAGTACTTGTGGATGGCGTATGCCATGGCGTGGCGGATACGCAATACAGCACCAAAGGTGTTTGTTCGTGGACGCAAATATGCGATGTCGCGTAAGAACTCCAATGAGTGACCCTTCTTCTGAAGTGGGTATGTCTCAGGGTCGGCAGTGCCGTAAACCTCAATCTTTGAGGCCTGCACCTCGACACCCTGACCTGCGCCGAGTGATGCCACGAGGGTACCATCTACGCGAAGACACGCACCCGTTGTCACACTCTTAAGCTCTGCCTCGTCAATCTTCGCGAGGTCCACAACGACCTGAATGTTAGCCACACACGAGCCGTCGTTGAGGGCGATGAAGGCAACGTTCTTGTTGCCGCGCTTTGTGCGCACCCAGCCCTTAACAGTAATATCTCTGCCGTCGCCCTCCATCTTGAGGATCTCGGCAATACGTGTAAGTTTCATAGTTGTATATAATTTTTTGTCTCTATATTCGTTACATCAACAACGCGATAACGGCGTTTAATCGTGCAAAATTACTAAAAAAAATGGAAACGATTGCAGATTGATGGCTTTTTTGTACCTTTGTGCTAAATTGTTGTTATGAGAAGGAGTTTTTTATTGACCATAATTGGCCTTTCAGCGCTGCTCTGTGATGTTGATGCAGTGTTTGCGCAGGCGCATATTCATCGTAGCGAATTTATCTGTTATGATAAGCGCGAAGATGCCAAGAGTGATAAGCGCTCGGGTATAGACAAACATCTTGTGGTGAAGCCCGAGTTGCAGTTCGAGAGTGCGGAGGGTGCGGTGCGTGCCGTATATGAGCAGCAGTTCGACGTGCCTCCAGGATGGATCGACTATAATACATATCTGCATGTGGAAAATGTGGGTGCCGACTATACGCTATTTGTCAATGGTGTGCAGGTATCGACTACGCATGATCAGTTTACCCCCGCCGACTTCTACATCTCACCATACATCGACGAGGGTGCCAACGTCGTGGCTATCGTCGTTGTCGAGGAGCCATATATGGCATATATGGATGAGGCCCTTGTGCAGCCACAGCGTGCACAGTTCGAGAATTGCTATATCTTTGCACAGCGTCGTGCCGCCATCTACGACTATAACGTACGTATGGTGCCCGATGCCGAGGAGCGCTTTGCAGAGCTACACCTCGATGTCTTGGTCGACAACTCATTCGATACGGAGGAGACCATCGCAATAGGCTACGATATCTATGCCCCCGACGGTAAGCTTATGGAGTATAGTGTCAACGAGATAACTGTAGCCCCCAAGTCGCGCGACACGCTCAACTTCAACCCCTATATCTACCACTCGAATCCCAATCGCTGGTCGCCTGCGAACCCCAAGCTATACGACCTTATGCTATACATTAAGCGTAGCGGTATCCTTTGGGAGTATATACCTATCAAGGTGGGCTTTGCGGAGTATGGCTATAATGAGGGTGGCGATATTACAGCATTCGGCAAGCCTATAACACTCAGCAAGAGTAGCTATAATGCTGCTGCCGACAAGGCAACAACCGAGAAGGAGATTAAGGCGCTCAAGGCTAATGGTGTCAACTGCTTATGTCCCGACTACCCACAGCCACGCTGGTTCTACGACATATGCGACAAGGTGGGTATATATGTTATCGACTGCGCAGCAATATCGTCGCCAACAAATAGCGACAACCGTAGCGTGGGTGGTACGCCTGCCAATGCGCCAGAGCTGCTCGAAGCATACCTCCAGCGTGTCGAGGCGATGTACTACCGAGCGCAAAACCATGTCTCAATCATTGCTTTCCGCCTCGCTGGCAATAACTCGGGCAATGGATATAATATGTATAAGGCGTACGAGCTCTTGAAGTCGTTTGGCGACAGCCGTGCCATCATCTATGGCGGTGCCGAGGGCGAGTGGAATAGCGATATATAATGAATATCGAGCTGATAGTTGTTGGTAAGACCGACATGAAGGAGGTCGAGGCGCTGGTGGCGATGTATACCAAGCGCCTAAGCCACTATGTTAAGTTTGCCATTACGACTATCGCCGATGTGCGTAATACGAAGAAACTCTCGGAGGCGGAGCAGAAGCGCCTCGAGGGTGAGCAGATATTGCGCCTAATTGCGGAGTCGGATAGCGTTGTGCTCCTTGATGAGCATGGTGCCGAGTTGCGCTCCGTAGAGTTTGCCGAGCTGCTGCAACGCCGTATGTCGGCAGGCACCAAACGCCTTATCTTTGTTATTGGTGGCCCCTATGGCTTCTCGGAGGCGGTATATCAGAGGGCAAATAGCAAGCTCTCGCTATCGAAGATGACCTTCTCGCACCAGATTGTGCGTGCCATATTTACCGAGCAGCTATACCGCGCCTTCACCATCCTTCGCAACGAGCCCTACCACCACGAGTAGCACGATATCAAACGTGGAAAAACATTCTAATTTTGTTATTTTTGGCGCCACTAATTAGCGCTGCTCTCCCACCTGTATTGACGGCCAAAACGGTCCGTGGCAATAATCGTAATATTGCTATTTGACTCGGTGCGACGACCGCGGAAATAGCCTTTGTTAGGGTGTGCCGAGCGGCGTAGTCGCTGCATTATAATATCCTTATACTGAGCCTCATTCTCGACATAGTGCATATATCCTGGGTCGCACATCTCGAGGTGCTCCATAACACCGCGCATCTCGCCATTTTCTATCCACTCAACACGCCACTTTGCATCCCAGCCGATGACCTTGACGATAATGTCGCTCTCGTAATTTTTTACTTTGCCTTCCTGCCATACGATTAAGGCCTTGTCGGCAGGCTCGCCGAGTAGTCGGTGTTGCCATCTCCACTCGCCATTGCGCTCCTCGATGCAGAAGACGCCACGCGGTGTGCCGTCGGAGCACATCGGCGCAAACCATAGGTTGCCATTCACCTGTGCTACGCTGTGCTCAACAACATCCTCGGCGATGTCGGCCGTGGCGTGACGGTGGCGATGGCCTGTTACAAAGTGTAGCTCATGGCCCTTGGCAAGGCGCATAAGGCGCTTGGCATAGGGTAGTAGGTCGCCTGTGCGGTAGTCGACAGCAGGGGCGTGCATAAGTATTGCAATGCGCTGACTATTGGGAAGTTGTCTTATCTCGCGGCGGAGCCATCGTAGCTGCTCGCGGCTGACGCCTATGGAGTAGTTGTCGTAGTTCGTGTAGTCGATATTATCGAGCGTATAGAGGCGTGTGTCGCCCATCGTGAAGGTGTAGTAGCGCTCGCCAAAGGTTGTGATGTAGTGGCTCTCGGCGAGAGGCTCGTTGCCATCAATGGCGCGGTCGTGGTCGTGGTTGCCGATGACGGCATATACGGGGACACCCAAGGCCTCAAAGTCGTGCTTTATGCGAGGTAGAAACTCCATCGTATCCCACACCACATCGCCCGTGAGGAGTATGGCTGTGGGGTAGCCCGATGCCTTGTACTCGTCGACGATTGTGCCAATATGTGGGATTATATCTTGCTCAAGGCTAATGGCTTGCGCCTCGGTCTGTGGCTGTGGGTCACCCACAACGATAAGGTTAAAACCGCTCTCTTGCGCCCACCCAATGATGGGTGTCGCAACCAAAACTAAAAGTGCAATAAATCTTCTCATCACGGGCAAAGATACAAAAATATTCGTAATGCTCGTTCGAGGGTGTTGGGCTGCATAGCAAAAAAATCTCGCACGTACGCGACGCATGTGAGAAAAATTTTATATCTTTGTCGAGTTATGGAGAATTTTGTAGTATCAGCAAGAAAGTATCGCCCCCAGACCTTCCGTTCGGTCGTGGGGCAGCACCATATTACCACGACGCTCAAGAATGCCATTGAGCGTGGTCAGTTGGCTCATGCCTACCTCTTCTGCGGTCCTCGTGGTGTGGGTAAGACAACTTGTGCGCGTATCTTCGCCAAGGCCATCAACTGTCTAAATCCTCAGAATGGCGAGGCGTGCAACGAGTGCGAGTCGTGTCGCTCATTTAATGAAGGGCGTTCGCTCAATGTTCATGAGTTAGATGCTGCGTCGAACAACTCTGTCGACGACATCCGTAACCTTATTGAGCAGGTGCGCGTCATCCCACAGCTCGGTCGCTACTCGGTGTTCGTAATCGACGAGGTGCACATGCTCTCTACGGCGGCGTTCAACGCCTTCCTCAAGACGTTGGAGGAGCCACCACAGCACGCCATATTTATCCTTGCGACAACCGAGAAGCACAAGATTATACCAACAATCTTGTCGCGCTGCCAGATATACGACTTCAACCGCATCAAGGTTGAGGATGGCGTCGAGTATCTGCGATATATAGCCTCGCAGGAGGGTGTCACGGCTGATGACGAGGCACTCAACATCATCGCCCGCAAGGCCGATGGAGGTATGCGCGATGCACTCTCGATGTTCGACAAGGCGGTGTCGTTCTGCGGCACTACGCTCAACTATAAGGATGTGGCAGCTACGCTCAACATCCTCGACTACGATACCTACTTCTCGGTAACAGATATGCTCGTCGAGGGCAACTATGTAGATGCGTTGATGCTCTTCGACAGGGTGCTGGCACGAGGCTTCTCGCCACAGATATTCGTTGCGGGACTCAATGCTCATATGCGTGATTTGCTGATGGCCAAGGGCCCTGCGGTATCTCTGATAGAGTTTACGGGTACGCTCGTTGAGAGATATAAGCAGCAGGCGGCACGATGCAGCGAGGCGCTACTCTTCAACGCCATTTCGCTACTCACCGATGCTGACGGCAAGCTGCGCCAATCATCAAATCAGCGACTTCTTGTAGAACTGGGACTTATTAAGATTGCGGGTCTCGGTCAAAAAAAAAATGACGAGGTAGGTAGCCTCACCTTCGATACCAACATTGCGCTGCCAGAGATAGCGATGGTAGCTCCTACGCCCAAGGCCGTGGTGCAGCCTACGCCAAAGGCGGTAGCCCCACAGCCCGTGGTCGCTCCTGCCGTCGAGGCGGTGAAGAGCGCCCCACAGCCTGAGGTTAAGGCGCAGAGTGTCGAGGTCGTGAAGGAGGTGGTTGCGACCGAGGTCAAGGCTGAGACTCAGGAGCCAGCGCCTGCAAGCGCACCCCGCCCACGAGCTCCCAAGTCGCGCTCGTCAATGGGAGTATCAATAAACAACCTGCTTGGTGGCACGGCTAAGACTGCCACAGAGCTTGCCGAGGAGGCCTTCAAGGCCGTGCGCAAGGAGATAGACCCCGCAAGTGAGCAGAAGATTATGGCCATCAAGGAGCGGTGGGTGGAGAGCCTCATGCAGAGCCGACCACGTCAGGGTGTGGTCTTCGATACTATGACCGTCGAGGGTAATACCGTGGTGGTCACCGTAGCTTCAAAGGCGGCCGAAGATGAGATTGTGCGTCAGAAGATAGAGCTACTCAACGAGATTGCCGAGGTGGCGGGTGTCAACGGAGCCCTCGAGATGCGCATAATCCTCAATGAGCAGATACGCGTGGCACGCCCCATCACGCTTGAGGATAGGCTGAAGCACATGGTGGGCAAGAACGAGCGTCTGTTGCATATGATTGAGCACTTGGAGCTTGATGCCGAGTAGCAGACGTGAAGGATAATTGTGAAGATAATAACTAAAAGATAGAGATTTTATGAAAGATTTTGTTCAGGAACTCGAGTGGCGCGGTATGATACATACCATCATGCCTGGCGCTAAGGAGCAGCTACAGAAGGAGATGACGACGGCATACTTGGGTATCGACCCTACGGCCGACTCACTACATATTGGTCACCTCGTAGGTGTCATGATTTTGAAGCACTTCCAGATGTGTGGCCATCGCCCCATCGCCCTTATCGGTGGCGCTACGGGTATGATTGGCGACCCATCGGGTAAGTCGCAGGAGCGCAACCTCCTCGACGAGGCTACATTGCGTCACAACCAGGAGGCTATCAAGAATCAGCTTGCTAAGCTCATCGACTTCGACTCTACGGCCGAGAACCACGCCCTCCTCGTAAACAACTACGACTGGATGAAGGAGTTCTCGTTCCTCGACTTCGCGCGAGACATCGGCAAGTGCATCACCGTGAACTATATGATGGCGAAGGACTCTGTTAAGAAGCGCTTCAATGGCGAGGGCGACGGTATGTCGTTCACGGAGTTTACATACCAGCTCTTGCAGGGCTACGACTTCTTGCACCTATACCAGGAGTATGGCTGTAAGGTGCAGCTTGGTGGTGCCGACCAGTGGGGTAACATAACAACAGGTACGGAGCTTATACGCCGTAAGCTTGGCGTTGAGGCTGAGGCATTTGCCATCACCTGTCCACTTATCACAAAGGCCGATGGCACGAAGTTTGGCAAGACCGAGTCGGGTAACGTATGGCTCGATGCGCGCTACACCTCGCCATATAAGTTCTACCAGTTCTGGCTCAACGTGAGCGACGATGACGCCAAGCGCTACATCAAGATATTCACCTTGCTCGACCGCGAAACAATCGAGACCCTTATCAAGGAGCACGACGAGGCACCACACCTCCGTATCTTGCAGAAGCGTCTTGCCGAGGAGGTGACAACGATGATACACTCTAAGGAGGAGCTTGAGAAGGCACAGGCAGCATCGAATATCCTCTTTGGTAATGCCACCTCGGAGGCGTTGCGCTCGTTGGATGAGGCTACATTGTTGCAGGTATTCGATGGCGTGCCACAGTTCACTATCTCGCGCGAAAACCTCGGCAAGCCATTTATCGATGTCGTAGCTGACTTGTGCAAGGTCTTTCCCTCGAAGGGTGAGTGTCGCAAGATGGTGCAGGGTAATGGTGTGCAGCTCAACAAGGAGAGAGTCTCGGATGTTATGCGTGCAGTTACCGAGGATGACCTTATCGCTGGCAAGTATCTGTTGGCACAGCGCGGCAAGAAGAACTACTACCTAATTATCGTTGAGTAACGCCGTGAAGCCGATATATACCATACGCCTTGAGGGCATATATGTCCGTGCGTTCCATGGCTGTTACGACCTCGAACAGCAGGTGGGCAACCGCTTTCGTGTCGACTTGGCCATACGCACACCATTGGGTGATTTGCCCTCGTCGGACGATGTTCGCGAGGCGGTAAACTATCTCACCGTATACGAGATTGTGGAGCGCACCATGCAACGCACGCAGCGCACCATAGAGGCTGCGGCGGCCAACATCATCGAGGCCATCAAGGATGAGTTCCCCGAAATTGTTGAGGTGGAGTGCAGCGTGGCGAAGATAGCACCTCCGCTCGGTGGCAAGATAGACAGGGTAAGTGTAACACTAATTGGATAACACAATGGCAGAACAGAGTGAAAAGCGTGGTGGCTTCGGAGGTAAGCTCGCCGCGATACTTGCTGCTGCAGGCTCGGCAATAGGCCTCGGCAATATTTGGCGTTTTCCCTATATCACCTCGGAGAATGGTGGTGGCG
Source organism: Rikenellaceae bacterium (assembly GCA_015059955.1). Lineage (GTDB taxonomy): Bacteria > Bacteroidota > Bacteroidia > Bacteroidales > Rikenellaceae > Alistipes. The sequence goes on from SUZK01000009.1 coordinate 64,376, forward strand.
CCTTCATCTTGATATATCTCGGTTGTATCCTCTTGTTGGGTCTACCACTGCTCATCGCGGAGTTTTCGGTGGGTCACAACTCGAAGAGTAACCCCGTGGATGCCTTCTCGAAGATACGTAAGGGCTGGGGCTGGCTGGGTGCTGCGGGTCTTATCTCGGTGACACTCATCATGGGCTACTACTTCGTAATCTCGGGATGGACGGTAAACTACGCCGTAGCGTCGGCGACAGATAGCATAGGTGGAAACTATGATGGCTTCTTCGTCGACTTTACGACGGCCACATGGGCACCATTGCTCTTTACCTATGCCTTTATCCTCGCCAACCACTTTATCATCATGGGTGGTGTGCAGGGCGGTATCGAGAAGGCGTCGAAGTATATGATGCCACTGCTCTTCGCCATACTTATCACCTTGGCAGTATACTCGCTATGGATGCCATCGGGACGCGAGGCGTTGGGTAGCGTCTTTACGCCCGACTTCTCGAAGGTTTCGGGCAAGACCTTCCTTGATGCTATGGGTCAGGCATTCTTCACCCTCTCGATAGGTATGGGCGCAATGCTCATCTACGGCTCGTACTTCAAGAAGGGCACCAAGATATCGGGTACGGCAATTAGTGTTGTGTCGCTCGATACGTTTGTGGCAATCATAGCCGCCATCATCATCTTCTCGGCAGGTGTCGAGGATGTTAAGGGTCCTCAGCTCGCCTTTGTAGCTATGCCAAAGGTCTTCTCTGCGATGCCCGCAGGAAACATCTGGGCGATGCTCTTCTTCTTGTTGTTGGGTCTTGCGGCACTCTCGTCGACAATATCTATGCACGAGGCTGTGACATCGTACTTCGTCGAGAAGCGCGGTATGTCACGTAGGAGAGGTGCATGGCTCGTTACGGGCATTGCCCTAACCCTCGCTACCATAGCATCACTATCAATGGGCCCATGGAGCGACTTTACGGTCGTTGGCATGAACATATTCGACCTCTTGGATAACTTCACCGCTATTATCATGTTGCCAATACTTGGTATCATGACTTCGGTATTCGTAGGTTGGATATGGCGAAAGGATGATATGAAGGCGGAGCTTACGGCAGAGGGTGGCATCGACAAGGCGACATACCCCTTTATCCGCTTCCTCTTGAAGTGGGTATGCCCCGTATTGGTGTCGGTGGTATTCATCTTCGGTTTGATTGACTTCATCAATGGCTTGTAAAGCAGACTATTAATCATAAATAACTCAATAAACACTACTAAGATGGCTGATTTCATCTATCAGGAGCCGTTCCCTATCCAGGCGGATAAGACGGAGTATCGCCTTCTCACGAAGGAGTATGTTAAGGTCGTTGAGTGCGACGGTCGTAAGATTTTGAAGGTAGACCCTAAGGGTCTTGAGCTTTTGGCAAAGGAGGCTTATGGCGACGTATCGTTCTACTTGCGTGCATCACACCTCCAGAAGCTCGCTAACATCCTTAAGGACCCAGAGGCTACCGACAACGACAAGTTTGTGGCATACACCATGCTTATGAACCAGTGTGTTGCTGCCGAGGGTGAGTTGCCAACATGTCAGGATACTGGTACAGCAATATGTATTGGTCACAAGGGCGAGGATGTATACACTGGTGCTAACGACGCTGAGTGCATCTCGCGCGGTGTATACGAGACCTACAAGGAGCGTAACTTGCGCTACTCTCAGGTTGTGCCATTTACGATGACCGAGGAGAAGAACTCGGCAACCAACCTCCCAGCACAGATTGACATCTACGCTGGTCACCCAGGTATGGAGTATGAGTTCTTGTTCATCACTAAGGGTGGTGGCTCAGCAAACAAGACCTTCCTCTATCAGCAGACAAAGGCCCTCCTTAACGAGGAGTCGCTCACCAAGTTTATCAAGGAGCATATTCTCGACCTCGGTACTTCGGCATGCCCTCCATATCACCTTGCAATCTGCATCGGTGGCACATCGGCAGAGATGTGTCTCTCGACCGTGAAGAAGGCCTCGGCAGGCTATCTCGACGAGCTACCTACATCGGGTAACGAGGGTGGCCGCTGCTTCCGCGACTTGGAGTGGGAGGCTAAGGTTGAGAAGATTTGCCAGGAGATAGGCCTCGGTGCTCAGTTTGGTGGTAAGTACTATGTTCACGACGTACGTGTCATCCGTGCTCCACGCCACGCTGCATCATGCCCCGTAGCTATCGGCGTTAGCTGCTCGGCAGACCGTAACATCAAGGCTAAGATTACCCCTGAGGGTATCTTCCTTGAGAAGTTGGAGAAGAACCCTGCACGCTTCCTCCCAGCTGAGGCTCCTGCAATGTCGCCAGCCGTAGATATCGACCTCGACGAGGGTATGGATAAGGTGCGTGAGATATTGTCGAAGTATCCTATCAAGACACGCCTTAACCTCAAGGGTACGTTGGTCGTAGCACGCGATATCGCCCACGCTCGCATCAAGCAGATGCTCGACGAGGGTAAGCCTATGCCTGAGTACTTCAAGAAGCACCCAGTATACTATGCTGGTCCTGCTAAGACCCCTGCGGGCATGGCATCAGGCTCGTTTGGTCCAACCACAGCAGGCCGTATGGATTCATACGTAGACCTCTTCCAGAAGGCTGGTGGCTCAATGGTGATGGTGGCTAAGGGTAACCGCTCACAGCAGGTGACCGACGCTTGTAAGAACAACGGCGGCTTCTACCTCGGCTCTATCGGTGGCCCTGCGGCTATCCTTGCTAAGAACTCTATCAAGAGCGTCGAGGTCGTAGACTTCGAGGAGCTCGGCATGGAGGCCGTGCGTAAGATATATGTCGAGAACTTCCCAGCGTTCATCATCGTTGATGATAAGGGTAACGACTTCTTCGCCGACTTCCAGCATTAATAGATAAGCTTTTGAGAGGGGAGAGCAGATGTTGCCCTCTCCTCTCTTATCTTTTGAGATAGCTCTATTTGCTATCTCGCGTACTAAAACCGCGTGATGATACGTTGGTACTGAACAGAACAACTTTGATTATTGATGAAAAGAGTCTTTATATCTCGATTTCTTCCGCTTGTTGTGGCGATGCTCCTCGGTGTGGTGTCGTCATGGGCACAGGTGTCGTTTAATGTCAATGCCCCCTCGCCAGTCGAGAAGGGCGAACGCTTTAGGGTGGAGTTTACTGTGGATGCAGAACCCGACCATGGTAGCTTCGTAAGCCCCTCATTCGAGGGCTTCGATGTCATAGCAGGTCCTGCAACCTCAATAGGTCAATCCGTGCAGTTTATCAATGGTAAGCAGTCATCAAGCTACACATGTACCTATACCTACACCATCAAGGCGGTCGAGAGTGGTAAGTTCATAATCGATAGGGCTACCATCGAGGTCGACGGCAAGCAGTACTCTACAAAACCGCTATCCGTAGAGGTCATCGACGCTGGCTCGAATACTTCGGGCAGTGCGAGCGGTGGTAATGCGGGAGGTAGCAACAATACCTTATCGCCACGTCGCAGTGGCGATGGCGTGCTGCTACGCTGGGTGCTATCCGATAACGAGGTATATAAGGGTGAGACCGTGCGTGCCTCGCTCATGCTCTACTACTATGACGAGTTGGGCGATATCGCAGACCTCGACATGGGACCATTCGAGAACTTCTGGTCACAGGATCTCCCCGTGCAGTCTACCATATCGCGTGACCACTATAATGGCCGCGTATATAACACCTATAAGCTTAGGGAGTGTCTGCTCTCGCCACAGGGTACTGGTGAGTTAGCCCTTCCGGAGGTTAGCCTCAAAGCCATCGTGTTGGTGCCATTGGAGCCAAGCTCGTATGATATATTCTTTGGCAGCCGCTATGATGAGGAGATACGAACCGTTAGAACAAAGCCTACGGCTGTCACCGTCAAGGAGTTCCCGAGTGGTGCTCCCGCGTCGTTCAAAGGCGCTGTGGGCGACTTCTCAATATCGTATGACCTCCCCGACGGAGATATAAACATAAATAGCGCCGACGAGGTTAGTGTCACCATTAGTGGTGAGGGTAACCTCAACTTTATCACAGCGCCAGAGTTCACCCTGCCAAAATCTTTCGAGCTCTACGACACGAAGATAGAGGAGAAGATACAGAATATGAACAATGGCGTGCGTGGCAGCATAACATATCGCTACCCCTTTGTGGCGCGTGCTGCGGGCGACTTCGATATCTCTCCAATCGAGTTCTCATATTTCGACCCATCTACGGGGCGCTACGAGACCCTTAGCACCGAGCCTATCAAGCTGACTATTGTTGATGATGGCAGTGGCGCAGCTGTGCAAGGTGGTGGTGGGGGAGCCATAGGTTATGGCGACGCCAAAGTCTTGGATAAGGATATTCACTACATCTTCACCGAAAAGCTCGTCGATGAGGAGCGCTCGACGCTACTCTTCAGCAGCACCTACTGGACGGTTATCATTGTATGTGTTATTGCCTTTGTTGCCATCTTTATCATCATGCGCCAGCGTATACGTGCTAACCACAACATCGTAGCACGCCGTATGAAACGCGCCGATAAGGTGGCCATACAGCGTCTGCGTCTTGCCAACAAGTATATGAAGGAGGGCAATCGCCACGCCTTCTACGAGGAGACGCTACGTGCCATGTGGGGTTATATCAGCGATAAGTTCAACATTCCTGTTGCCAACCTCACGAAGGAGACCATCCGCGAGGAACTTGCGCAGCGCGGTGTCAGCAGCGACGATGCCGAGAATTTCTGTCAGATTATATCGCGTGCCGACGAGGCGCAGTATGCCCCAACGACAGATGGTGATATGAGTGGTGTATATATGGATGCCATAGACGCTATCTCGAAGATTGAGTCGGTTGTAAAACAGTAACAATATTGCTTGTTACGGCTCTAAGATTGATAATAAGATAAATCATGCAAACAAGTTTAAGGCTTCTAAGAATATGAAGAGATACCATAATATAATACGTGCCCTCGTTGTGAGCCTTGCCATGTTGGTTGTGGCGGTGCCTGCACATGCTGTCGAGCAACCCGATATTCACGACCTATGGAGTATGGGTAATGAGGCTTATGCTGCGGAGGATTACGATAAGGCTATTGAGATGTATAATGCCATTGTCGATAGGGGCTACGAGAGCGATATGCTCTACTATAACCTCGGTAATGCCTACTACAAGCGAGGAAAGAGTAATACAAATGCTCAGGGCAAGGGCTTTAATTCGGGCGAGCTGGGACGCGCAATCCTCTACTATGAGCGCGCCCTGATGCTCAATCCCGATATGAAGGATGCTCGCTACAACCTCGACATCGCCTATGCGCTTACCGACGCCCCAGAGGCAGTTCCTGTGGGCTTTATGACCGACTTGTGGCGCTCGATGAGTGGCGCTGCAAGCTCAAATACGTGGACTATCGTCTCGTTGGTGATGTTTGGTGTGACCCTCGCGTTGGTGCTTGTATTCCTACTGGTAAATAGCATCCTGTGGCGTAAGGTGTCGTTCTTCGTCGCCATAGCCACACTGCTTTTGTTCATCTTCTCTACGGCCTTTGCCACCACGCAGCGCACCGTAGAGCAGCAGGAGAATCGTGCCATTATCGTATGCAACGATACGGCAGCTATACACTCCGAGCCAAGTAACAAATCTACGGTGCTACGCACACACTCTCAGGGTGTCGCTGTCGAGGTGCTCCGTAACGAGAAGGAGTGGTCGGAGGTTAAGTTTGCCGATGGCGAGAAGGGGTGGATACGCACCGATTATATCGAGGTAATATAGTTGCGCCATGTCACGACTCTTGGAAAACGTATGCTCGGAGTTGCAGCGCCTACCTGGTATTGGTCGCCGCACGGCACTGCGCTTGGCTATGCACATGCTCAAGATGGATGGCGAACACGTCGACTCCCTCGCGCAGAGCATAAGTAGCTTTCGACACGATGTGCGCTACTGCCGCAGCTGTAACAATCTCTCGGATAACGATATATGCCCTATATGTAGTGATGAGCGCCGCGACCGCTCGACGATATGCGTTGTCGAGCAGGTACAGGACCTTATGTCGATAGAGAATACGGGGCAGTACCACGGCATCTATCACGTCTTGGGAGGTGTTATCTCACCCATGCAGGGCATAGGTCCCTCGGATTTGAAGATAGACCTTCTTGCCGACAAGCTCCTTACGGGCGAGGTTAAGGAGGTTATCATCGCCATATCTACCTCTGTTGAGGGTGAGACCACGCTCTTCTACCTTACAAATCGCCTCAAGGCCTTCCCCGATGTTAAGGTTACGACCATCGCACGTGGTATAGGCTTTGGTGATGAGTTGGAGTATGTCGACGAGCTTACCATAACGCACGCGCTGATGAACCGCCGCGAGGTAAGATAATATTCGTGATATTATTAACGGTAATGATGCAAAAAGCGGCGCTTGGGATAATAAATAAGTAACTGAATATTTGTAAATTACAGCGATATTTTAGAGATTAGTAGAAAATGTTTTCTACTAATCTCTATTTTTATGTCAAAATCT
>SUZK01000005.1 GCA_015059955.1 Rikenellaceae bacterium
CCAAGCTAACTATCTTGCCATGACGACCATCATCTGAAACCTCGAAGACAACACCCTCCTTGCCATTCTCGTTGTAATAGTCGCCAACCTTATATGGGGCAGAGGTTTCTGGCAATGCTACATCCTCTTCTGGCAATGCTACATCCTCTGTGTTATTATCACCATAAATAAACCACGCACCACAACCAATTAGCAACAAGCCAAGTAACCACATCCACCAACGGTTTCTCTTCTGTTCATGCTCAAGCTCACGCTCAAGATATGTTTTGGGTTTAGGTTTAGGTTGTTCAACCGCAGGCTGTATCCTGGGCTTCTGAGTAATCTTTGTCTTCTCCGACTCATCGGCTAACACCGCCGCAACGGGCCTCTTATTATCCAACAGCGCCAAGAAATCCTTTATTGTATGTGGTCTATCCTTGCGAAGATAGGACATAGATTTCGTTATGGCATTGCGGATGTTTGACGATAGATTGTCGAGATAAGGAAGTCCCTGCTCGGCAACAACCGTAGCCTGTGGTGGCACATTGCCCGTAACGAGGAAATAGAGTGTTGCGCCCAACGAGTAGATATCGGTTTCGGGCGAGAAGGTGCTAACGCCACCATCCTGGTACTGCTCCATAGGGGCGTAGCCGTGGCTGACGCCTACGGGCGTTGTCGAGGTAGCCTCGCCACTTGTGGCATCGTAGTGCTTCGAGAGGCCGAAGTCTATCAATATGGCGCGTCTATCCTCCTCGCGCACCATGATATTGCCTGGCTTCACGTCGAGGTGCATAATCTGTCGCGCGTGGATATGCCCCAAGGCGGCTGCCGTATCGCGGATGTAGCGCACCGCATCGGCCTCGGTAAGTGCTCCGCCGTGCTTTACAATATCGTAGAGCGACTCACCCTCGATATAATCCATCACGTAGTATGCCGTGCCGTTCTCCTCGAAGACATCGTGGATGGGGATGATATTCGCGTGGTTGAGCGTGGCAATAGTCTGTGCCTCCTTGATAAACTTCGCCTTAAACTTATTCATCGACTCGGCAAAGCCATCCGACGATAGGGTCAGCGCACCAGTGTCGCCATCGCGCTTATAGTAGTCCTTAGGAAAGAACTCCTTGATGCATACCTTGCGCTTTGCCATAACCTGCTCGGCGAGGTAGGTGATGCCGAAGCCGCCACGGCCCAAGGTCTCGATAATACGATATTTGCCTCTCTCAAGGAGAGTGCCTGGGGTTAGTTGCATAGTAATAGTGTTTTTAGCTACTACAAAGATAGATATTATCGCGTGCTCAACAAAATATTTGAGGCGATATTGTACGAAGTAGTGGGTTTAGTGTACGAAATGAGGCTGAACAAAAAAACTCCTCGCGCTTTTCGGGCGCGAGGAAAAGAATAAACTGCAGTCGCTACCGACAAGCCCAAATCTTAAAAAGCGGAGACGGCGCGCACATAGCCGTAGTAGTTCTTATAGTAGTTGCCGGTGTGGCCATTGCCCATACGGACAACCCACGCGAAAAACTCATGATACTCCGTTGACGACCAATACCCATTATCTCTCAGTTCAGCATCATATTCAGCCAGTGTGGAATTAATTGCTGACTGATTATGGAATATAGCCTCTAACTCATCAAAAGCTGGCAAATACCAATCTGCACCCTTATGGCGACACCAAGTAAAGGCTTGGAAATATCGGCTATCTGCACGACTCATTACTTTTTCTGTATTAGCCTTACCATCACTATAGGAATTAGCACCCGTCTCAGTTCCATTAATATATTCATTGTCGTCTATCATCTCAACACGCAAATCCCATTCGGCTCTGGTTTCATCCAAACTAACAATCTTACCATGGCGACCGCCATCTGTAACCCAGAAGACTACGCCCTGCTTGCCATTCTCATTGTATAGGTCACCAACCTTATATGGGGCAGAGGTTGCTGGCACCTTCACTGGGGCTGCCCATCCAGTTCCATCTCCTGAGGCTCTATTTCCCTCTGAGGCTGCCACTTCAGGCAGCAGTAGTTGTTGCGCTGTGAGTGGGGCTTTAGGCTGGCTTGGAGCTTCCACCGGGGTTGTCGCTTCAGTCGACACTGGTTTTTTCACTGGGTCATCCATTGTGACTACTTTTTCACCCTCTACTTGCTCTCCGAGAACATCTGGTTCAGACTCTATAGGAGTAGTAACAACCTCCTCAGCAGACATTTCAACTCTTTTTCCCTCCTTTGCGACCTCTTTAGCATTATCGCCATTCGGATTTAAATACTTGATAGGTATGCACAACACAACAATAAATAGTAGCAAAAAACACCACAGCCACCAACGACTTCTCTTCTGTTCATGCTCAAGCTCACGCTCAAGATATGTTTTGGGTTTAGGTTTAGGTTGTTCAACCGCAGGCTGTATCTTGGGCTTCTGAGTAATCTTTGTCTTCTCCGACTCAGCGGCTAACACCGCCGCAACGGGCCTCTTATTATCCAACAGCGCCAAGAACTCCTTGATTGTATGTGGTCTATCCTTGCGCAGGTAGGACATAGACTTTGCAATAGTCTCGCGGATATTTGACGAAAGGCCCTCAAGATTGGGAAGTCTCTGCTCGGCAACAACCGTAGCCTGAGGTGGCACATTGCCCGTAACGAGGAAATAGAGTGTTGCGCCCAACGAGTAGATATCTGTTTCGGGCGAGAAGGTGCTAACGCCACCATCCTGGTACTGCTCCATAGGGGCGTAGCCGTGGCTCACGCCGACGGGTGTCGTAGAGGTAGCCTCGCCACTTGTAGCGTCGTAGTGCTTCGAGAGACCAAAGTCTATCAATATGGCGCGTCTATCCTCCTCGCGCACCATGATATTGCCTGGCTTCACGTCGAGGTGCATAATCTGTCGCGCGTGGATATGCTCCAAGGCGGCTGCCGTATCGCGGATGTAGCGCACCGCATCGGCCTCGGTAAGTGCTCCGCCGTGCTTTACAATATCGTAGAGCGACTCACCCTCGATGTAGTCCATCACGTAGTAGGCCGTGCCGTTCTCCTCGAAGACATCGTGGATGGGGATGATATTTGCGTGGTTGAGCGTGGCAATAGTCTGTGCCTCCTTGATAAACTTCGCCTTAAACTTATTCATCGACTCGGCAAAGCCATCCGACGACAGGGTCAGCGCGCCAGTGTCGCCATCGCGCTTGTAGTAGTTCTTAGGGAAGAACTCCTTGATGCATACCTTGCGCTTGGCCATAACCTGCTCCGCAAGGTAGGTCACGCCAAAGCCTCCGCGACCCAAGGTCTTGATAATACGATATTTGCCTCTCTCAAGGAGAGTGCCTGGGGTTAGTTGCATAGTAATAGTGTTTTTAGCTACTACAAAGATAGATATTATCGCGTGCTCAACAAAATATTTGAGGCGATATTGTACGAAGTAGTGGGTTTAGTGTACGAAATGTAGATTTTAGGCAGTATCCTGCACACGGCTACTTGCCGATTATCTGTTCGGCACGGTGGCGTAGGTGCGCAAGGTAGGCATCGTCGGCATAGGTCATATAGTCGTACGTAGGTGTATGGTCGCCCGCAGCAGCGATATCGTAGCGCTCTAACAACCACTCTACACGGCGCGCTACGGCCTCGCCACTATCAATAACCTTAATCTCTCGGTCGCCAATAACGCGCTCAATCTCGGAGCGCAAGAAAGGATAGTGGGTACAGCCGAGGACAATATGGTCGATACCCTTATCGAGGAGTGGCTCGATGACCCTACGCACAGCCATCTGCGCACGTGGCGTATGCTCCTCGCCAGCCTCGACAATCTCGACAAACTCCTCACCCACAACCTTCAGCACCTCGACACCCTCGGCATAGCGTGTGGCGGTACGCAAGAACATCTCGCTACGTAGACTATGTGCCGTGGCAAGCACAGCAATACGCCCCGTAGTGGTATTCAAGCATGCGGGCTTAACGGCAGGCTCAAGGCCCACGATAGGCATATCCGACCACTTAGCGCGTAGGTAGTCGATAGCCGCCGTAGTGGCGGTATTACACCCCACAACGACCATCTTGGCACCCGCCGCAACAAGGCGCTCGACGGCAGCATCGGCAAAGCGCGTAATCTCCTCGCGCGAGCGGCCACCATAGGGGCAATTCTTACCATCACCAAGGTATATGAGAGACTCGCGTGGAAGTCGCAGGCGTAGCTCGCGCCACACCGACAAGCCTCCTAAGCCTGAGTCGTATACACCTATGGGTGAGTTATTCATCTATCTTAGTTTCAATGTATTAACAATATAGTCAACAGCCGCGTCGTCGCTCATCGTATCACACTCGACACGTACGGCTGCCTGCGCATAGAAGCCCTCGCGCTCGGCCAGCTGCTGGCGCATAAACAGCAGCAGCTCCTCGTCGCTCTTACCACGAAACATGGGGCGTTTCTCGCGTCCATAATCCGTAAGGCGCGAGATAATCTGCTCGCAGCTACGGCTGATATATATGGTCGTGCCGTGTGCCTTCATCCACGCCATATTATCGCTCCACGTAGGCATACCACCACCCGTAGCCACAACGACATCGTCACTCAACAACGCAAGGCTCTCCAAGGCCTCGCGCTCCGAACGGCGAAAGTACTCCTCGCCCTCGTAGTAGAATATATCGGCAATAGAGGCTCCTACCTGCTGCTCGACGAGCTTGTCCGTATCGACAAACCTACACCCCACAGCACGCGCAAGACGTCGTCCCAAAGAGCTCTTGCCCGAGCCAGCATATCCCACCAAGAAGAGTAGCGCCATAGTCCACCATCTTTTAGAATAGGTTGAGCTGCGAGACGTTGACATCCTTATCGTCGACATCGGCACGCTTCGTATAGTCGACATTAGGGTCAACCTTAATGTCGCCACCGATGATATCCTCCATGTCGATAGGCTCGTCATCTTCTATATCCTCGATATTCTCGATATCTGCATCCTCAATATCCTCATCCTCGGGCTGCTCAGGCTCGATGAACGTGAGCTTAGCAACCTCGTAGTTCGAGATACGCTTACCCTTAGCACGGTGGCTCTTGACGGCGATAAACTCATCGACATTTAATATCTCCATTGGTCGCTGCTCATGCTGGCCGCCAAACTCAACTGCGAGTGTAGCACCGCTTTTATCGGTAATGGCCACAAAGCGCATAGGAGCACCCTCCTCCAAGAAGTACTGCGTCTTGTCGCTCGCCTCGAGCTGGAAGCGCTTCATATAGTAGTAGTTCTGCTCGCCATCGTAGTAGCACAAGGCGTATACCCTATCGGCAACATAGCGCTCAACACGTATGGTGTCGTCGGGGAAGTGTTGCTGCACATCGAAGCCAGTGATATAGTACTGATTCTTAGCGGTCCACACCACAATCTTATCGTCGCCCTTGAACTCGCCAAGTAGTGTGCCACGACCATCGGTATTCAGGCGGCGTACATCCTCGTCGAACCATATATTCTGACCTCCGAGCGTCGACGTGCCGCGCTCTTTGAGCACAATCTTATTTATCGAGTAGCGCGTAACGAGGTTACCCACACTCTGGCGGCCCTTGATAGCCAAGGTCGAGAGGTCGAGGTCGATGATACACTTCTTCAAGCGAGCGCGTGGGCGTAGGTATATCTTGAGCACCTCAGCCTCGCCATTGGGGTTAACCGAGAGGTACAACAACTCGCTCTTGGGCGTACCCTTCGTGAGGTCGTACTCCTTATCGCGTGTCACAGACTTGATGGCGCAACGCTTCATCATAATAGCGCCACCACGGCCATCGCGGTAGAGCATATTATATATGGTGCGCTCGTCGTTGCGCTTATATATACCTATATAATATATACCCTTGTCGAAGAATGCCTTCTCCGAAATCTTCGTAATCTTATAGCGGCCATCCTTGAGGATGATGATAACATCGTCGAGCGACGAGCAGTCCGAGACAAACTCCGAATCCTTCATGCTCTTGCCGTAGCCAAAGAAGCCCTCGGCACGGTCGACATATAGCTTGGCATTTGACGATGCTACCTTCCACGCCTCGATGGTGTCGAACTCCCTAATCTCGGTACGGCGCTCGTGACCCTCGCCATACTTCTCACGAATACGCTCGAAGTAGGCAATAGCATACTCCGTAAGGTGGTCGAGGTCATATTTCGTCTGCTTGATATCCTTCTCAATCTGCTTAATCTCGTTGTCGGCCTTATCGGAGTCGTAGCGCGATATACGTATGAACTTCAACTCGGTGAGGCGCTGGACATCCTCCAACGTCACCTCGCGGCGTAGCTTCGCCTTGAATGGCTCCAAGCCCTTGTCGACAGCCTCGTATGCTGCCTCACGAGTGCGGCAACCCTCGATAAGCTGATAGAGCTTATTCTCGATGAAGATGCGCTCTAAAGATGCTGCATGCCACGCCTCGTTAAGCTCGTCGAGCTTTATCTGAAGCTCCTTGCCAAGCAGCGCCTTGGTGTGGTCTGTCGAGTAGCGTAAAATGTCGCTAATGCCCATAAAGACGGGCTTGTTGTCGACAATGACGCAGGCGTTAGGCGAGATGGATACCTCGCAGTCGGTGAAGGCGTACAACGCATCGATAGTCTTATCCGACGACTCGTCGGCAGCTACCTGAATGACAATCTCGACCTTCTCGGCCGTGTTGTCGTCGACCTTCTTAATCTTTATCTTACCCTTCTCGTTAGCGCGGATGATTGACTCCTTGATGCTCTCCGAGGTTGTGGTATATGGTATCTCCGTAATTGCCAACGTGCGCTTGTCTATCTTCGAGATGCGGGCACGTACACGTACCGAGCCGCCACGTAGACCATCGTTATAGTTGCTGGCATCCATGATAGCTCCCGTCTGGAAGTCGGGGACTAAGTGGAACTCCTCACCACGAAGGTAGGCGATAGAGGCGTTTATAAGCTCCACAAAGTTGTGGGGCAATATCTTCGAGGCAAGACCTACGGCGATACCATCGGCACCCTGAGCCAACAACAGCGGGAACTTAACAGGAAGGGTCACAGGCTCCTCCTTACGGCCGTCGTAGGCGAGCATCCACTCCGTAGTCTTCTTGTTGTAGACAACCTCCAAGGCGAACTTCGAGAGGCGTGCCTCGATATATCGGGCGGCGGCAGCCTCATCACCCGTGAGGATGTTACCCCAGTTACCCTGCATGTCGATAAGCAGACCCTTCTGGCCGAGCTGCACCAAGGCATCCTTGATTGAGGCATCACCGTGGGGGTGGTACTGCATAGCCTGACCTACGACGTTGGCGACCTTATTATAGCGGCCATCCTCAACGCACTTCATGGCGTGAAGGATACGGCGCTGCACAGGCTTTAAGCCATCCTCCAAGTGGGGTACGGCACGCTCCAAGATGACATACGAGGCGTAGTCCAAGAACCAGTTCTTGTACATACCCGTAAGGCGGCGCACGCCATCGTCAGCCGTCATCAACGCTCCATACTTACCCTTGGGGGCATCCTGCATATCAACATCCTGAGACTCCATATCCTGAGCCTCGACATCCATTATATCCTTATCCTCGGCCATTAGTTAAATTGTTTGAGGTTTTCGATAATATCCTCCTCGACGCGGAGGTTGCCAACGATGAAGTCCTTGCGGTCGGGGGTGTTCTTACCCATGTAGAACTCCAACATATCCTTGATGGGGTCATCCTTCGTTAGGCGCACCTTATCCAGACGCATGCCCTCGCCGATAAACTCCTTGAACTCGGCTGCCGATATCTCACCAAGACCCTTGAAGCGGGTAATCTCGGCCTGAGCACCGCACTTTTTAATTGCCGCCTGACGCTCATCGTCCGTATAGCAGTAGTGCGTCTCCTTCTTGTTGCGCACACGGAATAGTGGCGTCTGCAAGATGTATAAGTGGCCAAGGCGTATTACATCGGGGAAGAACTGCAAGAAGAACGATGTGAGCAGCAGACGTATGTGCATGCCATCGACATCGGCATCCGTGGCGATGATAACCTTGTTGTAGCGCAAGTTATCCATATCCTCCTCGATGTTGAGTGCCGCCTGAAGAAGGTTAAACTCCTCGTTCTCGTATACCACGCGCTTGGTGAGGCCGTAGCAGTTAAGCGGCTTACCGCGCAAAGAGAATACGGCTTGGGTGCGAGGGTCACGGCTCGATGTTATAGAGCCCGATGCTGAGTTACCCTCGGTGATGAATATCATCGTCTGCTCGGCAAGCTCCGACTTGTCGGTATAGTGTATCTTGCAGTCGCGCAGCTTCTTGTTGTTTAGCGACACCTTCTTGGCAGCCTCGCGTGCCTTCTTCTGAACGCCCGATATAGCCTTGCGCTCCTTCTCGTTCTCGACAATCTTCTTCTGCAAGGTCTGCGCCGTCTCGGGGTGCTTATGTAGGTAGTTATCGAGGTTTGTGGCGAGGAAGTCACCCACGAACTGACGCATGGTGAGGCCCTCCTCCTTATCCTTGGAGCCGAGCTTGGTCTTTGTCTGCGACTCAAAGATAGGGTCGTTGACACGCACCGAGATAGCCGCAATTATCGATGTGCGGATGTCGGCTGGCTCATAGTCCTTATGATAGAACTCCTTGATGGTCTTGGCAATAGCCTCGCGGAAGGCTGCCTGATGGGTACCTCCCTGTGGCGTATACTGACCATTCACGAACGAGTAGTATGCCTCGCCATAGCCGTTGCCGTGGGTTACAACAACCTCGATATCCTCGCCCGAGATATGTATTGGGGCGTATAGAGGCTCACTCGACAGGTTGTCGTTGACCAAGTCGAGGAGGCCATTTTTCGAGGTATATGACTGGCCGTTGAGCATCACCGTAAGGCCGAGGTTCAAGTATGTGTAGTTCTTGACCATCTGCTCGACATACTCCATATTGTAGGCGTAGTCGCCGAAGACCTCGCGGTCGACGATAAACTCTACGTATGTGCCGTTAGGCTCTGCCACCCCACTCTCCGAGCGGTCGGTAAGTTCCAAACCCTGCGAGAATGTCACGGTACGTGCCTCTCCCTGGCGTACCGAGCGTGCCATGAAGTGGCTCGAGAGCATATTTACAGCCTTGACACCGACACCGTTAAGGCCTACGGTCTTCTTGAAAGCCTCGCCGCCATACTTACCGCCAGTGTTCATCTTGCTCACAGCATCGGCAAGGGCCTCCAACGGAATACCACGACCATAGTCGCGTACCGACACCCTATCGTCCTCAATCTTTATCTCGATGCGCTTGCCTGCACCCATGATAAACTCGTCGATAGAGTTATCCACGACCTCCTTCAAAAGCACGTAGATACCATCGTCAGCCTGGGTACCATCACCGAGTTTGCCGATATACATACCTGGGCGCAAGCGGATATGCTCACGTGGCGAGAGCGTCACGATGGCATCTTTGTTATACTCCGCTGTGGCGTTTGTCAAGTTTAGTTCTGCCATATATTTTGCTTCTCTGTATTATTTGCTATTAGCTCTAATCTCGGCGAGTGTGTCGACCATCGTTGTGTGTACCTCGGCCATAACATCCTTGATGTCGCGCTCAACGACCTCCTTCGCTGGTATCGGTGGCAACACGCGGATAGTTATCTTATTGCGGAAGTTCACAAGGCCATGCTTCGTGAGCGTCGTTGTGCCATCCAAGACGATAGGGAGGATGGGCACGCCAGCATCCTTGGCAAGGATGAAGGCGCCAGCCTTGAAGTTGTGTATCTGGCCATCCTTCGAGCGTGTACCCTCAGGGAAGATAGAGATAGATGCACCCTTCGCAAGCCACTCCTTACCCTTCTCGTGTACGAGCCTCATCGCCTCCTTGGCACTGGCGCGGTTGATGACAATGTCGCCATGCATAAAGAGCAGACGACCGACGATAGGTATGCGGTATACCTCCTTCTTCGATACCCACTTGAAGACCAATGGGATCTTGTAGAGACAGATAATGTCGACCATAGAATTGTGGTTGAGCGTTATGACATAACGCTCGTTGGGGTCGATATTTTCGATGCCAATAACCTCGCGCTTCATAAGTGGCGATAGGCCAAATATTACGTTTGTAATCCATCGCGAGAGGGTGTGCACCACCACGCGCTTCTTATCGAACGGATAGCATACTACAAGAGCGATGAACGATGCCACGTAGAGCACCAATGCTACGATAAGACAGATGATGTAGTAGAGTAAAGTTAACATAATAGACTGCGTTTAGAGCCGATATTTTAATTTTAACGCGCAAATATACATAAAAAAGATGAAAGTTCAAAGACTTGCTACAAATGAGCAAATAGAAATTAGCAATGCGAGGGCGCTTTGCTTACGGGGGCGGAGCATAGCTCCTTGCGAGGGTGCTTCGCTCATTCCCAATTGAAAAAAAATCTCGCGGCGTGTTACTAAAAGAGCATTTCAAGCGTTATATAGACAAGAGCAACAGAAAAAAATCACACTCGGCGCAAAAAAAGTTGCCCAAAAATTTGGAAATTCAAGGGGGGGGGTAACTTTGTAGTGCGAAAAGTTGTGTAACATGCATGTAGATAGATAAGAATTATTAACTTTGTAAAAATATTTCAGGATATCATGAGAGTATTTCAGACAGTGGTATGGTTGGGCATGATGCTATGTGGCATCATGGCGACAAGTGAGGTGGCAGCGCAGAGGGTAGACCTCTCGGGCCGTGTGGTGGATGAACAGAGTAGCCCTATCGCCTACGCCACGGTGGTGCTCCTCGACGAGGGGTCGCAGGTTACGGGTGGCTCAACAGATGAGGGCGGTAAGTTCTCACTATCGGCACCCACGGGCAACTACACACTACATGTAAGCTTCGTGGGCTACAAAAACTTAAACCGCAAAGTGGAGCTTACGACAACTACCGACCTCGGCAACATAGCCTTAGAGGCCGATAGCGAGAAGATGGAGGAGGTGGTGGTCACGGCAAACCTCATACGTCGTGAGGCCGACCGCTTTGTGGTCGATGTTGCCAACTCACCAGTATCTATTGGCAAGGATGGCGAGGAGCTACTCAAGACCGCGCCAGGTGTATGGATACAGGACGACAAGATATCTATCAACGGCTCATCGGGCTCGAAGATATACCTCAACGACCGCGAGGTGAAGCTCGATGATGCACAGCTTATGGCCTATCTACGCTCGTTGCGTGCCAACGACATACAGCGCATTGAGGTTATACCTCAGTCGGGTGCCGACTACGACGCATCGTCATCGGGCGGCATCATCAAGATTACGACAAAGCGAAACCTCGACTCAGGCCTTATGGGCTCGGCATCGCTCGTCGCAAATGGCACTAAGGGCGCGTACAACATAATGCCCTCAGTGTCGCTCAACTACAATAGCGGCAAGGTGAATGCCTATGGCCGTCTATGGGCAGGCACTAACGGTAACGACTACACAACAGAGGAGCATACCGACTACACCTCTAACACGGTCATAGACGCCGAGACCGAGATGGATGAGCGCTCGACGTGGGCTGGTGGTAATCTGGGTGTCGTATACGACATCACCAACCGCCACTCGGTGGGTGCCGAGCTACAATACAACTACTGGGGCTCGAATGGCGACACCGAGACATGGACCGAACGTAGCCTAAATGGCATCACCTCGCGTAGTGATGGCATCTACGACGACAAGGGTCGTAACCACATGCTTACCGCCACGCTGAACTACATCTACAAGCTCGACGACAAGGGCTCGACGCTGAAGTTTATCGGCGACTACACCAACAATCTATCGCAGTCGTCGAACAACTACTTCGACACCAACTGCGACGACCTTAGTGCACCGCTCATCACGCGCGACTCGACATATCGTCAGGCCTCACGCGGCAACTACCAGCTCGGAACAGCCACGGTAGCCTTAGAGAAGGTGCTATCACCCAAAGTGACACTTAAGGCGGGCTTGAAGTATACCTACAACGGCAACGACAATAACGCCCTCTACGAGTACCAGAAGGATGGCACATGGCTCACAAATGATCTGCGTAGCTACGACATTGGCTACAATGAGAATATCGGCGCTGCCTACGTAATTGCCACAGCACGCCTCGGTCGCGTAAGCCTCGTAGGAGGTCTGCGTGGTGAGTATACAGCATTCCGCTCGGCAGACAAGCTCGTCAAGCAAAACTACTTCGACCTATTCCCCAATGCCAACGTATCGTACGCAATAACCAAGGATGGCGCCTACTCGCTTATCGCGCAGTACTCGCGCACCATCAGCCGACCCTCGTTCTGGGCGCTATCACCCAACGAGACCAAGATATCGGAGTATATGATACAGCGCGGTAACCCCAACCTGAAACCATCATACAACAACTCGGTGTCGGTGACCGCCGTACTCAAATATAAGTATACGATAAGTGTCGGCATGCAGATTATGCAGAACGCCATACAGCAGACTACACTTGTGGATAGCGAGAACCCTGAGCTGCTTATCTTGCAGACCATCAACTACCCTACGCTCAACAACTTCTACGCCACGGTGAGCCTGCCATTCCAGTTCACCAAGTGGTGGAGCGCCAACTTCAACATCACGGCGATGTATATGGGTCAGCGCATCTACCCCGACGAGCCTGTGCGCCGCAACTTTATGGGCGTAGCCAACGCACAGATGTCATTCACGCTACCCAAGAACTTCTTTATCGAGCTCGACGGCATGTATATACATGGTGCTCAGGCGGGTAACACCAGGATTGCCGACTTCGGCAACCTCAACGCAGCCCTCAAGAAGCGTATGCTCGACAATAAGCTGACGCTGAGCCTCGGTGTGCAGAACATCGTGCCCATGAAGCAGAGGATAACCATTAAAGAGCCTACATTCGAGCGCGTGATGATTGCCAACCAGCCATGGATGAAGCCCGCCGTTAAGTTCTCCATATCGTATAACTTTAACTCGGGCAAGCAGTTCCGCGCAAGGAGTGTCGAGAGTGGCTCGGCAGAGGACCGCGGACGTCTTGGCGGTGGCGGTGGCGGCGAATAGAAGCTGCTACAAATAAGCTATTAGGAGTGTGAAGGCTTCGCCTGCTTAAGAGTGACAAAGAGAGATTAGGGAAGTTAAGGAGACTAAGGGACATAGACAAGCCACCCTAACCTCTCTAACCTCCCTAATTGCAACCTCAATCAGCCCCACGACCTAATTTGTTGTTAGAAGGCTGCAGATACAACGCTCGGCAAAAATCCCGACGATGGGCTGTACTTGGCGTACTGCTCATTGTCGGGAATTTTTGTTAGCGGCAGTAGATGTCTGCCTTATCACAACAAATTACTGTTTGTGTCTATAAATCTGATAGCTATTTACGAAGTTCTGCCAGACGATGTAGGCTGTGGGGGCTACGGAGGCTACGGGGTCGAGGAAGTTGAGCGACATCCAGACTGCAAGGATGGTATTCTTCTGACCTACAGACTGGCCACACGCCACAACATCGCCAAAGTGTCTACCCAGACGACGACCTACATAGAACTGGGCGAGGCATAACACAAGCGCTACAATGGCGAGCTCCACCTCAATCAAAGGCTCGGCATCGGTGTCGATGATGAAACACGTTGTGCGACCTAAGACCAGAACAAGCGAGAAGAGCCATATGTAGAACGACAGCGACGAGTGCGAGGCAAACCACTCGGCACCACGACGCCATGTATAGCGACATAGCTGCGCAAGGGCAAAGGGGGCGATGAGTGTTGGTGCTACACGCGAGATAATCTCCGCGAAGGTACACGTTCCGTTGCCAAAGGCGTGCAACAGCGGTGGCGCTACGAGCGCCGTAACGAGGTTGCATATAAGGCTGTATGTCACCATCGTAGCCACATTAGCGCCGAGCATACCGCCAATGACGACGGCAGCCATGGCAATAGGTGCCATGACGCATATCATACCGCCCTGCGCTACGGTCTGGCCGAAGAGCGGATGCAACAAGTAGTATACCGCGATAGAACCAACAAACTGTATGGCGAGCATACACAGGTGTACCCACCCTACGCGCATATCCCTAATCTCGATACGACAGAACGTGAGGAAGAGCATCGAGGCAATAAGCAGCGGTGTAAGCATATTTGCACTTGCCGCCTCAAGTTGCGCCAAGGGCCTACATAGGAGTGCCCCGACGACCATCGCCAAGGGCATTGATATTGTCTTTACGGTGTGTCGTGAGAGTGCCATAGGGGTTAGTGGGTTAGATATTTAAGCATCGTGCGAAGAAACATATCGCGCTCCTCATCCACGAGGATAGACTCTATGGGGAAGCCGAGGATGATGCCATTCGGCGTTGCCACAGCAGCGCTCCTCTCGCTATCCTCGTAGGTCATTACGGTCATCGCATCTGCCGACACAGGGGTGATGATATCGCACTGCTCGATGGCGTAACTCTCGGCACCCATCATTGTGCTAATATTGACCTCGAAACCACGACGTGCGAGCTCCGCAGCCTGGGCGCGTATGGTGCCAAATTCGGGCTTGTTGGTGCCACCATGCTTGATGCCCAACACCTGTTCGGACCACGCTCTATCGTCGTCTGTGGCAAGTGGCGAGTGCCACATATCGCCAATGGCCGAGCATCCCGAGATGATGACCTTGCCGCCGCGACGTAGGTAGTCGCCAATGGCTATGCGCATAGCGTCGGTAAATGCCTCATGGCGATATCCCTTCTCGGCACGACCTATGGGCGTTGTTCGTTGCTTGCCCATGATGACATCCACCACATCGTAGCGCGACATATCGACATCGCCAGCCTCAACTGCAGCACGCGATGCAGAGGCGTAGCTGAAGCCCGCCGCAGCGATAGATGCGCCATGAAGCGCCGCATAGTCGAAGCTATTGCCAGCGATGACATTCGCAGCATAGTTATCGTTGCTCAGGCCGAGATTCTCGCTCAATGGGTCGTAGTCGTGCTGCGCACCGATGAAGGCTATATCCTCGATATACCCCACGCCGCTATCTTCGTCAAGGTAGAAGCCCACAGCCTCATCCTCGCGGCGACTGATGGGGGCTGACACTCTGTCGAAGCCGTTGATAACCATCACACGCCCCTTCTCGCGACGCTGCACACAGGCAGAGATAACCTCCGAGTCGAAGCTCTCACCACCACGGTTCACGGCGGTTATCTTGTAGCTATACACCTCGCCCAAGCGCTGCTCGACATAGAGCGATGTGCCCTCCACACGACGTCCCGCGTCGAAGCCACCATCACCCACGCGCGTATATAGTATATAGTAGTCGGCAGTAGCCGTAGGTTCGAATATATCCTCGGCAGGTTGCCAGCTGAGTTTGACACTGCGGTCGACAATATGGGCGCTAAAGCGCTTCACGGGGAGTGGCTGCACGACATACTCCATGTCGTACTGCGCAGCTATGTGTTTGAGCATGCCTTTATATATCGCTCGACTGACATCGAAGCGAAAGGCGGGGTCGAGACCGAGGCGCATCTCCGCAAAGTTTTGATGCGACATAACCTCCAAAAGGAGCGTTGGGCACTTGGGGATACGCGCCTCATAGTATGCTCTATCCCACATACCACGGCGCATCCATCGTGGCTCATACATAGCGCGTATGTCCTTAACCACGGAGGTCATCACAGCATCGGTAAGCTCACGCGAGAGTAGACGCGACGCGCCACCCACGAAGAGTCCCTCGTCATCACGCGTGCAGTAGATACCGAGTGTACCTATAACATCGTCATTATCGCGACGACCAGCGTCCGAGTGCAGAGCAAAGGCGAGGTCTATGGGGATATTACGACCCAACGTGTCGGGATTGTGCTGCGTGCCTCCCATAAGGTCATTCACCCAGTGTGGGCGCGACATATAGTCCTCGGTATAGTCATCGCTGCCACCCTTGCCCTCGTACACATCTGTCGAGAAGCCCGACCACTGAAGCCAATAGCGCGAGCCCTCAGCGAAGCGAGGCATATCGCTCGTCTCGCACTGCTCACCACGATATATGTTACCCATACCGCCACCAATCTTAACAGCATCGGCAGTGACAACACCCGTATATTTTGAGAAGTTATCTATCGACACGAGCTTCTCGTGGTAGCCAGCCTCGAAGTAGAAGTCACCAAGACACACCCACATACCGCCTCCCATACGCTGGTTGACGCACAACTCGCGGTCGCCACCCGACGCATGCACCGTATAGTGGGCATCGGTGATGGAGCGCGGATGGGTGCTATACGAGACGTAGACGCTATATATGCCAGGCGTAGGTATCTCGCCGCCCCACGACGCAGTGCTCACACGCGAGGGCTTGTCGCACGCCTCAACCATGCGTGTTGTGCCATCCTCGAAGGGGTTATGTCGCGAGGCGTAGTAGCGCTGAAGGTGGGCAAAGCCACGACCACCCTGCTGCCACTCGTGCTTACGCGAGTGCTCTCTATATATCGTTGCATCTATGCCGGCATCATTGTCAATGATAAACTCCTCGCAACGCATGCTACGCTCACGCGGAAGTAGCACGTTTGCACCAGCCCTCTCGAGCATAGGCACAAGGTAGGGTATGACGAAGCTCTGCGTGAACATATCCTCGACGGTGAGCCACAGCTTAGGGCGCTGCCAGCACCACGCACCCGCCTTCTGCTGCCATATGCGGCCATGGCTCTGCCAGAGGGCTATATGGCGGTTCGCAAGACCATTGGTGGGTTGCGACAGAGAGCTAAGGCGTGTGATAAGCGGCGTTACGTTATCATAAGTAAAATGGTTGTCCACACCACCATTACGTCCCATTACGAGGCTCTCGATGGGCTTTCCATCGGCAAATAATGCAAGCTCACACTCAGCGTACTTCTCGGGTAGCACCTCACGCACCTCGTCGTAGAGCGTTGCAATATCATCCTCACGATAGGGGTAGTAACCTAACTCCGCCGAGGCATATATCTCCACACGCGGTGCATCGCCCTCGCCTATACGACTCTCAACGATAGTTACACGGCCACCGCTGACCTCCCTACGTAGGAAGTCGGTGAGCACGGTGGCTATCTTGCCATGCACCTTCTTAGGCAACGAGGCCTCGGCATATAGCTCAATAGGTATGAGCAGTAGAAATATGTATAGGATTATGCGTCGCATGATGGGCAAAGGTAATAAGATTTTGCCATAACAACGCCCCTTTATGGCAATAAATTTTGCAAAATGGCAATGGCGTGTGATGATTATCTCAAATTGTTTCGTAACTTTGTCACCAAACATATAAAACCTAAATACGTCATGAGAAAACTTTTCACATTAGCTCTACTCTTTATGGGCATAGCTACGGCAAGCGCCCAGAGCTTCGAGGATAACTTCGAGGATAGAACACTCCGCATAGACTACACCTTCATAGGCAATAGCCAAGAACAGCATGTTGCACTGCGCGAGATGTCGAAGAGTGACAACTGGTGGGGACGTCGCGTAAACCTCGACGAGGTGCCGCTAAAGGGCAATGGCGACCTTACGCTCTACAACGCCACAACCAAGGAGGTGATATACAAAACCTCGTTCTCATCGCTCTTCCAGGAGTGGATAACAACACCCGAGGCTGCGACCATAACCAAGAGCTTCGAGTTCACAATCCTTGTGCCTATGCCTCGTGAGGAGGTTGTTGCCGAGGTTGTCTTGCGCGACAACACTGGCAAGGAGAGCCGTCTGCAACACACCATACAGCCAAGCGACCTCCTTATTCGCGACCGCTCTAAGCAGCAGGCACTGCCCTACACCTACCTTCACAAGGGCGGCGACTCGAAGGAGTGTATCGACGTGGTAATCCTTGCCGAGGGTTACACCACCGAGCAGATGGGAACATTCATGGAGGATGCCAAGATGGCTACCGAGGAGATACTATCGTATGAGCCCTTCAACAGCCACCGCGAGAAGTTTAACTTCATCGCCGTAGCTACCCCATCGAAGGATAGCAATGTCAGCGTACCCCACGGCTTAGCATGGCGCGAGACCGCCGTAAACTCCAACTTCACAACATTCTACATGTGGCGTTACCTTACGACAGGCAATGTATACACGATGTTCGACCTTACGACAAACATCCCTACCGAGCACTTTATAATACTCGCCAACACCGATACTTATGGCGGTGGTGGCATCTATAACTCATACACGCTGACCACGGCACACCACCAAGACTTCCGCCCCGTTGTGGTACACGAATTCGGCCACTCGTTTGGTGGTCTTGGTGACGAGTACTTCTACGAGCAAAGCGACTCGAACGACGAGATGCACTCACTCAGCCACGAGCCTTGGGAGCCAAATATCACAACACTTGTAGATTTCGACTCTAAGTGGGCAGATATGGTTGCCGAGGGCATCGAGACACCATCGGAGCCTACCGACGAGCGCAAGGCAAACTATACGGTGGGCGTTTATGAGGGTGGCGGCTACCGCACCAAGGGCATATATCGTCCTGCGGTAGTATGCCGTATGCGTGACAATGTAGCCGAGCGCTTCTGCCCAGTGTGCGAGCGTGCTATTGAGCGTGTTATCCTCCACCAGACACAAGAGTAAAGATAATCAGTAAGATGAGGCAATGGATAGCTACATTCAAAATCTTTCATCATTCATCTTGCTCGATATTTGCATAACGCGAAAGTATGAACATTGATAAGCAGAATGGTCTGCCTGAGAGAAGTGACTACTCGGCAGAGGATAAGAAGTTTATGAAGATGGCCATAGAGCTATCTATAAGTAACATAGATGAGGGCGGAGGTCCTTTTGGTGCTGTCATCGTACGCGATGGCAAGGTGGTAGCTAAGGGTGCTAACCGCGTGGTACCGAACAACGACCCTACGGCACATGCCGAGGTGGTTGCCATACGCAACGCCTGTCGCGAGTTGGAGACCTTCGACCTCAAGGGGTGTACTGTCTACACCTCGTGTGAGCCATGCCCGATGTGCCTCAGCGCCCTCTACTGGGCAGGCATCGAGCGTATATGTTACGCCAACACCAAGCGCGATGCTGCAGCCATAGAGTTCGACGACTCGTTCATCTACGACCAGCTACGCTTGGACTACGACCGTCGCTCGATACACTGCGAGCACTTCATGCGCGACGAGGCTATGGAGGCCTTCCGCAAGTGGAACGACAAGCTCGACAAGGTTGAGTACTAACAAAGATAACCATGCAAAGAGTACTACTTTCCCTGATATGCATCATTGCTGCGACAACGACACTCTCGGCGCAGAAGATTGTGGCACACCGTGGCCACCACTCGGCAGAGGGTGCTGCGCAGAATGCCATATCGTCACTCGTAGCAGCCGATGAGGCCTCTATCGAGGTCGTCGAGTTCGACGTTGTGATGACCGCCGACAACCATCTTGTTGTAGCCCATGGCCCCAACCACCCTGCCGACAACAAGATGCGCATAGGCGACACGACGCTTGACACACTACGCACCACGCCGCTGCCTAATGGCGAAACGTTACCGACGCTTGATGAGTACCTCGATGTTGCGATGCGCTACCCCAATATCCATATGTTGGTGGAGATAAAGATTTGGGGCAATGAGGATGTCGAGGCGTGCTTCAACGCAATAGAAGATGCTATCGCCGAGCGTGGTCTCTCGGAGCGTACCACATACATATCCTTCAGCCGCAAGATATGCGACCTTGCCGCAGAGCATGGTGCGATGTACCTTGCTGGCGACCTCTCGCCAAAGAGAGTTGCCAAGCGTGGCTACAAGGGCATTAGCTACCCTACTGTCATCCTACGCCTACACCCCGCATGGATACGCCGAGCACACAACCTCGGCCTCGAGGTGAGCATCTGGACGGTAAACAACCGTAAGGATGCCGAGTGGGCGATACGCCACAACGTGGACTACATAACAACAGATAACCCAGCGCTCATAAGCGAGTGCATAGCAAACAAATAGACGAATAAACCTCTATGAAACTAAAATATAACGCCGAAGATAGACTCCCCGCAGGGGCGCTTGCCATCTACTCGTTGCAGTGGTTCGTGCTATGTATTGCGGTGGTTGCCACAAGCGTCTTCGTGGCACAGGGGACACCCGAAGAGAAGCTCTTTTATGCACAGAAACTCTTTGCCGTGATGGGCATCGCGGGACTCATTCAAGTTATATGGGGTCACCGCCTACCATTGGTCGTGGGCCCTGCCGCAGTGTTGCTCGTAGGTGTGATATCGGCACTATCGTCGAACGCCACAACCGATGGCATATACACATCCATTGCCATTGGTGGTGTCATCACCACACTGCTCACCATAGGTAACACGATGCGCTACATACAGCGCCTCTTTACGCCACGCATCATCGTCGTGATACTGATGCTCATAGCCTTTACGCTGACGCCTACAATATCGCAGAAGCTCGTCTTTGCGCCCTATGCCACACACGACCAGCATATCTTCGGCTTGGTATTCGCCATCGTGGGCACGCTGACAATGGTCGCCCTCAACCGCACGTTGAAGGGTGTCGCCAAGAGCCTTATCATCCCTGCGGCACTCATCGTTGGCAGCGTGGTATATTTTGCGCTCTTCGACATGCCCACAAAGAGTGGCTCGGCAGCCTCGATGGATAACCTCTTCATCGACAGCATAACGTTCGACTGGGGTCTTATTATCGCCTTTGTAGTGTGCTACATAGCCCTTATCATCAACGATATAGGCTCTATCGAGTCGCTCGGCTCGATGCTTCAAAGCGACAATATGCCACGACGTATGAAGCGAGGCATAGCCATAACAGGCGTGATGAACATCGTATCGGGAGCTATGGGTGTCCTCGGCCCTGTGAACTACTCTATGAGCCCAGGCGTTATCGCCTCTACGGGGTGTGCGGCACGTCGCGCACTGATACCCGCAACCGTAGCCCTAACGCTATGCGCCCTCTCGCCCGACATCATTTGGGCACTTACGGCCATTCCTGCGCCCGTCATCGGTGTCATCCTGCTATACCTTATGGGTACGCAGCTGGCCGCCTCGTTCGAGATGCTTCAGTCGACAAAGTCGGCAGAGACCTTTGCCGATGCGCTGACATTAGGTCTTCCGCTGATGGTGGCGATGCTCTTCCAGCTTATGCCCCCAGGCATTGCACCTAAGGTTGTAGAGCCTCTTATGGGCAATGGCTTTGCGATGGGTGTCATCACCGTTCTGCTCTTGGAGCATGTGGTAAACCGCCGAAAAGCGTAGTTTTAACCCCTCGGTCAATAAAGTGTTGAAAAAATAGTTGGCACGACGCACATCAATTAGATAAAATTTTCTAATTTTGTAGCCGTGAAATTACGTCATGCGCAGACATGACATCTAAAAGTTAGATCTTATGAGTAATACATTGGTTGTTGTAGGCGCTCAGTGGGGCGACGAAGGTAAGGGTAAAATTACGGACTTCTACGCTGGTGGTGCCGACGTTGTAGTACGCCATCAGGGTGGTAACAATGCTGGTCACACCATCGTCTTCGATGGCAAGAAGTTCGCCTTGCAGTCGATACCTTCGGGCATCTTCAACCCCCATATCATAAACATCATGGCCAACGGCATGGTTATCAACCCCGTGTCGCTCTTCGAGGAGTTGGAGCGTCTGCATAAGGCTGGCATCACCGACTACAAACTATATATCTCGGACCGCGCAGCGTGCGTCATGCCCTACCACTCGATGCTCGACGGCGCTTACGAGGCACTCAAGGGTGGCCGCCAGATTGGTACTACGAAGAAGGGTATCGGCCCTGCATATACCGACAAGTATAGCCGCGTAGGTATCCGTATGGGTGACCTCCTCAACAAGGAGTACTTCGCAGAGCGTCTTAAGGATGCCCTTGCGCAGAAGAACCTTGAGCTTAAGGCCCTCGGCATGGAGCCATGCGACTTCGATACAATATACAACCAGTATGTGGCACTCGGCGAGCGTCTGCGCCCCATGATTTGCGACACCTCAGTACTCCTCAACCGCCTTATCGAGGAGGGTAAGAAGGTACTCTTTGAGGGTGCTCAGGGCGTGATGCTCTGCATCGACCACGGCACATACCCCTTCGTGACATCGTCAAGCCCTACGGCAGCCAGCGTACCTGTGAACACAGGCATAGCGCCTCGCTACGTCAACAACGTTATGGGCGTGGCTAAGGCTTACACCACACGTGTAGGTGAGGGTCCATTCCCCTCGGAGCTCTTCGACGAGCGTGCCGACTACATCCGCGAGCGCGGCCACGAGTATGGCACCGTTACGGGCCGTCCTCGTCGCGTGGGTTGGTTAGATACCGTAGTTCTCAACCACGTGCGTCGTATAAGTGGCCTCAACTACCTATCATTGATGCTCTTCGATGTACTATCGGGTGTCGAGACAATTCGCATCTGCACAGGCTATAAGCTCGATGGCAAGCTCATCGACTATGTTCCTTCGACCATCGCCGACCTCGAGCGCGTAGAGCCTCAATATATCGAGCTTGAGGGCTGGAGCGAGGATATTACCGCCATTAAGAACTACGACGAGCTACCCGCAAATGCCAAGGCATATATTGCTAAGCTCGAGGAGCTTACAGGCATCGAGGTAGCCGTAGTATCGGTAGGCCCCGACCGCGAGCAGACAATCATCCGCAAGCAGATATTTTAGCAATAGCACATATCAGAGATAGAAGGTAAACAGGGGGTGACTAAAAAGTAAATTAGCCATCCCCACTTTGTGTCATGAGGTTGAAGAAAAAGATGTAGTTTTAGGCCTGCGAAGCCCGAAAAAGCGGAGTTTACTTGGCGTAAATGAGCATTTTGAGGGCAAGCATAACGACAAAATACACTTTTTATTCAGCCTCATCTTTTTAGCAATTAGGAGTGCGAGGGCGCAAGCAAGCTATGCTTAAATCCGCTATATCTGCACCCCTTCTCCCTACCCTCCATGAACGACGATACGCGGTAGCTGAAGCCCTTTGCCCTCGTCGAGTCGCCGCCCAACGTCTGCTCCATAAACCATCGCGACAATGGTGTTATGCCGTGTGGCTGGTTAGTTTTTTCAGTTTTCAAATTTTCAAAAACCCTATGATTTTGAAATTTTGAAAATCGAAAATCCCCAGCCGAAGATAGTTGTTGTGGGTGTTCCTCAAAATATTGTTTTGGGGTATAATGATACCCACACTTATCAAGGCGGTTACACTTACCTACGTTATCATTGATATATATATTACTGTTAATTGATATATATATTATTGTTATATGTATCAATATAACGAGTAAATGATTGTTTACGATAACACTGAGGACATACATGACGAGTCCTCGGTCCTCGATACTTCTCAAGCTGATATCTATACTCACTCATACTGATACTATTATATATATTGATATATATATAGTGACATATACACTGGTATATATATGTTCACTGATATATATATATGTCACTGATATATCAATTTTACATTTTCAAATTTCAAAATCATAGGGTTTTTGAAAATTTGAAAATTAAAATCTTTATTTGCCAAGTACATAGTGTACGGCAGAGGGTTAAATCGCTGAATGCGAAGGGAGAGTGGGGATAATGGGGATGATGGGGATTGTGGGGAGGTTGCTTCTCTCTGTTATCTGTACTCTTTCATCTTTCATCTTCTTTGAACTTTCATCTTTTTTTCTGCACGATGCAGAAAAAAGTGGCTATCGGCGTACGCAATTTGAGATTTTTTTTGTACCTTTGAGAGGTGAAGTGGCTCAAAAATAGCAGTAGTCACAACATCAAACAGAAAACTAAAAAGTTAAGAGAGATAAGAGTAACAATACTATAAATCATAAAACGATGAACCACAAGTATCAGCTACCCAAAGATGGAGGTCTTGCCAAGGAGTCGGCACCTAAGGATATTGTACACCGTTATGAGCGTATGCCAACAAAGGTATTCGAGAGCGAATATCAGGGTGTGCAGTATATCGCCGACATCATCTGTCGCTTAGTGCGCAACCACAGCGAGAACGCCTCGGCACGCGACATATACGAGGAGCTACCTCCATTCGTATTGGGTCTTACGACAGGTCGCACACCGCTGGGCCTCTACCGCGAGCTTGTGAAGCGCTACCACGCTGGCGAGATATCGTTCAAGAATGTTGCTGTATACACCCTCGATGAGTTCTACCCTATCAAGCGCACCGAGCAACAGAGTCGTAACTACCGCATACACGACGAGTTCCTAAAGCATGTTGACATACACCCCGACAACATTCATATACCCAATGGCTCGATACCCGAGAGTATAATATCGGAGTACTGCGCCGACTATGAGAAGGCAATACGCAAGATTGACCTTATGATTATAGGCATGGGCGAGGATGGCCAAGTTGGCTTCAATGAGCCTGGCTCGTATGCCAAGTCACCAACACGTCTTGTGGAACTTTCACACAACTCACGTAAGGTGCAGTCGAGCCAGTTCTACGGCTTGGAGAACACCCCCAAGATGGCCATCACAATGGGTCTCGGTACCATCATGCGTGCTGACCGCATAGTGCTCATGGCATGGGGCGAGGAGAAGGCCGAGGCTGTACACCGCGTGGTGGAGGGTGTAGTGACAGACCTTATACCAGCCAGCCACCTGCAGTTGCACCCCGCAATAGAGGTTGTCATTGACGAGAATGCTGCCGAGCATCTAACACGCGAGCAGACGCCATGGCTTGTAGGCCCTTGCGAGTGGACACCCAAGTTCGTACGCAAGGCCGTGGTATGGCTATGCAGCAAGGTGAACAAGCCTATACTAAAGCTAACGTACAACGACTATATCGAGAACTCGCTCGGCGAGCTACTTGAGAAGTGCGGCACCTACGACAAGGTGAACATCCGCGTATTCAACGACTTGCAGCACACCATCACAGGATGGCCTGGCGGCAAGCCTAATGCCGACGACTCGACACGCCCTGCGCCATCGCTACCCTACCCCAAGCGTGCGCTAATCTTCTCGCCACACCCCGACGACGACGTTATCTCGATGGGTGGTACGTTTATACGCCTTGTGGAGCAGCACCACGATGTGCACGTCGCATACCAGACATCGGGCAACGTGGCGGTACACGACGACGTAGTACTTCAGAACATAGACACAGCACGTGAGCTCGGCTTGGGTGACACGTACAACGAGGTGTGTCAGCTCATAGCATCGAAGAAGCGAGGCAAGCCAGAGCCACGCAAGCTCCTCGACATCAAGGGCGCTATACGTCGTGCCGAGGCTCGCGCCGCAGTGCGCTCATTCGGCCTCAACCCCGACACCAACGCCCACTTCCTAAACCTACCGTTCTACGAGACAGGAGGTATCAAGAAGGGCGCATTGACAGATAAGGACATAGAGATTATCGTCAAGCTCCTGCGCGAGATACGCCCACACCAGATATATGCCGCAGGCGACCTCGCAGACCCTCACGGCACACATCGTATGTGTATCGAGGCTCTCTTGGAGGCGTTGGAGCGCACCAAGGATGACGACTGGCGCGAGGAGTGCCACATGTGGCTATACCGCGGCGCATGGATGGAGTGGAACCTCGGTATGGTGGATATGGCAGTGCCACTATCACCCGACGAGATGCTCAAGAAGCGTCACGCCATCTACCGCCACCTATCGCAGAAGGATATAGTGCCATTCCCAGGTAGCGACACCCGCGAGTTCTGGCAGCGCGCCGAGGAGCGTACGCAGAATACGGCAAAGTTGTACGACAAGCTCGGCATGGCAGAGTATCAGGCAATAGAGGTCTTCGTCAAAATGTTTTAAGCTACGGGGAGGATGGTTAAGAGCTAATCGAAATTGTACTTCCCGGATGTTGATACATCATAAAGCAATATCAAGATGTATTTGGCTACGGGGAGGATGGTTGAGAGCTAATCGAAATTGTACTTCCCAGGACCAAAGACAAAAGATAGAAAATATAAAGCATAAAAATATAGAACCAGATGAGAGTAATTATCAAAGATAAGTCAGCAGATGTGGCCGAGTGGGCTGCACGATATATCGTCAACGAGATTAAGGCTAAGGCCGCTAAGAGCGATGCGCCATTCGTAATTGGACTTCCCACAGGCTCAACACCTTTGGAGACATACCGCGAGCTTATACGTCTACACAAGGCGGGCGAGGTGTCGTTCAAGAATGTCGTTACGTTCAACATGGATGAGTATGTAGGCCTCGCCGAGGATCACCCCGAGAGCTACCACTCGTTTATGTGGACAAACTTCTTCTCGCACATCGACATCAACCCCGCGAATGTGCATATTCTCAACGGCAACGCTGCCGACCTCGTGGCAGAGTGCGAGGCATATGAGCAGGCTATCGTAGATGCTGGCGGCATCGACCTCTTTATGGGCGGTGTAGGCGAGGATGGACATATCGCCTTCAACGAGCCATTCTCGTCGTTGCAGTCGCGCACACGCATCAAGACCCTCACACAGGATACCATCGCTGTAAACTCGCGCTTCTTCGGTGGCGACATCTCGAAGGTGCCTACACAGGCACTCACCGTGGGTGTGGCGACGATACTCTCGGCACGCAAGGTGATGATACTTGCCACAGGCCCCAAGAAGGCACGCGCACTGCGCCACGCCATCGAGGGCAGCTACAACCACCAGTGGACACTCTCGGCATTGCAGACACACCCTGCGGGCATCATCGTATGTGACGACCGCGCTGCCGAAGAGCTTAAGGTGGTGACATACCGCTACTTCAAGGATGTAGAAAGAGAGTAACAGGCGTATGGGCACACTACGTAAGATATGGAGATTCCTGACGGGAGGGTTTGCGATATGCAAGTTGCGCATCGACCCTAACCGCCTACGCTTCTGGCGTGTACGCACTCCCAACTCCTCGGCAGATATTGACCGCGAGATATAACATAAGAGGCTGAATAAAAAGTGTATTTTGTCGTTATGCTTGCCCTTAAAATGCTCATTTACGCCAAGTAAACTCCGCTTTTTCGGGCTTCACATGCCTAAAACTACATCTTTTTCTTCAACCTCATGACAAAGTGAAGGGGTGGCTAATTTACTTTTTAGTCACCCCCAATTTTTTCATGTTATGTATCACTCAGCTTGCGTGTCGCTCTTCCACGACGGCTTACGCATCGCGTATATAATAAAAGGTATAACGACGAAGATAAGTGCGCCGATGATAAGCACCGAGAACCACACCGTGGTGCTACCTACGGCAATCTGCGATGGCGGTATGAAGCTAAGCACAAAGGCAAGCAACGAGCCACAGAAGCCCATGCCACCAAGCAACCACATCACGCCATTGCCACTCTTACCAAGTCTAAATGGGCGCTCCATATCCTTACGCTTGTAGCGTAGCGTGATGGCCGCCGAGAACATAAGCATATACATTATAAGGTAGAGCAACACCGTGAGCTGCGATAGTATCTGGTAGAAGGACTGCACCGAGGGCATAACAACGAACAACATACCGAGGATGGTGACGATAACGCCCTGCACAAGGAGAATGTTACGCTGCACGCCACGGCTATTCGTGCGCTGGAAGAATGGCGGCAGGTAGCCAGCACGCCCCACCGTGAAGATACCCTTCGAGGGTCCCGATACCCATGTGAGCACACCTGCGAGGACACCGAAGACAAGGGCTATGGCCATCACCGAGCCGAGCCAGCGCGCACCGAAGAAGGTAAAGTAGTTATCGTAGCCTATAAGGAGCGTCTGCGTGAGGCTTATATCCTTAGCCGGCACTACAATGCCGAGAGCAAACGTTCCGAGAATGAAGATGACAACCGTGATTAGCGAGCCGAGGATGATGGCACGCGGATAGTTGCGCTTTGGGTTGTCGACCTCCATAACGTGGATACCCATCATCTCCATACCGGCATAGAAGAGGAAGATGCTACTTGCCAAGACGAGGTTATCGAAGTGGGCGAGGTCTGGGAAGAAGCTCTCATCCATATTTAGGTTGTTGTGGCCACCACCGACGAGGTAGGCTATGGCGAGGAGTATGAGTATCGCCGCAGGAATTATCGTGCCGATGATACCACCCCACTTACTAACCTTGCCGACCCATCCTATGCCGCGCAGGGCGATGAACGTAGCACACCAATATATGGCGAGCACGACGATAAGGGTAAAGAGACGGTTCGAGGCGAGCGAGGCGTCGGCAGCACTATCCAGACCTATAAAGGCGATACTCACAGCACCAAAGGTCAACACCGTGGGATACCATATTGTCGACTGTATCCACTGCAACCATATAGCAAGAAAGCCTACACGGTCACCAAAGGCCTCACCTACCCACCTAAATACACCACCCTGCTTTGCGGAGAACATCGCCGCAAGCTCGGCAGCTACGAGCGCCGTGGGGATAAGGAATACGAGCGCCGCGAAGAGGTAGTAGAAGGCCGACTGCACACCATAGATAGCCTCGGAGGCGAGACCTCGAAGGCTGACAACAGCCGTCACATTCATTATGGCCAGCGTCATCACACTGAGCTTAAAGCCATTAGATTTGTTTACACTCTGCATAATCCATAATTTTTGGTTAACACCTCAATAGTAAGCAATTATGGTGCAAAACAGGAGAAAGGCGAAATAGAGATATTGCGACGAAATGCACAAGTTATAGGCAATACTTATAGCAAAATAAAATAATATAATTAAAAAACTATTGCAGATAACGAAATTTAGCTTATCTTTGCAACAGAAACAAGAAGATAAACCAATAAACCTAATAAAAGATTACGACTATGAAAGATTTGAAAGGAACAAAGACCGAGAAGAACTTGTGGGAGGCATTTGCTGGTGAGTCACAGGCTCGTAATAAGTACACATACTTCGCATCAAAGGCAAAGAAGGATGGATATGTTCAGATAGCTAAGATTTTCGAGGAGACTGCTGCTAACGAGAAGGAGCACGCCGAGATATGGTTCAAGCTTCTTGAGGGCATTGGCTCAACCGCTGAGAACCTTAAGTCTGCTGCCGAGGGCGAGAACTACGAGTGGACAGATATGTACGCTCAAATGGCTAAGGATGCTCGCGAGGAGGGCTTCAACCACATCGCATTCCTCTTCGATGAGGTGGGCAAGATTGAGAAGGAGCACGAGGAGCGCTACCGCAAGCTCTTGGCAAATGTTGAGGGTGGCCTCGTATTCTCACGCGACGGCGATATGATTTGGCAGTGCTCGAACTGCGGTCACATCCACGTAGGTCAGAAGGCTCCTGAGGTATGTCCAGTATGTGTTCACCCACAGGCATACTTCCAGATTAAGGCTGAGAACTATTAGTAGATAACTTTTTAGTAAAACGCAAAGGGGGTGACTAAAAAGTATTTTAGCCATCCCCAATTTATTAGGAGGTTGAATAAAAAGATGTAGTTTTAGGCCTGCGAAGCCCGAAAAAGCGGAGTTTACTCGGCGTAAATGAGCATTTTGAGGGCGAGCATAACGACAAAATACACTTTTTATTCAGCCTCTTTTTTGTAAGAGTCCAAGCCAATAAGGCGTATATTTTGATATAGAAGATAGCAATGTCGACAACACTTATCATCATACTCGCCCCACTTGTGGGCACTATCATAGGTGCTGCTACGGTGCTCTTTGCACGCCGTAGTGTCTCGTCACGCGCCCATAATGCGCTGCTTGGCTTCGCCGCTGGTGTGATGGTCGCAGCCTCGATGTGGTCGCTCATAATGCCCTCCATCGAGCTATCGGCAGATATGGGCAAGCTTAGCTGGCTGCCTGCCGCTGTGGGCATAATGCTCGGTATGCTCTTTCTCTTGGCCTTGGATAGCTTCGTGCCGCACCAGCATATAGGCTCCGACACCCCCGAAGGCCCACGCTCGGCATTGGGGCGTAGGCAGATGCTTATGCTTGCGGTGACGCTGCACAATATACCCGAGGGTATGGCCGTTGGTGCTGTGGTGGCAGGTGCTATGAGTGGTGATGCCGGCATTACGATGGCCTCGGCAGGGGCTCTTGCCCTCGGCATGGCGATACAGAATATGCCCGAGGGGGCTATAATATCGCTACCGTTACGTGGTGATGGAATGTCGCGCGCACGCTCCTTTGGCTATGGTGCACTATCAGGCATAGTAGAGCCAATAGCAGCAGGTGTAATGATACTCCTATATGAGCATATCGCGCCATCGCTACCCTACCTCTTGGCATTCTCGGCAGGCGCGATGTTGTATGTTGTTGTCGAGGAGCTTATCCCCGAGACACAGCAGGGTAAGCACTCAAATATAGGCACTATTGCCTTTGCAATAGGCTTCATTGTGATGATGATACTCGATGTTGCGATGGCGTAACGCACATCGCCCTACTTCACTCTAATAAGATTTATTCCGTCGCGGATGGGTATGATAACATTATCTACCCTATCATCTTCGCGCACCATGCGGTTGAAGGCTACAATAGCCTCGGTGTGCTTGTCGTTGTGAGCGATAGGCTGTGCCACCTTACCATACCATAGGATGTTGTCGGCGAGGATAAACGAGCCACTACGCACATATCCGCCATCCATAAGCATGCGGTAGTAGTCGGGGTACTCGCGCTTGTCGCCATCCATAAATACCATGTCATAGACCTCGCCGAGGCGTGGCACGACCTCTAATGCCGAGCCTATATGCTGACGCACGCGGTGGCCATACTCCGATGCTTCGAAGTACTTAGCAGCGATATCCTCCAACTCATCATCCACCTCGATAGTATCTATATACGCGCCATCGTCAAGGCCTCGCGCTATGGAAAGTGCCGAGTATCCGGTGAAGGTGCCTATCTCCAGTACGCGCTGTGGGCGTAGCATACGCACAAGCATCTCGAGGAGTTTACCTTGAAGATGTCCCGATATCATTCGTGGGTTGATAACACGCAAGTATGTCTCGCGCTCAAGGCGGTGCATAAGCTCCTCTTCGGGCTTGGTGTTATCCAAGATATATTGTTCCAAGTTGTCCATTGTTTTACTTATATATCAGTCGTGACATGTGAGCAAAGCACTCCGAGGTGACATCCATAATCTGCTCGGCGGTGATGGCTGCGACCTTCTTGTAGGCCTCCTCAAGCGTATCTATATCCTTATATATCAAGTAGCTCTTGCCCGCACCAAGCATATAGCCCTCGTTAGACTCCATCGAGATAGCCATCTGCGCTACGAACTGGCGCTTGGCGATAGCAAGGCGGCGTGGCGTGATAGGCTCGCGCATAAGGCGCTGCACCTCGCGCTCGATAAGCTCTACGCACTGCTCAGCATTGTCGTGGTCCGACGAGAAGTAGATGCCCACAATACCTGCATCCGAGTAAGGGGTATATGTAGCCTCGACGTTATACGATAGGCCGTGGCGCTCCCTAAGTTCAAGATTAAGAAGCGAGTTAGCCGAAGGGCCACCGAGGATATTGACAGCAAGGGCCAAAGGCAGACGTCTATCGTTGGTGATGCCATAGCCACGCGAGCCGATGATGCCGTGTGCCTGATGCGTATGTCGAGACTGCTCGACGACGAATGGCTGATACTCCGTGACACGCTGGCGCTCGTAGCCGCGCTTCGTAGGCTCATACGACCCCAAGTACTCCTCGGCCACGCGCTGGGCGGTGGCCACCGAGAAGTTACCAATAGATGAGAAGACCATCTGGTCGGTGGTATAGGTTCGGCGCACGAACTCCGAAATCTCGGCTGTCGAGAGGCGGGCGATGGTGCTCTTCGAGCCGAGGATGTTGTGTCCCAGCTCTGAGCCCTTGAATATGAGATCCTCGAAGTCGTCGTATATGCGCTCCGAGGGCGAATCCTTATATGAGTTTATCTCGTCGGCTATGACCTCACGCTCCTTGCGCAGCTCACGCTCGGGGAACGTAGAGTTGAAGATGACGTCGGCGATAAGCTCCACGGCACGCTTCAGGTCGTGGCGCATGACGGTGGCATGAAGTGTCGTATCCTCCTTCGTGGTGTAGGCATTAAGCTCGCCACCGAGGTTCTCCAAACGGCAGTTCACCTGATAGGCACGGCGCTTGGTAGTACCCTTAAAGAGCGCATGCTCCGTAAGGTGGGCAATACCGAACTCACCTTTATGCTCATCGCGGCTACCAGCATTTACAACAAGGGCGCAGTGCGTCACACCACTACGTACCTGGCGGTGGATGCCACGTATGCCATTACTCAGTGTATATGTTTCGAACTCTTTCATCGTAGTTTTAGATATTGGCCTGTATAGCTCTTCTCGCACGCAGCAACATCCTCGGGTGTTCCCGCGACGACAATATTGCCACCCTCCGAGCCAGCCTCAGGGCCGAGATCAATGACCCAGTCGGCGCACTTGATGACCTCCATGTTATGCTCCACGACAACGACACTATGGCCACGCTCTATGAGGGCATCGAAGGCACCTAACAGACGGCCTATATCGTGAAAGTGAAGGCCTGTGGTAGGCTCATCGAAGATAAACATTATACGTTCGTTGGAGCGCTCCTTCATAAGGAACGAGGCGAGCTTCACACGCTGTGACTCACCACCCGACAGTGTCGATGACGACTGACCGAGCTTGACATAACCCAAGCCTACGCGCTCGAGAGCCATAATACGCTCCACGATACGTCGACATATCGCGTTATCCTTATCCTCGCTAAAGAATGTGACAGCCTCGCTTACGGACATCTCCAAGATGTCGTATATCGACTTACCGCGGTACTTAACCTCCAATATTTCTGGCTTGAAGCGCTTACCGCCACACGCCTCGCACTGTAACTCGACATCGGCCATAAACTGCATCGACACCTTGATGATACCCTCACCCTCGCACTCCTCGCATCTACCACCAGGCATATTGAACGAGAAGGCCGTAGCTGCTATGCCGTTATGCTTGGCATAGGGCTGGTCAGCAAAGAGCTTGCGTATCTCGTCGTAGGCCTTGATATAGGTCACTGGGTTGGAGCGTGTAGACTTGCCTATGGGCGACTGCGACACCATCTCTACGCCCTGCAAGATATGGGTATCTACATCCAAGCCATCATGGTCGCCAGGCGTGAGTGTCGTCTCGGAAAGGCGGCGTTTGAGCGCTGGGAAGAGCACATCATCGGCAAGCGACGACTTACCCGACCCACTGACGCCCGTGATGCACGTAAGCACACCCAACGGTATCTCGACATCTATGTTTTTAAGGTTATGGTGGCGCACACCACGTAGGCGCACGACGCCCGCAGCAGCACGACGTCTATCGGGAACGGCAATAAAGCGACGCCCCGTGAGGTACTCCGCCGTGAGCGAGCGCTCGGCAGATGCAATATCCTTGGCAGCACCATTATAGACAACCTCACCACCACCGACACCAGCCTCAGGACCCATATCGACAATCCAGTCGGCAGCACGCATAATCTCCTCCTCGTGCTCGACGACGATGACCGTATTATCGAGGTCGCGAAGTTGCTTCAAAACGCCTATAAGGCGGCTTGTATCTCTGGGGTGAAGACCTATGCTCGGCTCATCGAGGATATACATCGAGCCTACGAGGTTGCTACCGAGCGATGTTGAAAGGTTTATGCGCTGCGACTCACCT
This sequence comes from Rikenellaceae bacterium, assembly GCA_015059955.1. Classification (GTDB taxonomy): domain Bacteria; phylum Bacteroidota; class Bacteroidia; order Bacteroidales; family Rikenellaceae; genus Alistipes. The sequence goes on from SUZK01000005.1 coordinate 33,341, forward strand.
CCCGACAGCGTTGCCGACAAGCGGTCGAGTGTAAGGTAGTGAAGACCGACATCCATAAGGTAACCGAGGCGGTTGCGTATCTCGACAAGGACACGCTCGGCAGTCTTCGCATCGAACTCATCGAGCTGCAACGCATCGAAGAACGACGATAGCTCAGCGATGGTCATCGTGACAAGCTCGGCGATGTTCTTACCGCCAACCTTTACATATAGCGCCTCGCGGCGTAGGCGTGTGCCGTGGCAGGTAGGACAAGGTGTCTTACCCGTATATCGCGCTTTTAGCACTCGGTACTGCACCTTGTGGCGCTGGCTATCGACATAGTCAAAGAAGTCGTCGAGGCCATGGAAGTACTCATTACCACGCCACAGCAACTCGCGCTGCTCATCGGTTAGGGCGTGATATGGCGTATGTATTGGGAAGCCGAAACGTGACGAGTTGATGATAAGCTCATCGCGCCAACGGCCCATCGTAGCGCCATTCCAACACGCTATGGCTCCGCCATATATACTCTTCGATTTATCGGGGACAACGAGATCTTCGTCGATGCCTACAACCTTGCCATAGCCCTCACACGTGGGGCAGGCGCCTATGGGGTTGTTGAACGAGAAGAGGTGCTCCGTGGGGCGTTCAAAGGTGGTGTCGCCATCCTCGAAGCGCGACGAGAAACTCTCCACCTCATCGGCGATGATAAGGTACATAGTACCCGCGCCATAACCCATAGCACGTGCCACAGAGTCGCTCATACGCGATACGACATCCTGCTCCGAACGCTTGGCGATACGGTCGACGACGACCATGACATCATCCAGTGGCATCGCATCCGTAACCTTAGGCATGAACTCCTCGACGAGCATCACCTCACCACGGTAGCGCACCCTATTGACGCCATCCTCCATAAGTGTCAGCATACGCTCGACTATACCCTCCGACTGTTTCAGTAGCAGTGGTGCTGCGATGACAACACGCTCGCCCTCATCGAGGAGCATGATTCTATCGACGATATCGTCGACCTCGTAGCAGCGCACCTCGCGCCCTGTGGTGGGCGAATAGAGGCGGCCTATACGCGCGAAGAGAAGTTTTAGGTAGTCGTATATCTCGGTTGTTGTGCCCACCGTAGAGCGGGGGTTACGCGAGATGACCTTCTGCTCGATAGCGATGGCTGGCGCAATACCCTCGATAAGGTCTACATCGGGCTTCTCGATACGGCCCAAGAACTGACGAGCATATGCCGAGAGGCTCTCGACATAGCGGCGCTGACCCTCGGCAAAGATGGTATCGAATGCCAGTGTCGACTTACCCGAGCCCGACAGACCTGTCACCACAACGAGGTTGTTATGGGGTATCTCGAGGCTGATGTTTTTGAGGTTATGTACCCTCGCGCCCTCTATTTTTATCTTGGAATCCAACCCTAAATAATTGCTAATAGTTATGCTATTACCTCTACCGTTGCGCCCTCGACCTTCTCGAGACGCTGCATGAGTTGCTGCGAGTCGCTCTCGCGGATGCTAAGACGCATGGTACAGAGGTTATCGAATAGCTGCTCAAGGATGCGTGGCTGCATATCCTTGACGATGCGCATCACGTCATTCATGGCGATATACGAGAACGACACCTCGACAACGACATCCACCGTGCGCTCCACAATCTCGCACTCGGCCAATACCTGTGCCGTGGACTCCTTATAGGCGGCGATAAGCCCTGGAACACCGAGCTTCGTACCACCGAAGTAGCGCACAACGACAACCAAGCAGTTTGTAATCTCCTGCGATAGCAACTGACCCAATATTGGCTTTCCTGCCGTCGACGAGGGCTCGCCGTCGTCGTTAGCACGGTAGTGCTCGCCATGCGCACCCAAGCGCCAGGCGTAGCAGTGGTGCGTAGCATCGAACCACCTCTTACGCAGAGCATCCAAATGCTCCTTAATCTCAGCCTCCGTCTCCACGGGGTAGGCATAGACAAGGAACTTGCTGCTCAGCTGACGGTAGGTGGTCTCCTGCGCCTTGGCTATGGTCTTGTAGCTATCCGATGCCATATTGCCGATTACTCAATCTTGGTAAACATTCTATCCCAGCGAATATCGCCCGTATTGGGATCAACAGAGAACCATATATACTTCGCCTTACCGACGATGTGGTCCTCGGGCACGAAGCCCCAGAAGCGCGAATCCAACGACTCGTGGCGGTTATCGCCCATCATAAAGTAGTAGTCCATAAGGAACGTATACTCCGTCTGCTTCGCTCCATCGATATAGTAGGTGACGCTGCCATCTGCCCCACGCTCCTCCTTAACGGCACGGTGCTCGTAGGCGGTGATGCAACGGCCATAGATGGCCATATTCTCGGGCGTGAGCTTGATGGTCTCGCCAGCCTTAGGTATCCATACGGGGCCGAAGTTATCGAGATTCCACGCCGCAGTTGGGCCATCGCTAAGATATGGCAGCAACATACCTGCATCGGTCTGCGCCTCGCCAATCTTGCGAAGCTCATACTTCGTAGTATCCTGATACTTACTCAAATCCTTATCGGCGATAAGTCGCTCCTTCTCGGTCTTACCGCTACGCTTGTGGTAGATGTCATAGTAGTACTGGCGCGTGGGGACATACTTCTCGCACTCGTCGTTGGTATATACCACGCCATTGCGCACCTCGAACATATCACCAGGCATACCTACACATCGCTTGATGTAGTTCTCCTTCTTGTCAGTAGGACGCACGGCGATGGTGTAGTTACGACGTATATATTCGCGTGCCTCGGCCTGCGACTTGCCAGTCTCGGCAGCATAGCCACGAAGCAGACCATAGTAGTGGTTGCCACCTGGAGCATCAACAACAATGGTATCACCCTCAGGGAAGTTGAAGACGACGACATCTCCACGCTCAATCTGCCCTGAGCCTGCAAGACGACGGTACGAGCGCTCCCAGCTTGTCGAGTAGGACTCCTTCGTATCGTTGAGCGGCATGGTGTTATGCACGAAGGGGAACGATAGCGGTGTCATGGGCACACGTGGGCCATACTCCACCTTATCTACAAGGATGTAGTCACCCTGAAGAAGAGTACCCTCCATAGAGCCTGTGGGGATTACGAACATCTGGAACCAGTAGAGCTGTATGAGCGTTGCCACGACGGTGGCGAAGATGATGGCGTGCACCCAGCCATATATCCACAGATAGGTCTTCGTCTCGCTCTTCATCTCGTTCCACAGAGCATAGGCGCCAACGAGCAGGAAGGTGATGATAAATGGCATATTCCAGCGGAACAGAAGCATATGCACAAGGACACCTACGACGAGGGCAAAGACCGCAGCACACCACACAGCCCACGCTATGCGGTACCACCTATACTTCTCGATAAACTGGCGGTGGTAGCCACGGATTATGTGTGTTATGTAGTAGTCGAAGATGAGTGGCAGGGTGATGAATAGCGACCACCATGCGCCATACCATACGGCAAATGTTATCACTAACGCCGACATGAGCGCACACAAGAGCCAAGGGTGAGTTATGTAGTACTTCACCTTGGCATAAATCTCCTTAATCTTTTCCATATAGTTTGCTTTATTTTACGCTGTTAATACCTACAAGAGGTCATCCATGGTGTGTACGCCCTGCTTGTCGGCGAGGTACTCACCCGCAATTACTGCGCCCATGGCGAGGGCACGACGGTTGGTTATCGAGTGTTTCAACTCCAAATAGTCATCCTCGGAGGTGTATGTCACGCTGTGTATGCCTGGCACCATGCCCTCGCGGTGCGAGATGATGGCTATCTGCGAGGCATCCTTCGTAGCACTATTCACCCAGCCACTCTTGCGCTCTACACCCTCGATGATACCCTCTGCAAGGGTGATGGCCGTGCCACTTGGGGCATCCTTCTTCCATATATGGTGGGTCTCCTCGATGGTTATCTCGTAGTTGGCATAAGGGTTCATAAGCTCGGCCATGCGCTTGTTGAGGCGGAACATCATGTTGACACCTATCGAGAAGTTCGAGGCGTAGAAGAGCGCTCCGCCACGCTCCACGGCGAGCTGCTGCATCGCCGCAAGCTCCGCAAGCCACCCCGTAGTACCCGACACTACCCTGCCACCAGCCTCAAGTACGGTGCGCACATTATGGGCTGCCGTATCGGGCGTCGTGAACTCAAAGCAGACATCTATGCCCGCGAGGTTCTGCGCCGTGAGCTCGGCGGCATTTGCCTCGTCGATGACGAGTTCCACACTATGACCTCTCTGCTGGAGGATGCGCTCTATCTCGCGGCCCATCTTACCGTGGCCAATGATTGCACACTTCATAACTGCACATTTATTAATAAATATTGGGGTAAAGATACAAAAAAAAGCGATATGCACATACACAAATCGCCTTTTTATCTATCTATCGACGTCGATAGCGCTAATATTTTACATCCGAGAGGAACAAACCGCAGGCGGGAGCACCAGCACTCGAACGCGACAAGTCGCGTGAACGAATGATGTCGTCGAACTCCTCGACCGTATATCTACCCCTGCCTACATCCACCAGCGTACCCACGATGGCACGCACCATATTGCGCAAAAACCTGTCGGCACGAATCGTAAAACGTAGTGTTCCGTCGGCCTCGACACACCACTCGGCGTGGTTTATGTGGCAGATATTAGTTTTGTTGTTTGAGTTGAGCTTCGCAAACGACGTAAAGTCGTCATACTCAAGGAGTCGACGTGCCGCATCGTTCATCCTTGCCACATCCAACTCGACGGCAAAGTGCCATGCCGAGAAGCGGCGGAAGGGGGCTTTCTGCGTCGTAAGAAAGTAGGTATACTCCCTCTGCCGAGCATCGAAGCGCGCATGCTTCGTAGCCTCCACCTCGTAGATGCGCCTAATGGCGATATCCTGCGGCAACACCTTGTTTAATTTGTAGGCGAGCTGCGCACAATCTATCGACGTTTCGCTATCGAAGTGCGCGGTGTAGAACGAGGCATTCACCCCTGTATCGGTGCGCCCGGCACCCACAATCTCAGTGGGCTCACGTAGAAGCATCGATAGTCTATCTTCGATTGTTCCCTGCACGGTATCTACATCGGGCTGTCGTTGCCAGCCGAAGTATGCCGCGCCATCGTATTGCAGTTCGATAAAGTATCGCATAGCACTTTTAATTACTCGGCAAAGATACAAAATATAAATTAGTAATGAGTAATGAGAAATCAACTATTAACAGCTACCACCATTTTTTAGCTGAAAATTTTGGAAATTGGGTCGAGAAAGTGTAAATTTGTAATCGGAATATCCAAATAAAACAACCTATGATATGAGAAGATTATTTATAGCATGTTTACTACTATTATCAATGACGGCTTGTGACAGACCTGTAGAGAGCCCTACGCCTGAGGATAACACTGTGCCAAAGGATATTATTCCTCAGATTAGCGAGTTTGGATACTTTGCCACAAGTGGCAACACCACTGAGCGTATATCGTGTGTCGAGGAGAGCTTCCGAGGGGCTATACTTCAGGCATACCTTGAGATTGAGCCTCAAGAGTTGCACAGCAAGATTGTCGAGTATCACCATGAGCTACTCTCCTTACACCTATATTATGATAATAGCGATAAACCTACTGTAATTCCTGCAACACTCGGCTCTGCCGAGGAGTGGGATGGTCTTCAGGGACACCCAACAATATATGTTGAGTTTGCGTGTGACGACCTCAGCGAGGAGCTATACAATGGCAGGGTTGGTGCGCATGGCTGCTACGTAATAAGCGACGGCAAAAACGAGCTACGAACCGCCGAGTTTACAATTGATGTAATGCGCACAAGGCCACTTAGCAACCAGCTGTGGTACAAGACGAACAATGGCATGCCTATAGAGCTTAATGATGGCAAAGGCCCAAAGGTGGTAAGCCATGAGCATGCAATGTGGCGCTATGAGGTGACATTCGACGATGACTTAACGACCATTATACCAGCATACTTCAAGGACAAGAGCGGTGTTACTGAGGTGATTATGCCTAATAGTGTTACTAAAATTGACAACGAGGCATTTATGAGGTGTTTAGACCTTGAGAGCGTAAATATCCCTACAAGCGTAACACAACTTGACCAAAGCGTATTCAATGTAACAAACCTTAAGAGATTATATACCGATGACCTCGCAGCATGGTGCATGATAGACTTTGTTGGCCCCATTGAGTTTGGCAACGACCTACCATATGGCGAACTTTACGTAAACAACCAACGAGTTACAACACTACGCATTCCAGAGAGCATAACAGAGATTAAGCGCTACACTTTTCCATTCTCTAACATCGAGCAAGTAGAGCTGCATGACAGCATAGAGTCGATAGCGTACTTCGCCTTTGAGCATTCAGGACTTAAGAGTATCACCATCCCCAATAGCGTTACAGCTATCGGCGATTTTGCATTCAACGATTGCCAGAGCCTTGAGAGTGTTGTGCTGCCAAACAGCCTATCCAAGCTGAGTAAGTCGATGTTCAACTACTGCCATCAGCTTAAGGCGATAGATATACCCCAGAGCATAACGGTCATTGATGATGGCGCACTATATATGTGTGAGTCGCTCAGCGAGATTATAGTCCCCGATGGTGTGGAGCGTGTTGAGGGCAGAGCCTTTGCATGGTGCAAGAACTTGGAGTCTATAACATTTGGCAGTGGTGTAACTGAAATTGGCTATTCGGCACTCGCAGGCTGTATGAAGCTTGAGTCGATATATCTTCGAGCAACCACACCTCCGACATTAGAGCCTCACCTATTCCAAGACCCAGACGAGGGAGTACCAGATGTAACCATCTATGTACCAATGGAGTCTATTGATGCGTATAAATCATCCGAGAGCTGGAGTCCATATGCCGACCGTATCGAGGGATATGAACTGTAAAGGGATATAGATAGTTTAAGGAGTTTAGTGAGTTTAAGGAGTTTAGTGAGTTTAAGCATAAAACTCTAATCGCTACCTCACTTAGAAGCTGTTTTGAATTTTATTGAAAGAGTTTGTTCGTTGCTGCAAAAGATAGTTTCGACTTCTTTGAGGCTCTTTTCGGCAACTTTTCATTTGTGATAATTGGAAATAGTCCATAATTGAGAGGAAAGCAGATGCTGCCCTATGGTCGGATATTAAATTTTTGATTAGAAGGCTGCAGATGTGGCCTCGATTAAGAGATTGCCCCGGATGGGACATACTGAGCGTATTTCCCATTCGGGGCAATGATTGAGAGGCCGCAGATGCGGCCTTATAATCGAAAATTACATGTGAATGGCACATCCAAGCGCATCCTCTGCAGCCTCCATAACAGCCTCATGCATTGATGGGTGTGCATGGATGGTGCGAGCAATGCGGTGTGCATTGACGCCAAGGACCTTAGCAAGCGTTGGCTCGCCAATCATCTCCGTTACGTTATGGCCCACGAAGTGAGCGCCAAGCAACTTCTCATCAGCGTCGAAGATGAGCTTCACAAAGCCATCACGCTCGCCTGCTGCCGTAGCCTTGCCCGATGCCGTATATGGGAACTTACCAACCTTATACTCGATGCCCTGCGCCTTAACCTGTGCTTCGGTGAGACCTACCGATGCCACCTCTGGCGATGTGAAGATGCACGATGGTATTGTCGAGTAGTCGACAGGTTCTGCCTTAAGGCCGCAGATATGCTCCACGCAGTGGATAGCCTCGGCCGAAGCGACGTGTGCAAGGGCTGGTGTGGCGATGATGTCACCGATGGCATAGACGCCGTCAACCGATGTCTTATAGTGCTCGTCGACCTTTATCTTATCGCGCTCAATCTCGATGCCGAGCTCCTCGAGGCCCATATCCTCGATGTTAGACTTGATGCCCACAGCCGAGAGTACGACATCTGCTTCAAGGGTCTGCACACCCTTCTTACCATCGATGTCTACCACGCACTTGCCATCCTCACGAACGGTGACAGCCTTAACCGTAGTAGATGTCATCACCGTGGCGCGTAGCTTACGGAAGGCACGCTCCATAGCCTTGGCGGTATCCTCATCCTCCAAAGGCATAATCTGTGGCATATACTCGACAATAGTCACCTTAACGCCAAGCGTAGCGTAGATATAGGCGAACTCCGAGCCGATAGCACCAGAGCCTACAACGACCATTGTCTCAGGAAGCTCAGGCAACACAAGGGCCTCCTTCGACGAGATGATATGCTTGCCGTCGATAGGCATGAAGGGCATCACGCGAGGGCGAGCACCCGTGGCGAGGATGATGTTGTCTGCCTCATACTCCACGCCCTCAACCTCGACGATATCCTGTGCCTTGAGGCGGCCGAAGCCTGCGATAAGGTCGATGTTATTCTTCTTGAGTAGGAACTGAACACCCTTGTTCATCGTCGTTGCTACCATACGCTCGCGCTCAACCATCTTAGCCCAGTCGGCCTTGACCTCGCCCTCGATGGCTACGCCAAAGGTAGCAGCGGCCTTGCAGTCGGCATATACCTGCGCCGAGCGCACGAGAGCCTTGGTAGGTATGCAACCCCAGTTGAGGCATACGCCACCAGCATCGGCCTTCTCGACGATAGCCACGCGCTTGCCACACTGCGCTGCACGGATAGCGGCAACATAGCCACCAGGGCCTGAGCCGATAACGATAATATCATATCTTTCCATACGCTTATCTAATGTTTAGTTATTACCATGTTACGACCTTCAACACCTCGCCATTGTCCTCGGCTACGGCACGCTTCCATCGCTCCGAGTAGCCAGGCTGCAAAATCTTACCTGGGATATCCTTGCCGTTGCCGTTGTCGATGAAGCCGTTCTCGTCCTCACCCTTAACATTACCGTCGATATACTTGACCATAAGGTACTTGTCGAGGTCTACCCAGATGTTGAAAATGGCCTGTGCATTCTTCACCGAAAGCCGTGTAGCAATCTTTGTTGCCTGCTTAGGATTCTTGGCTCTGCCAATCTCGATATCCATAGCTCGGACAAGCTCAAGCATCTTGTTCTCCCACTTGTCGACATACTCGCGTACATGCTTGCCTACGCTATTATAGCGGAGGTATGCGAACTGAGCCACGCGGTTAGTAATCCAGAACATAGCCGTATCGGAGTACTTCAACATCGAGCCGTTGCCCTCGCGCAAACACTCGGGAACCTCGGTAGAGGTGACGTAGATAGGTGTCAATGGCGATGTGGCAGCATCATCTGTGCCAAACCACAAGATACCCACCTTGCCGGGGCGTGCCTGACCCATAAGCCAGAAACCCGTCTGCTGGGTAGCCGTAGCACGCTCGTTGCAGTACTCCTGACCATCCACCTCGAAGAACATAGGACGCCAACGGTAGGGACAGCCCTCGCCACCAGCGCCGATATCCTGTGTCATATCCATCTTAGTACCCTCGTAGTGGTCGCGCATGCAGTCCATAACGACCTTTGGCGAAATCTTAGTACGAGGCTTCACCCACAAAGGCATACGATTGTTAGGGTTGTGACCCATGGCGTAGTCCTCATACTGCTCCATGTCGTCAGCTACGGTGCGGAAGAATGCCCATACGCGAGCCTCACAGCCACGGAGTGCGCTGAAGTCGGCAGGAGCGTATGCCTCAGCGAAGCTGAAATCCTTGTTCTCGCCCTCGAACCAGCCGAACTTACGTGCTACATCCGCAACATCGGGAGCATATAAGCAGTTCTCAGGGTCGTCCCATGGGAAGGTTGTGATACGTGCCTGGTTGGCGTGTGCCGATACGTAGCCATCGGGGATGCGGCGTGCCACCCATACGATACCCTTATCGTTAGGACCCTTGCCTATAAGCTCCATAATCCATGCCTCCTCGGTGTCGATGATAGAGAACGACTCGCCCGACGAGCAGTAGCCATAGGTATTGGCAAGCTCCACGATGATGTCGATAGCCTCGCGAGCAGTCTTGGCGCGCTGCAAGGTGATATAGATGAGTGAGCCGTAGTCGATGCCACCCTTAGGGTCTTCAAGCTCTGGACGGCCACCAAACGTTGTCTCGGTGATGAATAGCGAGTGCTCGTTAGAGTTACCGAGTGTGCGGTAGCGCACCTGTGCCTGGGCAATCTTGCCGATATAGCGGCCTGTATCCCACTCCGTAACATCCATCCATGGGGTGTACTTACCTGGCACATACTGGTACAATGCGCCATAGAGGCCGTGTGAGTCAGCGGCGTAGGTAACCATGTTAGAGCCATCTGTCGAGGCACCGCGCGTAATAATGAAGTTGGTGCAAGCATCGGCACTCATCGCCGAGCTTAGCATCATGCCCACAAGGGCGAGTGTCTTGAATAGTTTGTTCATCTTAGGTTATTAAATTTGGTTAAATATTTTACGCATATTAGCTTTCAAAGATACAAAATATTTTTGGAATAGTTGCTATCTTCCCCAATAATTTATACTTTTGTAGACCAAACACACCGAATTATGACTATTAAAGAGCGACTACATAGTATATTAGCGACACTCCCCGAGGGCGTAAGCCTTGTGGCTGTGTCGAAGTTCCACCCCGCAGAGCGTATCGAGGAGGCATACAACGCTGGCCAGCGTATCTTTGGCGAGAGCCGACCACAGGAGATGGCTGCCAAATACCCACTCCTACCCAAAGATATAGAGTGGATGATGATTGGCCACCTGCAAACAAACAAGGTTAAGATGATAGCGCCGTTCGTTAAGATGATAGCCTCGGTGGACTCGGAGCGCCTTATAGAGGAGATAGAGAAGCAGGCGGCAAAGAACAACCGCACGATAGATATCCTTATCGAGGTGCACGTTGCCGACGAGCTGACAAAGTCGGGATGGTCGAAGGAGGAGCTTGATGCCTACCTCGCAACAGGGGCGTTGGAGAGGATGGAGCACGTGCGCGTGCGTGGCGTGATGACCATAGCCACAAACACCGACGATGAGAGCATCGTGCGCCGTGACTTCCAGCGTATTAAGGATATATTCGAGGAGCTTAAACCTCGCTTCGATAGTGCGTTCGACACCCTCTCTATTGGTATGTCCGACGACTACCCAATAGCTCTTGAGTATGGCTCGACGATGGTGCGCATAGGCACCGCCATCTTTGGCGCGAGGGAGTACTAACGAGAGAAAAGAGGAAAGATAGGCAGCGAAGCCTGCGAGATGGGGAGGTAATAGGGAGTTTATGGGAGTTAAGGAGATTAATGAGCAAACCCTAAATTCTCTAAATTCCCTAACCGCAATTAGCACCGCAGCCCCAATTTGTTGTCAGAAGGCGTGAGATGTGGTGCATCGCAAAAGAGACTACCGCAGGATAGTACTATGACGTACAGCCTGCGGTAGTATACTTTTGGGATGGGCCGAGAATGACCCCTTATCACAACAAATTCTTGGGAAGTTGGTCAATGCTGGAAATGAATACAACCTCAATGCCCTTGGGTAGCTTCATTCCCTTGCGACTAAAGCTCGACACCACGATACGCTTAAAGCCCAAGCGTGCCGCCTCGGCTATGCGCTGCTCGGTGCGTGGTGCTGGGCGCACCTCACCAGAGAGGCCTATCTCGCCCGCACAACATACCCCATCAGATAGGGGGCGGTCGTAGTATGAGGAGATGATGGCTGCCACGACGGCGAGGTCCATACCCGTATCTGAAATCTTGAAGCCACCGGCGAAGTTGAGGAATACATCCTTCTGGAACATCTTCATACCCACCCTCTTCTCGAGCACGGCAAGGAGCATATTCAGACGACGCTGGTCGAAGCCCGTAGCTGAGCGCTGAGGCGTGCCATAGGCAGCAGCACTGACGAGTGCCTGTGCCTCGATAAGGTAGGGACGTATGCCATCGACAGCAGCACCCACGGAGCACCCCGATAGTGGCTCATCGTAGTGCGACAGTAGCACCTCTGAGGGGTTGTCCACCTCTCTGAGTCCCGTCTCAAGCATCTCGAAGACGCCTATCTCCGACGTTGCACCAAAGCGGTTCTTGATGCCGCGAAGGATACGGTAGGTATGGTTGCCATCACCCTCGAACTGAAGCACAACATCGACGATATGCTCCAATATCTTGGGGCCAGCGATGGTGCCATCCTTGGTGATGTGGCCTATTATAAATATGGAAGTGCCACTCGTCTTTGCCACTTTAAGGAGCATTGCGGCGCACTCTCTAATCTGCGTCACACTACCTGCCGACGACTCAACAAGGTCGGTATAGATTGTCTGTATCGAGTCTATGATGACAACATCGGGGCGCTGCTCCTCAATCTGCGCTACGATATTTTCGAGAAGCGTCTCGGTATATACCGTACACGCCTCGTTGTTTATGCCTATACGCTGTGCGCGCATCTTTATCTGCTCGGCAGACTCCTCACCCGAGACGTAGAGTGTCGCGAGGTGGTTATCTGTGAGTGCAAGTTGCAACGACAACGTTGACTTGCCTATTCCTGGCTCACCGCCAAGCAAGACCAACGAGCCAGGGACAAGACCACCACCCAGCACTCTGTTGACCTCGGCATTGCCAACATCTATACGGCGCGTGGTATTCTCGGCGATATCCTGCACCAAGCATGGCTCAGCCTTGGGCACCGAGGCCACACGCGAGGCCACCGACGATGACTCCTTGGCCACAACGTGTTCAGTGATGGTGTTCCACTCGCCACACGAGGGGCACTTGCCGAGCCACTTAGGGGTCTCGTAGCCACATGCCGTACAGAAGTATGTGCGCTTGAGCTTGGCTGACATGGTTAACTAAATAGTTTTATGATATCGTTGCCATTGGCATATATAAGCAGTGCAAAGAGGATAAAGAGACCTATCCACTGCATAATCTCCATAAACTTATCGCTTGGCTTGCGGCGCGTGATAAGCTCCCAGAGGGTAAACAACGCATGACCGCCATCGAGGCCCGGAATAGGAAGGAGGTTCATCACAGCAAGCATAATAGAGATAAGTGCTGTAATACGCCAGAAGCTATACCAGTCCCATGTATCGGGGAAGACTCCGCCAATAGAGAGGAAGCCGCCGACCTCCTTATATAGTTTCGTATCGGGGTTGACTATCATCTTGAGCTGCTCCCAGTATGATGCTATCTCCTGACCCGCCATCTTGATGCCGGCAGGGATAGACTCGAAGAAGCCATACTCCTTATGTGTAGGTGTCACATCCTCGACACTCTGAAGCTCAACACCTATGTGACCCTCGCCATCTATGGCTGTGGGGATAACGACCTCGGTGGCCGCCATCTTACCGAGGCTATCGGCCTCGTAGCGCAAGACGGTGATATCGACACTCTTACCCTTATGCTCCATAAGCTCCGTGCGGATAAGTTCACCGCTATATAGACGCTTGTCACCTACGGCAACAATCTGGTCGCCTCGCTGATATCCCGCCTCGACAGCACTATCGAAGGTTGGCTTCTCGACGATGAGAGGCGAGACAATAGGGCTATACATACCCTTATAGTTGCCACTCTCGCGCATCGCCACAAGCTTTGCAAGAGGTATATCCATGCGGATTGTATCACGGTCACGTACAAGCTCTACGGTGCGGTCCTCGTCGGCAATAAGGAGGTTGTAGCCTATCTCCTGGGCATCGCCAATCTTCTCACCGTCGATAGATAGGATGCGGTCGCGGTCCTTGAAGCCAAGCGCCTTACCTGCATCACTAAAGGCATAGCCATGGACAGCGCTATCGTTATGCAGATAGCTCTCACCCCATGTAAAGAGCATACCCGAGTAGATAATCATCGCCAACACAACGTTCATGAAGACACCCGCAACCATCACTATAAGGCGCTGCCATGCAGGCTTAGTGCGGAACTCCCAAGGCTGTGGGGGTAGCTTCATCTGCTCGGTATTCATCGACTCGTCAATCATACCCGCCAACGACACGTAGCCACCAAGTGGCAACCATCCTACTCCATACTCCGTTTCACCAATCTTCTTCTTGTAGAGGGTGAACCATGGGTTGAAGAAGATATAGAACTTCTCGACACGTATCTTGAAGATGCGCGCCGCGATGTAGTGTCCAAACTCGTGTATCATCACCAGCAGTGACAACGACACGAAGAACTGAATTACTTTGATTAAAATCACACTCATAGTTATCTCTGTTTTTTCTCTTTTTTAGTAGTTTAGTTGGCCGATGTAGGACTCTGCCAACGTACGCACCTCGGCATCTACCCTATCATAGTCCTCGATGGTTGGGCGCTCTACGAAGGTGGCATTGTCAAGGGCATAGCGTATCGTGGCGACGATATCCGTAAGGCGGCATCGCTTAGCCAAGAAGGCTGCCACAGCGACCTCATTTGCTGCGTTCATAATGCAGGGTGCGGTGCCACCACGACGCAACACCTCATAGGCGATATCCAAGGCGGGGTACTTCTCGCGGTCTACATCGCTGAACGTAAGCATCGGGTAGTCGAGCATCGAGAATGGTGTATTTGCCTCCAAAGCTCTATCGGGGTATAGCAGGGCATAGCTGATTGGCGTGTGCATATCTGCATTACCGAGCTGCGCCTTGACAGCACCATCCTTAAACTCGACCATAGAGTGAACGATGGCCTGCGGGTGGATGACAACCTTGATGTTGTCGGGCGACATATCGAACAACCAGCGTGCCTCGATGACCTCGAAGCCCTTGTTTACGAGCGTCGCCGAGTCGATGGTAATCTTAGCCCCCATGCTCCACTGCGGATGCTGTAACGCCTCCTCAGGAGTTACATCGGCAAGGCGCTCACGGGGTACATCACGCAACGAGCCACCACTGCATGTGATGATAAGGTTGCGCACACTCTCGCGCTTCTCGCCCTCCAAGCACTGCTTTATTGCCGAGTGCTCCGAGTCGATAGGGAGTATCTCTATGCCCTTGTCGCGTGCTGCCGCCATGACAATATCGCCTGCAACGACAAGCGTCTCCTTATTAGCCAAGGCTATGCGCTTGCCACTCTCTATGGCGCGCAACGTAGGATGCAGACCGGCATAGCCCACCAAGGCGTTGACGACCATATCCACATCGTCGGTAGAGGCAACATACTCTATGGCCTCGCTACCCACAAGTACCTCGACATCGGTATCGGCAAGGGCGTCACGTAGCTGTTGTTCGTAGCGTGCATCTCCAATGACGACACGGCGTGCACCAAACTCACGAGCCACCGCGGCAAGTTCCTGCCAACGGCTCTGTGCCACAGCCGCCACAAGCGTAAAGCGCTCGGGCATACGGCGTATTATGTCGAGAGTCTGCATGCCAATGGAGCCAGTAGCACCCAGTAGCGCTATGTTATAGTGTTGTACCATGGCTACTTACCTCCAAAGATATATAGTTCAGGGTTTACAGGAACGCCATCGCGCCACAACTCCAAAACGAGCTCTGCAGCGTGTGTCGTATCATCAATCTCGAGGCTACCTACACGACCGATGACCGTACCAGCAAGCACTGACTGACCACGACGCACGAGCACCTCGCTGAGGTTCTTATACACCGAGACATAACCACCACTATGCTGCACCGAGATTGAGGCGTAGCCATCGCTAAAGTTGTTGATGGCGATAACGGTACCAGCCTCAACAGACTTCACCGTAGCGTCGGTAGATGTCGGTGTTAGAACGATGTCGAAGTCCGACTGCGGAGAGTCGAAGCCTCGTGATAGGTGGCCATCGAGAGGCATGGCAAATATTGGGGCCTCGATCTTTGGGCGCTTGGTATTCGAGAGTGCATACTCGCTACCTTCGCTCTCCATCTGAGCACGTAGTAGCGAGTCGGCCTCGTTACGCTCGACGGTTGTCTTGTCGTAGCGTGTGCCATCGCTGAGGGCCGTAGACTGTGATGCAGGGGTACTACCATTTAGGATGGTTGTCACCGACTCGTAGTACTCCAACATATCGTTCATCTCCTGCTCCATACCATCGAGGCGCAAGATAGATGCTGTCATCTCGTCGTGCATCTTCTCATTCTGCGTGCGATACGAGGGGAAGATGTCGAGAATTGAGGTGTATGCCATGAGTAGCATCAAGCCCACGAACATGATGACAACGAGGGCAAAGAGACTACCCCACAACCCGATGGGCGAGAGGTTGAGCTTCCAATGCACCTCTCCCGACTCTCTGTCGCGCATCGATAGTTGACGCTTGTCGGTGAGGAAATTCCAGATATTTCGAAACATATACTTCAAACTTTGATGTTAGTGACCCATATCGGCCAACACATATATAATAATTCGTGCAAAGATACAAAATTGATTGGGATAGTTTGCAATTTGCGCATAACTTTTTTACCTTTGCGCTACAAAAAACTAATTTAACACTACATTTCTATGGTAAAACCAACTCTTTTAGTATTGGCTGCGGGCATGGGCTCACGCTACGGTTCGCTCAAACAGATGGATGGTGTAGGCCCCAATGGTGAGGCAATCATTGACTACTCGGTATATGACGCTATACGTGCAGGTTTCGGCAAGGTGGTATTCGTAATACGCCACTCGTTTGCCGAGGAGTTTGCCGAGGTATTCAACGCCGAGCGCTTCGGCAATAAGATTGAGGTTGTCTACGTATATCAGGAGCTCGACTACCTCCCCGAGGGCTTCGTGTTGCCTGCTGAGCGCGTCAAGCCATGGGGCACAAACCACGCCGTGATGATGGCAGCGGAGGTTATCAACGAGCCATTTGCCGTAATCAACGCCGACGACTTCTATGGTCGTGACTCTTACGCTGTTATAGGCAACTACCTATCGCAGCTTGAGGGCTCAGAGGGTAAGTACTGCATGGTGGGCTACGAGGTGTGCAAGACCCTCTCGGAGAATGGCACCGTATCGCGTGGCGTATGCACCGTGGATGATGAGGGCAACCTAACAAGCATGGTGGAGCGCACGAAGATTGAGCGCGTGAATGGTACCATCGTCTTCCACGACAATGGCGACGACGAGCCACTTGCCGAGAATACCCCTGTGTCAATGAACCTCTTTGGCTTCACACCCGACTACTTCCGCCACTCGAAGGCATATTTCTCGGAGTTTTTGAAGGCAAATATCGACAACCTCAAGTCGGAGTTCTTCATCCCGCTTATGGTCAATAAGGTGATTACCGACGGCACGGCTACGATGCGCGTACTATCGACCACATCTAACTGGTTTGGCGTTACTTACAAGGAGGATAAGCCACAGCTTATGGCAAAGATTGAGGAGCTTATCGCCGATGGTGTATACCCTCGCAACTTGTGGGAGAGATAGTAGATATATTCTACGGCATAAGAGGCTGAATAAAAAGTATTTTAGCCATCCCCAATTAGGAGGTTGAATAAAAAGATGTAGTTTTAGGCCTGCGAAGCCCGAAAAAGCGGAGTTTACTCGGCGTAAATGAGCATTTTGAGGGCGAGCTGTTTTGTTGGCAGAAGACATTAGATACAACGCTCGGTGAATTTCTTGACGATGGGCTGTACTTTGTGGTACTGCCCATTGACAAGATAATTCATTAGCGGTAGTAGATGATGTCTTATCACAACAAAGAACGACAAAATACACTTTTTATTCAGCCTCTTTTGTTATTATTTAATCTGTTTTGCCACCATCCAACGAGCCAACGACTCGGCAGCAACACCCCTCTCGATAAGGCCTAAACGCTCATCCAAGAAGCGCTCCAATGAGAGTTTATAGCTCTCAATATCGAAGTCCTCGATGGTAGCAACAAGGGCATCAACATCGCGCGACAAAGGGAATGGCAGCTCTCTGAAATCGTAGTAGTAGCCACGGTCGTATTGCTCGACATCGGTGGCATATAGAAGGCAGGGGCGGCGTAGCATAGCGTAGTCGAACATCGAACTTGAGTAGTCCGTAATGAGCATATCGCTGACGCATAGCAACTCCTGCATATCGGGGTAGCATGTAACATCTACCACTGCAGGGTTGCTTGTAAGCGACGAGGTGTCGACCTTACCTATAAGGTTGGGGTGCAGGCGCATAAGAAGGCTTACCTTAGCGCCAAACATACGTTCTAAACAAGGGATGACCCTATCCCAGTCGATACTGTATGGCTCTATTGTACCACTGCGACGAAACGTTGGTGCATATAGCACAATACGGCCATCATCGGGCAAGTTATACTGCTCTACAATACTCTTCCTCAGCCGATTATGTAACCCCTTATTAAAGAATATATCGTTACGTGGGATACCCATCTCGAGTATCTCGCCCTCGTACCAGAAACTACGCTTTATAAGCTCTGTATTTGCCCTACATCCCGATATCATCAAGTCACACACCTTGGAGTCGCGCTTTGCCTTCTGCACATAGCTGAAGCCGAGTCTATCTTCGACATCGCGCTCGACGCGCTTGAGGGCTGCGCCACCATGCCACAGCATAAGATACTTCTGTTCGGGGCGCTTATGCCAATATACGTGCCATGGGTCTGTACGAGAGTTGGTAACCAAGAACTCAGCACTCGCCATGGTTTTGAGATACTCCCATGTACGAAACCTAACACAGCGAATACGACTATCTACGGCCGAGGTATCTACACCACGACGAAAGACCCACACAATCTCCATATCAGGGTGATGTTCAAGCAGATACTCTGATATATATCGAGGATTACACCCATACTGTTTATAGTTATACGCCCAGCATACTACCCTGCTGCGCTTCACCTTAACGAAGCATCGGGCAACGAGCGAGAGTATATTGCCATAGAGTTTGATAGTGCGGTTTAAAGCCCACGCCATGGCGCCACCTATTTTCATCATTTACCAAGTTAAGCGTCTATTATTAATACAAAGATAGGAAAATTATTCGCAAATGGAAAAAATTTTGTACATTTGCATCTATGAATGAAGAGAAACCTACGTGCGACAATATATACTCGTTTGATGCAAAGGCGTTGCGCGAGCGCTACAACCCCGATGGCTCGGCACTGCGTCGTGACCAGTTGGAGCTGCTCAAGATGCTCGAGCATGTGGCTAAGATTTGCGACGAGAACGATATCAAGTGGTGGCTAAGTTCGGGAACACTCCTCGGCGCGGCGCGTCACAAGGGGTTTATCCCGTGGGATGACGACATCGACATCGTGATGCTACGCAAGGACTATCGTCGCTTGGAGCGAATACTACGCAAGCAGAACGACCCCGACTATGTGCTACACTCGATGCGTAGCGATGTGGAGTATGTCAACTGCTTCGGCAAGTACCGCAAGCGCGCAGGGCGCATAGAGTCGTCAGGCAGACGCTACGACTACTACAAATGGTGCGGCATAGGCTTCGATATCTTCACCATCGAGAAGACGAGCTTCTTTGCGGCAAAGGCAGCGAGCACCATTTATGGCAATATCCAGCACCTCACATCGTACATACGATGGGGATGGTTGCGCAAGCCTCTGATACGCCTCATCGAGCTACTATGCTTAGGCATAATCTTCCCCGTACTGCGCCTCATAGGTCTTATCAACCCCAAGGGCGAGTATCACTACTCATTGGGACAGGGATGGTCACGCCACACATTCCTTGCGAAGGATACCTTCCCACTCACTACGGCCACATTCGAGGGAGACTCCTTTCCCGTGCCACGAGATATGGATGCCTACCTCACAAGGGTCTATGGTGACTGGCGCAAGCTACCCAACGACGAAACGATAAAACGCTGTATACACTGCAAGGAGTATCTGCGCGAGATATACGGCAAACAAGCATAAACAATCGAATGAAAAAGGTTATTACATACGGCACGTACGACCTACTACACGAGGGTCATATCAACCTACTACGCCGTGCTAAGGCCCTTGGCGACCACCTTATAGTGGGTGTTACCAACGACAGCTTCGACCGTGAACGCGGCAAGCTCAACGTGCGTAACAACGTTTTGGAGCGTGTCGAGGCTGTAAAGGCTACGGGTTTCGTAGACGAGGTGATTATCGAGGATTATGTGGGTCAGAAGATTGACGACATCCTCAAATACGATGTCGACATCTTCGCCATAGGCTCCGACTGGGAGGGTAAGTTCGACTACCTTAAGGAGTACTGCGAGGTGGTATATCTGCCCCGCACCGAAGGCGTTTCGTCGACGATGCTACGCGCCGAAAGCGAGGTTGTAGTGCGCCTTGGCGTTGTGGGGTGTGGTCGTATTGCCGAGAGGCTTGTTGCCGAGACCACTAAGGTCGATGCCGTGCATCTTGCCGCCCTCTACGACATTGATAGGGGTGCAGCCGAGCGTATTGCAACGCCTGAGAGCGTTATTACCGAAAATTATGAGGAGCTTGTCGAGATGGTCGACGCCGTATATATCGCTACGCCACACCTTATGCACTATGCGCAGGCGAAGTATGCCTTGGAGCATGGTCGCCATGTGTTGTGTGAGACACCTATGGTGCTCAGTGGTGATGAGGCCGAGGAGCTATATCGCCTTGCCGAGGAGCATGACGTGGTGCTGTTGGAGGCAAACAAAACCGCCTACTCTCCAGCATTCAACCACCTTATTACGCTCATTAAGAGTGGTCTTATAGGTGATGTTGTGGGCATCGACGCATCGGAGTCGAAGCTATGGGGCGAGGAGAACCTACGTCGCGAGCTCGACCCTACACAAGCAGGAGGCTCACTCTACGAGATGGGCTCGTACCCACTGCTACCTATCATCAAGTTGCTTGGCACTAACTATCACAATATCAACCTTTATAGCCGTCTCAATGGCGACGGTGTGGATATCTACACGCGAGGTATTGTGCTCTACGACCGTGCTGTGGCATCGTTCCAGCTCGGCTTGGGCGTTAAGACCGAGGGTAACCTCGTCATATCAGGCACCAAGGGCTACGCCTATGTTCCATCGCCATGGTGGAAGACCGACTACTTCGAGCTACGCTACGAGGACCAGAACCTAAACAAGAAGTACTTCTACAAGTGGGATGAGCCAGGCCTACGATATGAGCTTCAGGAGTTTGTCGCCTGCATCGTCAACCGCCGCATGAGCTCGGCACGCCTACGCCCACAAGAGAGCATTGCCATAGCGCGCATAATGCAGCAATTCACCCACCGCGAAAACTTCTACGAGCTATGAGACGAGCATTAGTTGTTGGTGGTGCCAATGGCATAGGCCTCACATTAGCGACACTCCTTGCCGAGGATGAGCGCTTCGAGCGTATATACATCGTCGACAGAGCCGCCATCGCCAAGGAGCATGACAACCCTAAGTTCGAGTATAGAGCTTTCGACCTACGCTCGGAGGACTACTCGCTCTTCGACACCTTCGCCGATATCGATACTCTTATCATCACCGCAGGCTTCGGCCGTCTGTCGCACTTCGCCGACATCGACGAGCAACATATCGTAGATAGCTTCGCGGTGAACAGCACCGCCGTAATACGCATCATACACCACTTTAGCGCACGTCTGCGGGCTACGGATGACTTCTACTGCGCTGTTATGGGTAGCATCGCGGGATTCATGTCGTCGCCCCTATTCGCCGTATATGGTGCTACGAAGGCCGCCCTTAAGATATTCATCGAGAGTCTAAACGTCGAGCTTGAGATGTGTGGCACAACAAACAGGGTGCTTAACATATCGCCAGGTTCGATAAAGGGCACGGCATTTTATAACGGAGCCAACGACATAAGCGCCACACGACCTCTTGCCGAGCAGATAGTCACCCACCTATGGGCTAAAGACGATCTCTTCATACCCCTCTACGACGAGGTATTCAGAGAGGTGTTGCAGCGCTACCACGATGACTTCCGCGCTGAGGGTCGCCACTCCTACGAGTATAAGATGCAGAGTGGCCGTATTAAATAGCATTAATCATTAGTTCATGAATAACACACCTAAAATATCTATCATAGCACCTATATATGGTGTTGAGCAATATATCGTCGAGTTTGCTGACACGGTACTATCACAGTCGTATCCACACATAGAGTTTATCTTCGTCAACGACGGCACAAAGGATCGCTCGATAGAGCTTCTCGAGGCTCTTATCGCCGATAAGTATGAGCACCTACGCCCACAGATAAAGATTATCCACAAGCTGAACGGAGGCCTCCCCGCAGCACGCCGCACGGGTATCGACAATGCTACGGGTGACTATATCTATCATGTGGACTCAGACGACTGGCTCTCGGAGGGAGCAATAGAGAAGATAGCCGCCAAGATTGTCGCTACGGATGCCGACATCGTCTACTTCAACTACGTCAAGGAGTACCCCTCACGCTCGAGTATCAAGCGTGACCGCAGCTATGCTAATGGTACCCAGCGCGAGTTTGTACGCAATATGTACAACCACCGCTCGTTCGGCTCGCTGTGCAATAAGTGTGTGCGCCGCAGCCTCTATACCGAGAATACCATATACGTTCCAAAGTATGGCTATGCCGAGGATTGCTACGTCTCGACACAGCTCGTGGGCTACTCCAAGAGCGTTGCCTACCTCGACGAGAATGTATACCACTACCGCAAGGGTAACCCTAACGCACTCACAGGCCACCATCGCCGCAAGCGCAAAAGAGAGTATGCACTCAACTTCATAGACCTCTACGAGAAGTACCGCGATGTGCCTGCCGATAGAAACCCCGTGGCCTGCATCTTCGACGATATCCTGATGCAAGCTGGCTGGTACTCAATATTCTATCGACTCGACCTCTTCAAGGAGTACCCTTGGTTAGCGAAGGCAGTGCGTGGCGCACAGATACGCGGTGGCGGCTCCGATGTACCCATCATCGCCCAGCTAATCACCAAGCTATGGGTGCTATTTAAGTAAAAAGATAAAAGTTCAAAGATGCAGAAGAGAGCGTTGTCGCAGGACAGCGCTCTCTTCTGCCAAAATGTCAGTTAGTCTGTCACCTCTCGACACATTTTGTCACACCTATATATATCAATATGTCATTGTTGGCACATTTCGTTGTTTGGTATACCATTTGTTCACTCCCTAAGCGTTGAGCGCAGCGTGGTGCTCGACAACCAAAAGTGTAAAAGAGTGATTAACAAATAAACAATTAGATTATGAGCAAGATTATTGGTATCGACTTAGGTACAACCAACTCATGTGTTGCAGTTATGGAGGGCAATGAGCCCGTAGTTATTCCAAATGCTGAGGGTCATCGCACTACCCCATCGGTAGTTGCCTTCACCGAGGGTGGCGAGCGTAAGGTGGGAGACCCTGCAAAGCGTCAGGCTATCACCAACCCTAAGCGCACGGTATTCTCTATCAAGCGTTTCATGGGTGAGCGCTACGACAACGTAACCGAGGATATCAAGCGTGCACCATACGCCATCGTCAAGGGCGATAATAACACACCACGTGTAGAGATCGACGGTCGTCAGTACACCCCACAGGAGATTTCGGCAATCACCCTTCAGAAGATGAAGAAGACTGCCGAGGACTACCTCGGCCAGGAGGTAACTGAGGCTGTAATCACCGTGCCAGCATACTTCTCTGACTCACAGCGTCAGGCAACAAAGGAGGCTGGTGAGATTGCAGGTCTCAAGGTACGCCGTATCATCAACGAGCCTACTGCTGCTGCACTTGCATACGGTCTTGATAAGAAGCAGAACGAGATGAAGATTGCAGTATACGACCTTGGTGGTGGCACATTCGATATCTCTATCTTGGAGCTTGGCGACGGTGTCTTCGAGGTTAAGTCTACGAATGGTGATACCCACCTCGGTGGTGACGA
The DNA here is from genome assembly GCA_015059955.1 of Rikenellaceae bacterium. Lineage (GTDB taxonomy): Bacteria > Bacteroidota > Bacteroidia > Bacteroidales > Rikenellaceae > Alistipes. Next base: position 56,890 of record SUZK01000005.1, read on the forward strand.
CTTCGACCACGTGCTTATCGACTACATGGCCGAGGCATTCAAGGCTGAGCACCACATCGACCTTCGTCAGGACCCTATGGCGTTGCAGCGTCTTAAGGAGGCTGCCGAGAAGGCAAAGATTGAGCTTTCGTCAGCAACAACAACCGACATCAACCTCCCATACATCATGCCTGTTAACGGCATCCCACAGCACCTTGTGATGACTCTCACACGTGCTAAGTTCGAGCAGCTCTGCGACCACCTTGTGCAGAAGACCATCGAGCCATGCCGCATAGCATTGCGTGACGCTGGCTTCACAGCAGGTCAGATTGACGAGGTTATCCTTGTGGGTGGTTCAACACGTATTCCTGCCATCCAGCGCGTCGTAGAGGAGTTCTTCGGCAAGGCACCTAACCGCTCGGTAAACCCTGACGAGGTTGTTGCCGTAGGTGCTGCCATCCAGGGTGGTGTGCTCACAGGTGAGGTTAAGGATGTATTGTTGCTCGACGTGACACCTCTTTCACTCGGTATCGAGACTTTGGGTGGTGTCTTCACAAAGCTTATCGAGGCTAACACCACTATCCCTACACGCAAGAGCGAGGTATTCTCGACCGCTGCCGACAACCAGCCTACCGTGACCATCAACGTATGCCAGGGTGAGCGTCCTATGGCTCGCGACAACAAGTCTATCGGTCAGTTCAACCTCGACGGCATCCCAGCAGCACCACGTGGTGTGCCACAGATTGAGGTTACGTTCGACATCGACGCCAACGGTATCCTCAACGTATCGGCAAAGGATAAGGGTACAGGCAAGGAGCAGAAGATTCGTATCGAGGCATCGAGTGGTCTTACCGACGCAGAGATTCAGCGTATGCGCGACGAGGCTAAGGCTAACGAGGAGAAGGATAAGCAGGAGAAGGAGCGCGTAGAGAAGATTAACGCTGCCGACTCTAACATCTTCGCTACCGAGAAGCAGCTCAAGGAGTATGGCGACAAGCTTCCAGCAGACAAGAAGTCGGCTATCGAGGATGCTCTTGGCAAGCTCAAGGAGGCACACAAGGCACAGGATATCGCCGCTATCGACAGCGCTATCGAGGCACTCAACGCTGCATGGCAGGCTGCATCACAGGACTTGTACGCACAGCAGCAGGCAGAGCAGGCACAGGGTCAGCCTAACGGCGGCGCACAGCAGGGCGGCGAGCAAAAGGCACAGCCTGAGGATGTAGAGTTCGAGGAGGTTAAGTAAACGACCACACACGACACACAAAGGGGGTGACTAAAAAGTATTTTAGCCACCCCCAATTTGTTAGGAGGTTGAAGAAAAAGATGTAGTTTTAGGCCTGCGAAGCCCGAAAAAGCGGAGTTTACTCGACGTAAATGAGCATTTTGAGGGCGAGCATAACGACAAAATACGCTTTTTATTCAGCCTCTTTGTGTAATGCAGGTTTCGCCCTCTATATTGGGGCAAAACCTCGTCCCATTATAAGAAGCCCACACTGCTTACACTTGCGCGCGTCGTTGTCACATCATTAATATCGTCGGGCAGCTCTGAGCGTGTATATACCGAGATATCCGTAGAATCATACGCATCTGTCCACGTCATTGTATCATCTGCAACCTCTACGACATACGAGGTGCTCCACGCTACGCCATCGCTATATACGCCAGCGATTACACCATTCTCGAAGCTCACGGTGCTATAAAACAGCTCCCACTCGCGACTCTCGATACGCTGCCATAGCTCAACCACGCCATCCTCAGTAATAGAGAGATATACATCAAACGATGGCTCAGCACCACGCCACTGCGTTAGGTGCCATGTGCCCACCAAATCCGATGTGTCAACATCACCACCGACAGGGGGAGTCGGAGGCGTTGGCGGTGTTGGAGTCTCCTCCTTAGGGATTGTGATTGTCACAATATCCGATAGGCGCACCTTTCGCTCAGCTCCCGCAACAACAGCTCCCGCAAACTCATACTCCTGACCTCGCTCGAACGATGACAAGGAAAGTGATAGGCTTATGCCGCCATCGTTTAGCTCAACCTCAGCCTTATTCTCCCAATATGCCTCTTCGCCACCTGGCTCACGATAGTATACGAAGTACTCCAAGTAGTGGTAGTCGGGACGCTCCACGCCATCGAACCACACTTTGACGCTCTCGACAACAAACTCGATATTATCACCTACGATAGCCACATCGGGCTTTGATATCTCGGCCGTAACCTCGGCATACTCGGTCTCGAACTTCTGCTCCTCGGTGGTCATAGGCTCAAACTCCGTATTTGCAGGAGTGATAGTCACACGATAGAGATATGTACTACTCTCATCAAGGTACTCGCCACCCTCCTCGGGGAGTGTTACACTCTCTTTTTTGGTCATATCCACCTCTATCCACTCAAGCTCCGAGCGTCTACGTGCATACTCCAACTTAACACTCTCAACCTCCTGCGCCTCTCCGTCGACGATGTAGGCTACGTTGTCAAGCGCGATGGTTGCCATAATACCCTTGGCCTCAACCGTTGCATCGCACGTAATCTCACATACAGGCGTATGCTGCTTGGTTGCAAAGCCCAACTCCTCGCTCATCTTATCATCGATATAGAGGCGAGCTACATACTTGGTATCTGCCGTAAGGTTGTCAATCACGAATATCGCCTTGCTGCCCTCGACACTATACTCCTCAACAAAGGTATCAACATCATTATTTGCGTGATAGCCAAGCTTGAAGGTGGCGCTATCGTCCTTAACGCCATCTATCGTCTTATATGGTATATCTGCCGTAATGGTTGCACTCGTCTCCGTAGTCTCGGCTGTCATCTCTCCAAAGTGATACTCGACAACAGGCTCTGGAGCTGGTGCAGGTGTTGGCGTAGGCTCGCACGATGCAACTGTCAATGCACCCAATAGTATATATAGGTATCTTCTCATATTGCTAATTTCTTGTTACTAATTTCTAATTGAGCAGTTATAGCCAACCGCCATTCTCGGCCTTTACGCCACGAACAACGAGCTCGAACTCACGCTCTACGACCATACCACCCATTATGTCGCCACCACCAACGATATCGCCACCGATGATAGCCAGAACCTTTATACGACCTGAGCCTGGCTTGTTACACTGAATAGAGAGCATGCCGTTCTCGATACGTGGCTTACCCTGCATACCTAAAGCATCGCGCACCTCGTCCGACACCTCGCAGCCCTGATAAGCTAAATCCTTAGAGCCAGCACCGAAGTATTCATCAAGCGATAGTGATGCTGCAATGCCACTCTTGATGTAGAGACATGGCGTCGAGTCCATCTGCATAAGCAAGAGGTGGGCATCGATATACCCCGCACCAAGTTTTCTTGCATAGTGCGCAAGAGCCATATCGTAGTATCCACCACTATCATAATCATAATAGGGCTTTGAACCTGTCTGATATTGGTTTATATCGTGTACCGATGTCTGAATAAGTGCGCGCAGGTAGTCAGGGGTAAGCGTATAACCCTGCTTGAGAGCATACGACAGTGCAAGAGCGGCGCAGCCCGTAACATGAGGCGTAGCCATAGAGGTTCCTTGCATATATTCGTAGCCATATCTTAGGGATGTCGATGTTGATGATATACATGTTATAGTGCCATATACGGCATCACCACCTGGTGCTACAACATTACAACCAGGACCGAAGTTAGTATAGCTTGCCGCGGTGTAGTCCGATGCCATTGCCGTTACGCAGACATACTCGTGGTAAGCACCTGGATAGCATGGCTGATGATACATCTCGTTGCCCGCAGCAAAGATTGCCACACCACCCTCCATAATGCCCTCCAAGCGAGCATTCGACTGGAAGTAGTCGATAGCGTTCTTTAGCACTGAGTCGTAATTCTCAAACTCATTATCCGAGATGTAGACACCAGGGTCGTAGCCCCACGAGTTATTGATAAGCACAGCGCCATTGTCAGCAGCATAATGAAAGCCCTGTGCAATCTGATGTGTATAGCACCCCTCATCACCCTCGAAAATCTGGATAGACATTAGGCGAACACCATCGTTATTACCCGTACCACCAGCGATACCACATACAGCGTAACCATTGTTGTTCACCGCAGAGATGGTTCCCGCCACATGTGTTCCATGATCATCAGAAGTAATCTTGCCAGAGCCCCTAACGAAGTTATAGCCATAGATATCATCAACATAGCCGTTGCTATCATCGTCAATACCTAACTGACCATTCTGCTCCGCTTCGTTAACCCACATATTATCTTTAAGGTCGGGGTGATCACACATAATACCGCCATCCATCACTGCCACAACAACACGACGGTCGCCTGCGGTATACTTCCATGCATTGAGCAGGTTGATATCCGCACCCACAACGCACTTATCGCTTACCGAGCCATCGTTGTAGTAGTGCCACTGCCACGGTAGCTCAGGGTCATCGAATGGCATCTCCACAGAGCGTGTAGGCTCAGGGCGCGACGTAGGCATAGGCAGTGCCTCGCTCGATATGCGCTTCATAGGCAAATCGAACTCTACACGCTCAACGCCACTATCCTTGGCGATAGCCTCGGCAACACTTCGCAAATCCAACGTCTCGTCGAAATGCACAAGCATCCAGCGGTTGAGCTTCGCGCTGCCCGTCTTTGTGGGGAACAAAGGCTCTACCCTAAGGTCGATACCATCGACACTGATACCCTCAGCACCCTCAACAAGGCGCACCATAAGGCGGCCCTTAGCGGCATCCTCGCTCCAGTTGAAGACCTTATTTGTCGACTCCACCTCTTTCGAAATATCGTCAACACGCTCCTTCACACACGCCGTCAGCGCAAATGCAAGAATGGTTAATAGAAAAAATCTGTTCATTTTGGTTGTATTAAGTTTATTTCATGTTCACACTTTAGCCACAAATATACAAAAAAAAGCGAAACCTTAACACTTATGTGTTAAAATTTCGCTCTCAATAGTCGTAGCCGACAGCTTAGAACGTACCGAGCTGGAAGACAATCTTGTTGCAGTAAAGCTCACCCGCCTTAAGCTCGATAGATGGGAAGTCGGGGTGGTTCACAGCATCGCTATATGCCTGACACTCGATAGCCACACCCGCGTAGTCCTCGTAACGAGAGTCGGACTTGGTCACGGGACAGCCACCAGCAAGCCAGTTACCCGTATAGAGCACCGCTACGGGCTGCGACGATAGTATCTTCACTCTACGGCCCGTAGCCTCACAACGCAACTCGCCCACCTCGGCAAGGATATTCTTCTTCCAGCCGTCGACAACAAAGCAGTGGTCGTAGCCACGGAAGTTACGCATGTTGTTGAACTCGGCATCTATCTCATCGCCAAAGCGACGCCACGAGGTAAAGTCGAGTGGTGTATTCTTAACATCGAGAATCACACCTGTTGGTATCTGCACCGTATCCATCTCCAAGACCTTCGAGCAGTTTAGCTGCAACTCATGGTCGAGGATTGTCTTACCCGAACCCTCGCCGTGGAGGTTCCAGTAGAGGTGGTTCGTAAGGTTGACAACGGTATTCTTATTACCCTTTGCGAGGTATGTAATCTCGAGGTTATCCTCATCATCGAAGTCATACACAGCCTCCACCATAAGCTCACCAGGATAGCCCTGCTCCATATCCTCCGAGATGCGCGAGAAGACTACCCTATTGGTCTCGATGCGGCTCTCCCAGTAGCAGTTGGCATAGCCCTTGGTGCCACCATGAAGGTGGTTAGGGCCATTGTTGACCTCAAGGCGATACTCCACGCCATCGACAACGAGGTGACCACGTGCGATACGTCCCGCCACACGGCCTACGCTCTTGCCACTTGCAGCACCATCGCCAAAGTAGCTCATGCAATCCTTGTAGCCGAGTGCCACATCGTCGATATTGCCATTGCGGTCGGCATACTTGACGCTAACTATCGAAGCGCCCACGTTACATAGCTGCACCTCCGAGCCACGGCTGTTGCGCATGGTATAGAGAATGATGGCCTCACCCTCGGGTGTCGAGCCCCAAATATGCTGAAAAATCTCCATAACGATTATAGTTGAGGTGCTACATTCTCAAAGAGGTTGTCGATACGCTTAATGCACTCCTCGCGACCCAAGAACTCCGTAACATCGAACATTCCAGGACCCTTACCAGCACCAACGAGCGCAAGGCGTAAGGTGTTCATCACCTGGCCTAATGAGTAGCCATTGGTCTCAATCCACGCACGTACGACAGTCTCGGTGTTCTCCTTTGAGAAATCGTCGATGGTGAGGAGCAGGCTTCTGAGTGCCTTGAGCATTGAGACATTATCACCCTTCCACTGCTTCTTTACAAGTTTCTCGTCATACTCCTCAGGGGCTACAAAGAAGAACGACGTGAGGTCCCACAACTCGGTTGTGAGTGTCACACGCTCCTTCATGATGCCCGCAGCACGCCCTGCCAACTCATCCGACACCTCGACACCATGCTCCTTGAGTATTGGTTGCATGATGGGTGCAAGCTGCTCGTCGGTGAGGTTGTGCATATACTGGGCGTTGAACCACTTAGCCTTGTCGGGCTGGAAGCGAGCGCCAGCCTTAGATACGCGCTCCAACGAGAAGGCGTCGATAAGCTGCTGCATAGAGAATATCTCCTGCTCGGTACCAGGATTCCAGCCAAGGAGTGCCAACATGTTGATAAAGGCCTCTGGGAGGTATCCATCCTCACGGTAGCCACGTGCTGTATCACCCGTAGGTGATGTCCAGAATAGTGGGAATACGGGGAAACCCATCTTGTCACCATCTCGCTTCGAGAGCTTACCGCCACCCGTAGGCTTCAACAAGAGAGGTAAGTGCGCGAACTCGGGTTGGGTGTCCGACCAGCCGAAGGCACGGTATAGCAGGTAGTGCAAGGGCAACGATGGCAGCCACTCCTCACCACGTATGACGTGCGATATCTCCATAAGGTGGTCATCGACGATGTTTGCGAGGTGGTATGTAGGTAGCGAGTCAGCAGACTTGTACAACACCTTGTCGTCGAGTGTCGAGGTGTTCACCTCTACATGGCCACGGATGAGGTCATCCATCTTGACAACCTCGTTCTCGGGCATCTTGAAGCGCACCACCCACTGGTCGCCACGCACGATGCGCGCCTCAACCTCCTCCTTGCTAAGCACAAGTGATGTAGGGAGCTTCTCGCGCACCTCGTAGTTGTATGCGAATGTTCTGCCCTCCTGCTCAGCCTGACTACGCAAGGCGTCGAGCTCCTCAGGGGTATCAAAGGCGTAGTATGCCCAGCCAGCATCTATAAGCTGCTTGGCATACTTGAGATATATCTCCTTGCGCTCGCTCTGACGATATGGCGCATGTGGACCACCCACACCAACACCTTCGTCAATCTCTACGCCGCACCAGTTGAGCGACTCTATTATATACTCCTCAGCGCCAGGTACGAAGCGCTGTGAGTCGGTATCCTCGATACGTAGTATCATCTTGCCGCCATGACGACGTGCAAATAGATAGTTGTACAATGCTGTGCGCACGCCACCAATGTGGAGAGGTCCAGTGGGACTGGGCGCGAAACGCACTCTTACTTCACGATTCATATTTCTATTCAATGGTTATGTTGTTACTTGTTTTATGTCATATGTTGCACTACTTCTCCGCGATGGTGAATACCGAGCGCACGGTCACACGCGCCTTCTTGTCGCGCGATGTGAGGTTGTAGATGCCACCTGCCGAGAACTCCTCGTTGCCGCTCACCGATGTAATCTGGAATACACCAGCACGCGAGTCGTTGAGCTCACCGAGCTTCACACCCGAGTTCGAGGCAATCTGCTCGGCACGTGCCTTGGCATCAGCCGCCGCCTTTGCTATAAGGTCGTGCTTGAGGTTGTCGAGCTTGGTGAAGTAGTATAGAGGCTCCTCCACCTCGATGTTTACACCCTTCTCGATGAGTGCTGGGAGCTGCTGTGCTACGCTCTCTACCTTGTCTAAGTCGGTAGACTCTATCACGAACGACGAAGATATTAAGTAGTGCGAGAACTTCTGACCCATATATTCACCATCTTGGTATATGGTCTCATACTGCTTGTATGTTGATGGCATGCCGAAAGATAGGCTTTTCGCAGAGACACCATTCTGCTCAATGTATGAGATAAGCATATCGCGCTGCTGCATCAACTCGCGGTAGCCCTCTGCCGCATCTACGTTGTTCACACGAATAGCTCCCTGGATGGCTATTACGTCTGATGTAAACTCCATCTCGCCGAGGCCAGTTACGGTGATGGTGCCTGGCTGCGCCTTGTACTTCTGGGTATATGCCATAGATAGCACCACAGCAGCAATGATGATTGCAGCCGAGAAAATCACATACTTCCAAAGGCCCTTCATAGCGCCAGTGTTGTTTGTTGTGTCGCTCATAGTATTTTAGGTTTTGTGTTGCTCCGCGCAACAGTTAAACAATTTACGGCTTTTGACCCTGCTGTCAGGATTGTTAGGAACGCTTCATTCACTAATCTCCCTAAATTCCATAAACTCTCATTTTTTGTTTTGACGTAAATGAGCATTTTTCAGACAAGCAAAGCTTCGAAGATAGCCCCTTATCACAGCAAAGTTTTGTTGTTAGAAGGGGTTAGATTTGGAGATTTGTCGCAGTCTGAAAAAGCGGAGTTTACTTGGAGTAAATGAGCATTTTTCAGACAAGCAAAGCTTCGAAGATAGCCCCTTATCGCAGCAATATTTTGTTGTTAGAAGGTATCAGATACAACGCTCGGCGAATTTCGAGGCGATGGGCTGTACTTGGCGTACTGCCCATTGACGAGATAATTCGTTAGCGGCAGTAGATGATGCCTTATCACAACAAAATTATACGTTGAAGAGGAAGTGCATTATATCACCATCCTCAACTACATACTCCTTTCCCTCGATGCCAATCTTACCCACATCACGACAAGCGCGCTCGGAGCCAAGCTCAACGTAGTCGGCATACTTGATTACCTCGGCACGGATGAAGCCTCGCTCAAAGTCGGTGTGGATGATACCCGCAGTCTCGGGGGCCTTCATGCCACGACGGAAGGTCCATGCGCGGCTCTCGTCAGCACCTGTGGTGAAGAATGTCTGGAGGTCGAGTAGGCGGTATGCAGCCTTGATAAGACGACTCACGCCCGACTCCTCAAGACCCATATCCTGGAGGAACAGCTGACGCTCCTCGTAGCTCTCAAGCTCGGCGATGTCGGCCTCAGCAGAGGCTGCTACGATAAGCATCTCGGCATGCTCAGAGGCTATGGCAGCCTTCACCGCCTCGGTATGTACGTTGCCTGACACGGCCGATGCCTCGTCGACGTTACATACGTAGAGTACAGGCTTGTCGGTGAGGAGATTGAGATCCCATACCGCCTTTCGCTCCTCGGCTGTAAGCTCCACGGTACGCGCCGAGAGACCTTGCTCCAATGCCTCCTTATAGCGGCAAAGGATATCGTACTGGCGCTTAGCGTTCTTGTCGCCCGCTGTTGCCTGCTTCTGGCACTTGCCTATGCGGTTCTCGATGGTCTCGAGGTCCTTGAGCTGAAGCTCGGTGTCGATGATACCCTTATCGCGCACGGGATCTACTGTGCCATCTACATGGGTGATATTCTCGTTCTCGAAGCATCGCAACACGTGGATTATGGCGTTTGTGTTGCGGATGTTTGCGAGGAACTTGTTACCGAGACCCTCACCCTTAGATGCGCCCTTCACAAGACCTGCGATATCGACAATCTCAATGGTGGTAGGCACCACACGCTTGGGGTTGTCAATCTCTACGAGCTTTGTAAGGCGCTCGTCGGGTACGGTGATTACACCAACGTTAGGCTCGATGGTGCAGAATGGGAAGTTTGCCGCCTGCGCACGCGCATTCGACAAACAGTTAAATAGTGTCGACTTACCCACGTTTGGGAGTCCAACAATTCCACATTGTAATGCCATGTTTATCTTGTTTTATAAATTATCTTTTTTAGTAGCAGTATGCACATTGCTAATTGCTAATTTAGTAGTTTAGTCTGCCTGCGATACGTTTACGAGCGCCTCGCGGTAGGCATTCAGTATTCGCGACTTCGAGATAAAGCCCTTGTAGTGGTTCTCGTTATCTACAACAGGGAGCATCCATGTCTTGCCCTGCTCGAAGCGTGGCATAATGCTCTGTATCGAGTCGCTACTCTCTATCTTATCGGGCGGCTGTATCATATAGTTCATTATCGACGTGCCCCACTTATCGCGGTTGAACATATCGTGGCGCAGGTCGTCGAGTTGCACTATGCCCAGCAGCTTGCCGTAGTTGTCGACAACGGGGAAGATGTTACGGCGCGCACTCGAGATGATGTTGACCACATCGCCCAACGTGGTACTCTCCCTGAGGCGTATGAAGTCGGTCTCCATAAGCTCGTCGAGACGCAAGAATACGAATGCCGACGAGTCCTTGTCGTGCGTGAGCAACTCACCACGCATACGCAGCTGCTTGGTGTATATGGAGTCACGGTCGAGGCCGAAGTTAACGGCAAACGATATACCCGACACTATCATCAGCGGGATGAAGAGGCCGTAGCCATTCGAGAGCTCGGCGATGAGGAAGATGGATGTTAGTGGGGCCTTCATGACACCCGACATCACGCCCGCCATACCTACAAGGGTGAACGAGGTGATTGACACATCCCAGTCGAAGACGCCACGACATATTACCGCAAGCGACGCACCAGCAAAGGCGCCCACGAAGAGCGAAGGTGCGAAGGTACCACCGACACCACCCGCCGCATTTGTCGTTGCCATGGTGATAACCTTGAAGAGCATCACGGCGATGAGGTAGACGATGAGGAACCAGTCGGCATCGCTAAGACCATAGAAGAGCGTATTGTTGAAGAGTACATCTGTCTCACCCGACATCAGAGCGCCGAAGCTATCGTGGCCCTCACCATAGAGGGGTGGGAAGATGAAGATGAGCACGCCGAGACTAACACCCGCGTACAACCACTTACGCCACTGGCTCTTCATCGAGTTGTAGAAGCCACCCACAAGCGAGTTGACAGAGGTGAAGTAGTATGCCATAATGCCGCAGAAGCAACCCAACAACACGAAGAGTGGTATCTGTGGCACCTGGAACATATCGGCCTCGCTCAGCGTTACGGCAATAATTGGCGAGAAGCCGTGCAGGATAAGCGAGGTGATTGTCGCCGTCACCGACGCCAAGAGCAGTGGTATGATAGACTTCGAGGTGATGTCGAGCATAAGAATCTCGATGACGAAGACTACACCAGTGATGGGGGCTTTGAAGATTGCCGCCACAGCAGCACCCGCGCCGCAGCATAGCAGCAGCGTGATGTTTTTGTAGTTTAGGCGCATGAACTTACCTACGTTCGAGCCGAGGGCAGCACCCGTAAGCACGATAGGGGCCTCAGGACCTACCGAGCCACCAAAGCCGATGGTCGTAGCACCACCCACTATCGACGACCAGCAGTTATGACCTGCGATGCGCGAGTCCTTACGCGACATGGCATATAGCACACGTGTCACACCCTCCGAGATGCCATCCTTGACGATGTACTTAACGAAGAGCGTGGCGAGGATGATACCTATACCTGGGTATACCAAGTAGAGCCACTGCGCCTGGTCGACAGGTGTCCACGATGTCAGCGAGTGCGACACAAAGTGGAGCAACGTGTTAAAGACATAGGCACCGACACCGGCAAAGAGACCCACGATGACGGCAAGGATAGCCATCATCTGAGCACCCGAGAGACGTTGTGATGCCGATTGGATAAGGGTGTATATGCGCTCCCTAATATTTGGAGTTGGTGTACTCATGTTCGATGTTTTGGAGTGTGGCGGTAGGCAATCTCCTACTTGCGATAGTCGGCCGCCTGACGCTCGATAAGCTCTCTATCCTCGAAGTAGTTTATGCGCATTGCACGGCGCACATCTGCCAAGGTCTCGGCAGCAGCGGCACGCGCCTCATCTGAGCCACGACGTAGTATCTCGTATACCTCCTCGATATGCTGCTCATAGTGCTTACGGCGCTCACGGATAGGCTGCAACAACTCCTCGAGCACGGCGATAAGGAAGCGCTTAACCTTAACATCGCCAAGACCACCACGACGGTAGTGCTCCTTCAAGGCGTCAAGGTTCTCGTAGTCGGGCAGATACTTTGCAAAGTGCTCAGGGCGCGAGAAGGCGTCAAGATAGGTGAATACGGTATTACCCTCAACCTTACCTGGGTCCTCGACACGAAGGTGGTCAGGGTCAGTATACATGCTCATTACCTTCTTCTTCACATCGTCGGCACTATCCGAGAGGTAGATGCAGTTGCCCAGCGACTTCGACATCTTAGCCTTACCATCGGTACCAGGCAGACGCAAACATGCCGAGTTCGATGGCAGCATAATCTGAGGCTCAACCAAAGTCTCGCCATATACCGAGTTGAACTTGTGTACAATCTCACGTGTCTGCTCAATCATAGGCTCCTGGTCCTCACCAACGGGGACTACCGTAGCGCGGAACGCTGTGATATCCGAGGCCTGCGATATGGGGTATGTGAAGAAGCCCACAGGCGTACCCTTACGCTGCTGATTCTCATCGCTCTCGCCATGCTCAGCAAAGCCACGTAGCTGAATCTCAGCCTTCACTGTTGGGTTGCGCTGAAGACGCTGTACGGTAACAAGGTTCATGTAGTAGAAGGCCAACTCCGTAAGCTCTGCCACGTACGACTGGATGAATATTGTCGACTTATCAGGATCAATGCCACACGATAGGTAGTCGAGGGCGACCTCGATAATATTCTCACGCACCTTATCTGGGTTGTCGGCATTATCGGTGAGTGCCTGAGCATCGGCAATCATGATGAATATCTTGTCGTACTCGCCAGAGTTCTGCAACTCAACACGACGTCCCAATGAACCCACAAAATGTCCCAAATGCAGCTTACCAGTAGGGCGATCTCCCGTAAGAATTATCTTCTTCATAAGTAGTTTACTATCTCGTTTTGTTTAAGTTAATCTTGTTTCATCAACATATATAACACATGTAGGCGACAAATTTAACAAAAATTCGATAAGTTTTACAAAATATTATACAATATATAAATTTTTATTATAACTTTGTGGCAAGCAAACACAAATAACTTATACGATATATGACAATAATCCAGCTTGAATATCTGATGGCGGTGGCCAACTGTGGTAGTTTTTCGGTTGCCGCCGAGCACTGCTTCGTGACACAGCCTTCGCTATCTATGCAGATCAAGGCTCTTGAGGAGGAGTTGGGTGCAGTACTTCTCGACCGCACAAAGAAGCCTATCATCCCTACGGCCGTGGGCGAGGTAGTCTTGGAGCAGGCACGCGAGACTCTGCGCTCATACAACTACATCCGCGAGTCGGTTGCAGAGATGCGTGGCGAGACGGCAGGAAAAATGCGTCTTGGTGTAATTCCTACAATCGCCCCATACCTGCTTCACAAGTTTATTCCGACCTTCGTTAAGGAGTACCCAAAGGTGGAGTTGGAGATTAGCGAGATGGTCACTGCCGACATCATCGAGGCGCTCAAACACGACCGCATAGATGCCGCCCTTGTGGCGAGTGGAACGTGTGGCGAGGGCATCACCGAGCACGACCTTTTCAGCGACCATTTCTACGCCTACGTATCGCCCTCACACCCACTCTTTGAGCGCTCAAATATCCGCATTGAAGATATCGACTTTAAGGAGCTAATACTCTTGAGCCGAGGTAATTGCATGCGTGACCAGATATTGGAGCTATGTCAGGCTGCACGCAACATTCCATCACGCTTCTATTTCGAGTCAGGCTCACTCGATACGCTTATGCGAATGGTCGACTGCACGTCGAGCATGACCATCATTCCAGAGATGGCCTTAGAGTTTATTCCTCAGGCTCGACGTAACCGCGTGAAGAGCATCGCCAAGGGGGCTACATCGCGTCGTGTTGCGCTCGCCGTAAGCCGCACATATGTGAAGCAGTCGATAGTGGAAGCATTGCGCAAAACTATCCTAAATTGCGTCGACCAGGAGAAAATCTAAAACCACTATTTTAGAGGGCCAATAACTGATGGGGATGACTAAAAAGTAAATTAGCCATCCCCATTTTTTTTGATGAAGGTTGAAGAAAAAGATGTAGTTTTAGGCCTGCGAAGCCCGAAAAACCGCAGTTTACTCAGCGTAAATGAGGATTTTGAGGGCGAGCGTAACGACAAAATACACTTTTTATTCAGCCTCTCTTTATTCAGCCTCTCTGTTTTAGCAAGTTGTACGATGGTCGGTATTAGTAGCCTATTTCTCAATAATCACACGTATAGTTTCATATTTCATAAATTTTATGTATATTTGCACGATTTATCGTCTGCACGTTACGTGCACGCATATATGCGCGAAGCACAGACACGAGATTAATTAAGTGACAATAAACAGATTAGATATGGAGAATTTAGAAAAGTTGATTAACGCAATAGTCGAGGGCATCGACGACAAGAAGGGTCAGGGTATCGTATCGCTCGACTTGTCGGGTTTCGATGGTGCCATATGCTCTCATTTCGTGGTGTGCCACGCCGACTCAACAACACAGGTTGACGCCATCTCGCAGAGCGTCGAGGAGAAGGTTTTTGAGGTTATGGGCGAGTGGCCAGCACGTGTCGAGGGGCGCCAGAACGCCTTTTGGGTGGCTATGGACTACACCGATGTTATCGTTCACATCTTCCAGACCGAGCTTCGCGAGTTCTACCGCTTGGAGGAGTTATGGGCCGATGCACCTATGAAGCGTTACGAGTTTGGAGATTAGTGAGTAAGATTTTATTGAAAGAGATTTTTTAGGAGATGGCAAATAGAGCACAGATGCCACAGCCTAAGCCACGCTTTAACTTCATGTGGTTATGGGCTATTGTGGCAGTAGTAATTATAGCATACTCGATATTTGGAGGCTCGGAGGAGGAGCCTATCGAGGGTGACTGGGATATGGTCACCGAGCTTGTCGAGAAGGGGTATGTCGACCGCATTGATGTTCTCGACAAGGAGAAGGCATCGGTATTCCTCACCGAGGCGGGCATTGAGGCTTTGGCCGGCGATGCACGTTTCGAGAAGATGCCAAAGACAGGAGCGCAGATAGTATTCAACACTGGCGGCGATGTTCAAGACTTCCGCGAGCAGATTGAGCGTGCCGAGGCTAAGCATTATATGATGCTCACCATGCAGGCTCAGGCTCAGGCTGCAGAGGAGGCAGCAAAGGAGGCCGCCGAGGCAACGAATGATGAAGCAGAGGAGACACTGACAGAGGAGGAGAAGGCTGCAAAGGCAGAGGAGAATAAGAATAGTACTACGGATGAGCCTAAGGCAGTCGAGGATAATGGTGATGGTAAGATAGAGGTCGTGATTGACCCTAACAACATCGTCATTCCCGATAACTTTCACCGCGTGAAGATTAAGTACAACGTCACCGAGGAGGGCTTCTGGGACTATGTTATCGACTTCCTACCATGGATTCTTATCATCGTGGTATGGATCTTCATCATGCGTAGCATGACACGCGGCGCCGGTGGTGGCGGTGGCGGCGGCATTATGAATGTCGGCAAGGCACGCGCCCACGTATCGGACAAGGATGCCAAGCAGCGCATAACATTCAAGGATGTAGCAGGCTTGGAGGAGGCAAAGATTGAGATTATGGAGATTGTCGACTTCCTCAAGAAGGCTGACAAATACAAGGCTTTGGGTGCTAAGATACCAAAGGGAGCACTCCTCGCAGGCCCTCCAGGAACAGGTAAGACCCTGCTTGCAAAGGCCGTAGCCGGTGAGGCCAACGTGCCATTCCTCTCAATCTCGGGTTCCGACTTTGTAGAGATGTTCGTAGGTGTTGGTGCATCACGTGTTCGCGACCTCTTCGAGCAGGCGAAGAAACTTGCGCCATGTATCGTCTTCATCGACGAGATTGACGCCATTGGCCGTGCACGTGGTAAGAACTCTGGTTTCTCGGGCAACGACGAGCGTGAGAACACCCTCAACCAGTTGCTCACCGAGATGGACGGCTTCCAGACAAATACAGGTGTCATCGTTCTTGCGGCAACAAACCGCGTTGACATCCTCGACAAGGCACTTATGCGTGCCGGCCGTTTCGACCGTCAGATTGAGGTAGGATTGCCTGATGTCAAGGAGCGTGAGCAGATATTCGAGGTACACCTCAAGAAGCTCAAGTTGGCGAAGGAGCTCGACCGTGCGTTCCTTGCCAAGCAGACACCAGGCTTTGCGGGTGCCGATATTGCCAACGTATGTAACGAGGCAGCCCTCATCGCTGCACGTAACAATAAGGATTGCGTCACCATTGAGGACTTCCTCGCAGCCATCGACCGTATCGTAGGTGGCTTGGAGCGCCGCAACATGCCAATGACCGCACAGGAGCGCCGCGCAACAGCCATCCATGAAGCGGGTCATGCTACGGTGATGTGGCGTCTTAAGAACTGTGACCCAGTGCTTAAGATTACCATCATCCCTCGCGGTCGAGCATTAGGTGCTACATGGTATCTACCTGAGGAGCGCGTAAACCACAATGTAGAGCACTTCATGCACAAAATGGCGGGCTTGCTCGGTGGTCGTATCTCGGAGCAGATACTCATGGATATAACCAGCACCGGCGCCATCAACGACTTGGAGCGCACAAGCAAGATGGCATATGCCATGGTGGCATACTACGGCATGAGTCCTGCTGTAGGCAACATCAGCTTCTACGACTCGACAGGTCAGCGCGACATGTTCACCAAGCCATTCTCGGAGAAGACAGCCGAGCTTATCGACAGCGAGGTACGTCGCTTGGTAGATGAGGCTGTGGCTCTCACGCGCCAGATTATCGACGCCGAGCGCGAGAATATCGAGCGTATGGCCGACCTGCTTATCTCGAAGGAGACAATCTTCTCGGAGGACATCGAGGCGATACTTGGCAAGAGCGCACAGCAGATAGAGAAGGAGCGCCTTGAGGCCGAGAGCCCCAAGAAGGAGGAGGACACAACCACAACAGAGAACGCTGCCGATGGCGACGTAGAGATTAAGTATGAGATAACACCCGACAATGGGGAGAATAAGGAGGGTGAATAATGAGTGACAAGATGCGTAACCTAATGGTAAGAACACTCAGTGGAGCTGTTCTTTTAGCTGTGGTACTCGGTGCAGCATATGGCGGCAGATATAGCTATGGCGTATTGCTTGGTGTAATACTCTTCGTAGGCATGTTGGAGTTCTACCGTCTTGCCACAGCCACAGGGTCATCGCCACAACATGTCCCAGGCCTTGTTGCTGGTGTCACCCTATTCCTCACAGGCTTCTTCCACTTCGTGGGCTACGGCAGTGAGGCGGGTCCCGACTGGGCACTTATCATCGGTGGCATAGTATACTTTGTGCTACTCATACCCGCGATATTTATCATCGAGCTCTTCAAGAACTCGAAGACACCGCTGCGCAACATCGCAACAACGCTGATGGGTATATGGTATGTAGCCTCACCACTCACACTGATGCTCTTAATACCTCTTATGTTGGGCGGTGGCGAGTGGCAGGCTGAGGCCTTCCTCTTCTACCTCTTCATCGTTTGGGCTAACGACGTATGTGCCTACCTTGTAGGTGTCACCATGGGTAAGCACCGCATGTGCGAGCGCATATCACCCAAGAAGTCATGGGAGGGCTTCTTCGGCGGTGTAGTAGGCGCTCTTGGTATGGGTGCTTTGGGCTCTGCGGTTGTTGGCGGTAGCGTTGCTATGTGGCTCGGTTTGGCAGCTATTGTTGCCGTCACAGGCGTCTTGGGCGACCTTGTGGAGTCGATGTTTAAGCGCGAGGCAGATATCAAAGACTCGGGTAACATTCTACCAGGTCATGGCGGCATGCTCGACCGCTTCGATGCGGTGCTCATTTCGTCACCATTCGCCTTCGTATACCTATTAATATACCTAATGTAGAAGAGTAACTAACCTAAAACTACAATACTATTATGAAGATTAATAAAGAGGGTTATAAGATTATTGGCGTCACTGGTTTGATGTGCCTTGCGATATGGTTCTTAGGCTTTTGGCTAATAGATAGCTTCGCCGACTTCATGTGGTTCTTGGCTATCTTCTTGGTCATATTCTGGTTCTTCGTTGCAGCCTTCTTCCGCGAGCCACGTCGTGTGCAGATTCACGATGACGAGCTTATATTCTCGCCATGTGATGGCCGCGTTGTTGTCACCGAGGTAGTACACGAACATGAGCACGTAGATTGCGAGATGTTGCAGATATCTATCTTCATGTCTATCACCAACGTACATATCAACTGGTTCCCTGTTGGTGGCGAGATAGAGTATGCCAAGCACCACCACGGCCGCTTCCTCGTAGCATGGCATCCTAAGTCGTCTACCGAGAATGAGCGCACTACAACTGTCATCCGCCTTAAGGATGGCCGCAAGGTGCTTATGCGTCAGATTGCAGGTCTTATCGCACGCCGTATCGTGTCGTACGCCAAGCCAGGCAAGCATGTTAAGCAGAACGACCGCCTTGGCTTCATCAAGTTTGGTTCGCGTGTCGATGTTCTTATTCCCAAGGACTCGGAGCTCTTTGTGGAGATTGGCGATCCAGTAATTGGTTCGCAGACACCTATTGCGCGACTCAAGCGCAAGGCATAGCACAAATATGGGGATGACGCACATGTGGCGCATCCTCATTTTTAGTTGAGTTAAGTCGCACTTCCCAATGCGGGGAGTCTATTAAGAGAGAGGGAGAGAGTAAAAGAATGAATATGATTGAAATTGAGGCAGAGGTAATTCATGGCAAGAAGATAGGGCGCGCGTTAGGCTTCCCCACGGCAAATATGATGATTGATGGCTATGAGGATATAGGCCGAGGCGTCTATCGCTCATCGGTGACCATCGACGGTGTGACATATAAGGCTATGTCGAATATCGGCATACGCCCCTCGGTAGGTGGCAAGGAGGTACTTCTCGAGACCCATGTTATAGATTTTAAGGGCGACTTATATGGCCGCCGACTGCGTGTGACACTTATCGAGCGCATACGCGATGAGAAGCGTTTCGCATCTATTAGCGACCTTAAGGAGCAGCTGCAACGCGACTACGACTATATCAAGAGTAGATAAGTTGCGAACATTTACGCTCAGCAGAGCTTAGACAGAGCATAAGAGTAGTTAGAGAACCTAACTACTCTTATATGTTTAATGTATCCACGGATATTTCAGATTGAGCTTACACCTTTAGGTGTGCAGGGCTGTGCCCTGCCACAAGCCTCCCTTATCAAAGGGAGGTTTGGAGGGATTGTATATATGAATCCTCACATCAAATGTTGATGTGAGGATTTCGGAAGCGTTGTCCAACGACAAAATATCCACATTAGATTGTTTCTACCTATGAGGTGGGCGCCATATATATATCTTCGACTCCGTCCCCTCTCGCAAGCGAACAATATTCTTGCGGTGTGTCCATACGAGCATAACGCCTACGGTCCAAGAGAATATGATGAATGGGACATTCATAAATGGAGCCTCTGGGTTATGGTTTATGAATGAGAAGATAAGCACGAGGATAGGATAGCAGCAGCCCGCGGTGATTGAAGCCAACGAGACGTAGTGCCAGATGGCAAATACAAGACACCACACGCCGAAGCATATAAGCACCAAAGGAGGATAGATACCCGTGCCGGCACCGAGGAGCGTCGCAACGCCCTTACCGCCTTTGAAGTTGGCAAAGATGGGGAATACGTGACCGAGCACTACGGCTATGGTGGCTATGATACGTAGGTTTATGAGCCACTGGTCGCTCACCGCATCATCGAACTTCATGATGAATGTTAGCTGCACAGCACCAAAGCCCTTGAAGAAGTCGATGATGAATACAGGTATTGCGGCACGCTTGCCGAGAACGCGCAACATATTGGTTGTTCCTGCATTTTTAGAACCATGTTCGCGAATATCTATGCCATAATATTTCTTTCCAATCCATACAGCGCTGGGTATCGAGCCCAGCAAGTAGGCGATAATAAGTAGAGTTACCGCACAGTAGTATGTTAATACGCCCCACTCTTCCATAGTAGTGATAATAGGTTAATTTTCAGCAATATACACGAATTGCTGTGTATCCATAATAATACAAAGGTACAACTTTTTTTTTAATTACACAATTTGCACGCTCCAAATAGGACCAACGACACAATATTGACGTAAAAAAAGAGAGGCCACTATTGCATAATTTCAAAAAAACATCTATCTTTGATAGTTCGAAATGCATAAAGTAACCTAAATGAATATTTATGAAGTTGAAATTGAACTTTGCAAAGATTAAGGAGTCAATCGTAGAGTCGATTACGGATTGGCAGTGGTGGGCATCAATGGCCAAGATTGTCTTCGGATGTTTCCTTGTGGCTGTGGCCTTTGTTATCTTCATCAACCCTTATGGCATGGTGCCAGGTGGTATCTACGGTTTGGCGCTCGTGCTCCACGAGATGTTCCCAGCAGTGCAGACGGGTACCTTCGGCTATATGTTCGACGTGCCTCTTATCCTCACCGCGATACTCCTCTTTGGTGGTAAGCTCGGTGGCCGCACCATCTTCGCATCGTTCGTGACACCAGGTATCATGAACCTTCTCGACTACCTCGTATACCCCAGCAAGGAGGCTATCGAGGCACTCGACCCCACACAGCTTCTCGATGGCGCGGTAAACCTCTCGGGTGACCTTATGCTCGCAGCCATCATCGGTGGTTGCTTCAGTGGTGTAGGTGTAGGTATCGTTATCCGCAACAACGCAGCGACAGGAGGTACAGATATCACAGGCATGCTTCTACATAAGTTCGCAAAGATGAAGTTCGCCAACGGCGTGCTCCTCTCGGATGCTATCATCGTACTATGCGGTCTTGTGGTTATCGGCTTCGGTATAGGTCTCCCTGATGGCAAGGAGGGCGCAGGTATCTTGCTTTCGCTATACTCGGGTGTCTGCATCTTCGTAAATGCCAAGGTCTTGGGTTACACCATAGATGGTGCGTCGCGCGACAAGCTCCTATATATTATATGTGATGAGCACTCGGCAAACATGCGCAACTACATCCTCAAGGAGCTAAATCGTGGTGGTACATATATTAAGGCCAAGGGTATGTATACCGAGAACGATAAGGAGATGATATTCCTTGTTGTGAGCCGCAAGGAGGTACGCAACGTTCAGCAGAAGATTAAGGACTTCGACCCACGTGCTTTTGTTGTTGTGACTGATGCATACGACACCTTCGGTGAGGGATTTAAGCCATTCCCTAAGGAGGATGATATGCCTACTGAATAAAATTGTTTTGAGGGGCTACTTTTGCATCTCTCTTGTCTGAAAAATGCTCATTTACGCATAGTAAAGATAGTATGACTGTAAACATGAATAACCTACGCCCACTGACAGGCAGTGGCCGTAAACTATACATCGAGACCTACGGTTGCCAGATGAATGTCGGCGACAGCGAGATTGTCGTATCCATCATGCAGCAGGAGGGCTATCGCTATACCGAGGTCCTCGAAGAGGCAGACATTGTGCTTATCAACACCTGCTCGATTCGCGACAATGCCGAGCAGCGTATATGGGGTCGTCTAAGTGAGATGCGCCGTATGCGCAAGCAGAAGCCATCGCTCATCATAGGCATCATAGGCTGCATGGCCGAGCGTCTCAAGGAGGAACTTACAAAGGGTGGCACAGGTGTCGACATCGTCGCTGGACCCGATGCCTACCGTGACCTGCCACGCCTCGTACGCGAGGTGGACAATGGCGCTACGGGCGTCAACGTCGAGTTGTCGAAGGAGGAGACATACGCCGAGATTGCCCCCGTGCGCCTCGATAAGAATGGCGTGAGCGCATTCATAGCCATCATGCGTGGCTGCAACAACTACTGCTCGTACTGCGTAGTGCCCTACACACGTGGCATTGAGCGCAGTCGCGATGCCGAGACAATCGTCGCCGAGGCTCGCACACTCTTCGAGAATGGCTACCGCGAGGTGACACTCCTCGGTCAGAACGTAAACTCTTACCGTACAGGCGAGGTAGACTTCCCCGAACTATTGAAGCGCGTGGCAGAGATATCGCCACTGCTTCGTGTGCGCTTCGCAACGTCACACCCCAAGGATATCAGCGACAAGCTCCTGGAGACCATGGCGTCGATGCCCAACATATGCAAGGCGATACACCTCCCAGCACAGTCGGGCTCTACGGAGATGCTCAAGCGCATGAACCGCAAGTATACGCGCGAGTGGTATTTGGAGCGTGTCGAGGCCATACGTCGCTATATGCCCGACTGCGCCATCACCACCGACCTTATCGCAGGCTTCGCGCACGAGACCGAGGAGGAGCACCAGGCTACCCTATCGCTTATGCGCGAGGTGGGCTACGACTTCGCCTATATGTTCAAGTACTCGGAGCGCCCAGGAACATTCGCACAGCGCAACCTCGGCGACGACATCCCCGAAGATGTTAAGACGCGCCGCCTTACCGAGATTATAGACTTGCAGAACAAGCTATCCGAGGAGAGCAACAAGCGTGACATAGGCAAGGAGTTCGAGATATTGGTTGAGTGCACATCGAAGCGCAGCGACGAGCAGCTATCGGGACGCACATCGCAAAATAAGATGGTCGTATTTGACCGCGGCAACCACAATGTCGGTGACTACGTCAAGGTGCGTATCACTGGCTGCTCTTCGGCCACACTCTTCGGCGAAGAAATCAATTAGTTGCGATAAGGCAAGGAGCCAATAACAAATTTGGGGATGACTAAAAAGTATTTTAGCCATCCCCAAATTTGTTAGGAGGTTGAAGAAAAAGATGTAGTTTTAGGCCTGCGAAGCCCGAAAAAGCGGAGTTTACTCAGCGTAAATGAGCATTTGGAGGGCGAGCATAACGACAAAATACACTTTTTATTCAGCCTCTTGTTTTTGGTAATGAGGGTGTATAGAGTGTCGTTAACCCTACTCGATGTAGTATGCCTTCGAAGCGTCACGCGCTGGTGCTGTGGGCGCTTCACCCGCAGGATAACCGAAGGCGATGGCAATCATCAGCTTATACCCATCAGGCAACTC
The DNA here is from genome assembly GCA_015059955.1 of Rikenellaceae bacterium. Lineage (GTDB taxonomy): Bacteria > Bacteroidota > Bacteroidia > Bacteroidales > Rikenellaceae > Alistipes. The sequence continues at coordinate 79,911 of SUZK01000005.1, forward strand.
CAAGCGTTCGAGGTATGGCTTAGCCTCCTCGCTATTCATAACTGGTATGACGCTACCTAAGCAGCATGAGCCGATACCCATGCTCCATGCCGAGAGCATCATATTCTCGGCCAACAGACCACTATCGAACTCGCCACTATAACTCTCCTCAGGGATAGCTATAAATACCACCGTAGGAGCATTGCGGAAGAGGTTGCGGAAGCCCTCCTGCTCCATAAGCTGAGGGTTCTGCTTCACGGCGATAGCCGTCACACCGTCGATAAACTCCTTAGAGTCAACAACACGCACCGCCCACGCCTGCATATTCATAGCGCTGGGTGCATATATACCACACTCCAACACCTTAGCCATCTGCTCGCGGTTGACAGGTTCATCCTTATAGTCGCGTACAGAGCGGCGTGTCATGATATTATCAACAACAACTGCCTGCTTGTCGCACGATACCACAGCGCACTCCTTATCCGCGCACTTCTTGTCATCACACTTCTCCTTCTTGCACTCCGAGCAGCAGCCAACCATGGTGATAGCTGCCATAATAGCGATACTCGACTTCATCAACTTATTCATAATCACACTAATCGTTTATAAGTTTACCCTTCAATACTATATCACGAATTACAGGGGTCTGGTGTGCATAGGGGAGGTACGCAAGTGATGGCAGAGGCTTCGTAATGTAGAAGTTAGCCACCTTGCCACGAGTAATAGAGCCATAGTCGCGGCTCTCACCCATAGCGCATGCCGAGTTGAGCGTTGCTGCGTTGAGTGCCTCGGCAGGTGTCATCTTCATCTTTATTGAGCCGAGCGACACCACAAAGCGCATATTGCCCGATGGTGCTGTGCCAGGGTTAAAGTCCGAGGCGAGAGCAACAGCCAAGCCCGCATCAATCATCTTACGTGCAGGCGGATATGTGATGCCGAGGAAGAAGGCGCAACCAGGCAACATCGTAGGCATTGTCTCCGAGCCACGCAATGCCTCAACCTGCTCGTCACCCATAGACTCAAGGTGGTCAACAGAGAGGGCCTTATGCTCGACGCCAATCTCCACACCACCCGATACGGCGAGCTCGTTGGCATGAATCTTAGCACGCATGCCATACTTAGCTCCCGTAGCCATAATCTTTGCAGTCTCCTCGACGGTGAAGAAGCCTCTATCGCAGAAGACATCGACAAAGTCGGCCAACCCCTCAGCAGCAACAGCAGGAATCATGTCGTTGCATACGTGGTCTACATACTCTGCCTGACGTCCCTTATAGGCGCGACCCACGGCGTGAGCACCGAGGAACGTAGCACGCACGGCGATAGGCGACGTCTGACGAATACGGCGTATGACACGCAAAATCTTAAGCTCGTCTTCGAGCGTGAGACCGTAGCCCGACTTAATCTCCACAAGGCCTGTGCCCATGCGGATAATCTCGTTGACGCGCTCCATAGCCTGTCGGTATAGCTCATCCTCCGAGGTGTCGTGCAGGCGGTCTGCCGAGTTGAGGATGCCACCGCCGCGCTTGGCTATCTCCTCATACGACAAGCCGTTAATCTTGTCGAGGAACTCCTGCTCGCGGCTACCAGCATATACAATGTGTGTGTGCGAGTCGCAGAACGAGGGGAAGAGCCAGCCACCCTCGGCATCGAGAACCTCGCAGTTCTCGACGCTGGGTAGCGATTCCATCTTACCATAATCCTTGATACGCTCGCCATCGGTAAGCAGCCACGCATTCTCGAGCATGGCGATATCTGCCATCGCCTTACCCTCGACCTTGAGGCGGCCACTCTCGTCGATGCCGACGAGCATACCTATATTCTTAACGAGCAAGCTCATAGTCGTTGAGGAACTTTACAGATGTTGCGATATGTGGGTACATAACGGTATCGTTATCCACGAATGGCACAACCTTGCGGTATGCCTCGAACATAGCCTCAACGGCTGCCGACGAGCGAAGGTTGGTCATCTGGTGGCGGAACTCAAGAGCCTGTGCCGAGTTCATAAGCTCGATGGCCAACACACGCTCGGTATTCTGCACAACCTTCCAGAGCTTAGTAGCGGCGTTAGAGCCCATACTTACGTGGTCCTCCTGACCCTGTGATGATGGGATAGAGTCGCACGATGCTGGCCAGCACAAACCCTTAGACTGGCTCACGATAGATGCAGCGGTATACTGAGGAATCATGAAGCCTGAGTTAAGACCAGGGTTAGCAACGAGGAAGTTAGGCAAGTTGCGCGCGCCTGAGATAAGCTTATAGGTACGACGCTCCGAGATATTACCAAGCTCCGCAACGGCAATAGCCAAGAAGTCCATAGCTACGGCGATAGGCTGGCCGTGGAAGTTACCTGCCGAGATTACCTCGTCGGTGTCAGGGAATACTGTTGGGTTGTCGGTAGCCGAGTTAATCTCGGTCTCAAGCACCGATGCGACGTATGCTATGGTATCCTTCGATGCGCCATGTACCTGAGGTATGCAGCGGAACGAGTATGGATCCTGAACATGCTGCTTAGGCTGCTGGCCAATCTGGCTGCCTGTCAATATCTCGCGGAAGTTACGCGCTGTCTCAATCTGTCCGTTGTGAGGACGGATGGCGTGTACGTTGTGCTCGAATGGCTCCATGCGGCCATCGAAAGCGTCGAGTGACATAGCACCTACGTAATCAGCCCAACGGCTGAGGCGCTGTGCGTTGATAAGCGAGTAGACGCCATATGCCGACATAAACTGAGTACCATTCAACAGCGCAAGGCCCTCCTTAGAGCAGAGAGTGATAGGCTCCCATCCCATCTTCTCCATCATAACCTTACCCTCGACAACCTCACCGTCAATCTCCACGTGGCCGAGGCCCAAGAGTGGAAGGCACATGTGTGCAAGTGGCGAGAGGTCACCCGAAGCACCAAGTGAGCCCTGCTCATATACTACGGGGATGATGTTATTGTTGAACATCTCGATAAGACGCTCTACGGTGATGAGCTGCACGCCCGAGTGGCCATAAGACAGCGACTGCACCTTGAGCAAAATCATAAGACGTGCTATCTCCGATGGCACACGCTGACCTGTACCGCAAGCGTGTGACATCATAAGGTTCTTCTGAAGCTGCGATAGGCCCTCCTTCTCTACTGAGATGTTGCACAACGAGCCGAAGCCAGTGGTAACACCATAGATAGGACGACCAGCATCCTCCATCTTCTTATCGAGATACTCGCGGCACTTGTTGATACGCGCCTTAGCATCCTCGCTCAAAGCGAGTTTATAGCCTTTGGTTAAAATCTCCTCTACGCGAGCAATAGTCAAACGCTCAGCACTAATATAATGAATCATTGTTGTTACTTATTTTCGTTATATACCTTGTTAATTAGCTCCATATCTGCGAGGTTAGGCAGAGTAACCTTGAGAAGTGGTGTGCGCTCCATCTCGCGCTTGATGGCGAACATAGCGCCCTCGTTACGTGCCCAGCTACGACGTGCAATACCGTTGTTCACGTCCCAGAGCAACATCTCCTCGATGTGGCGTGCTGAGTCCGCAGAGCCGTCGATGACCATACCGAAGCCACCATTCATAACCTCGCCCCAGCCTACGCCACCGCCGTTGTGGATAGACACCCATGTAGCGCCACGGAACGAGTCGCCAATGACGTTGTGTACTGCCATGTCGGCGCAGAACTGCGAGCCGTCATAGATGTTCGATGTCTCACGATATGGTGAGTCGGTACCCGATACGTCGTGGTGGTCACGACCAAGCACGATAGGTGCCGAAATCTCGCCTCGCTTAATAGCCTCGTTAAATGCGAGGGCAATGCGTGTACGACCCTCCGAGTCGGCATAGAGGATACGCGCCTGTGAGCCTACTACGAGCTTGTTCTGCATAGCCTCACGAATCCAGTGTAGGTTATCTGCGAGCTGACCCTGAATCTCGGCGGGTGCCTCCTTGAGCATGGCGTCGAGCACCTCGGCAGCAATGCGGTCCGAGGCGATGAGGTCCTCCTCCTTGCCCGATGTACATACCCAACGGAATGGACCAAAGCCATAGTCGAAGAACATAGGACCCATGATATCCTGAACGTATGATGGATAGCGGAACTTGCCATTCTCACCCATGATGTCGGCACCGGCACGCGACGACTCCAAGAGGAAGGCGTTGCCGTAGTCGAAGAAGTACATGCCACGCGCTGTGAGCTTGTTGATGGCAGCCACATGGCGACGCAATGACTCGCGTACGCACTCGTGGAAGCGCTCTGGCTCCTCGGCCATCATGCGGTTAGACTCCTCGTATGAATATCCTACGGGGTAGTAGCCACCAGCCCATGGGTTATGTAGCGATGTCTGGTCTGAGCCGAGGTCTACGTTGATATCCTCCTCGGCGAGACGCTCCCAGAGGTCAACGACATTGCCCACGTATGCGAACGAGATAACCTCCTTATTCTCCACAGCCTGCTTAACACGTGGGATAAGCTCGTCGAGTGATGAGTAGAGCTCATCCACCCAACCCTGATTGTGGCGCTTCTCGGCAGCTGCGATGTTTACCTCGGCGGTGATGCTCACAACACCCGAGATGTTACCTGCCTTAGGCTGTGCGCCTGACATACCACCGAGACCTGCCGTTACGAACAACATACCACGAAGGTCCTTCTGACCTGGCTTCATGCGCTTGCGTGCAGCGTTCATAACGGTAATTGTTGTGCCATGCACGATACCCTGAGGGCCGATATACATGTATGAGCCAGCAGTCATCTGGCCATACTGCGATACGCCCATAGCGTTGAAACGCTCCCAATCATCCTGTGACGAGTGGTTAGGGATTACCATACCGTTGGTCACGATAACACGTGGTGCATCCTTATGTGATGGGAAAAGGCCGAGTGGGTGACCAGAGTACATAACAAGGGTCTGCTCGTCGGTCATCTCAGCAAGGTACTTCATAGCGAGGCGATACTGCGCCCAGTTCTGGAATACCGCACCGTTACCACCATAGGTGATAAGCTCGTGAGGGTGCTGTGCCACAGCCTTGTCGAGGTTGTTCTGTATCATGAGCATAATGGCTGCTGCCTGACGAGAGCGTGCTGGATACTCGTCAATCGAGCGAGCATACATCTCATAGTCGGGGCGTAGGCGGTACATATATATACGGCCATAGCGCTTCAGCTCATCGAGAAACTCGGGAGCAAGCTCTGCGTGGTGCTTCTCAGGGAAGTAACGTAGGGCATTTGCCAAGGCGAGCTTCTTCTCCTCATCTGTAAGGATATCCTTACGCTTAGGTGCATGGTTGGCACTTGGGTCGTAGGCCTTAGGCGCGGGCAATGGGTCGGGGATACCAGCTAAAATATCTTTCTGAAAATCGGTCATATTATAGAAATTTTAGGTCGTTATTACTTTATCTTGCTCTCAACAACTGCGAGAATCTCAGCCTCAGCCCTCTGTGCTGCTGCCTGAATCTCCTCAGCCTCCTTAACGAGGGCATCAGCTACGGCACGGTCCTTCAAGCCTGCGGCGTTAATCTTAACGTTGAGACATGCTCCCATCACTGCTGAGCGTGCAGCCAAAGCGCCTACACCAGCATCAGATACCGAGTTAGGGTTACCCTCCTCAGCCATGGCACGTACGACGTCGAATGCCTTGAACGCAGCCTTCATAGTGCGCAAAGGCACCTGTGTAGCGTAGAGCGTTGCAGCCTCCATAGCCTCGGCACGTGCAGCCTTCTCCTCGTCTGTCGACTTAGGCATGCCGAAGACATCCATAATCTTGTTGAACGCCGCTGTATCCTCATCTACAAGGTATAGCAACTCGTTCATTACTGCCATGCCGTTGTCTGCCCAGTTAGAGAAGTACTCCCACTTATCATCCCAGCCAGCCTTGTGTGACGATAGGTTGGCAACCATAGTACCGAGGGCAGCGGCCAAGGCACCCATGTATGCCGAGATAGAGCCACCACCAGGTGCTGGAGACTCGCTCGCTGTCTCCTCCGCGAAACCTGTGCAGGTCATGTCTACGAGCTTCTTAACGCCCTTCTGCTCCTCAGCCTCAAGGATGTACTCTACGACCTTCTCGTCGGGGTTGAATGGCTTGAGGTTACCAAGACCCATCGACTCGATAGCGATACGCACAAGCTCGCGCTCAGGAAGACCTGTCGAGCGGTTCTGCTTGCGTAGGAAGTGACGACCAGCATCTACCAATGCGCTCTTAGGCACAAGACCTACAATCTCGGCACCCGTCACGCGCACGCCACGTGCATCAGCAGCACGGCATACCTCGTCGAAGGCGGCGTGAAGAGGCGTAATCGAGAGGTTGGTCATATTCATAGATACCTGAGCAATGCCATACTCCTCGATGAACCAGCCGATAGCCTTGCAGGCCTTCAATGTACCTGGCTTCATCACTGGGTTGCCATTCTCATCCTTGATAATCTTACCTGTGATAGGGTTACCCTCACGCATAGGACGACCCTTCTCGCGCACGTCGAACGCGATGGCGTTGGCACGACGTGTCGATGTGGTGTTGAGGTTGTAGTTTACAGCCACGAGGAAGTCACGTGCACCTACGGCAGTAGCACCTGTCTTTGCCACGCCCTCGTCATATGGACGAGCACCGAAGTCGGGCTTGCGCACAGCATCCATCATCTTCTCTGGCAACGCCTCATACTCACCTGCGCGGCATACAGCGAGGTTGCGACGCTCAGGGGTGAAGGCAGCAGCCTCATAGCAATATGTAGGAACGTTCACCTCCTCAGCAATACGCTTTGCAAGGGCACGTGCCAACTCGGTGCACTCCTCCAACGTGATGCCCGATACGGGGATAAGAGGACATACGTCACAAGCTCCCATGCGAGGGTGAGCACCCTTGTGCTGACGCATGTCGATAAGCTCGGTAGCGCGCTTGATGGCAGCCACGGCGGCGTTGCACACTGCCTCAGGCTCACCTACGAAGGTTACCACGGTACGGTTTGTAGCCTCACCTGGGTCTACGTCCAAGAGCTTCACGCCCTTTGCAGCCTCGATAACATCGGTAATCTGCTTGATGGTCTCCATGTTGCGGCCCTCAGAGAAGTTAGGCACGCACTCGATAATTCTTTTCTGCATGATAAGTTATATTTTGTTTGTATTTGTATATTGTCGATATTTCGATTGATATATGTTTAATTGTCAGAAGGGGTTAGATTTGGAGATTTGTCGCAGTCTGAAAAAGCGGAGTTTACTTGACGTAAATGAGCATTTTTCAGACAAGCAAAGCTTCGAAGATAGCCCCTTATCACAATTAAACCTCGTAGTCGACATCCACTCGCTCCAGTCGTCGACTCTTACAATAGTCGCTAATTACAACGTGTAGGGGATTTACCTTGTATGCCTCCATGGCCTCCCATGTTGGGAAGTCGGCGGTGAGCACCGCGTCGAATGATGAGGCCGTCTCCTTAATGTTGATGCCAACCTCAGCACGTAACAATCCATCAATCTTGCCATTAAGCGCCTCAAGGCGGCTCTTCATCTCCTGAGCTATCTGCTGTGGTGTCTCCTCCAAATCGCGACGAAACTTCCACATTACGATGTGACGTATCATAGTCGAAAATTTAGTTTTAGGTTCAATCATACAAATATACGAATTATTTTATAAATAAGTACGCGCGAGGGCATATTTTTCATCCATTCCCCAATTTAATATTGTTCATCGCCGAGTGGACTTCGAAGGATTACACCTCTGTTAGGGGGGGCATATTGCATTTTACTCTTCGCCAATTGCTAATCGACATAAAAAAGCTCTCCTCGCGCCCAAAAGCGAGGAGAGAGAATAAAACTGCGGTCGCAACCGACAAGCCTAAACCTTAAAAAGCGTAGATGGCGCGCACATAGACGTTGGCGTCCTTATAGTAGCCGCCGGTGTAGCCACTGCCCATATTGACACCCCACGCGCAGAATTTATCATTCTCTGTTGACGACCAATATATTGCATCCGAAATCAAATTACCTTTAAGTTTAGTACCATATTTCTCCAAAGCTGGATTAATCTTAGACTTATTGATGTATATAGTCTTTAACTCCTCAACAGCCGGCAGATACCAACCATCACCCTTTGCCCGACACCACTTGGCGGCATTGAAAAATTCGCTATCGCCACGAGCCATCAACTTATCGGTATTTGCCTTGCCATCGTGCTTGTTAAATACCCCAGTTGACGAGCCTCCGCTTGAGGAGAAAAACCCAGACTTAACACGCGAATCCCAGGCAAGTTGAGCCTCATCCAGCGACACAATCTTTCCATGGCGACCGCCATCCCAAACCTGAAAGACAACGCCCTCCACACCATTCTCGTTATAATAGTCGCCAACATTGTATGTACGAGTGGGGGCAAATCGCGTTCTCTCATCATCGGCACTTATGCCTGTGGCCTCCGATTCAACGATTGGTGTAATCACCACATCGTCAGGATGTGCAGTGCCACCGCCATCAAGCAGCAACATGAACTCCTTGATTGAGTGCGGTCTATTTTTGCGTTTGTCCTCCATTGAACGTACGATAGCCGTACGAACACTAACCGAGAGGTGTGCGGGGAGTGCGGGAAGTCCATCATCGGCCACATCGGCAGCCTCAGGAGGCACGCTACCCGTAACCAAGTAGTACAACGTTGCACCCAAAGAGTAGATATCAGTTTCAGGCGAGAAGGTGCTAACGCCACCCTGCTTATACTGCTCCATAGGTGCGAAGCCGTGGCTTATACCTACGGGTGTTGTCGATGTCGCCTCGCCGCTCTTCGCATCGTAGTGTTTCGACAGGCCAAAGTCTATCAATATGGGGCGGTTATCCTTCGAGCGCACCATAACGTTTCCGGGCTTAACATCGAGGTGCATAATCTGCTGTGCGTGAATATGCTCCAAGGCCAATGCCACTTGCCTAATATACTGAACAGCAGCATCTTCAGCCAATGCGCCATCTCGTTTTACAATAGCACTCAGCGACTCGCCTTCGACATACTCCATTACGTAGTACGCCGTATTATTCTCCTCGAAGGCATCGTGGATATGTATAATATTGGGGTGGTCGAGGGCTGCGATAGTCTGGGCCTCCTTGATAAACTTGGTCTTGAAGCGCTCCATATTATCGGTAAACTCCAGTGACGAGATGCGAACGCCACTACTATCGCCCTCACGACTATAATAGCCCTTAGGAAAAAACTCCTTGATGCAGACCTTGCGCTTGGTCATTACCTGCTCGGCAAGATAGGTGATGCCGAAGCCTCCTTGACCAAGGGTCTCAAGAATACGATAGCGGCCACCTTGCAGATTGGTGTTGGGTTGTAGGGTGTTTATTGCAGTGCTCATAGATTTGTTCGCGTTTATCACACAAAAGTAGCAAAAATATTTTGCTCTACAAAAAGTTATAGGCAATTAATATCAGCATCGTCATTTTATCCGTTTATATATTGTTATTATCATTTTTTTCAGTACATTTGTAATGTCTTACTTATAAAAAAATACAACATATTTATGACACCTGTATATATTTGGCTTATCGTAGCACTACTTCTCTTCATTGTCGAGCTAATGACCTCCGGCTTTGCTGTCATCTGCCTCTCGATAGGCGCGGCGGGTGGAGCTATCGCCGCCCTCATAACAGATAGCATTGAGATACAGCTACTAACGTTTGCTGTGGTATCACTGCTCGCCATTGCCGCAGTACGTCCCGTTCTCAAGCGCACCTTTATGCGTGGCGAGAAGGTACGCACCAATGCCGATGCTATGATTGGTCGTCGCGGTGTGGCCTGCGCAACTATCGACGATGACGAGGGTCGTGTGATGATTGATGGTGTCGACTGGAAGGCGCGCTCGGAGAGTGGTGAGCGCATAGAGAAGGGCACGAAGGTCGTAGTTGTGAAGATGGAGAGTATCATATTAATCGTTAAACCTATTTAATTATGGCTATTTCAACAGGAACAATCGTTGTCATTGTTATCGCTGCCATTGCGGTAATATATGTCGTTAAGGGCTTCAAGATAGTCCCACAGTCGGAGACACGCGTTGTCGAGCGTTTAGGACGCTACGACAGAACTTTGCAGTCGGGTATCAACTACCTCTTCCCCATCATCGACCGCGCACGCGAGGTATACCAACGCGACGAGGTGCGCTATGCCGATGGCACCAAGCTCGCCGTGCTACGCACAACATCGCGCATCGACCTACGTGAGCAGGTGTACGACTTTGATAAGCAGAGCGTTATCACGAAGGATAACGTTACGACAACCATCAACGCGCTACTCTACTTCCAAATTGTCGACCCAGTGAAGTCGGTATACGAGATTGACAACCTACCAAACGCTATTGAGAAGCTCACGCAGACAACTTTGCGTAATGTGATTGGCGAGTTGGAGCTTGACGAGACACTAACCTCGCGTGACACCATCAACTCGAAGCTACGCGCCGTGCTCGACGAGGCAACAAACAAGTGGGGCGTAAAGGTCAACCGTGTGGAGTTGCAGGATATCACACCTCCAGAGTCTGTGCGTCGCACCATGGAGCTTCAGATGCAGGCCGAGCGCGAGCGTCGTGCAAAGGTGCTCGAGGCTGAGGGTCAGAAGGAGGCTATGATTCTCAAGTCGGAGGGTGAGAAGGCGTCGCAGATTAACCAGGCAGAGGCCGAGAAGCAGACACAAATCCTTAAGGCTCAGGGTGAGGCCGACGCCAAGATATTGCAGGCAGCAGCCGAGGCTGAGGCCATCACACGCGTGAGCGAGGCTATCGCCAAGTCGAAGACCGACCCCGCGACATATATGCTTCTCACGAAGTATGTCGAGACGCTCAAGGAGATTGGCGCAAGCGGCCAGGCAAAGACCGTATTCTTGCCATTCGAGGCGAGCAACCTTGTTGGCGCCCTCGGCTCACTCACGGAGCTTATCGACAAGTCGAAGAAGAAATAGACATTCACATAGCTGTTGACTACGGGGTGGAGCAATCTGCCCCGTATTTTTTTATATAACAGCAGACAACAGCGCCACATTTCGTCTTCGTTTGCCGTAAAAACATCTATTTTGTAGCAATTTATGCCAAATAATTTTTTAATATGGAATATTAGACTACCTTTGCCGCCGAATAGTAGACAGAATACTAACCCAACCATATATAATAATGAATATCGATTGGCTTAAAGATGTTGTAATGGGCGAGAATGGCCCTACCATAGCACACACCGTATTTGTGCTTGCGGCGGTCATCGCATCCGGTATAGCATTGAGCAGAATTAAGATTAAGGGCATCTCGTTTGGTGTAACGTGGATACTCTTTACGGGTATCGCCGCCGGCCACTTTGGCGTCAGTGTCGACCCACACACACTCCACTTTATCAAGGAGTTCGGCCTTATTCTCTTTGTATTCTTCATCGGTCTACAAGTTGGCCCTGGCTTCTTCTCTTCGCTCAAGAGTGGCGGTTTGAAGCTGATATCGTTGGCGGCATTGGTGATACTCCTCGGCGTGACGACCACCTATGTCATCCACCTCGTATCGGGAGAGCCTCTACCTACGATGATTGGCGTCATGTCGGGCGCGGTAACCAACACTCCAGGTCTTGGTGCTGCTCAGCAGGCATTTAGCGACTCTATGGGCCATGACGACCCAACTATCTCATTGGGTTACGCTGTGGCATACCCCTTGGGCGTTATCGGCATCATCCTATCGATGATTATCCTACGCTCGATGCTCCGCGTCGACTTCAAGAAGGAGGACGAGGGCTTGCGCGCTATGAGCAACGAGACACATCTACCCCACCGCTACTCCGTGGTGTTCACCAATAAGATGCTCGAGGGTAAGACCATCGCCCATGCTCACACGCTCATCAACCGTCAGTTTGTAATCTCGCGCCTCATGCATAAGGATGGCGAGATAGTGATGGCAGATGGTAACTCGACACTCACCATAGGTGACCGCCTACGTATCATCTGTACCGACGAGGACCACGAGGCAATCCTCGCATTCTTCGGCGAGCCTGTCGAGATGAGCGCCGACGACTGGGGCGCTACGGCTATGCAGTCGACACCTCTCGTATCGCGCCGTATTCTAATCACACGCGAGGAGATTAACGGTAAGAAGTTCTCGGACTTGCGTCTGCGTACACGCTACGGCATCAATATCACCCGCGTACACCGTGCTGGTGTCGACCTTATCCCATACCAAGGTATGGAGCTTCAGGTGGGTGATAAGGTGATGGTTGTAGGTCCTGAGGCGGCGGTAGCACAGGCAGAGAAGGTACTCGGCAACTCACTTAAGAAGCTCGACCACCCTAACCTACTACCAATCTTCATTGGTATCGCCCTCGGTGTGCTCCTCGGCTCACTTCCACTGATGAACATTCCACAGCCTGTGAAGCTCGGCTTGGCAGGTGGCCCACTTATCATCGCCATACTTCTTGGTCGCTATGGTCCTCACTTTAAGATGGTTACATACACCACCATGAGTGCCAACCTCATGCTTCGCGAGATAGGTCTTGCGATGTTCCTTGCGGCGGTGGGCATCGGCGCTGGCGACGGCTTCATCGACGCTATCGCGGATGGCGGCTACAAGTGGATAGGCTACGGTGTTATAATCACCATGCTACCTCTCTTAATCGTGGGCATCATTGCGCGCCTCAAATTCAAGGTTAACTACTACACGATGATGGGTCTTATGGCGGGCTCTATGACCGACCCTCCAGCCCTTGGCTTTGCCAACACCTCGTCGGGTAACGACATGCCTGCGGTAGGCTATGCTACGGTATACCCAGTGGTTATGTTCTTACGTGTGCTCTCGGCACAGCTCTTGATGCTTTTGGCACTATAAACAATACGCGAGATGAGAAAGCTACTTTTAATGATGGCCTTGCTATGCGCGATTGTGGCATGCAAGGATGAGAAGAGCGATAAGACGCGCGAGATTGAGGAGAAGTTCTCGACGTGCTACGCGCAGATGTACGAGGCTGTTGTCAACGACGACTACGAGAGTTTCAAGGCCGCCAACAACGAGGTACGTTCGATGATGGCTGGCATGAGCGAGGGTGAGAAGTCGACAGCACGTAAGGCGATAGATAGCTGGAAGAGCGAGAACAGCTCTATCGTCGATAAGAATAACGCAAAGTATGAGGCGATGCGCGAACGCTACAACAACGGCGAATAGAAAAAAGGACGGTTGCCCGTCCTTTTTTTGTTCAATGAGGAATTAGCAATGAGGAATGTAGGACGCAGGCAGAGCCTGCTCACCTCCCACTTTTCACCTTTCACTACGGTCTCCAGCCGCCACCACCACCTGGGCCACCACCACCTGGGCCGCCACCCGTTGAGCCTACTGTGGTAACAACGCTACTTGGCGTGAAGCTGCCTATCGCCGTACCGCCACTCCATATACCGCCCATATACCAATACATCCAGCTATCAGTATAGCTTGTCAACGAGCCATTGCCACTGAGCGTATATGTCTCACCCTTAACAATGTCGGGCGTTGAGAAGAATAGCGTTGCGCTACTCATCGTGCGGGGGTACTCAAACGTAAAGAGTAGCGCGCCCTCAGCATCGAGAAGCGCCACCATCTTACCCTCCGTAGCCGAGATACCGCCATAGGCCACCGAGCACTGCTTGCTCGCGGTCGATGGCGTCGACTGCAACGATGCGCCGAGGCATATTATCGTACCTCCATTGATGACGAAGTTATTGCTTCTGTCAACGTCGACACCCGCCTCAGGGGCTGAGGCACCAACACCTACAACCAAACCACCATTTAGTGTCAGTTTACCATTGGAGTCGATGCCGTCGTTGTTCGACGCACGAGCAAAGAGACGGCCACCATTTACCGTTATGCCCGACGCAGCATTAATGCCATCGTCGTAGGCATTAACCACCACCTCGCCACCATCTATCGTTATTGTTGACTTACTCTCAATGCCCTCAGAGCCATCGCTACGACCCGTAACCTCAACTTTGATTTTTCCGCCTTTGATCTCAATTTTGCCATCCGCCTTGATGCCCTTAGGCGAGGATGTCAGCGACGACGAGTAGGTGTATCTACCTCCCGAAGTTTTGATATCGACAGCACCACCGCTAACTATTATATCCGTATCGGCATTTAAGCCCTTACCACCTGAGCCGCTGCTATTTAACGATACGCGACCACCGCGAATATCAATATTACCATCGGCCTTAATGCCCGCCGCTGACGACGTATCACGCTCCTCGCTATCGTATGTTGCATCACCCGTTGTCGTCACGTTAATAGCACCACCCTCGACAATGACATCCATATCACTCTTGATGCCCTTGCCCGCCGTAGATGCTATTGTGGCATCAATCACACCGCCAGTGATATATACACCTGTGCCATCATCGCTATCGCCCTTGGCATGAATACCATTCTTTGCACTCTCGGTGACAACTACCGTAGCTCCCGGACGCTGATAGTAGCAGCCATCCGACACTATGGCATGGTTGTAGCGACCCGACACCACCAATGCTCCATGGCCACTAACGATGATGTTACCCTCGGCAAAGAGAGCACCTTTCCGATCCTCATTAAAGACCCCAGGCATGGTGTAACTATCCTCACTATACGTAGCGCAGTCACTAAGTCGGTTTGTCGTTTCGGGATAAATATTCAGAAATAGACGCTTCTTAGATTGTGAGTTGATAGCAGGGCCTCGCTGAGAGCAAAGGTCGACACCATAGAGCGAGAGTTTATATTTACTATCGGAGTAGATCTTCAAAGCGCCATCACTGCTTCGACCCACGATGACTACCTCGGTGTTTGCCACACCTTTACTCTGCATATCGACGGTAACGTATGCACCATCTTGATGGATGGCGATATCGCTATTTGTCGTCGTCACCTCAGCTGTGGCGCCGTCGTACTTCACGACGACAAGATTGGTAAAGCTATTTAACTCATGGAAGAAGTCGACATTATCGCCCACTATGTCATTTGCGCCATCGTCGGCATACGCACCACTCCACGCCTCAATAGAGGTATCGGGCGTAGGATAACCTTCCGATGGCTGGGGAATAGGCACATCGGGCTCCTCTGGAGTATCGGGAGTTTCTGGCTCATCGGGTGTGTCAGGCTCATCGGGTGTGTCAGGCTTATCGGGTGTGTCAGGCTTATCGGGAGCCTGCTCAGTATCGTTGTCGTTTGGGATAAACTCAATCTCTGGCGAGCACGCAACAATACAAAGTGCCATAAACAGAGTTGCACACATCTTAGCGACCACCTCTATACGTATCATAATTATTCACATTTATGCGGTTTAACGGAATATATATCGAGTCGATGCAAAGATAATAAAAAAAGATTAAAGAGCAAAGATGAGAGTTATGAGAAGAAAACTATTGCAAAATAGATATAAAATATCTATATTTGTGTGTTAAAATCCAAAGTAACAACAACTAAAAACTACCAAATACTATGAAGAGAGTTATCACACTTGCCCTTGCACTTATCAGCGTGGGCACACTGAGCGCCCAGCAGGATAAGGGCGGCATCACCGAGGCGATGATGCAGGAGATACGCCAGGGCTACACAGCATCGGCAGAGGAGAAGGCAGCACGCAACGCCCTCGCACTTAACCCCGTATCGGAGCTTGCAACAAATGCCGACAACCTCGCTATGATAGACACCAACTTCTCGCACCGCGTGAAGACCAAGGGCATCACCGACCAGCAGCAGTCGGGTCGTTGCTGGCTCTTCACAGGCCTCAACGTGCTTCGTGCACAGATGATAGAGGAGCAGGGGCTCGCCGAGATGGAGTTCTCGCAGAACTACCTCTTCTTCTACGACCAGCTTGAGAAGTGCAACCTCTTCCTGCAAGCTGTCATCGACACCAAGCATCTGCCTATGGATGACCGCCAGGTAGACTGGCTCTTCAAGAACCCACTGAGCGACGGAGGTCAGTTTACTGGCGTATCGAACCTTATTATGAAGTATGGTGTGGTGCCTGCCGAGATAATGCCCGAGAACTACCAGTCGAACAACACATCGGCAGTATCGACACTCATCAAGACGAAGCTTCGCGAGTATGGCCTCAAGCTACGCTCGATGAAGGATCGTCGTGGCACCGTAGTTGTAAAGACCGAGATGCTCAAGGAGATATACTCGATGCTTGTACGTGCCTATGGCGTGCCTCCAACGGAGTTCGAATGGACAATGCGCGATAAGGAGAATAACGTCATCAGCACCAAGACCTACACTCCACAATCGTTCTACAAGGAGTACTTCGGCGACCTTGACCTCGAAAACGACTTCGTGATGGTGATGAACGACCCATCACGCGAATATTACAAGGTGTATGAGATTGAATACGACCGCCACGTATACGACGGCGACAACTGGGTATACCTCAACCTCCCTATTGACGAGGTTAAGGCCCTTGCGATAGCATCTATCAAGGATAACAAGGCGATGTACTTCTCATGCGACGTAGGCAAGTTCCTACTCTCGAAGAAGGGCACGCTCGACATCAACAACTTCGACTACGAGTCACTTATGGGCGTTGAGTTCCCAATGAACAAGGAGGAGCGTGTGCGCACCTTCGCCAGCGGCTCGTCACACGCCATGACACTCATCGCCGTAGACCTCGACGAGGAGGGCAACGCCAAGAAGTGGATGGTGGAGAATAGCTGGGGTCCTGCTGCCGGCTGGCAGGGCAACCTCATCATGACCGACGAGTGGTTCGAGGAGTATATGTTCCGCGTGGTGGTAAACAAGAAATACATCCCTGCCGAGACCCTCAAGCTCCTCGAGCAGAAGCCAATCATGCTCCCATCGTGGGATCCAATGTTCGCATCAGAGCAGTAATATGCAGGAGATAGAGCGTAAATATTTGGTTGTGGGCGAGTATAAACACCTCGCCCATAGCTCTATACGCATGACGCAGGGCTACATAGCCTCGGGACGTCGCACCGTACGTGTGCGCATCAGCGACGACAGGGCATGGCTCACAATCAAAGGACCATCGCGTGATGGTGGTCTGTCACGCTTCGAGTGGGAGCGCGAGATAGAGCCACGTGAGGCATTGGAGCTTATGACACTCGCTGAAGGGGCGCTCATAGATAAGCGCCGCCACCTTATCGAGTACGAGGGTCACACCTTCGAGGTCGACGAGTTCTATGGCGACAACGAAGGACTGGTGATTGCCGAGGTGGAGCTATCATCCGAAGATGAGCACGTATCGCTACCCGACTGGATAGGTCGCGAGGTTACAGGCGTCAAACGCTACTACAACTCACACCTCCGCGAGCACCCATACTCAGCATGGAGCGACGAGGAGCGCATATAACAGCATATAAATCAAAACCATACGGCACACAAATATATGAAGAGAGTTATTACTTTGGTTGCCATGGCAGCACTTATCGTAGGCTGCGGCAGCGAGCTTAGAAAGAGGAGTAACGAGCAGAAGGCTGAGGGCAAGGTTCAGTGTCAGGAGCAGAGCAACAAGGATAACAACGAGGAGCAGACACAGGGTGCAGAGCAGAAGGCTGAGCTTCCAAAGGTATATATGACCACAGACATATCACCCGAGGGTCTCAAGCGCGTATACGAGGCCTTGGGCGTCGAGGCGCATGGCAACGTAGCTGTTAAGATATCGACAGGCGAGCCTGGTGGCAAGAACTACCTCAAACCCGAACTTATTGGCCTACTCGTGCAGTCGGTAGATGGCACTATCGTCGAGTGCAACACCGCCTATAAGGGTCGTCGTTTCTCATCGGAGGAGCACCTCGAGGCGGCACGCGAGCACGGTTTCTTCAAGATTGCCGATGTCGACATCATGGATACCGAGGGCGAGATAAAGCTCCCCGTTCAGGATACCACACACCTCAAATATAACCTCGTGGGAAAGAATATCGAGAACTACGACTTTATGATTAACCTTGCGCACTTCAAGGGTCACGCCATGGGTGGTTTCGGCGGTGTGCTCAAGAACCAGTCTATCGGCGTAGCATCGCGCAACGGCAAGGCATATATCCACTCGGTGGGTAATACCGAGAGCCCCGATGAGATGTGGAGTTACGTCGACGACCAGATTGGCTTTCTCGAGTCTATGGCCGCTGCGGCACAGTCGGTACACGAGTACTTTGGCGAGGGTAACATCGTATACATCAACGTGATGAACAACATGTCGATAGACTGCGACTGTGATGCTCACCCAGCCGAGCCACTACTTAAGGATGTTGGCATCCTCGCATCGACAGACCCCGTAGCCCTCGACCAGGCGTGCCTCGACATCATTTTTGGCATCACCCCAGAGGAGGGCAACGACAACGGCCCATTGTTGGAGCGCATCAAGGAGCGTCACGGCACCCATATCGTCGATTACAGCGAGTCTATTGGTCTCGGCTCTAAGGAGTATGAGCTTGTCAACATCGACTGAATAGCCATGGAGCGCAGCGTGGTGGAGCTTCTTGAGCGCTACCCCGCTGCTACGCTTCAAGATATATACAAGACGATGTTCCAAGACCGCTTCGGCGTGGCACATATGTTAGCCTCGCGCAAGCGCGTCAAGGAGTATATCGCCACCGAAACAGGACTTGCCGAGGGTGATACGCAGTGCTACATTGAGGCGTGCGGCTGGCGTGGCGACTACATACGTGTCGACCTACGTGCCATACGCGACGGCATAATCAGCGCTGACGAGCTTACCGATGCCTTTATGGCGAGTGCCGAGCTTGGCATAGAGATTACCACTGAGAGTATCGAGGCGTGGCAGAGAGAGTGGAACGAGATAGTTCGAGTGTGCCACCCCATACTAAGTCGTCTGGATGGCTTTAAGAGGGACTCATCGGCGATAGTTCAGCTTATAGCCAATGGCAACTACGTGATGCACCACAGCGAGGTGTATAACGCCAATTATGCGCCCCACTACCGCATAGTGCACCGCACGATGATAGAGAGACTACCAAGCATCGCAAGGAGATAAATAGAGCATAAACATAGAGATATTGACAAGCCGACACACTAAATGGTGGTGCTTGAGCATTATAACAGTGAAGAGGTGTAAACGACATTAGAGATGAAGGATAGCAACAACCCCGAAAAAGAACTAAACATACTACAACGCATAGGCCTTGAACTACTGTGGGCGACATGCCGCGTGATGAACTACTCGCCACGCTGGTTTCGCTTCTATATGTTCAAGCCATTTGCATACGCCCTACTACGACTCCTGCGCTACCGCCGCAAGGTGATTATCAAAAACCTTGAACTCTGCTTTCCGGACTATACACCCAATGAGCGTAAGCGCATCATGCGCCGCTTCTACGACACCCTTGCCGAGGTCATCGTCGACACCATCTGCCTTGCGGGCGCTACACCCAAGCGCGATGGCAAGTGCATAAACTGGAGCAATGGCAAGGAGCACCTGGAACGAACCAAAGGTAAAGACTGGGTGGCTCTCGCCTCACACTTCGGCTGCTGGGAGTACGACCTACTATGGACATGGCAAGACCCCGACTCTACATTTATGGGTGTCTACCACACCATGCGTAGCCAGGTCTTCGAGTGTTTCTATCGTCGTCTGCGCAACTTCTCGCCAAACATCGAACAGGTGCCAATGCGCGAGACCGTGCGCTACTACATGAAGCATCGCGGACAGGGCCGAAACATCACCTTAGGCCTTATCTCGGACCAGAGCCCACTGCTTACGGTAGATACCGTATGGTATGACTTTTTTGGCCAACCAACAGCCTTTGTTGACGGCGGCGAGCGCATAGCCATGAAGTACTCGTTACCCGTCTATTTTGTCTACGTAAAACGCATTGCAGCAGGGCGCTACGACATACGATTTGACGAGCTATATGATGGCCACGAGGATATTGAACCTCATGAGATTACACGTCGCTATGCGAAGGCCCTCGAGGCCATGATTCGCGAGACCCCAGAGCTATGGTTGTGGTCACACAACAGATGGCGTCACACGCCAGCAAAGCAAGAGGCTTTAAAAGAAAGAGTAAAAAACGGTAAAATTTAGTTTGTTTTACAAAATTTTTACTATCTTTGCACGTTTTAACAGAAGTACCATCTATTTCAATGGATTTAGTTATCACATACGTGAATGGTCAAGACCCTGAGTGGCAGAGGGATTACGAGCGTTACGTAAGCGCGCCAATTGAGGCTAAGCGCTTCCGTGACTGGGGGACTCTCCGCTACCTTATGCGAGGCATCGAGGTCAACATGCCATTCATTCGTAAGGTGCACCTTGTGGTGGCTCGCGAGAGCCAGGTGCCTGCATGGCTAAACAGCGACGTTGTCAATGTGGTACTACACAAGGATATCATCCCCGAGGAGTGTCTACCGACATTCAACAGCAACCCTATCGAGATGCACCTACACCGCATCAAGGGTCTCGACGAGGAGTATCTATATTTCAACGACGACATCTTCCCCATTGGCCCATGCAAGGCCGAGGAGTTCTTCAAGGGTGGCAAGGGTATCATTGGCCTCTCGAAGCATATTTTAGCAACTAACATGTTCAAGAAGATATGCCGTAACTCCGACCGCTTGGCACGCCAGGCTCTCGGCATGAAGTCTTCGTGCCTCTTCCTGCGCCAGCAGCACATCTGCTCGCCTATGTTGCGTAGCCAGTGCGAGGAGGTATACGAGAAGCTCAAGCCTCAGATTTTATCCTCTATCTCGCGTGTACGCTCGGCAGAGAATATCACACAGTATCTCTTCATCGACTACATGTACCACAAGGGTAAGATTATCAACAAGCGCCAGATAAAGAGCCACCTATCTGTGGGCTTTGTGACAAAGGGCATGATTGAGCGCACGATAATGAATCCAAAGAACCGCCTTGTGTGCATCAACGATGTGCAGATGAGCGACGAGCGCTTCAAGGAGCGCCAGGAGGCTCTGATAAGTAGCCTCGAGAAGCGCTTCCCAAACAAGTCGAAATACGAGAAGTAGCACTAACATAAACGATAAAGCGGACCTTGCAGTCCGCTTTTTTTTGTTCGATTAGCAATTTTGCGTGCGTTGCCCACGAGTGTTATAAAGGGTTACGATAGGTTAATATGGGGCGTTGTTGCGGATAAGGCTTGCTTACCTCACATCGCCATAGAAACGCATAACGACCCATCGTAACCGCGACAACGCTCATCTTTCATCATTGAACTTTCATCTTGGTTTATACCCGCATTACTGGGGAGGGGTGTAATGCTTAAGAGAGACAATGCGGATAGGCTGTACTTGACGTACTGCTCATTCGCATCTATTTTTGTTAGCGGCAGCAGATGCTGCCTTATCACAGCAAATTCAATTTGTTGTCAGAGTGGTGCAGTAGTTGCGCTGACATGATAAATCCCCGGATAGGACACACTATGCTGTATTTCCTATTCGGGGATTTGATTGATGCGCCGCAAATGCGCCGCTATCACAACAAATTTACTTCTTTGCTGGTGCAGCAACAGGTGTCACCTCCAAAGACTCGACAGGATTACCCTCCTCGTCGTAGATCTCAATACCAGAGAGCTTACCTGGGCGCTCTGCAGCATAGGTAGTGCCATTCTGGAAGTTCTCAAGACCTGTCTCGAGGTAGTTAACGAACTTGTTAATGTCCGTCTCAAAGCCGAGTGGCTCTGGCATAAGCATTGCCTCACCATCAGGAGTTACGAGTACGTAGCCAGGCTGTGAAGTGACGTTCCAACGCTCCTTAGCGATAGCGAAGTTCTTACGGCCAAGCTCGGTCATAACCTTGCCCTCTGCTGATGTGTAGTAATCGGCTGGATCAAGAGCCATCTTATCGTCAACATACAATGCGCAGATGATATACTTGTTCTCCAAGAGGTTCATCACGCGGTTGTCGCTCCATACGCGAGTCTCCATCTCACGGCAGTTGTTACATGCGTGACCTGTTACGTCGATGAAGAGAGGCTTATTCTGCTCCTTAGCTGCTGCCATAGCCTCGTCGAGGTCGAAGTAACCCTCCATCTCATGAGGAATCTCGAGCTTATCGCCATACTTCTTATCGGTGTTAGGATTCTTAACCTTACCATTAACGCGGTAATCCTGAGTCTTCATTGGAGGCAAGTAACCTGAGATACCCTTCAATGGAGCACCGAACATACCAGGAATCATGTATACTACGAATGAGAATGCCACCATAGCAAGCACAAGGCGCTTTACTGAGAGGTGCTCAACCTTATCGTCGTGAGCGAAGCGAATCTTACCCAAGAGGTAGAGGCCGAGCAACGAGAATGTCACAATCCAGATAGCGAGGTATACCTCACGGTCGAGCAAGCCCCAGTGGTATGTCTGGTCGGCAGTCATCAAGAACTTCAAACCGAGAGCAATCTCAATGAAACCGAGGACAACCTTAACAGAGTTCAACCAACCACCACTCTTAGGCAAGTTCTTCAACATTGATGGGAACCAAGCAAGAAGTGTAAATGGCAATGCGAAGGCGATAGCGAAGGCTGCCATGGTGAAGATAGGCATCCATGTATTACCGCCCGATGCCGAGCTGATGAGCACAGTACCTACGATAGGACCAGTACATGAGAATGATACCAATACGAGGGTAAGTGCCATGAAGAAGATACCTACAAGACCGCCCTTCTCAGCACCTGCGTCGCTCTTATTAACGAGCTTCGAAGGCATGGTAATCTCGAATGCACCAAAGAATGATGCAGCAAATACCATGAAGATGATGAAGAAGATGAGGTTAGGAATCCAGTGTGTAGACAACCAGTTGAAGACGTCAGTTGTCACATTACCACCAGTAAGGTTCGAGAGAACGAGCAATACTGCGATAGGCAATACGTAGAGAGCTACGATGAAGATACCATACATTGTAGCACGGAAACGACCCTGTGCGGGTGTCTGCGAACCCTTAACGAAGAACGATACGGTCATAGGCACCATTGGGAATACGCAAGGTGTCAACAACGCTGCAAAACCCCAAAGGATAGCTGCGATGATAGATGACCAGTCGAGCTGTGATGTAGACTTGCTTGGAGCGCGTACGATGTTGACATCATATACGATAGCACCCCTCTTATTCGCAGCCTTAATCTTAACAACGTCCTCGTCGCCCTTCTCGAGAACAACGCTCTTGAGGCTCACCACATCACCAACCTTTGCATTACGCAAGGCGGCGTCATCATCAAGCTTGATAGCCTTATCGTTGATATAGAAGTTGGTGTTACGTACGTTATCAAGAGTAGCATCCGTAACCTTACCCTTAGTCTCGAAGCTTACCTCGTACTGATTACCATTGACCATCTTAGCCTTGATAACCCACTCAGGAATACCCAACTCAGCTGCACGCTTTGCAATATCCTTAGATGTAACAGCCTTATCCTCTGCGAGAGGAGCAGGTGAAGCAGGAGCAGGAGCAGCAACGGCGCCATTAGCCGATACCAACGTAATCTCAAAGTTGCAGTCAGAGCTTGTACACATGTTACCCTGGCAGAATGTAGAGAGCACGTTAACCTTTACTACATCACCGTTGTTACCCTTAACACGCTGTGCATACTCAACCTTACCCTCATACTCGCCATTGTGGAGTGTAGAGGCCAAAGGCTCTGTCATCTCACCAACAAGGATTGAATCATCCTCCCATGTGAAGATTGGGCCAGACATCATGTCTGTAAGAGGGTAGCCATGGAAACCTGGGTTGATGGTAGCAGCGAAACGTAGCTCGAAGACACCAGCCTCAACCTCCTCTGCTGTAAGCTCCCACTGTGCCTGAGCATCATCGTTGAACTCCTCAACCGTACCCTTAATAGGCTCAGCAGATACTGCGTCAGCAACATTGCCAAACGACAATGTGAATGCCAACGTAAGCATCATCAAATTAAATAGTTTTTTCATAAAATTAAAAGTTTGTTTATAATTGATTATATCTTGTTTTATCATCATGGACTACTCGTCACCCATAGTCGTATCATCACCCATGGCAAGGTGCTCTGCCTCAAGGGCTATAGCCTCCTCGGTGCGGCCATCCCACACCTTATAGCGTGATGGCGACACGCCTACACGCTGCTTGAAGTACTTGCCAAAGAAGGACTGCGACGCGAAGTTGAGCTTCGAGGATATCTCCTGGATGCTTAGGCCCGAATACTTCAACAGACGCTTAGCCTCATATACCACAGCCTCGTCGATAAGCTTCGAGGCGTTGCGACCACTCTTCTTCTTGAGGATGAGCGACAGGTATTTTGGCGTGATGCCCATCTTCGAGGCGTAGAACTCGACACTACGCTCCGTGCTACAATGCTCACGCAAGAGGTCGAGGAAGCGGTTGAAGAGCTCGTCGGTACGGTTGCTCACCGAGCCGGTGCCAGGTAGGCTATGCTGCTGCAAGATGCCCATAACATAGTGGAACATAGCTGCAAAGAGCGAGCTGATAATCTTCTCGCGGTTAGGCGTAGGGGCATAATCGCACAACACCGAGCGCATGAGCTTCGATATGTCGTGGATATATGCTGCCTCCTGTGGCTCCACCTGCACACATGGCTCATCCAAAAAGCCGTGGTAGATGGAGATGAGGTCCTGCGTGTCGACATGTATGCTATTGAGATACTGTCGCGAGTAGGTAATCATATATCCCGACGAACGTATCGAGGCCTTGACCTGCTCGATAACTGTGTTCTCGTTGAATATGAAGAGTGTGTTTGGGCGTAGCTCATGGAGCTTACCATTAATCTTAATCTTGGCAGTACCACTCACCGTCACGCCAATAGAGACACCTTGAATGAGTGCTGTCAGGTCGTCTAACTCACGAAACATAACCAACGGAGTGATAACCATATCCTCCGAATAGTATGCCGTCTCGAATCGTGATTTGAGCTTCTCGATAGAGGCTCTCTTTATACCATCCTGCTTCATCTATTTATAATTTAAGCCATAGTCACCGACTATCTTTTTTCTCAATTCTACTGCACCAACCACCCTACTTCACCAAGAGCATCACCCGCATCGTACGTTAGCTGCGCACCTTGAGTGCACCAGCCTGACAACGCACATACATCGGGAAGTCGGGGCCTGGCTGACCATCCACATCCGTGCGCTCCTTGCCATCGGTATAAATCTCGATAAGCGAGCTTTGCAGATGGTGCACAGCCTTAGGCTTGCCGCGCAAGAGGTGTCGAACCATATTCACACACGTGGCGATAGCATTGCGACGCTCCAATACCATGACATCGAAGAGGCCATCGTCAATCTTAGCACCATGCGCCAACTGAAAACGACCCGCCGTCTCACCATTGAAGACAAGGAACATAAGCGTGTCGGCATCAAACTCCCGATCATCAATCTTAACCCTTAGCTTGATACTATGCATCGTGATAAGGTCTTTGAGACCCACCCACAAGTATGCCAACTTGCCGTAGCGATGCTTTGCCTTATCGGATGTCTGCTGCGAGGTGGTCGTAAGCACACCAAAGCTCAACACGTTGACAAAGTAGCGACCATTAACCTCGCCACAGTCGACACGATGCTCCCTGCCCTGGGCAATCTTACGTGCTGCCTTAACATAGTCCTTAGGCATACCTAAAGCACCGGCAAAGTCGTTCGCTGTGCCAGCAGGTATTACGCCTATGGTAGGGTCAATACCCTTCTCGCGCATCTGGTTGACAACATAGTTGATGGTGCCATCGCCACCACATATCACAACGAGGTCGATATCCTCGTGACCATTAAAGGGGTTCTCGACAAAGTCAATGAGCTTGGGCGTCACCTCGATACCCTCCTTCGTAAACTCGGCGACGATGCGCTCAAGACGCTTTGCCACCTTACCCTTGCCGGCCTTAACATTGTATAATATCAGTCCCTTCATAAGTTTCAGTCTCTAAATTCGTCGGAGCACTCTATGCGATACTGCTCGCCATCAGCATAGATAAAGTAGTACTTCCAGCCATACTCCCTCTCGCAACGCTTGGCCAACTCAAGAGCACCACCCTCGGAGCCCATGGCCATAAACATCGTTGCCGCAGCATCAGCCTCAGCACACGTTGGCGCCACGACCGTAGCAGATAGCAAATCACTAATCACACTCCTTCCTGTACGTGGGTCAATGGTATGCGCCACCTTGCGGCCATCATCGGTGTAATAGAAGCGTCGGTAGTTACCCGATGTAGCCAAGCCACAATCCGTGAGGCGGACAATCTTCTGGTATGAGTCCATCTCGAAGTTACCATCATATGGCGTCTCGATAGCTATCGACCAATTCTCACCCTTGGGGTTCTCGCCCTTGCAACGTATCTCACCTCCTATGTTTACGAGATAGTCATCAGTGCCCATACTCTCCAACTCCTCGGCTACAAGGTCTACGGTGTAACCTTTGGCTATCGAGTTGAAGTCGAGCTGCACGCGCTCATCATCGCGAATAAGGCGAGCGTCCTCAACACGTATCTTCTCGAAGCCCACAAACTGAAGCAACGAGTCGATGTTAGGCTCCTCGCCATTGCGCTCCTTAGCAGCAAAGCCCCACGCCTCGGTAAGCGGCTTTATCGTAACATCATATGCACCGCCACTAAGCTCCGTGAAGCGACCAGCAATCTCGATGTTGCGCGCTATATGTCTATCCACCACATCGGTCTCGCCACGATTTATGCGCGAGAGCAACGACCCGCCATCGAATATCGACATTGAAGCCTTAGCCTCAGAATCGACACGCGAAACCATCTCTGCGATATCCGCCTCATCCTTGTCGGTGTTGCACGTTACCGCCACAAAGGTACCGAGAGCCTCACCCTCGACCTTGATGTAGCGTTTTTTGGTCTCATCGCCTCTGCACGAAACAAGCGAGAATGCCAACACTACGAGTAGCGATAATAACGAAAATCTATATGACTTGGCGAGTATCAACACAACAACAATGAATTAGGCTACAAAGGTAGTAAAAATTCACAATTTCATAACATATCACCCTCTATTTTTTTTAATAAATGTATAAAGGGCTTTAATAGCGCCGATAAAACCGCTATTTTGGAGTATTTCGGACATAGAACAAAATGAGGGATATAAACCAACCTGCACAACAAATCAACCAATTTACGAGAGCAAACGATGCGAGTTATTGAACATTTCAAATTCCGCAATAGAGCATTAATAATATTTGCCGCATACATTGTTATTTATTCTTTTATTTGGCGACAAAACAATGACAAATAAACCAGATTAGCGTACAAACGCACCAACATTCATACAGCTAAATAATGAAAACTTTCGTGCTAAGAATATAAATTTTATGATTTTTCAGCATGCATCTTGCGAAAACAACTCTTTTTCTTAGAAAAAGCCTTTGCCGTTAGCAAAATTTATCATACCTTTGCGGCACGCTCCGGCAGGATCAAGGTAAGGATGATCTGTCGTGGAGTGGAACCAGGGGCGTACTCCTCGGGAAATAGATGAGGGAGGCGCACCATAAAACCTTAATTTTTATGTATTTGACACCTGAAAAGAAGCAGGAGTTGTTTGGCCAGTACGGCAAGTCTACAACCGACACCGGTTCACCCGAGAGCCAGATCGCGTTATTCACCTACCGTATCAACCACCTTACCGAGCACATGAAGAGCAATCGCCACGACTACGGCACACAGCGTTCGTTGTTGCGCCTCGTAGGTAAGCGTCGTAAGTTGCTTATGTACTTGAAGGAGGTTGATATCGAGCGCTACCGCGCAATCATCAAGACCCTTAACCTCCGTAAGTAGTCTTGTGCAGAAGATGAAGGCAGCGCCTCGGTGTTGCCTTCATTTACATCGAAACTGATTTTTATTTGAGATATTTTTTAAGAGGTTTTTTTTAGAATTTATGGAAGCTAACAAGTTGTACAATGCTGTACAGAAGACAATCACTCTTGCCGATGGTCGCGAGATTATGATTGAGACAGGTAAGCTTGCAAAGCAGGCTGACGGCTCGGTGGTTGTACGTATGGGCGACACAATGCTTTTGGGTACTGTTGTTGCCGCTAAGGACGCCAAGGAGGGTACTGACTTCATGCCCCTACAGGTAGAGTATAAGGAGAAGTATGCCTCATGTGGCCGCTTCCCTGGTGGCTTTATGAAGCGCGAGGGTAAGGCTGGTGATTCGGAGATTTTGGTTGCACGCCTTATCGACCGTGCATTGCGTCCACTCTTCCCTGCAGACTACCACGCCGAGGTATTCGTTACCGTTAACCTAATCTCGGCTGAGAAGGATATTCAGCCCGATGCACTTGCTGGTTTGGCAGCATCTGCAGCCTTGGCTGTATCGGACATCCCATTCGGAGGTCCTATCTCTGAGGTGCGCGTAGCACGCATCGATGGCGAGTATGTCATCAACCCAGGCTTTGAGGCTATGAAGCGTGCCGACCTCGACATCATGGTTGGTGGTACTATCGACAACATCCTCATGGTTGAGGGTGAGATGAACGAGGTATCTGAGGAGGTTATGCTCGGCGCCATCATGTTCGCACACGAGGAGATTAAGAAGCACTGCGCCGTACAGATTGAGCTTATGAAGGAGCTTGGCAAGGATGTTAAGCGCGAGTACTGCCACGAGACTAACGACGAGGAGCTTCGCCAGACTATCATCTCGGAGCTCTACGACAAGGCATACGCCATTGCTACAAGCGGCACTATGAAGCACGAGCGCGCTGAGGCATTCGACGCTTTGGAGGCTGAGTTCGCTTCACGCTACACCGAGGAGGAGCTCGAGGAGAAGGCTCCACTTATCCACAAGTACTTCCACGACGATGTGCAGAAGAAGGCTATGCGTAACATGATCCTCGACGAGGGCAAGCGTCTTGATGGTCGTCGTACCGACGAGATTCGTCCTATCTGGTGCGAGATTGACTACCTACCTTGCGCTCACGGTTCAGCTATCTTCACACGTGGCGAGACTCAGTCGCTCACTACCGTAACTCTCGGCACAAAGCTCGACGAGAAGCAGAAGGATGAGGTTTTGGTTCAGGGCAGCGAGCAGTTTGTTCTCCACTACAACTTCCCTCCATTCTCTACTGGTGAGGCACGTCCAGCACGTGGTCTTAGCCGTCGTGAGATTGGCCACGGTCACTTGGCATGGCGCGCACTTAAGCCTATGGTACCAATCGGCGAGGAGAACCCATACGCAGTACGTGTAGTATCGGATATCCTCGAGTCTAACGGTTCATCATCAATGGCAACAGTATGTGCTGGTACTTTGGCACTTATGGATGCTGGTGTTAAGCTCCGCAAGCCTGTATCGGGTATCGCCATGGGTCTTATCTCAGACTCAGCTACTGGCCGTTGGGCAGTGTTGTCGGATATCCTCGGCGATGAGGACCACCTCGGCGACATGGACTTCAAGGTAACAGGTACACGCGACGGTATCACCGCTACACAGATGGATATCAAGGTTGATGGCCTCTCATACGAGGTGTTGGCAAAGGCTTTGGAGCAGGCACGTCAGGGTCGTCTCCACATCCTCGACAAGCTCGTTGAGACTATCGCTGAGCCACGCGAGGACTACAAGCCATTCGTACCTCGTATCGTTCAGATTATCATTCCTCAGGACTTCATCGGTGCTGTTATCGGCCCTGGTGGCAAGGTTATCCAGGAGATTCAGAAGACAACGGGTACTACCATCACCATCACTGAGGTTGACGAGAAGGGTATCGTAGATATCTTCGGCCAGGATAAGGAGGCTTTGGATGCAGCCCTCGCTCGCATCAAGGCTATCGTTGCTGTGCCTGAGATTGGCGAGACCTACAATGGTAAGATTCGCTCTATCGTAGACTTCGGTGCCTTCGTAGAGATCCTCCCAGGTAAGGATGCGTTGCTCCACATCTCAGAGATTGACTACAAGCGCTTCGAGACTATGGAGGAGACAGGCCTCAAGGAGGGCGATATGATTGACGTTAAGCTTATTGCTAAGGATCAGAAGACTGGCAAACTCAAGCTATCACGCAAGGCACTCCTTCCTAAGCCTGAGGGTTGGGTAGAGCGCGAGCCACGCGAGCGTAAGCCACGCGAGCAGCGCGATGGTGAGAAGCGCGAGCACGGCCCACGTCGCGAGCGTCGCTAATAACGCCAACAGATAGAATATAACCGTCGGAGACACCATGACATATATATAATAAACGTGCGTGTCTCGACGTTATAGATAAAACAAGCAAACAGAAAACAATAATTTATTTACAAACTTAAACAAAGACATCTATGAAAAATCTTTTCAAGGTGAGCCTCGTGCTCGCAGTAGGCGCTATGACCCTTTCGGGCTGTAACTGCTTCAAGAAGATGGCTAAGAACCGCGAGGATGTAAATCTTACTTGCACTCCTGAGGTTTTGGTCCTCAACAATGGTAAGGTAGATGCCGACATCACCGTAACCTTCCCAGAGAAGTACTTTAACGCTAAGGCAGTAGTTAAGGTTACTCCTGTTATCGTATTCGAGGGTGGTGAGGTAGCTGGCACTACTCAGTATTTCCAGGGCTCAAAGGTTGATGACAACTACACTGTTATCGACAATAAGATGGGTGGCGAGTACACCATGCACGTAACATTCCCATACGATGATCGTATGGCATGCAGCGAGCTTCACCTCCGCGCTGAGATTAAGTGTCCTAAGGGCGGTTGCAAGGAGTTTACGTTGGTAAACCTTAACGATGGTGCTATCCCTACTAAGGAGCAGGCTGCTATTCTCGCAGCAGGTGGTGCTGAGGCTGACGCTTTGAAGCGCGCTTTCGGTCTTAAGATTGCTGAGGGTATCGACTTCACACAGAAAAACCTCGACTTCGCTGCTATCATGACTCCTATGGATTCAGGTTACAAGCGCGTTACTACTGAGGTGACTAAGGCTGACTATATGTTTGCAATCAACTCTTCAACTTTGACCAAGAAGGCAAAGGATAGCGAGGATCTTGCAGCATTCAAGCAGAACGTAGTTGACCAGAAGGACAACGACCGCATCAAGCAGAACATCTACGTTAACGGTTATGCTTCACCTGATGGTCCTGAGAAGTTCAACGACAAGCTTTCAGACTCACGTAGCAAGGCTGGTAAGAAGGCTGCTGAGCAGCTTCTTAAGGATATGGAGCTCGCCCTCGACGCTGCATCATACGGCGAGGACTGGGAGGGCTTCAAGGAGCTTGTAGCTGCTTCAGACATCGAGGATAAGGAGCTTATTCTCTCAGTTCTCGAGAGCTATGAGTCATCATCAGAGCGCGAGCAGCAGGTTAAGAATATGTCTAACGTATTCAACGAGTTGAAGAAGGACATCCTTCCACAGTTGCGTCGTGCACAGCTCATCAACAGCTCTGACATCACTGGCAAGAGCGACGACGAGATGATCGCTTTGGTTCGCGCTGGCAAGTTCGCTGAGCTCAACGAGAAGGAGATGCTTCACATCGTATCTACTGGCAAGCTCACTTTGAACGAGCAGGTAGCAACTATGGAGGCTGCTGCTAACACCTACAAGAGCGCTGCTGCTTACAACAACCTCGGTATCGCTTACGCAAAGGCTGGCCAGGTAGCTAAGGCAAGCGAGGCATTTGCTCAGTCAGTAAAGGTTGGTGGCAACAACAAGGAGATCAACAACAACCTTGCACTTGTACACCTCATGGCTGGTGACACTACTGCTGCACAGTCATACGTAAAGAGCGCTAACCAGGAGACTAAGGCTATTGCTGCTGCTGCTGAGGGTAACTACGCTGCTGCACAGTCACAGCTCAAGGGTTACAACGCTGCTGTTGCTGCTACTATGAACGCTGACTACACAGCTGCTAAGCAGTATATCGCTGATGATGCTTCAGCTAAGGCTGACTACTTGCGCGCAGTTATCGCAAGCAAGCAGGGCGACTGGACATCAGCAACTGCTGAGCTTAAGAGCGCTATTTCGAAGGATGCATCTTACGCAGAGCTCTGCAAGAAGGATGTTAACTTGCGTAACCACATCGGTAAGGAGATTATCCTCTAATCGAGTGATATAGTGGCGCTGTAACGGCGCCATCGATAAGACCCCGGATGGGAGATACGAAGTATCCCATTCGGGGTCAATCATTTTTAAGATGAACGTTCAAAGATGAAAGATGGGCAGGCTTTGCCCGCATGAGGGGGGGGGCAATAGAGAATTTAGGGAATTTAATGAGTTTAGTGAGTTTGGATATCCCCCTTAACTTCCCTAAATTCCCTAATCTCTCTAATCGCAACCTTAATTAGTACCACGACCCAATTTGTTGTCAGAGTGGTGCTAATGTGGCGCTGACATGAAAATGCTCTGGATGGATAGTACTTGAAGTACATTCCATTCAGAGTATTGATTGAAGCGTCGCAGTAGCGCCGCTATCACAGCAAATTAATTTGTTGTTAGAAGGTCGTAGATGC
This sequence comes from Rikenellaceae bacterium, assembly GCA_015059955.1. GTDB lineage: Bacteria > Bacteroidota > Bacteroidia > Bacteroidales > Rikenellaceae > Alistipes. The sequence continues at coordinate 112,152 of SUZK01000005.1, forward strand.
AACGCTCAAAACATTAATTAGCACCACGACCTAATTTGTTGTCAGAGTGGTGCAGTAGTGGCGCTGACATGAAAATGCTCTGGATGGATAGTACTTGAAGTACATTCCATTCAGAGCATTGATTGAAGCGTCGCTAATGCGCCGCTATCACAACAAATTATCGTTTGCCAAGCACTATACGCTCAATCTCCTCAATCTGCATCTTAAACTGCTTGTCGGTATCCATCATGTCGACAACAGCCTTGCAGCTATGGAGCACCGTCGCGTGGTTACGACCGCCGATAGATGAGCCGATAACTGTTAGTGGCGCCTTGGTGTGCTGCTTGGCAAGATACATTGCCACCTGACGCGCCTGTGCTACGTCGCGCGTACGCTTCGCCGAGTTAAAGGTGTCGAGCTCTATGTTGTAGTACTCGCATACAATCTTGACGATGTTCTCGATGGTAATCTCGCGCTGCGTAAGCTTAACATATACCTTGAGGATATCCTTCGCAAGCGATATTGTAATCTTACGACCGAGGAACGAGGCGTTGGCGATAAGCGATGACAGCGCACCCTCAATCTCTCGTACGTTGGCCGAGATATTCTCTGCAAGGTAGGCAACGACATCCTCGGGGATTGTGGCACCGAGGCGCTGGGCCTTGGCACGTATAATCTTAACCTTGGTCTCGTAGTCGGGTACGCTGAGGTATGCCGAGAGGCCCCACTTGAAGCGTGTCAACAGACGCTGCTCGATATCCTTAAGCTCCACGGGAGGCTTATCCGAGGTGAGGATAAGCTGCTTGCCTGCGAGCTGAAGATGGTTGAAGATATTGAAAAAGGCGTTCTGTGTTCCGGTCTTTCCAGTAAGTTCTTGAATATCGTCGATAATGAGAACATCTACCATCTGATAGAACTGGATGAAGTCGGTTATCTCACCATTCTTATATGCTGTCTGGAACTGCGCCTGGAACTTGTTCATCGAGACGTACAACACCTGCAACTCAGGGTGACGCTGACGCACCTCGTGGCCTATGGCCTGCACGATATGTGTCTTGCCGAGACCCGAATCACCGTAAATATATAGTGGGTTGAAGGCGTTGTTACCCGGGGTTACAGCCACAGCCATACCCGCCGAACGTGCCAAGCGGTTGCACTCACCCTCGATATGGTTCTCAAAAGTGTAGTTAATGTTGAGCTGAGGGTCAAACATTATGCGACGAAGACCCGGAATTACAAAAGGATTTTTTATATTTGCAGTGTCGGTAGGCTGACTATACTGTGGGATGGCCGTAGTGTCGGTTGTTACCTGTGGCTGACGGCGTGGCACGGCATAGTGTAGCTTGGTGTCGGCACCATATAGCTCGGTGATTATGGGACGAAGAATACGCAAGTAGCGTTTCTCGATGCTTGCCACGAAGCTCTCGTTGGGCACACGCAGACGCAAGTTCGAGCCATCGAAGTCGATGGGACGAATAGGCTTGAACCACTTGACAATCTCCTCCTCGGTAATCGAGGCGCTGAGCTTTGTCAAGCACTCCTGCCACATATCGTTGTATATCTCGTTCTGCATCGCTGTGCTTTGTTAACAATTAAACTTGGTGCCGAGCATTAGGGCGATAAGTAGCGTGACACATTAAAAATACTGTGTCTCAACAAGTTAACCTTTTCGACCATTTTCTGCTTAGACGACCACGGAGTTGCCGGAGCAATTGTGGCGCTTTCGACATTGCAAAGATGTGGATAATTTTATTAAAATAATATCAAAAAAGAGTTGCAAAATTCGATTTTTTTGATATGCATTAAGCGGCAAAATTTTTGTCCCATATTTTAATGTGCTGATAATTGAGAATGTAAAGAATTTTTAGTATATTTGCATATTAGAAAATTCAATCTTCGAACAAACTAACTATAAAAATATCTAATACGATTATGACAAACGATTTGAACAAGCAGGTGATGGATCGAGCTAACGCTTGGCTCGAGGGTGACTACGATGAGGCAACAAAGCAGGAGATCCGCCTGATGATTGAGAACAACCCAACGGAGCTTGTCGAGAGCTTCTACAAGGACCTTGAGTTTGGTACAGGTGGTTTGCGCGGTATCATGGGTGCAGGTACCAACCGCATGAACATCTACACCGTAGGTGCTGCTACTCAGGGACTTGCAAACTATCTTAAGAAGAACTTCGAGGGCGAGGAGATTAAGGTTGCCATCTCGCACGACAGCCGTAACAACTCGCGTATGTTTGCTGAGCGTGTTGCCGACATCTTCGCATCGAACGGCTTTATTGTCTATCTGTTCGACGCGCTACGCCCAACACCAGAGCTTAGCTTCGCCATCCGTCAGCTCGGCTGTAAGTCGGGTGTGATGGTAACAGCTTCGCACAACCCTAAGGAGTACAACGGCTACAAGGCGTACTGGACCGACGGCTCGCAGGTGACATCGCCACACGATGTTAACATCATTGAGGAGGTATTGAAGGTAACTGACAACAAGCAGGTACTTACGGGCAAGAACAAGGAGAATATCAACATCCTCGGCGAGGAGTTCGACAAGATATATCTCCAGGCCATCAAGGATCTCTCACTATCGCCTGAGGCGGTAGCCAAGTACAACGACATGAAGATTGTCTACACCCCACTACACGGTGCTGGTGTAAAGCTCGTACCACAGTCGCTGAGAAACTACGGCTTTAATAATATTATATGTGTCGAGGAGCAGATGGTACTCGATGGCAACTTCCCTACCGTGGCATCGCCAAACCCCGAGGAGCGCAAGACAATGGCTATGGCTATTGAGCGCGCCGAGAAGGAGGGTGCCGACTTCGCGATGGCTACCGACCCCGATGCTGACCGTTTGGGTGTAGCTCTACGCACAGGCAAAGGCAACTACGTGCTTCTCAACGGCAACCAGACACTCGTTCTATTGATGTGTTACCAGCTTACTCGTTGGGCTGAGCTTGGCAAGATTACGGGCAAGGAGTTCGTCGTGAAGACCATCGTTACATCAATGATGCCCGACGCCGTAGCCGAGCACTTTGGCGTTAAGTGCTACAACTGCCTCACCGGCTTCAAGTATATCGCGAAGATTATACGTGAGCAGGAGGGCAAGACAAAGTATATCGGTGGTGGCGAGGAGTCGTTCGGCTACCTCCCAGGCGACTTCGTACGCGACAAGGATGGCGTTGCTGCCATCACCCTCGTTGCCGAGGCTGCAGCATGGGCACGCGACACTATGGGCATCACCCTCTACGAGTGGTTGCAGCAGCTATATGTTAAGTATGGCTTCTTCCGCGAGGGCTTGGTGAATGTTGTTCGCAAGGGTAAGGATGGTGCTGCCGAGATCCAGCAGATGATGGTTGACTACCGTCAGAATCCTCCTAAGGAGTTGTTGGGCTCGAAGATTGTCAAGATCCTCGACTACAAGACCTTGGAGCAGATAGATACCGCCACTGGCGAGCGTACACCTATCGAGGGCATTGAGGACAAGAGCAACGTGCTTCAGTGGCTCACGGAGGATGGCACAAAGGTATCGGTACGTCCTTCGGGCACCGAGCCTAAGATTAAGTTCTACTTCGGTGTTAAGGCACCACTATGCTGCGTTGAGCAGTTCGAGAAGGTGGAGGCAGAGCTCGACGAGAAGATTGAGGCTATCAAGCGCGAACTTAAGCTCGTATAATCGCCGAAACGGTATAGATTTTGAGTGGGACTATGGGTGTGAGACCTATGGTCCCACCCTTTTTATTGTACCCTTAAGCGACGAACAATGACAACATCTATCTTCGACAACATCATCTCCCAGCGCCATCTCAGCCTTATCGACTTCTACGCCCGCTGGTGCGGTGCCTGCGGCGACATGGAGCCTACGCTACAACGCATCGCCCTGTCGTTGGGCGACATGGTAAATATCATTCGTATTGATACGGATAAGTTGGAGCACCGCAAACTCGTCAGACGATATAACATCGTTGCTGTGCCTACTTTCATACTTTTCAATAGTGGCGAGGCGCTATGGAGAGATAGCGGCATCGTAAGTTATGAGACTATTGCCTCGACTATTCGTCGCTACGCAAAGCACGATATATACAGCCGTTAATATAGGAGTGGCAAGTAAGACGCCGCAGATGATGCCTCATCACAACAAACATTTTGTTGTTAGAAGGTATTAGATGTGGTGGATTATCGAAGATTGCAAATCCGCAGTTTACTTAACGTAAATGAGGAATTTGCAAGCAAGTAAGACGCCGCAGATGATACCTTATTACGATAAGATTTCAATTAGAGTGAGAGGTATTTATCGTTAGAAGGTATTAGATGTGGTGGATTATCGAAGATTGCAAATCCGCAGTTTACTCGACGTAAATGAGGAATTTGCAAGCAAGTAAGACGCCTCAGATGATACCTTATCACGATAAATACTCAAGGCGCCACTCAAGCTCCTCCATGATACGCTCCTTGGTGCGACACTCTGGCAGACGCTCCATAAGCACGGGAACGCCCACCTTCACACTCTTATCGCGGGTTGCAATATAGCAGATGAGCGACACTACGCCCATGGCGATATACTCTGACTCTGGATTGGCACGCACGGCCTTCTCGATGGCCACAAACGACACCTCGGTTGTTGTGCGCTCGTTACGCGAGGCAGCCATAAGTGCTGCATAGGCGACCATCTCGTTGCTCTCGGTGCACCATACACCCATCAACGAGTTGATGTCGTAAATCTTTGACAGCAAAGCGAATGCCAGCTCCTCGGCAAGCTCGGCATTGCTAATGCCTCGCGACCAGAAGGGGAACTCATGGGTATCGACACTCTGAGGCTCAGCAAGATGACATGCAAGGAGCTTAAGCTCGCGCACCTGCTGCTGATATAGGTACTTCGCAAAGTCATAGTCGCGCTGCTCGGTAGCGGCAATCTCGCGTATGGTAGCCACGCTGACGCCATAGTTTAGGCCATACTTCTGGCCATGGGTTGCCATGCTCTCCGATACGGCGCCATTCATCTCACGACGTACGCGGCCCAAGAGGGCTATCATTCTCTGCGTATTATCCATAACAAGTGGGATTAGTGTAGTATAGTCTGGCCAAACTCGTAGATAGGCAATACGCTGCTTGCCAAAATCTGCTGACCAAGGCTTAGGATGACTGTTGCATTGTTGGCATATCGGTATGTGGTCTTACCCTTGATATTCGATTCAGGGAACTCCATTGCCGATGGGTGTATTGCAACCATAATAATATCACCATCGAGGTTGTCGATGCCAAGCACGCCCTGCTCCGCGTTGAAGCGCGCAGCAACCTGACTCTTGCGCTCTGCATCAACGGGCAGGTAGATGCGCTTATGGAGTGTGCGCACCTCGCTCTTGCCGAAGAATAGCTCCATGTAGCTCTTCTCGAGGCGGTCAATCTCCTTGAGGGCACTCTCGAGGCCTGCGCCATAGACACCATCACCAAGCTCACCACATATCAGTTCGAGGCGTATATTGCGCAACTCGATAATCATCTCGGCAGCCTTCTCGGCAGCTTGCTCGGCGCTCAACGTCTGCATCGAGGTCTTATCGGGCAACACCTCGGGGAATGTCAAGCCCAGTGGCAGTGACTCACATAGGCCATCATCCTGGCCATTATCCAAGAAGTAGCCATCGTTAGCTACGGTAATATCAGCACCTACAATCTCATACTCGACGAAGTCCACCTGCGGAGCACGGCTACCCAAGAACTTCTGAGCATAGCGAGCATAGGGGCCCTTGACGAACTCCTCATAGCGTATGGTAAGATCAATGGCGAGTGTGGTGTTTGCTTCAGCCACAACCGTTACGCCATTCTCGGTGTACATGCCTACACGCTTCTTTACGAGTTGTTGTGCCGACACGCTCGATACCATCACAACAAATATAGTTAAAAGGAGTGCTACTCTCTTCATAGGTCTATCAATTTTTCGGTTAATTCACAAAAGTAGAAATTTTAATCGAGAAATCAAAATTTGAGGTAATATTCTTCGGTCAAGCGGCGATACTCATCGCTATATGCGCCATCCTTAGTACGTATTGCGATGGTATCTACACTCGGCATCAGTGGCTCGTCGCACAACACAAACTCCATCATCGTGCGCTTCGGAGCCTCACCATCGTGCGACAATATGGATGTCTCGCGGCGCAGCCACAAGTGGTTAAAGGCCTCGCGACGAAAGTGCGACGCCTCGTCAGCGGGGAGGATGAGCGATAGTCGACCACCATGATTTAATAGACGCTCGGCCGTGGCAACGATATCGGCATAGCCTAACGACGCGCTATGACGTGCTAACGCACGACGCTCGTCAGGCGAGTGCAAGGTGGTGTTAAAGAATGGCGGATTGGTGACTATATGGTCAAATTTATGAGTGGGCGCATAGCTCTTGGCATCAGCACATAGCACCGCGATGCGCTCAGCCCAGGGCGATACCTCGGCATTTATACGCGCCTGCGCCACAGCCCCCTCGTCAATATCTATCGCCTCAATGACCGCGTCATCACAGCGCTGCGCTATCATCAGCGCTATAAGGCCAGAGCCAGTGCCGATGTCCAAGATATGTCGCGCACCTCGCACATCGGCCCATGCACCGAGCAGCACACCATCTGTGCCAACCTTCATGGCACACAGCGTATCATCTACCGAGAAACGTTTAAAATGAAACATGGTAATGGCGTTTTATCACTCATCGAAGAGCTTGGTGATGCCAGCGCCAAAGAGCGAATAGTCGTAACGTGTAGGGTCATCCGCGGAGAACTCACGAAGCGAGGCTGTAATCTGCTCTACGGCCTTCCAGTCGTCCTGCTTGCGCTCAAGTAGCCCCATTGCTCTGCCCATGCGCCCCGTATGTAGGTCCAAGGGGAGATATAGCGCCGACATGGGTATTCGTCGCCACTGGCCAAAGTCTACACCGCGGTCATCACAACGCACAAACCAGCGCATATACATTGCTATGCGCTTGCACGCTGCACCCCTATCAATCGAGGAGAGGTGCTTCTCGGCATGTCTATCGTGGTCTACGGAGAAGAACTCCTTGCGAAAGTCCGACATCACGATACGCACATCCGATGTCGCCTCGTAACGCTGCTCGAAGTAACCACCGACACTACCCCACCCCTCGATAATATGGCGCAGACCACGTACAAAGTCCTGGAAGTCGACACCATTAAAGGTGCGGTGAACGAAGCTCGTAAGGTATGCCATATCTCCTTCGGTGGCGTTGCGCACAAAGTCCGCAGGGGCATTGTCCATATAGCGCATCATGCGGTGAGCGCTCTGCACAATGGCGCGGCGATTGCCCCACGCGATGGTGGCAGCAAGGAAGCCTGCAACCTCGCGGTCAACGGGGTCCGTGAAGCTATGAGGCACACTTATGGGGTCGGCCTCGATAAAGTCGGGGGTATTATATTTGTCGTGAAGTTCGTCTAAAAGGTCGCGCAGCTCGTCGCGCGACAGATCACTAAATGATGCGACCATCGTTCATCTCTATTTTACGATCTGACTGCTCAGCAAGTTTATCGTCGTGTGTCACAATAAGGAATGTCTGGCCCGTACGCTCACGAAGCTCGAAGAAGAGCGACTGAATCTCATCTCGCGTGTACGAGTCGAGGTTACCCGTAGGCTCGTCAGCAAGAACGATAGATGGGTTGTTGGCCAAGGCACGCGCGATGGCCACACGCTGCTGTTCACCACCCGATAGTGCTGAGGGGCGATGCTCCGTGCGATGCGACATACCCACAATATCGAGTAGCTCCAAGGCGCGCTTCTGGGCATCGGCTCTACGTGCGCCAGCTATGAGCATCGGCATCATGACATTCTCCACTGCCGAGAACTCTTCAAGGAGGTGGTGGAACTGAAAGACGAAGCCGATATGTTTGTTACGGAAGGTGGCAAGCTCCTTATCCGACAGACCCATAGGTGATATGCCGTCGATAGTTACCTCTCCCTCATCGGCCGTCATCAGCGTACCGATAATCTGAAGAAGCGTACTCTTGCCTGCGCCACTCGCGCCAACGATAGACACTATCTCGCCTCGCTTGACACTTAGCGTAACACCATGCAACACTTCAAGGTCGCCGAAGCGCTTAACTATATTCTCTATCTTTATCATCTTGCAAACTCCTTATAGTAGTTACTCAACTCCAAAACTTGGCGCGTAGCCGCCACATCGTGAACGCGCAGTATCGCGGCACCGCCACGCAACGCCTCCCAAGCGACACATAACGAGCCTGGAAGAGCCTCATCAGGCGTGGTGTTCAACAGACGATATATCATCGACTTACGCGACACGCCAATAAGTAGTGGCTGCCCCAAAGCGCGTAGCTCATCGAGACCTCCGAGTAGCTCCCAGTTCTGCTCAATGCTCTTAGCAAAGCCAAAGCCTGGGTCGAGGATAATATTCTCCCTACGAATACCCGACTTCTCAAGCTCCGCAACACGCCCCTCGAAGTAGTCGACGACACCTCGCACAACACCCTTAGGATAATCCGTCAACTGGTTCATGCTCTCAGGCGTACCTCGCATATGCATAGCCACATACGGTAGATTATATCGCGCAACGACACCCACCATAGCATCGTCCATCTCACCGGCTGATATATCGTTGACGATAATAGGGCCGAACTCCTCATAAGCACGACGTACCACCTCCGAACGGAAAGTATCAATAGAGACCACCACACCGCTATCAACACTGTAAGCAGCCCTTAGACCCATGCGTACACGGCGCCACTCCTCCTCGACATCGACATTGTCGGCACCAGGACGTGATGAATAACCGCCAAGATCGACAATCGTGGCACCCTCAATTATCGCCCTTTTAATTGCCCTCGCAGCGTCCTCCTCGCTCATATTACGGCTTGTTGCGTAGAACGAGTCGGGCGTAAGGTTTACGATAGCCATCACATGGCTACTCGTCAGCTCTATTGTTGTGGGATTGAGAATCATATGCTAAACGGCGATGTAGCTGCTCTACATCCTCCTCAAGTTCTTCGAGTGTGATATTTACAATGGCATACTTCGAACGCTCCGAGCGCTCATCATCAGATATCTGGTTGGCAATACGACGCTCTATCTCCTCGCGCGTAGCACCATCACGCGCCATAGCACGCTCAATACGCAGCTCCTCGGGGGCAAGCACCGAGACGACGCAGTCTACCCTATCGTCTAAGCCCGCCTCAAACAATATTGCCGACTCTATTACCACATAGGGTGATGTCTGCCTCTCGGCCCACGCATCAAAATCACGCATAACGGCAGGATGAACTATCGAGTTGAGTGCCGACAGCTCCGTAGCATTTGAGAATACTCGCTCGGCAAGATAGGCCCTATTGAGCTCGCCGTCGAGATATGTATCCTTGCCAAAACGCGCGACAAGAGCGTTGCGCAACTCCTTATCGTTTGCCATAAGCCACTTGGCCCTATCGTCGGCAATATATACCGCCACTCCCAAGTTCTCAAGGATGCGCGTTACGGTACTCTTTCCTGAACCTATGCCTCCTGTTATACCTACCTTATACATACCTATGTTTATATAAAAGGGCGAGGTTGCTGCGATACACTTGATATCCTCAGCCACCTCTTACCATTAACACTCTTAGTTAGTCATCTCTCTACTGTCACCATTATTATCGTCCGTATTATCTTGCGACGTCTTGGTAGAGACCTTCATCGCGATAGGCGGTATTGAACCCACTGCGACAACCTCGATATCGCTCATGCGCGCAGCAAGCGCCTGCTGCAACGAGACGGTAGATATATGGCGCTGTATGACACCATCACCCTTAGGGATATCCTGCTCATAAGTAAGCTCCGACGACGATATCGTAAAGCTACTACGACGCGACGACATGGTATAGCCGATAAGGTCTGTTCCCTTACCACGAATGGTACAATCCAACGTATAGGGTGTGCCATCTATAACAACCGTCACCTCATGCTCCGTAGTGTAAGTCTCACCCAACTTGGTGATATACCACAGCACGAAGGCCGCGATAAACATCATTATATATGCCGGAGATATATAACGGCGAAGGAAATCGTAGACCTTCTTACCAGTCTCAATATTCAGATACTTCATGGTTGCTCATCTTTACTAAGCGCAAACTTACACAAAATTTCTCAATAAACGAAAAAAATAGGCCGCCAATCAACGTTGGCGACCTATTTTATCGACTAATATGTGGTAAGTTGCCCTACTCAGCGCTCTTCTCCTCAACAGCCGCCTGAGCCTTAGCAGCCTTAGCAGCCTTCTTACGCTGAAGGTCGTAAGCGATAGGCGTTGCGATGAATACTGAAGAGTAAGTACCAATCACGATACCAACAATCAACGCGAATACGAAGCCACGGATAGACTCACCACCAAGGATGAAGATTGACAACAAGGTAACAAGTGTAGTACCTGATGTATTAACCGTACGCGACAAGGTAGCGCAGATAGCGTTATCGATGTTGGTCTTCATATCACGCTTTGGATAGAGGGTCATGTACTCACGGATACGGTCGAAGATAACCACAGTATCGTTGATGGTATAACCCACGATAGTCAAGATTGCAGCGATGAATGCCTGGTTAACCTCCAAGTTGAATGGCATCACAGCATACAACATTGAGAAGATACCGATTACCAACAAGGCGTTGTGTGCAAGTGCCAAGGTAGCACCTGTAGCCCACTGCCAACGACGGAAACGAATTACGATATAGATACCGATGGCAACCAAAGCGATGAGCACAGCGATGATTGACTTCCATGTCATCTCAGATGAGATTGAACCATCAACCTTGCTCGACTGGGTGATACCAATAGAGTCGTTATTATCGCGGAACTCGGTATCGAAGTTGGTTGGCTGCTCGTAGAACTCGTTGATAGCCTTCCAGAGAGTGTACTCAACAACATAATCCTCATTGATGTTTGCGAGCTGCTCAGCCTGGACCTCTGCTGGGAGGTCGGTCATCTTGTTCTCAACAAGCCACTGCTTCTTGAATGTCTCGATATACTCGTCTGATGGGTTAAACTGAGTGACGATACGAATCTGGTTGTCATCACCAAACTGCTTAACCTCGACAGATGCGTTCGATGCATCGGCAATAGCCTCAAATGCCTCGGTAACATTGCCACGTACAGCCTCAACATCTACCGACTTGTCGAACTTAACAACATATGTACGGCCACCAGTGAAGTCTACGCCCTTGTTAAGACCGAGGGTGAAGAATGAAATCACAGAAGCAACAAGCAACACAGCTGAGATGATGTATGAGTACTTGCGCTTAGAGATGAAGCTGAACTTCACGTTCTGCAAGAAGTTCTCAGAGAACTTACGTGAGAACGATATATCGCCACGACGCTCAACCCACAACTCGAGAAGTAGACGAGTGATGAAGATAGAGCAGAACAACGATGTGATGATACCAACTACAAGGGTTGTAGCGAAGCCCTTAACAGGACCAGAACCGAGGAAGAAGAGTACAATACCGGTGATGATAGTGGTGAGGTTACCATCGATAATTGCTGAGTAAGCATTCGAGAAACCATCCTTGATAGCCGATGTGATACCCTTGCCAGCACGAAGCTCCTCCTTAATACGCTCGAAGATGATGACGTTGGCATCCACAGCCATACCCATAGTCAACACGATACCTGCGATACCTGGGAGTGTCAATACAGCACCGAACGATACGAGCACACCCATCAACAAGAGCACGTTGAAGATGAGGGCGATGTTAGCCATCCAACCTGCTGTGCGATAGAAGAGTGCCATGTAGAGAAGTACCAAGATGAAGGCAATCAACACAGAGAGAAGACCAGAGCTAATAGCCTTCTCACCGAGTGATGGACCTACAACCTCAGAGTATACGATAGATGTACGTACAGGAGCCCTACCTGCCTTAAGAACGTTAGCCAAGTCCTCAGCCTCCTTAACAGAGAAGTCACCAGTGATAGATGAAGTACCCTCGATACGACCCTGAACAACAGGTGCTGAGTACATAACATCATCCATTACGATAGCGATCTGGTTGCCGATATTTCTACCAGTGATGTCAGCCCACTTCTCAGTAGAGGTAGTATTCATTGACATTGACACCTCGAACTTACCGCCACGGTCGCCACTGCTCTGAGCGCTTGCGTCGGTAATACCGCGACCATCCATCAATGGACCCGAGCCCTCGTCAGTTACTGAGACCTTCAAGGCGATAAGACGGAACTCACCATAGGTCTTGCCATCTACGCTCTTGTTCTCCCATACGAGCTTAACGTCTGCAGGAAGCACAGCCTTCAAATCGCGAAGGGCATCGCTGATAGCTGTCATGTTAGCCTTATCGGCAGTACCTACGCAGTAGCCACTACCAGCAGCGAAGTTAATCTTGCTTGCGAGGTTGCTATCATTATCGACGATTGCCTTGCGAACAGCGGCAGCATCGTTAGCGTCACCCACAGCCCAGAACTCGAGCAATGCTGAAGATGAAAGAAGCTTCTTTACACGCTCTGGCTCCTTGATACCAGGAAGCTCGATAGAGATACGGTTGGTACCGAGAACACGCTGGATGTTAGGCTGTACAACGCCAAGAGCGTCGATACGCTGCTTGAGGCTCTCCAATACATCATCGGTATACTTATTAACGCGCTTCGACACGTCCGACTTAATCTCGTCGCGATCAGATGTCAAGAAGATAACATTGAGGTCTGCATCCTCCGAATTTTTGAGGAACACGTCGATAGACTCATCAACATCCTCAACCTTACCAGCAGCCTTGAGTGCGTCATCTACACGCTTTGTGAACTCAGCCTTAGTACCATACTCCTTGCACTTCTCAACATCGGTGAGGATAACGTCAGTAGGCTTAACCTCAAGCATCACGTTCATACCACCACGAAGGTCAAGACCGAGGTTGAGCTCACGCTCCTTACAATCGCCATAAGTATAGTTTGCTATACCGAGGTTGTACACAGGCTCGTCCCACTTCTTCTCAAGGTAGAGACGCTCGTGCTCAGCGTAAGCATCTGCATATACCTGCTTCTCGTCGAAGTTCTCTGCCACATACTTCGCGATGGCCTTCTTAGACTCGGCCTTCTCAGCGTCAGTAGCGATAGAGTCGACAACGCCGAACATCTTCTCAGCCTGAGCCTCAACTGCTGCTCTCCTCTCAGCTACCATCTCGGTAGCAGCCTTCTTAGCGTACTCGGCAGCGTCCTTCTCAACGCCACGTGTAACGAAGGTGAATGAGAGCTGGATAATACTAGCTACACCCAAGAGTATAGCCAACCATTTGATAATACCTTTACTCTGCATTGTTAAAAAGTTTTGTTATTATTGTTTATGTAATTTTCGCTTATTGCGCCACACACCTCTTGTGTATTCGCGCGTTAATCGCGCAAAGATAATAAAAATATCGCAATCCACAACCGTGAACTGCGATATTTTATCTAATAATTTTGTCAACCACCATTTTATTGGGTGACAAGGCGGAAGCCATAGGTAGACAAAGCGATATTGCGATCATCGAAGCTACTATATTCAATTTCACACTGACCTTCGACACTCGACCAACAACCTCCTCGTATAAACTTTGACTCATCACTACCAGTGAACACATTATCGCGACACCACTCCCACACACTACCACTCATGTCATATAGACCCAATTCATTAGGATTCAGCGATTTTACCGGATGGGCTGTATAGCGATTTTCACCATCGACATAACTATTGCCTCTGTACCATGCCACCTCATTAATATCATTGCTACCACAATACTTATAACCCTTACTTGCACTACCACCACGTGCTGCATACTCCCACTGAGCCTTTGTTGGTAATGCATAATTCACCTTACCGCTAAGCGCTCGAGGCATAGCATTCAATTTCTTACAGAACGCTACAACATCGTCATACGAGATGCGGTACATAGGATAGTCATCACCAACACCGAAATTCATATCACGGTCGCCATAATCACCCATTACTGCCAGCCACAACGCCTGCGTCACCTCCGTTTCAGCCATATAGAATTTGCCGAGGCCACCACTACTATCTCCACTGCCATCAGAAATAAGCAAAATATCAAATTCTACACCATTCACCGTTTCTGTCAATCGTTGTAGCTCCACATGCGAGGTCTTGCCATTCTGCACTACAACCAATTCATGCGGTCCATCTTCATAATCAACTATAATGGTAGTCGAACGCGACTTACTCTGCGCAAAACGGCTCACGCGAATATTGATAGTACCACTGGCAGTGCCAGGCTTAACATCATATTTCACCCAGCTGGCGCTGCTTTCACCAGTAACACTCACAGGATAGAATCCCACCTTAGGGTTGACTATGGTATAACCCACCTCAAAGTTACCACCATCACTATCAACTACAAGTTCGCTTTGATCTAATATCAAATATGATTCATCAAGGTCAGACTCCTCACCACCATCTGTACCTTCTTCGACATCATCAGGATAACCTGGACAATCCGTAGTATACACTACTGTTTTAGTTGGACCTCGATATTTTAATACCACAGGCTTTTTATGCTTCGGAATGCATACAATACGAAAGCCCACTTGATCGGATCCATCGTTTGGATTTCGCACCTGCTGGCGATCACAAACTCTGCAATAGCCGCTACCCTTAGAGTAATCGCCACCACGTTTAACTCGCGCAAAGCCATTTGATATGCTATCAATAACCTCCTCGGTATCAATCGGGACATTCACCTTAATGTTATACGCCTCTATCATCTCATTGAATGATGGACCCGTAGGGTTTGATATCGGTTGTTTCATCTTATGGTATACTGCCTGGTAGCGATTAATATAAAAATCGGAGCAATACTCTGCGACATTTCCAGACATGTCGCAAATATCCAACTCATTAGGATTCTTAGTGCCAACAGGAGAGGCTAAACGAGGTCCACCAACACCAAGCATGGTCAACAACTCGTCTGCCAAAGTCTCTTCATCAAACTGTTTAATCCCCAGATTACCCGCATAGTGAGCAACCTCATTAACATTGTCACTTCCGCTATAAGTGTAACCACAACTCAACTGACCTCCACTTGCTGCATACTCCCACTCGGCCTCAGTAGGAAGTCGATATGTATCTCCTGTAAGATCGCTAAGTTTCTCACAAAATTCCACAGCTTGATGGTATGAGATTCCAGTTATAGGGTAATTTGCTCGCTCATCAAGGAATTTTCCGACAGTAGTTCTAAGGAGTTCTTTGGGAATATAGTCTGGCATCTCCGTTAATGTTTCGCCAGATTGTTGAACAATAAGGTCTTCTATGGTCATATTTCTATACGCCACAAGCTCAACTTCGGGTGCCATTACCTTATACCATTGGTGCTCAGTAATCTCTGTTCTGGATATCCAAAAATCGGATAGGTCAACATCGTACATATATGGTTCATAACCTCCGCCCATAGTATAACTACCTCCAAGAACCTCTATCATATCAATATAGGGATATGGTGTGGGCGTTTCGGTATAGATTGTGTCCTCACGTATAGGCTTTTCTGGTTCGTTGCCACCAGATGTAGAAGGTTCAGTATCTCTGAGCTCATGTGGAGTTTTACCAATATTAGGTTTGCTATCCGGCCAAAAGTAGTAATATAGCCACGATAGTGCTCCCACCACAGCAATCGTTCCAATAATAAATTTAGGCGTGAATAGCACCCCAACCTTGGATACTATAAAGCGACCTACATTAGCCAAAAAAGTACCAATTCTTCGAAACATATCATTGAAGTTAAAAACAGAGTCTACAATAATTAGCAAAAAACATCATGCACAATTCTATTTGTACTACGAAGATAATAAAAATATCGCAATCCACAACCGTGAACTGCGATATTTTTGCACTAAACAACTATTTCTACTTCGTAGTAAGCTCAATGATATAGTCAATCGTACCATCAACCTTGCCCGTTTCAAGCACAATACCCTTTGACACCTTCTGGAATTTAACCTTAGAACCGCTATCAAAAACCTTTGCGCTTATCACCTTGCAATCCAAAGGCAAGTACAAAGCCTCCTGCTCCAACTCGAAGATGTGGACATAGAGCTTATCGCCCTTACGCGTGGTACACCCCCACTCCTGCTGCTCGATATCGCCAGCCTCAGTACCGTAGATGGTATCGCCATACTTAGCAAGCCACTCACCCATATCCTTCATGCGCTCAACAGCAACAGCTGGCAACTCGCCATTAGGCTGAGGTCCAACATTTAGCAGCAGGTTAGCGCCCTTACCAGCCGTGCTAACGAGGTAGCGCACAAGGGTCTCGGTAGATTTATAGTTCTGGTCGATAACCTTATAGCCCCACATGCCATTCATCGTCTGACAGGTCTCCAACGGTAGGCGGCTAATAGCCTGTCCCGACAGGCCGTGGGTATTCTGACCAGGGATGTCGCGCTCGAAAATCTGGATATCCTCACCCTCGAATGGCACCTGGTGGTGGTTGTTACCCACAAGGCAGGCAGGCTGCAACGAGTGCACAAGGGCGTACTGCTCGTCAAGTTCCCAGTTGAAGGGTGTAGCATCCTCGTCGTGATCCCACCAGCCATCAAACCATATGGCGCGCACAGGGCCATAGTTAGTCAATAGCTCGGTTATCTGACGATTCATAAAGTCGTAGTAGCCATCCCAGTTAATCTTACTCTCGTCACGACCTGTCACGGTACGTGCTGTGCGACCACGAGGATAGTCGTCGCGCGACCAGTCGGCATGCGAGTAGTAGAGGTGCAATGCTATACCCTGCTTCTCACACTCCTCGGCAAGCTCCCTCAACACATCGCGCTTGAAGGGTGTAGCATCGACAATATTAAAATCCGACTCGGCAGTATCCCACATCGAGAAGCTGTCGTGGTGGCGTGTGGTGAAGCATATATACTTCGCACCCGACGCCTTTATTGCCGACACCCAAGCCTTGGCATCGAAGCGATGGGGATAGAAGGCATCGGCAGCCTTGGCATACTCGTCGCGGTCGAGACCCGCATTCTGCAAGTACCACTCGCCCTGTGCAAACATGCTGTATATGCCCCAGTGGATAAAGATACCGAAGCGGTCATCGGCAAATGCCTCACGGCTCTTAATATTCTCTGCGGTAGGTACATAACTCTGCGCCGAGGCGGTCGTAACCATCAGCGCAAGCAACGTAATCGAAAGTATCAGTTTTCTCATGGTAGTTATAGGTTTTCGGTTATTTCTGGTAGTATGAGTTGATGGGTTAATATGAGTTAATATGGGTTTCGATGCCGTGGGAGCATGCCCCCTCCCCTGAAAGGGGCGGCTGAGGGTCGCGGCTGAGAGCATCGTCTACCTCTCAGTCGCTGAGCGGTAGACGGGGCTCGAACCCGCGACCCTCGGCTTGGGAAGCCGATGCTCTACCGACTGAGCTACTACCGCAAAAACAATTAGAAATGAGTAATGAGCAATTAATAATAATTGGCTACTACCCTATATCATCCCAAACGAAGTTTTGTTGTTAGAAGGTATCAGATGTGGTGGCTTATCGCAGATTGCAAATCCGCAGTTTACTTGACGTAAATGAGGAATTTGCAAGCAAGTAAGACGCCGCAGATGATGCCTTATCACAACAAAAAAAAATTAGTCCATCTTAAGTACTGCCAAGAACGCCGACTGCGGCACCTGCACCGAGCCAATCTGTCGCATACGCTTCTTACCAGCCTTCTGCTTCTCGAGAAGCTTACGCTTACGCGAGATATCACCACCGTAACACTTCGCAGTAACATCCTTGCGCACAGCCTTGACGGTCTCACGAGCGATAATCTTAGCGCCGATAGCCGCCTGGATGGCGATGTCGAACTGCTGACGTGGGATAAGCTCCTTTAGTTTCTCGCACATCTTACGGCCAAAATCGTAGGCGTGGTCAGCATAGATAAGCGACGAAAGGGCATCGACAGCCTCGCCATTGAGCAAGATGTCGAGCTTTGCGAGCTTACTTAGCTGGTAGCCCGTACGATGGTAGTCGAACGAGGCATAGCCCTTAGAGATGCTCTTGAGCTTGTCGTAGAAGTCGAAGACAATCTCCGAGAGTGGCATCTCGAAGTTGACCTCCACGCGGTCCTGCGTGATGAAGGTCTGGTTCTTCATAACGCCGCGCTTGTCGATACAGAGCTTAAGAACATTGCCGAGGAAATCAGCCTTGGTAATTATCTGTGCGAGGATATATGGCTCCTCAATCTTTGCAACCTTGGTAATCTCGGGGAGACCCGATGGGTTATGCACCTCAAGCTCCTCGCCCTGCGTCGTGGTGATGCGGTACGACACGTTGGGCACTGTGGTGATAACATCCATGTCGAACTCTCGGTATAGGCGCTCCTGGATAATCTCCATATGAAGGAGTCCGAGGAAGCCACAACGGAAGCCGAAGCCGAGGGCTAACGAGCTCTCGGGCTCGAACGTGAGCGAAGCATCGTTCAACCTAAGCTTTTCGAGGGATGCGCGCAAATCCTCATACTGGTCGGCCTCGACGGGATATACGCCGGCAAAGACCATAGGCTTGACATCCTCGAAGCCTGCGATAGCCTCACTGGCAGGGTTGGCAACCGAGGTGATGGTATCACCCACCTTTACATCGGTAGAGTTCTTGATACCCGAACAGATGTAGCCCACGTCACCCGCCTTAATCTCGTCGCGTGCCACCATCTTGAGTTTGAGCACACCAATCTCGTCGGCATCGTACTCGCTACCGGCATTGAAGAACTTAACATGCTCGCCCTTGTGTATCGTGCCGTTGAAGACGCGGAAGTAGGCAATAACGCCACGGAAGGGGTTGAACACCGAGTCGAAGATAAGAGCTTGCAGCGGAGCATTCTCATCACCCTCAGGGGCTGGCACACGCTCAACGATAGCCTCCAACACCTCCTCAACACCTTGGCCGGTCTTACCTGAAGCGAGAAGAATCTCCTCCTCCTTGCAGCCGATAAGGTCTATAATCTGATCCTTAACCTCATCAATCATCGCCGACTCGCAGTCAATCTTGTTGAGCACGGGAATAATCTCAAGGTCCTGGCCAAGAGCAAGATATAGATTCGATATGGTCTGTGCCTGAATACCCTGCGTGGCATCTACCACGAGTAACGCACCCTCGCACGATGCAATAGCGCGCGACACCTCGTATGAGAAGTCGACGTGTCCTGGGGTGTCAATAAGATTAAGCGTATATGTTTGGCCATCGCGTGCCTTATACTCCATCTGTATGGCGTGGCTCTTGATGGTAATACCCTTCTCTCTCTCAAGATCCATGTCGTCGAGCACCTGTGCCTGCATCTCACGCTGGTTGAGCGTATTTGTCTTCTCGAGCAGACGGTCAGCAAGCGTACTCTTGCCATGGTCGATATGGGCGATAATACAAAAGTTGCGAATATTCTTCATCTTCCGCGAATCCTCTTTACACATTAATAGTGCGCAAAGATAAGAAAAAAAGTTGAAAGTTCAAAGATGGAAGATGAAAGTTGAGTTAGCGCAGCTCACATATGCGCCAATTGCTCTCTACAAATTAGAAATTGTAAATTTGCATAGGGCTTGAGGGCGCCTCATAAAACAATAAAGGGGAATGTATTGAGTTTCCTAAGAGGTCCTCACAGAGTAACATGCTGGAAGACATTTGTTGTCAGAAGGTAGTAGATACAACGCTCGGCAAAAATCCCGACGATGGGCTGTACTTGGCGTACTGCTCATTGTCGGGACAGCTTGTAGGCGGCAGTAGATGTCTGCCTTATCACAGAAAATCAACTTATTGAGAGGTGTTTGAATACACAATACTCATGACCTTTGTTAGCACCGCAAGCTAATTTGTTGTCAGAAGGTAGTAGATACAACGCTCGGCAAAAATCCCGACGATGGGCTGTACTTGGCGTACTGCTCATTGTCGGGACAGCTTGTAGGCGGCAGTAGATGCTGCCTTATCACAACAAATTAATACTCCTCCTCGTTGAAGGAGTATTTTGAGTCTATAACTAATTGATAATCAGCATTAAATTTTTACCATACAAGTTTATATGGCTACTTTTTAGGACTAATTTAACAGAGATTATGCAACTATTCATCCTTCCAAGGTATTTCCATTTTTTTAAATGTTTTCTCCCCTATATTTGAAGTGTATCGCCACATATCTCCAGTGTGTATATTGAGCAGAAAACACATAGAACTATTTTCAGCACTAATATACATTTGATAATTTATTCTATCTATTGAAATGCTATCAGGCTGTTCTCTTTCCAATCTTTCAAATTCCTTTTTTAGAATTTTATATCTCCATACATTGCCAGTGTACTTATCTATTAGAAATGCGTGAGAACTGTTGTTTGTTGATTGGATAAACTCATACCTTCCACTGTTTGACTCAGTTGACACTGGAACCGAATTACTCACATATGTACTATATGATTGTGCGTAGACCTCACAAATTGAAATACACATAGCGAATGCTAAAAGAAATAATAATCGTTTCATATTATTTAAGTATTAGTTATTACATCCTAATCGAGATGATATATGTAAGAGGACATTGCAAAGTTAAGAAAAATATACAATAAAATCAATAGTACCCCTACGAGGATGGCGCATAACGAGGGTTGCGGAGGGATGATGACGGATACAAAAAAAGAGAAACAAGTTTGTTTTTTCTTGCTCCTCTTTTGATTATCAGCGCATTGACTGATAAAATCTTTTAATATTCCTCCTCGTTAAAGAAGAAGTCATCCTTCGATGGATAGTCTGGCCAGATATCCTCAATAGACTCGTAGATATCACCCTCATCCTCAATCTCCTGAAGATTCTCCAAAACCTCCAATGGTGCACCTGAGCGTACGGCGTAGTCGATAAGCTCATCCTTTGTTGCGGGCCATGGTGCATCCTCCAACTTCGATGCAAGCTCTAATGTCCAATACATAGTTATCTTAGTTTATAATTTGTTACGCTACAACACCCCACTAACGGGCTTTTCGCTTTTTTAGCGTGCAAATGTATAAATAATTTTTCTATATGCAATAATATGCATCAAAAAACTTTGACACTCAACCTCTTTTGACCAATATACTTTACGGTATCCACTCTACCTCCTCGACGCCCAGACGCTCGGTAGCCAAGCGGCCAAGCGTATAGAAGTAGTCAGAGAGGCGATTAAGGTAGCACAATGCCGAAGCGTCGACATCCGCAATGTCGGCAGCACGCAGCGCTGCACGCTCAGCACGGCGGCACACCGTACGGCAGACATGGCAGAGCGACACCACGCGGTGGCCACCAGGTATTGTGAACTTGGTTATTGGGCGTAGCTCCTCGGTGTACATGTCGATAGCACGCTCCAACTCCACGACATACTCGCCACGTAGAGGCTCTATCTTGTTCTCCCCTCCGCAGCCAACGGCCAGCAGTGCCGCAACACCCATAAGGCGCGACTCTATATGGTGCAACTCCTCGACAATAGGAGCCATACTATCGCACTCACGCATAGTATCGGCAAGCAGAGCTACGTATGCCGTAAGCTCATCGACACTTCCATAGGCCTCGACACGCAGGTCGCACTTCGATACGCGCTCGCCACCAATAAGCGAGGTTGTACCCTTATCACCACTCTTGGTATATATCTTCATAATCGTACTGTTAATTAGCATATTAGCCCGAAGCGCTACAAGCGGAAGCGCTGCAAGGGCAGATGGTTATTAAAAATGAGCAGGTAGGCACGATTATCCACCGTCGTCGATGGGTGAGCATCTATTATGCCACTCGACACCTCCCAGCGCTCGGCCGTATAGTAGGGGCTCATGATGCAGAGCGTGGTGCCATGCTCTTGAGCAAAGGCCGCATACTTGGCAAGGTCCGATGGCGCTATATCTACCGTTGCAACAATAAATTTCGCCTCCCTAAGCTCGTTGATAGCCCAGTTATCGTAGTCGCAATGCGTAACCAAGTTTTGCAGCTGCACGGCGCGACGCTTGGCAACACCAGCGGCCATCAGCGCATCGTACAGCGGATGCTCGCTGCTCTTCAACTTCGAACACATAAACACCTGGCGCACAATATTGTATATATATGGCGAGTGTACTCCATGACCTCTGAAGTAGCGTGCACGACGTAGGCGCGACGAGAGGTGCTTCAGGCCATAGAGGCGTTGTTTGAGTGTTCGTCCTGAGCGTTTCATAATCCTACTTTTTAAGCTGTCCCGCAAGACGGCCTGTCGAGAAGGCAATCTGCATATTATAGCCACCCGTATTAGCATCTATATCGAGAACCTCGCCAGCAAAGTAGAGGCCCTTGACGCGCTCCGACTGCATGGTGTACCTGTTTACCTCCGAGCAGTCGACACCGCCCGCCGTGACGATAGCATACTGGAATGGGGCGTAGTCGGTGATGGGGAATACCATGCCCTTCAATATCTTGACAAGGCGTAGCTTCTCCGCCTCGGTGAGCTTGCTCACATAGGTCTTCGAGTGGAAGTCTACCTCCTTAGCTAAAGGCACCACCATCTGCTTGGGTACAAGCTTACGCAGAAGCTCCGAGAAGAACTCCGAGGGTTGCATCTCAGCTATCTCGCGCTCGATACGTGCAAGCAGAGTCTGCTCATCGAGAGCGGGCTTAAGGTCAACAACAATCTTCACGCGCTTCTCGTCGATGATGGCATCCACCACATCGCGGCTGAGGCGTAGTGCCACAGCACCCTCGATGCCTCGTTCCGAGAAGCCGAGCTCACCAAACTCCTCCTGCACAAGCTCGTTGTCTACATATAGCTTTGCGCCTACGTTTTTAAGTAGCAAGCCATTGAGATACTCCTTCTGTGGGTGCGATGTCACAAGCGGGGTTAGCGATGGACGCACTGGCTCGATGTTGTGACCTACGGATGCTGCGAAGTCGTAGCCATCGCCCGTAGAGCCTGTCGAGGGGTAGCTGACACCACCCGTACATACGATAACGGCCTCGGCCTCCTCGCGACGTTCAAAGCCACGAGCATTGCGATATCTTACGCCAGTGACCTTATCGCCCAAGGTCTCGATAGCCGTAACCTGTGTCTTATATACTATCTTGACTCCCTTATCCTCGCAATAGTCGACTAAGGCGTTGGCTATATCCCACGCCTTACCACTCTTGGGGAAGACGCGCTCGCCACGCTCCGTCTCAAGCTTCACACCTATGCGCTCGAAGAACTTGATTGTAGCGCGGTTGTTGAACTCGGCGAAGGCCACCGAGAAGAACTCTTGGTTGGTGCGCACCCTCTCCAAGAACTCCTCCGCAGGGCGCGCATTCGTAAGGTTACAACGACCCTTACCCGTGATGCGTATCTTACGTCCCGCCTTCTCCATCTTCTCCATAAGGAGCACCGAGCGACCACTCATGGCTGCTGTGCCTGCCGCCATAAGACCCGCAGCTCCAGCGCCTATAACTATAACATCGTATGCCATATATTCGTAATTAATCAAACAAAGGTAGTAAAAAAAGTTGAAAGAGCAATGATGAATGCTCAAAGATAAGATATTTCACCTCGGCGACACGCATCATTGAGGAATCCATGGTGCGCTGAGTAGATAACATAAAATGGAGTAGCATAGGCATTATGAGGTTCAAAACATACCCCACTCGGCCTATACTACCCCACCTTTACAGCTATGAGTTGTCCACCAACTATTTGCTGTATATCACCTCATTGACGCCACAGTACGAGAGTTCCACGCGTGATGGGTCGGGAAAGCCATAGAGCGCAGCATCAACAACGTCGATTGTATCATAGAGCTTATCCTCGCACGTAATCTTCATCTTGCCGCGCACCATGCCGTAGAGCTCGCGATAGACAACAGGAAGGGTCTTGGTTATCTCGGTAGTTAGCGTTATAGGCTTGCTCTTGCTCGACTCATCGTCAACCATAGTAATTGTTCCGCTATACTCCACAATGGCCTCAAGCGACTCATAATAATCGCTCGCATCATCCTCCATGCGATAGTTAACACGGAGCGTAGCCTCGCCTCGCGAAGCACCGCAGTAGAGCCTATCGAACGTCGCCTCGAAGCCATCGCCCGACGGCTGGAGGATAAGATGGAACCTATTGCCACTATTGCAGCTCACCTCCCAACAATATCCACTCGTGGTATCGATAGTTGTGGTAATAAAGGTATCGTAATTTGTCTTTCGCCTTATATCGTATACGCCATTGCCCATCTCTACCGTACAGTTAGGGAAGTTGGCCTCAATATAGGCCTCGTTATCGACATCGTTCGACAACATATAATGCAGGTGCGCGACATCGCGGAATATACTATTTATGTATGTCAAGTCATCGAGCGTGGCATACCATATAATACGCGCCACACGCTCTGGGCGTTTGGAATGCTCGTTATCGATAGTACAACCCGTGTGTAGCAGCGACATGGCCAACACCATTATATATATGTAGTAGCGTCTCATATCCTCTCAATTTTATCGTTACTAAACTAAAAGCGCACGCCCAAGCCGGCACGCAGACTGCCGCTAATACCTGAGCCAATCTCGACATAGCCATAGAAGCGGCGACCTACACCTAAGCCGACGAACGTAGCGTCGTACATTGGGTATATCTCGTTATAATCGTAGACAATACGTGCCACAGCACCCACACCTATCGACGAGTACATTGTCACCCACTCGCGGCGCAGCCAGTCGAAGCGCACGTTGAAGATTGCCGAGGCGACAACAAGGTAGTCGCGATAGAGTAGCTCGTCGGTGATAACGTGGCGGCGCGACCTCGTTGTAAAGCCTGCATATAGCTTAGCACCTAACGACAGGCCATCCTTAACCTTGTAGCCATACTCAAGATTTATGGCGCTGACAAGCCTCTCCTTACCCCAATAGTATCTCTCTTCGGCCAACCTATTGCTAAGCGTCGGCTCGTCGTATATGCTCAATGGCTCACCATCGATATAGAAGTCAAACAGCAATGCCTGAACGAGGCTCGGCAGACCCATACCCACCTGAATAAAGTTCTTATAGTTGACACATGGGATATCGACCTGAGGGGGCACAACAGGTGGCTCAGGTGTTGCGACAAAGGCATCATTCCCCACCTCATACTGCTGCCAAGCGTATGCCGTGACGCTACTCTTGATATCGTCACGTGTTATCATCTCTTGTGCCGAGACTACGCCAATAGCCATAAACAGGGCTACGGCACATATCACAAATCTACGCATAACTACTTTTTAGTCTTATTATTAAAACGATAGCCCACACCGAAACTTATAACTCCACGCGAACCAGCGCCTATGTCTAAGTAGCCGAAGAGGTCACGGCCAACACTTATACCGACAAAGGTAGCATCGAATGCCACGTCGGGTAGCACATACCTGTCCTCAACGCGCTCGGTAAACGAGAGCGAGAGACCGAGGCCCACACCCGAATAGAGTTGCACGATACCGCGGCGCAGCCATGCAAAGCGCACGATGGGCATAAGCGTAATATTGTGGCTCATGTATGTATAGACACGGCTACGCTTGGGGTATGGGTATGCCTCGTATAGATTATCGAAGCCTCCCGACCATACCGCTGCACCACCAAAGTAGAGCCACTCCTTGAACCATCTACCACCCTCAACACCAATTGTATACCAACGAGGGTTGCTCGATGTATAGGAGCCGTCATCAACCTGACAGAAGTCCCACGCAGGAGTCCAACGTGCATCTGTCGTATAGCCCAAAGGGGTATAGGCCGAGTATGCCAAGCCTAAGCGTATCTCATGCGCACCCACCGAGACGGGAATACCCATACGCTGCGCATCACCCATAGGACTTTTATGGGGCGTAAACTCCACCTTGTAGACACCCAACGAGTCGCGGAACGTATACCGATATTGTGCCTTAGCAACCACTGGCAAGGCAACAACTAAAAGCAAAATGGTTAGAAACTTTGTAAACGATAGACTCCTCATAGCCACATCCATATTTTCGCTTATTTTCTTAATGCAAATTTAGACATATCTAAGCGTATGACCAAATTTTGGGCTCACTATTTTTTCCATTCGTAGACAAAACAACCGCTGAAAATCAACGAGTTACACGGTGATAATTTATTAATTTTTCAATCCGCTGACAATCAGCGCCTTATACACAATACATTAATATACAAGAGGTTAAATCAATCTTGATTAAAAATTTGCTTCACTAAACGCCATTCGCGACATACGCAGTTTTTCGCCGTTCGAAGAGCAACTTCACCAAATTTAGCTTATCTTTGCGCTTATGTAATTGATGTATGCGACGCTACCTACAAATAATGAAGAGCACCCTTATTGGCGCACCACGTTGGGCTAAGATAACAATCAAGACGTTACTTACGCTCATCATTGCGCTGATGATGTTCATTGTGGTAACGAGCGTCAGCTTAGTATACGACTTTGCTGAGCCACGTCCATTTAGCGGTCCGGACATATACAACCCATACCGAAATGTAGATACGACACTTGGTTGGAAGCGTGCAGCGTTGCACACACACTCGCGTGTCGAGGGCATATTCAACGAGTGCGACTTCACGCCACAGCAGATAGTCGACAAATACTACGACTTGGGCTACGAGGTTGTCCACTTCTCGAACCACAACGAGCATACACACCACCCCACCAAGGGGCACGTTAAGATATATGAGCACGGCTACAACATTGCCAAGCTACATATGAACGTATACGGCAGTGAGGGGGTCATGCTCTTCGACCCATTTATGCCACTCTTCGACTTCCAGCGTCAGTTTAAGCTCGACCTGCTATCGAAGGATGCAGACCTCGTGCAGCTAAACCACCCTCGACGCACAAAGGGTATAGACAAGGAGACATTGCAGCGTCTCGGTGGCTACAAGGTAATTGAGCTTAGTCGCGTAATCGAGGAGGAGCAACGAGAGTGGGACTGGGCGCTGAGTGCTGGTCGCTACCTCTTTGGCGTATATACCGACGATATGCACTTCTTGGACCGCAGTGATGCCGTGGCACGCCGCTCGACGATGCTCAACACCCCATCCGAGAGCTACGACGATGTGGTGGCAACGCTCAACGACGGAGCCTATTACTCGCTCTACACGCCCGACTACGGAGCTGGCAACTGGGAGATAAAGCGCGAGATGAACCTCGCCATACCTCGCATACGCTCCATAGGCGAGAGCGACGGCGATATCTACGTATCGTTCAGCGAGGTTGCCGACAGCATACGCTTTACGGGGCAGGACCAGCGTCTACTACACACCGCATACAGGTGCGATAGCGCAGGCTACACGATGGCCGACGATGACAGCTACGTGCGCATCACGGCCTACTTTGCAGATGGTGAGCGCATCTATACAAACGCCTTTGCGCGATACGATGCCGACAAGATGGAGAGCCCATTCGAGATGGAGCATCACAGCGTAAATACGCTGCTTACTATATTGTATAACACACTGCTACTTGCGATAATAACAGCTCTCGGAGTGGCACTTTATAAGGTTTTAAGACGATGGTAAATTTCAAGGAGTTGGGCACCACGGTGTCGAGATACGCCAAGCTGGCATACGACAAAGCGAAGGAGTGGATAAAGAGATTTTGGGCGCTTGTGCGTCGCCCCATTGACGTAACAAAGCTCGCGCTGATACTCAGCATCTTCACGTTTATCTACAACATACCTCTTATTAAGATGGTCGTAAATAGCGTGGATAGCGACTTCAACGGCTTTATGATAAGCACAAGCGTGGTTATCCTGCTGCTTGTGCTCAACTATCTACTCTACTACATACTACTCTACTGCTTCCGCGTGGTGGGTAAGTATTTGATTGCCTTCACCTTCATTGGCAATGCCATCTGCCTATACTTTATCAACGGCTACAACACGCTGATTACAATGGAGATGATGGGCAACGTATTCAACACACGCCCATCCGAGGCCGGTGGCTTCTTCTCGCTCTCGGCAGTGCTATACTTCCTGATATTGGGTGTGATACCCGCCGTCTGCGTCGTTGCCACACGCATCAACTACCGCTCTATATGGCGCTTCCTCATATCGTTGGGAGTGACACTCGCCATTGTTTGTAGCACGGTTGTTGTCAACAAGCACAACATCCTCTGGATTGACCGCCATGCGCCACGCATCGGAGGCTTGGCTATGCCATACAGCTATACGGTAAATACTATACGCTACATCCACCGTATGATACTCATGAACCGCAAGGAGAAGCCTCTGCCTGATGCCACAATTACCACCGACACGCGCGATGTCGTGGTGCTTGTAATTGGCGAGTCGGCACGTAGCGCCAACTTCTCACTCTATGGCTACAAGCGTTGCACCAACCCTATGCTTGAGCAGGAGAGGGAGCTCATCGTGCTTGATGCCACCTCGGCATACACCTACACCACGGCGGGTGTGAAGGCCATCATCGACCACAAGCCTACCGAGGAGCTATATGAGATACTCCCCAACTACCTATACCGCAATGGCGTGGATGTCATCTGGCGCACCAGCAACTGGGGAGAGCCTCCACTACATATCGACAAGGTATACAAGCGCGAGGATTTGGGCAAGCGCTACGGCATGGATGACGACTACGACGAGACGCTTATTGCAGGCCTTGCCGAGGAGATATTGGCAAGCGACGAGAAGAAGACCTTGGTCGTTATACATACCAGCACCAGCCACGGCCCCGAGTACTTCAAGCGCTACCCCTACGAGTTCGAGGAGTTTACGCCTGTATGCACCGAGGTTGAGATGTCGAAGGCTAACCGCTCGGAGCTTATCAACGCCTACGACAACACCATACTCTACACCGACTACATGCTATACACCATCATCGAGGAGCTACGCAGCCTTCCTGATGATATGCGTCGCTGCATGATTTTCGTGTCGGACCACGGCGAGTCGTTGGGTGAGAGTGGCATCTACATGCACGGCCTACCTCTCGACATAGCACCACGCGAGCAGTACGAGATACCCTTCCTTGTCTGGAACTCCGACCCATATACCCACGTTAAGGACATCAACTCAGTGGGACAGTACCACGTATTCCACAGCGTGATGTCTTATCTCGGTATGACAAGCCCAATCTTCAACGAGGACAAAAATATATTTTGGTACGAAGAGAGGCCGAACTAAGGGTAAACGCGATAATCGAGAACTTTTTTGACGAAATATTTGGATTTTTAGAAAATAAATACTATATTTGTTATTCGAATAACAGCAAACACGCTTATTCGAGAACCAACAGAAGAGTATTAAACCTAAAAACTAACTAAATAAACCATTGTGAAAGCTATGACAAAGGTGCTTAAAATTCGCGACCTCACATTGCGTGATGGTCAGCAGTCGTCATTCGCAACACGTATGACTCAGCAGCAGGTAGACCGCTGCCTACCTTACTACAAGGATGCAGGTTTCTACGCTATGGAGGTATGGGGCGGTGCTGTGCCCGACTCTGTAATGCGTTACCTCAACGAGAACCCTTGGACTCGTTTGGAGACTATCAAGAAGGCAGTAGGCGACGTATCGAAGCTCACAGCATTGTCACGCGGTCGTAACCTCTTCGGTTACGCTCCATATACCGACGAGATTATCGACGGTTTCTCACGCAACGCTATCGAGAGCGGCTTGGGCATCATGCGTATCTTCGACGCTTTGAACGACGTTGACAACGTTAAGTCAACAATCAAGTATATCAAGCAGTATGGCGGTATCGCCGACTGCGCTGTCTGCTACACCGTAGACCCTAAGTACAACGACGGCGAGGAGCACGAGAAGGTATTTACCGATGAGTACTTCCTCGACAAGGCTCGTCAGATGGCAGAGCTTGGTGCCGACATGATTACCATCAAGGATATGTCGGGCCTTATTCCTCCTGCACGTGTGGCAGGCCTCATCAAGCTTCTTAAGAGGGAGCTTGGCGTAACCGTTGACTTCCACACACACTGTACCCCAGGCTATGGCCTCGGCTCGGTATATGCAGCTATCGTGGCTGGTGTCGACATCGTTGATACCAACTGCTGGTGGTTTGGTGGTGGCACAGGTGCTCCTGCCGTAGAGCTTGTATACCTCTTCTGTAAGAAGTTGGGCATCGAGCTTGGCGCTAACATGGAGGCTGTGGCTAAGATTAACGTTCAGTTGAAGGATATCCGCAAGGAGCTTGAGCTGTCGGTATTTGGCGCAGAGAAGCCTCTTCCAAAGCCATTCAACCCACTTACCGACGAGGTGCCTGCTGAGGTTGACGCACTACTCGACCGCTGCGTGAAGGCAGCTCAGGAGGAGAACTGGGATGAGCTTCTTGTAGCATCACAGGCTATCGAGGCATACTTCGGCTTCCCAGCACCTAACAAGCTCGTTCAGGATGCGGAGATTCCTGGTGGTATGTACTCTAACATGGTGGCACAGCTCAAGCAGCTCGGCGCTGAGGACATCCTCCCACGCGCTATGGAGCTTATTCCTCCCGTACGTCTTGCAGCGGGTCTTCCACCTCTCGTAACTCCTACATCGCAGATTGTGGGCGCTCAGGCCGTAAACTGCGCTATGGACGAGAAGGCAGGTCGTGCTATGTACACCAACAAGTCGGCACAGTTCGTAGGCCTTGTTAAGGGTGACTATGGCCGCACTCCAGTTAAGATTTCAGAGGACTTCCGCGAGAAGATTTGTGGCTTCCGCGAGGAGCGTCCTTACGATACATCGAAGTACCAGAAGCAGCCTAACCCAACGTTGGAGGAGGCTGGTGGCGTACTCTTGGCCGAGAACGAGAAGGAGGAGCTCTTGCTCGAGTTGTTCCCACTTGTGGCTAAGGCATACCTCACAGGTGTTAAGAAGGCAGCATACGCCGAGAAGGTAGCCGCCGACCCATCACTCAAGAAGGAGGAGAAGGTTGAGCTTCAGCCTATCACTGGCGACACCATCTGCGCCCCACTTCCAGGCCGCGTTATCGAGCTTAAGGTGAAGGTGGGCGACACCGTAGCCGTAGGTCAGGAGGTTGCCATCCTTGAGGCTATGAAGATGGAGAACTCTATCACCTCGGATTACGCTGGTAAGGTTAAGCAGATTATCGTCAAGGAGGGTGACACCGTACAGGCTGAGGGCATCATCATCGAGATTGAGAGCGCTAAGGCTGGTGCTGCCGCTGGTGGCAAGCGCCCTGTTACGGGCAAGGCCGTATCGGCACCACTCCCAGGTCGTGTTATCGAGCTTAAGGTGAAGGTGGGCGATAAGGTAGCTGCTGGTCAGGAGGTGATGATTCTCGAGGCTATGAAGATGGAGAACTCGATTACTACCGACTATGCTGGCTTCGTGAAGCAGATATTGGTAGCCGAGGGTGACACCGTAGCTGCTGATGCTATCCTTATCGAGGTTGCCGACTCTATGGAGGATGAGGCAGCTGAGGCAGGTGCTGAGCGCAAGGTTACGGCTGCCGATGGCAAGACCGTGAACGCTCCACTCCCAGGCCGCGTTATCGAGATTAAGGTTAAGGCCGGTGATACAGTTACCATGGGCCAGGAGGTGATGATTCTTGAGGCTATGAAGATGGAGAACTCCATCTCGTCGGACTACGCAGGTAAGGTTCTTGGCTTGTTGGTAGCCGAGGGTGATACCGTGCAGGCTGACCAGCCTCTCGTGGTTATTGAATAAGGCTTAGAGGCTGAATAAAAAGTGGGGGTGGCTAAAATACTTTTTAGTCATCCCCATTTTGTTGGAGGTTGAAGAAAAAGATGTAGTTTTAGGCCTAAGTGCCTTTTCACCGCTCACGCTCGGCATAGTCTGCAAGCAGCCTCTGCTCTCACTTAATCGCGGCGCTGCGAAGCCCGAAAAAGCGGAGTTTACTCGGCGTAAATGAGCATTTTGAGGGCAAGCATAACGACAAAATACACTTTTTATTCAGCCTCCTTTTTAAGGTCGGCTATGTCTGCGCCCTGTTCTCTCCCCTCCATAAACGACGATACGCGGTAGCTGAAGCCCACCTCCGCGGCGATGGAGGCTATCTTCTCGCTCCACATCTGATACCCCTTGCCCTCGTCGGGGAAGAGCACCACATCGCGCCCCTTGAGTGGCCGCAGCCGCTCTGCCGTAAGCCCCGACATCGAGTCCACCGCGACCCACACCATCCACGGCATAAGTATAGCCCCCACGTGCGCCGTCTTCGCTGCCTCCACAACGGCAACCCTCGATGTGGGGCGCTGAGGTAGCAGATGCTCACCATAGAGGCACTGTGTAAGCTCCCACCCCTCAGGCAGTATGCCCTCGCGGCGCATAACGGCGTGTACCCAGTCGAACGACGCCCCATCCTTACGGCGCTTGCCCGTAGCCTCGTCGTAGGCCATAATCTTGCCCGTGCGCACACGACCCTTGATGTCGACCTGCCAGAAGATAACATGGTCGTTAATGCCGCCTATAAGGTAGTCGATATATATTCGTCGTGCCTCCTTCACACCATAGGTGCGGCATAGCCATCGTCGATATGTCGAGTCGCCACCCAACGTCTGCTCCATAAACCATCGCGGCAATGGTGTTATGCCGTGTGGCTGGGGTTTTGGGGTGGTTGGTTGGTTATTTTCCCTATGGTTTTGACCAACCAACCATCCATCACTCTTCCTCTGTGGCTGAGGTTTTAGAGTGGTTGGTTGGTTATTTTCCCTATGGTTTTGACCAACCAACCACCCATCACTCTTCCACGGATTATCAGTAAAGTATTGTTTGGGGGTATAGTGATACCCACATTTATCAAGACGATTACACTTACCTACGTTATCATTGATATATATATTATTATTATATGTATCAATATAACGAGTAAATGATTGTTTACGGCCACACTGAGGACAGGTATAGCGACTACCTCGCCCTCTATATCTCTCAAGCTGATATCTATAATTATTATTCATACTGATACTATATATGTATATATTGTTATGTATATATTATTATTGAGATTTATATTAGTTGGTGGTTGGTTGGTCAAAACATAGGGAAAATAACCAACCAACCACTAACCATACGTCATTAGGCGATTCTCTTTAGAGCCTCAATGACTGACGCGTGCGACTTATAACCGAGCTCTTCGGCAATTTGTCGATAGCTCATACCCTCCTCGCGCATGGCGCGCATAAGCTCTATACGTTCGCGCTCGTCGTCATCCTCCGTACGCTCTTTTAGGCGTGCAAAGGGTACACGTTCGCCCGTAGCCTCGAAGTTAAGACCCGCGGTGAAGCGTAGCTCGAACGAGTCGTGTTTGTACTCCTCGGCAAGGTAGTTACCCTTGACCATGCAGAGGTGGCGTATGTCGTGGCGCTCAGGGTCGGGGCGTAGCTCCATCATTAGTCGCATCTTAGCCTCGAAGCCCTGCGAGCCTATGGCGTTGTGCTTCGATGGCGCAAGGCTCTCGGTGCGCTTGCCCGTATGGTGCAGGAAGATAAAGAGCGTCGAGTGCTTGTGTGCCAACTGCGAGAAGCAGTTTAAGAAGCTACGTACGCGGTTGTTCTCGTTCATAGGACCAGTGTAGAGGTCGGCAAAGGCATCGACAATAACAAGGTCGGCAGGGCGCTCCTCAAGGTTTTTATCGAGTGTGTCGAGGAGGTTTTCCGTGTCGAAGATGAAGTCGAGCGTAGAGAATGCCTCCTTAGGCAAGCATAGCTCCTCTATCTGCCTCTGCATCAGTGTACTCAGCGCGCCCTCGTCATCCTCCGTGGCGATGTATATCGCACGCCTATGTAGTGGTCGTAACTCGAAGCCGAGGTAGCTTTTACGCCCCGATGCTACGGCCATCGCAAGGCCACGTAGGAGTGTCGACTTACCCGAGTCGGAGGTGCCCACAAGGGCCGCTACGCCTGTGCGTGGGAGGATGGGGTCAAGCAGACAATCGAGGCTCTCGCGCGGCTTGGAGAGCATATCGAAGCCATTAACAAGATACTTGCGGTATACCGCCTTTTCGGCCTCGTGCTCGAGGCGCATCTCCTCGACCAAGCGCTCGGTGTCTTGGCGAAGCTTTTCGATTAAATTCTCAGACATGGTGATTTAGGTTTTTGTGATTATAAAAATAAGTCTCTTGAGCGCAGAACGGCGCCTCGCAAAGTTCAAGAACTGAACTCTGGGTGCAAATATACAACAAGAAAATGGCTTTGTCAAGGGTTTTAGGCTAAAAAATTTAACGACCGAGGGTTAAATTGCTGAACGCAAGAGAGATGAGATTATGGGGAAAGTGGAGATAATGTTGCAGGCGCGTTTCAAACATTTTGCAACGATATTAAATTTTCGTTACATTGTAATTTCGCTATTGCATCTCACTTTTCGTCATAATATATTTGCATCGTAAAAAGTGCTCGACGATGAGCCACAAACGACGATAACAATATACAAACGATAAAGATTATGATGATTATTCTACAACTATTGGGCGCCTTGGGCATGTTCCTCTACGGTATGAACCTTATGAGCGCAGGCCTTCAGAAGGCCGCAGGTAGTAAGATGCGCAATCTGCTCGCATCAATGACATCGAACCCCTTTAAGGGTGTAATGACAGGTCTTGGCGTAACATCGGTCATCCAGTCGTCATCAGCAACGACCGTGATGACCGTTGGTTTTGTTAATGCAGGGTTGTTGACCCTTACGCAGGCCATCGGCGTAATCATGGGTGCCAACATCGGTACTACGGTTACAGCATGGATGGTATCGCTGTTAGGCTTCAAGGCCGACATCTCGATATTCGCTATTCCATTGATGGCCGTAGGCTTTATTCTGAGCCTCTCGAAGCGTGACAAGCGACGCCACATAAGTGAGCTTATCATCGGCTTCTCGCTGCTCTTCCTCGGTCTATCGCTTATGAAGAGCTCGGTGCCACCTCTCAACGAGGAGTCGTTAGCCTTCATCCAGAACTGGACAAGCTATGGCTTTGGCTCGGTGCTTATCTTCATGGTGTTCGGTACGGTGCTAACGCTTGTGTTGCAGTCGTCGTCGGCAACTATGGCCCTCACGCTCATCATGGTAAACATGGGCTGGATACCATTCGAGATGGGTGCGGCGATGGTGCTTGGCGAGAATATCGGTACTACCATCACGGCAAATATCGCAGCAGCGGTAGGTAATGCCAACGCTAAGCGTGCTGCCCTTGCACACACGGTCTTCAACCTCTTCGGTGTGGTTTGGGCGCTCGCCCTCTTCCACCCATTCCTTAAGCTCGTGGGCATGACAATCACCTGGATGGGCCTGCCTAACCCATTGGATATCGACCACTCGGCAGGCATCGTAATGACAGCAGACCAGGAGATGGCATCACTCTACGGTATCTCGATGCTACACACGCTCTTCAACATCATCAACACCTTGATTCTCGTATGGTTCATCAAGTACATCGTAGCCATCGTGACACGCCTAATCAAGGATAAGCAGCAGGGCGACGAGGAGGATAACGTGAAACTCAAGTTTATCGACGCAGGCCCACTCTCGACAGCCGAGTTGGCGGTAGGTCAGGCACGTAACGAGGCTATACACCTCGCCGAGATTACACGCCGCGAGATAGACACCATACGTCGTGCGGTGAACACATCGAATGGCAAGGAGTTCGACACAGCGTGCCAGAGGCTTGTTAAGTACGAGGAGATATCGGACCGCATAGAGTTCGAGATTGCGCAGTTCCTCAACGCTCTTCCCGAGGATAGCATCTCGGAGGAGACACGCACTGAGACAAAGCGTATGTACCGCATCATTGGCGAGTTGGAGAGCCTCGGTGACTCGGGCGAGAGCATCAGCCGCATCCTCGCACGCCGCAACAGCCATAACCAAAGCTTCACGGAGCAGCAGCGCGAGCACCTCGGCCAGATACTGGATGCTGTGGACAAGGCCTATGGTGTGATGATAGATAACCTCAAGGCCGAGAGCATCGACCAGAGGGGTGTAGATGTAGCTACGGAGATTGAGATTGAGATAAACACTCTACGTGACGAGATGCGCGAGGCGGAGCTTCAAGCAATGGAGCGCGATGGCGTCAAGTATCAGGCGAGCGTCTACTACCTCGACACTCTCTCCGAGATTGAGCGTATGGGCGACTACATAATCAACGTGTCGCAGGCGCTGACTAAGTAGACACGCCAAGTGTGGCAGGTATCACACGGGCAACTATTTGGAAGTTTCATAGATGTTTCATATCTTTGTGCAAAACAGAGATAGCCCATGAGACGATTAACAGTGATAGTTGCAGCGATGATGCTTGCCACACTTCCTCTATCAGCACAGGAGCATAAACGCCCCGACTACGGCAAGAACGAGATTGGCGTGTCGTATGGTTACTTGACGAACAATATGACGGTAGCCGTATTTGCCGAGGTACTCACCTTGGGTCACTCCGACATCGACTCCTTCTACTCGGGCGGTGCGAGTATCAACTATCTGCACTATGTGCATCCCGTCGTCGGCGTGGGTGCTGTGGCTACCTATGAGTATG
The DNA here is from genome assembly GCA_015059955.1 of Rikenellaceae bacterium. Taxonomy (GTDB): domain Bacteria; phylum Bacteroidota; class Bacteroidia; order Bacteroidales; family Rikenellaceae; genus Alistipes. Next base: position 148,525 of record SUZK01000005.1, read on the forward strand.
GCTGGGAGCCAGAGCATGCCGCCGACTTCCACCACCACTACTACACACTGATGCCTCAGGTCAAGATATACTGGTTCAACCACAAATATGTGGCTATGTACTCGCGTATTGGCATAGGTGCCACCTATCTCCATGGGCGTAGAGATGGTGCGCGTGACACGTCGTGGCGTCCCGCATTCCAACTCTCGGGCATCTGCCTCGAGGCGGGTGGCAGGGTGCGTGGCTTCTTGGAGTTAGCCCTCGGCAATATGGGCAATCTCCTTGCAGGCGTCAAGGTCAACTTTTAGACCGCCATCATCAGCGATATATCGCACCCGACATCGCAGCACCACCAAAGCCGACTCTTTCGAGGTAGGATAGCTTATCAGGCGTAACACCCCCAAGCGCCACCACCCTATCATCAATAACCCCCTCGGCGGCAGCTCGACGTAGCACCTCATCACTAAATGCCGAGTGGTAGTTCGCCTTCGATATGCTATCGAAGATGGGGCTTAGGAAGAGGTAGTCGCACTCCGCCTTATAGCGTACAACCTCCTCTAACGAGTGGCACGACCGCGTGCGTGTACCTCGATAGCCATCGGGCAGGTGCGCGATATTTCTATTTATGTGAACACCACGCAGCGCAAACTCCTCATACAACGTATAGTAGTCGTGGATAACGATTTTGGCACGCTCGGCAGGTGTTAGCTCTCTGAGCAGTGTTCTACAATAGTCAACCGTAGCATCGGGCTTGCGAAGATGCACAATATCGACGCTACCTGCGAGGAGGCGCCGAATGATGGCAACCTCCCCGCGGATAGCATTGGGCAGTGTTATGGCTATTAAAAGCATCTCGGTTAGCGCTTTAGCTTCTCTATGATAAGCTCTGCCACACGCTTGCCCGATAGTAGCATACCACCAAAGATTGGGCCCATGCGAGGTGTGCCACTTACGGCCGAGGCAGCCATACCGCATACATAGAGGCCAGGGTATATCTCCTTGGTGCCATTCACCACCTCCTGCTCACCCTCTACAACATCCAACGAGCGCTCGCCAATAACGGCGCCGGTATCTGTTGCGAGCTTGATGCCATTCTTACGCGCTACGGTGCAGCACATCTCGCTATCGTGGCCCGTACCATCAACCACGCAGCGTGCCAAGATGTTGAGTGGGTCTACGTGCAGACCCTCGCGCAATACGGGTGTCCAGTTTACCACCACGCCACTAACAACATTACTCTTAAAGATGACATCCTCAACCGAGAAGCAGTTGAAGATTGTAGCGCCCTCATGCACAGCCTTATAGAGCAGTGCCGAGGTACTCTCCACAGAGTCCATGACATAGAGGTTATCGTCGTAGCGCTCGTAGTTAATGCCGAACTCATCAATGATATGTAGCGCCTCCTGTTGCACGACAATCTGGTTGAACATCATAGCACCGCCCCACATACCACCACCGGGCGATAACTTTCTATCGAACAATGCCACCCTCAGTCCCTCCTTAGCGAGATAGTAGGCCGCAACGATACCCGATGGGCCACCGCCAACGATGGCCACGTCAAGCTCCAAGTTCTTCTCTAACTTACTGCAATAGGTCGAAACGATACCCTGCGAAACACGTCTTTCAATCATAGTTTTAAAATTTTTAGAATGTTGATTTACTGCTTGTTATATGCTATAAGATTTTTAATCTCTCTCATCTCCTCTTCGGGACATCGAGCATTTAGCACCGAGCCACTCAGCGCTATGCCACTTACGCCCGAGGCCATAAGGTCGGGGATATCGCCCTTGGTAATGCCACCGATGGCTACAAGCGGAATTGCGATGCCCTCACTACGCATCTGCTCCATAATATTTAGGTAGCCCTCGATGCCGAGTGTTGGCGCCAGCCGTTTCTTGGTCGTGGTAAAACGATAAGGCCCACAGCCGAAGTAGTCGGGACGAGCGCCACGCATATGCGACACAATATCATCAAATGAATTGACCGTAGCGCCGATTATATACTCATTACCAAGTATCTCGCGGGCCTCGGCTATGGGCATATCCTCCTTACCAAGATGCACGCCATCAGCCTCGATGCGTTTTGCCAGCATCACATCGTCGTCGATGATAAACGTAGCGCCATAGCTACGACACAGAGCCTGGACCTCGATGGCAGTAGCCTCCAAAAGCTCTGCATCTACACCCTTCATGCGTAGCTGCACCCAGCGGCAGCCACCCTCCAAGGCCATGCGTGCCGAGTCGACATATGTGTAACGGTCGTTGTGGTGCGTTATAAACTGCAAACATAGATTATCACTCTTCATAGGTCAACATCTTTTGAGGGTTATACAAGTGGTTTACAGGGCCAAAGCCACTACCAATCGAGACATCGGCACCCATCTGAATAGCCTCCGACACATACTCCTTAGCCCTACCTACGGCCTCAGTCAGTGTACAGCCACGCGCCATATATGCCGCTATGGCCGACGACAGCGTGCACCCCGTGCCGTGAATGTTATTTGTTTGGATGGTTGGCGATGTAAAGTACGACACCTCTATGCCCGACGAGGTACGAATATAGAGGATGTCTGTTTTCATGTCACCCTCCTCGTGACCACCCTTAAGGAGGATGGCGTGCGCTCCGAGTGATAGTAGATGGCGAGCGGCGTCAAATTTCTGCTCCGCAGTAGTGAGTGGCATAGATGTAAGAGCCTCCATCTCAGGGATGTTGGGCGTAACGAGTGTCGCCATGGGTAGCAGACGCCTCTTCACGACCTCCTGTGCCTCGATAGATAGCAGCCGATGTCCGCTGCTCGACACCATCACAGGGTCAAGGATGATGGGCACGTTGCACTGCATGAGCGCCTCGGCAACGGTGGTTGCTATCTCCACATTCGACAGCATGCCTAACTTAATTACAGAGGGGTTTACATCGTCGACGACGGCCATAATCTGGTCGTAGACCATCCTTGCGGGCAGGGCAAGTTGCGAGTGCACACCCACGGTGTTTTGTGCCGTGATGGCCGTAATTGCCGTAGCGCCATATACGCCAAGTGCCGAGAATGTCTTGATATCGGCCTGTATGCCAGCCCCTCCCGACGAGTCGGAGCCAGCGATAGATAGCGCCACGTGGTAGCGTCGTTGTGGTTTAAGATGGGAGTTGTCGCACCCCTCGGTGTTGTTAACTTTTAGTTCCATACGCGCTTAGTTTAAAAGTTCTACAACAGGGGTCGCCTAAGACGAAAAAAACGCATACCTACATTACGGGGTATGCGTTAAGATATTATCCACAATTCCTACGGCAGTACTAACTGCATCAGGTTCGAGGGTGTAATCTCAGCCAGTAAAGGCACCCCTTTGTTTAGTGCAAAGATACGAAAAAAAATTTAAAGTCCAAAGAGAAAAGAGAAAAGATATCAGGCTTCACCCACAGCAAATTATAATTAACAAAAAAGGACATTGCCATACGACAATGTCCTCTCTGTTCCCTATTCTCTCTCTCTTAGTCACGGTCGCCAAGCAATCGCAACAAGTAGATAAAGAGGTTGATAAAGTCGAGGTAGAGCATCAAGGCACCCATCAAAGCCAACTTCTGGCCATTCTCATCTGCTGTGCCATGCTCCATAAACATATTCTTGATGTTCTGCGTATCCCACGCCGTAAGGCCCACGAAGACGACAACACCGATATATGTACAAGCCATATATAGTCCCTCCGAGCCGAGGAACATATTGACCACCGTTGCGATGATAAGGCCTATGAGCAACATCATAAGGATACTACCCATCTTAGAGAGGTCCATACGTGTCACATAGCCCACAAGGCTGGTAACGAAGAATGTGCCTGCCGTAACGAAGAACGTGGCGATGATATCGCTCATGTCGTATGCCAAGAAGAGCGTACCAAAGGTGACGCCCGTAAGCACCGAGTAGGCGATAAATAGCAGTGTTGCCGAGGTTATCGACATCTTATGCAGGCGCGCCGAGAGCCAGATAACAACGCCTATCTGAGCGATGAGGATAATCCACATCATCGCTGGCGTGTTGATGAGCATATTGAGGTATGCCTCCGACTGCGATAGGAAGTATGCCACAAGACCTGTGATGGTCAGCGCGGCAGACATCTGCATATAGAGGCTCTTGAAGAGTGTTGCGGTTAGCGACTGTGCAACCGTCTTTGTTGATGTAATCTGTGCCATAATATCTTTGTTAATTTTTCTTAATCGTGTTAGCCGACACTGCGGTTATACTCTTATAACGCTGCGGCGGGCAAATTATTTTCTCTTGACAAGCGAACGTACAACATCGTATACCGATAGTGTCGCTGCGGCGCACGCCAAGATAAGCATTATCTTCACGCCGTGGCGCACCTCGACGCTTATATAGTCGGTGATGACATCACATACCGTCGAGTAGAAGACCATGTTAGGGCGGTTCATCGGCGACAATCCCTTCATAGGGCCATCGAAGATATCCATCAGCTTGTCACCATCTTGAGCTGTCGTCTGCCACAGGTCGGCAACCTCGGGAGGTGTCGTAAGTGCCATAACGCCAACCACAACACACCCTATTGCCGCCACGAGCGTAAGTATCTTGTTACGACACACGGCGAAGATAATCATCGCCAATGCCATGCCAAAGGCAACAAGGCCATAGGTTGTGCTGATGCCTGAGAAGCCTGCAACGAGACGTGTCATAGCCCCAACAATGGCATCCATAATACCACCGTCGATGCTTAGCCGTAGGCTATACCAGCCAAGAAAGGTGCTCATGATGATGGCTACGCCGATGCAGATGATGGCGATGCGCACAAGCATACCATCACGCTTCGAGCCACACATAAGCTCGGCACCACATCGTGGACAGCGACGCATAAGCTCCGTGGTACTCTCGCCACACTCCGAACAAAACTTTGCCATAGGTAAAGACTCAATAAGTAGCCCCTCCGGGACTCGAACCCGGATTTAAGGTTTAGGAAACCTTCGTTCTATCCCTTGAACTAAAGAGCCAAACGACGTGCAAATATAGTAAAAAAATATAAACTACGCCTCACACCCCCTCAAAAGAGCACAACCACCACCCTTTTGACTCCTAACCGCGGAAGAGACCGCGCGAGATATGGTAGCGCATCTTGAGGAGATAGCGCGACTGCGATGGTCGATAGGTCAAGCACAGCACAAGCGTAGCACCCCACTTGGCAACCTCCGAGAGATAGGCACCGAAGAGACGACCCTCACGCTTAGCGCGCAGACGCTGCGAGAGACCTGTGCTATGGAAGAGACGTGTAGTGTACTCCTCTGTTAGCTTCCAGTCGGGAATGCGGTGATATATGGTGGCACGTGGCACATAGTAGATAGGTAGCTTCGCATCGCGCATACGCTTGAAGAGGTCACACTCCTCGCCACCTATCAGCTTATCACCCGAGCGTCCAAGCTCCGTATCAAAGCAGCCTATACGCTCGAATACCTCACGACGCACAGCCATATTGCCACCACCAGGGTGCTTGCCACGTGGGAATGGCTTGATGTAGTCACCCAAATATAGCGGATTAGCTATGGGGCGTGCCACATACTGCGACATCCAACGGGGGCGTCCCGAGAGGTAGTCGGCAACGATACGACCACCTGCGGCCATAGCCTGCGGGTAGCGCTCGAAGAAGTTTATATAGCGGCTAACGTAGTCGTAGACAATGGTCTCGTCGTCGTCGATAAAGGCGATTACCTCGCCACGGCTCTCGGCAATACCGCGGTTACGAGCATGCGACAATCCCTGCTTAGGCTCAAAGAGATAGCGCAGGTTAAGCTCCTTGTGCTCAGCTATTATCCTCTCAACGCGCTGGCGCGTATCGTCGGTCGAGTTATTATCCACAATGATGCACTCCCACTGCGAGGCATCGAAGCGCTGGTTAACCACCACCTCTAAGGTAGTCTCGAGGTCGTCAGCGCGATTATAGGTCGTAAGAATAATTGATAAACGTATCATAGCGCAAAGATACGAAAAAAAAGATAATAATTCCTATCTTTGCAGCATGAAATATTCTTTAGTCATATTCGACCTTGACGGCACGCTGCTAAATACCATCGGTGATTTAGCGGCCTCGGTAGACTACGTGATGCGTAGCCGCAACCTTCCAGAGCACACCGATGCGGAGTATCGCGCCATGGTGGGCGGTGGCATCAAGCGCCTTGTGGAGCGTGCCTTACCCTCGCACCTCGCAGCCGACGACGCCTATGTCGAGGAGTGCGTAGCGCAGTTTCGACGCTACTATGTCGACAATATCGACCGCCACACTACACCATACGAGGGTATAGTGGAGCTACTCCACGAGTTACGACAGCGTGGCATCATGGTGGCCGTAGCATCCAACAAATTCCAGCACGGCACCGACCGCCTTGTGTCGAAGTTCTTCGGCGACATAGACTTCGTCGCCGTCGAGGGCAACCGCGAGGGAGCTCCCCTAAAACCCGACCCAGCAATCATCCACAACATCCTACGCATTGCCAACGTAGAGCCAAGCAAGGCGGTTATGGTTGGTGACTCGGGCATCGACATACGCACGGCTATGGCAGCCGGCATCGACGTTGTGGGCGTAGCTTGGGGCTTCCGCTTTGCCGACGAGCTATACAGTGCTGGAGCACAGAGCGTTGTGACCAATACCAAGGAGCTTACGCAACTAATCCTCACCGAATAGCTTAGGCATGGCAATACATCCTTACGGCATCGGCCGTGATACGGTCGTCACTGAGGATTATAAGGCGCTCGACGACATTGTGTAGTTCGCGGATATTACCCGTCCAGCGGCAGTGCGACAGCAGGTCGACAGCCTCGTTGTCGATATGCTTTATCTCTATCTCGTGGCGCGTGCATATCTCCGTAATGAAGTGGTCGACAAGCAGGCTTATGTCATCTTGTCGCTCACGCAAGGGTGGCACGTCTATCTCGATGACACTCAGGCGATGGTATAGGTCTTCGCGGAAGTGTCCCGCAGCAATCTCCTGGCGTATATCCTTATTCGTAGCAGCCACAACGCGCACATCTACGGGGATATCCCTATCGCCACCAACGCGCGTTATCTTATTCTCCTGCAAGGCTCTAAGTACCTTAGCCTGTGCCGCCAACGACATATCGCCAATCTCATCCATAAAGAGCGTGCCACCATCGGCCAACTCGAACTTACCCTTGCGCTGCTTTACGGCAGAGGTGAACGACCCCTTCTCGTGACCAAATAGCTCGCTCTCGATAAGCTCCGAGGGTATAGCGGCGCAGTTTACCTCGACGAAGGGTGCTGCTGCACGGTGACTTTTGAGGTGCAGCCATCGTGCCACAAGCTCCTTGCCCGTGCCATTCTCACCCAACACAAGCACACGCGCATCCGAGGGCGCCACGCGCTGTATCATACGTCTCACATGCTCGATAGCCGACGAGCAACCGATGATAGGCTGTGTGGCACAATTAGTGCGTTTAACACTACTACGCTGTAAAGGGCGACAACGCATAGGCTCCTCATCACCCATATCGTCGATACTACGCAGTCGCCACAGCAGGCGGTTCATGTCGATAGGCGTACTCAGGTAGTCGATAGCACCATGGCGCACAGCGGCGAGTGCCGTCTCGATATTTGGCTCTTGACCGATGACAATCTTAGGCACGTCGAGGCTATCGAGCGAGATGTCACTGCCCACGATGGCTGCATCACACGGCGTCGAGCTACATATCTCATGCGCCGTCTGCTCACTGTCGGCCTCGATGGTGGTAAAGTTCTCAAATTGAAGACGCTCGACCAACGAGTTACGGATACTTTTAGAGTGAAAGAGAAGTAAAATTTTTATCATAGTTTGCTTATGTGAAAAAATTGCATTTACTTTGTAGGGATAAACTATGTTTATCCGACTATCACACCTACCCGAGAGCCCAACGCTCGGTGATGGATAATCGAGGGGTAAAGATTTCATCTTTTGCCCAATGGTGCAAACCACCAACCGTAAATTGAACTATTGACAACACACATGTTGACCAATATTACTATTATATAGTTTATCGTCATAATCGATACTAACATGGAGATGAGAAAAAATTATAACTATAAGCGCCGCAAGCTCTATCTTCCAGAGTATGGTCGCCACATCCAGGAGATGGTCGACTCGCTACTTATCATCGAGGATAGACAGGAGCGCACACGTCAGGCTAAGGCCGTCATCGCCGTTATGGGCAACCTCAACCCAATGTTGCGCGATACGGAGGACTTCAAACATAAGCTGTGGGACCACCTCTTCATAATGTCGGACTTTCAGTTAGATGTCGACTCACCATACGCACAACCATCACGCCAAGACCTTATGGTGACACCACAAAAATTGCGATATCCTCAGTCGCGTATCGCCTTCAAGCACTACGGCAAGTATACGCAGCAATTCATACGCGCCATAGCAGCCGAGAAGGGGGCAACAAAGAGCCCATCGCAGATTATGGACGTCGCGCGATATATGCGTGCCAAGAGTTTCGAGTTTAACAACGAGCACCCCAACAACGAGGTTATCGTGCGCGACATACGCATCATGTCGGGAGGTGAGATAGATGTCGACCTCAACGAGATTAACAACATGCGTAGCGACTACCATCGTACCTCTCAGCCACAACGTAAGGTACAGCGCAAGGCACAACCACAGCGCAACAACAATAACCGCAAGCAGGCGAAGGGCAGCAAAAATCAGCACCGCCACAACGCACACAAATAGCAACTATCGAGGGGCAGAGAGAGGAGCAGCAGATGTAGCCTTCCACCCTTTTAACGAGTAACAACTAAGTAAAATGAAGAGATATCTTTGGGCTCTATTTGCCATAGCACTAATAATCACAGGCTGCCGCGAGCAGGAAAATAAGAAGAGTGACAATAACCCCCAGATGGCAACCGCAACAATCGAGGGCCAATTTGTAGGTAGTGGCGTCGAGAACATCAGTTTAGAGCGTCTTAGCGACGACTTCACCGATATCAAGGCTATCGACAACTGCAAGCTCTCGGCAAATGGAGAGTTCAGCTTCGAGGTTGAAATAGAGAAGGGCTCATCACCACGCTTCTACCAGATTACCTCGGGCGAGGATAGCTACCCTATCGTGCTTGTTGTTGCCCCTGGCGATAAGATTACACTTCAGGCTGCGGGCGACATCTTCCGCAACTATCGTGTTCAGGGCTCCGAGGAGTCGCAGCTAATACAGGAGTTCAACGTCAGCTACTTCGAGGCCTACGACACCTTCACGGAGTATGCCGACAAGCAGAATAACAGCGAGGCCGTTGCCACCGCCACCAAGGCTATGCGCCAGCAACTCGAGTTCGTGATAACTCACGCCGACAGACTTGCCGCGATATATGCACTCAACCTACGACTCTTCGAGTCGCACATACCGCTACTTGCATCCAAGGGTGTTAACCATATCCACTTCAAGACGGTGCGCGACGCCATCGCCAAGAGCTATCCAACATCGCCATATATCGCGACTATAGACCGCAGCATCGAGTTAGCGACGATGATTGCCAACGCCCCTGAGGCGCTATACCCCAATATTACACTCAGCGACATCAACCGCAACGTACACTCGCTATCGGAGTTCCAGGGCAAGGTTACACTTCTCTGCTTCTGGTCGGCGCAGGATCAGCTCAGCTCGCTCTTCATTGGTGAGTTCAAGGCCCTCTATGAGCGCTACCACGAGGCCGGCTTGGAGGCATACTTCGTATCTGCCGACAGCAACCGCGCGATGTGGATTGACACCGTACAGATGCAGCAGCACCCCTGGGTATCGGTATTTGGCGGTGACAACCCATTAGTATTTAGCACATATAATGTTGATGTAGTACCCCTTGTATTCATCATCGACCGCGAGGGTAATATGAGCAGTGCTCCACTTGTTCCAAACGAGCTTGAGGCACGCATCAGGGAGCTACTTTAAACACCCATCCAGATGTATTACTTTGTGTCGGACATACACTTAGGCGCAGGCAGCAGCAAGCAGTCGCAGCGTACCGAGGATGCCTTCTGTCGTTGGTTGGACATGGTAGCCGAGGATGCCACGGCGATATACCTCATGGGCGACATCTTCGACTTCTGGTTCGAGTATAGACGTGTTGTACCCAAGGGTTATGTCAGGGTACTCTCGCGCCTCTCGGAGCTTACGCGCAAGGGTATTGACGTTGTATTTCTCACTGGCAACCACGATATGTGGTGCTACGACTACTTCGAGCAGGAGTGCGGCGTAAAGATATTCCGCAAGCCTCAGATTATCGATATCGCGGGATACAAGTACCACCTTGCCCATGGCGACAACCTCAACATCAAGGATAAGCCTATGCTACGCGCCATGAACGCCTTCTTCCGCTCGTCGGTGGCACGCTTCCTGTTCAGCTGGCTTGTACACCCCGACCTCGCCATGCGCTTCGGCAGATGGTGGAGCGGCAAGTCGCGTAAGTCGCACAACGGCGATGAGATTACCCCCGAGTCGCTAAAATTCCTTATAGAGTACGCCAAGAGCCACCACACAACACATGGCGATGTGGCCACATATATCTTCGGACACATGCACTATCCGCACTACTATCGCGACGAGAATATCGACGTCTTGTTTATGAGCGACTGGTCGGGCGATAGCGCCATCTACTGCGTTGTAGACGACTCTGGCGAGCCCCAACTTAAAACCTTTACAATAGATGAAACAGTATCTTGAACTACTCGATAAGATATGCCGCGAGGGCGTTGTTCGTGGCGACCGCACGGGAACAGGCACCAAGGGCATCTTCGGCTACCAGATGCGCTTCAACCTCTCGGAGGGCTTCCCATTGCTTACCACCAAGCGCGTATTTATGAAGGGTATCATCCATGAGCTATTGTGGTTCCTCAGGGGCGATACCAACATCAAGTACCTCGTTGACAATGGCGTGCATATCTGGGATAGCGACGCCTTCCGCTACTACAACGAGCTCTGCGTGAAGCATGGCGTGTTGCCCGTAGATATGGATACCTTCCTTCAGGCGGCAGGCATAGAGTCACCCATCGAGGGCTACAAGTTTGGCGACTTGAACCACGTATATGGCTACCAATGGCGTAACTGGGGCTGTGCTGATGGTCGCACCATAGACCAGATAGCCAACGTCATCGAGACACTCAAGAGCAACCCTACATCGCGACGTATGATTGTCTCGGCGTGGAATGTTGCCGACGTGGGCGACATGGCACTACCCCCCTGCCACACGATGTTCCAGTTCTTCGTTGCCGAGGGCAAGCTATCGTGTCAGCTCTACCAGCGCAGTGGCGACACGTTCCTCGGTGTGCCCTTTAATATCGCGTCGTACGCACTTCTTACGATGATGATAGCCAAGGAGTGCGGCCTCGAGGCGGGCGAGTTTATACATACGCTGGGCGACGCCCACCTCTACCTCAACCACCTCGACCAGGCACACGAGCAGCTGCAGCGTACACCTCGCAAGCTACCTACACTACGCCTCAACCCTGACGTGAAGTCTATCTTCGACTACACATATGAGGATTTTACTCTTGAGGGCTACGACCCACACCCAGCAATCAAGGCACCTTTATCATTTTAGCATAATAGAGATATGGTAAGCATCATCGTTGCCATCGCGCAGAATGGCACCATCGGCGATAAGAACTCGCTACTATGGCATATCAAGGAGGATATGCGCTTCTTCCGCACTACGACGTCGGGCCACGCGGTTATTATGGGACGTAAGACCTTCGAGTCGCTCGGCTCGAAACCACTTCCCAAGCGTACGAATATCGTCATCACACGCTCGGACACCGCCTTTGATGGTGCTCTTACGGCACACTCGTTAGAGGAGGCAATAAAGATGGCCGAGGGCGACGAGGAGGTGTTCATCATCGGTGGTGCACAGATCTATAAGATAGCTCTCGACGTTGCCGACAGGATCTATATCACACGTGTTGAGCGCGACTACGAGGGCGACACATCGTTCCCCGAGATTGACTACTCGCAGTGGGAGCTCACATCATCGGAGCATCACGAGCGCGGCGAGGAGTACGACGGTGCATTTACGTTCTGCACCTACGACAGGAGGAGATAATAAGAGATTCCGAAGAATAAACTTCTCACCCAATCTTAGCGCCGAAAAGCGCCGCTTTTTGCATCATTACCACTTTTTGCATCATTACCGTAAAAAGAGACTACCGCAGGATAGTACTATGACGTACAGCCTGCGGTAGTATACTTTTGGGATGGGCCAAGAATGGCCCCTTATCACAACAAATTAGAAGTTGTAGGTACAAGTAATACCAACATTAGCAAAACCCATCTCGCGGAAAGCAGCGTGAGAAGTGCCACCACCATAAGCGATACCAGGGCCGATTACTGGAGAGTAATCCAAAGAGAGGCTTACTGGAGCACCGCTAAACTCGATACCCAAACGAGCCATACCAACAACACCTACATATGCGTAGTGCTCACGACCACCGACGTTAAGACCAACACCAGCATCGAAGAACCACTTACCTGCGCTTGGAGTCCAGTCCATATCGAGGATATGCCAATTGTGAAGGATAGTGAAGTCAGCAGTTACAGTACCGTGATCAATCCATGAAGCGCCAAAGCGAGCCTCCAAATAGTCGCTGCCGTTATATGCATACTGAGCATCTGCCTGGAAGCCTGAACCTATACGACCACCCACTTTCCAATCCTGTGCGAAAGCACCTGAAACACACAATACAGCCACGAGGCTAAGTAAAAATTTTTTCATAACATTAAAATTATATTGGTTAATACTCTTTCTGAACACAAATTTATGATAAATTTCTCTAATTTGCAATATTTACCCCATAAAAATAGGGAACATTTAAGTAGAAATACCTACAACAATAGGCTCCGCAAGATATAATCTTTGCAGAGCCTATATTACACAGTTATTAGATACAACGTTACTTCGTAGTGAAGGGCTCAAGTTCAATAAAACGTACGCCATTATCCATATCAACAACCTTGATACACATCGTATATGAGGTCGTATACTTCAAATAGTCCCACTTGTAGTTTACCTGCGACTCAAGGAACTGGCGCATAGAGTCATGGCTAAGACCAGGGATGAGCGAGAGCATACACTCCTCGTATGAGTTGTATCCCGCCAAGGCGTACTTACCATCCTTAATCTCCTGAAGGTTTGCGGTCTCCATCATTGCCACGTAGCAACACCATACATCATCACCAAGCATGCAGTCAAAGACTATGTCGTTGCGATTAATCTCCTTAATCTCTACCTCCACAGAACCATTACCTTCGGCCTCGGCCTCGGTATGTACCTGTACTATCTCCACGCCACCGAGCAGGTTATTCTCCTGACCCTCGCTATAATCCATAAGCGCAACGAGGATAAGATAGTCGGTCGACGAGCTTACGTTCATCATATAGCCAGGCACATGCTCGCACATCTCGCCATTACGCCAATCGAACGTACGTGTGCCATCAAGCATGAAGCCGTATGTTACGACCCATGCGCCAGGGTTTGAGGCTGTCTGGTCGTAGACGCGCTTATCGACAACCGAGCAACGCCAATACTGACCCTCCTCTGCATTGACCCTAAACTTGAACGATGTAGAGCCTACATCAAGCACCTCGATAAGCTTCTTAGCACCCTGGTTATCACCCTCAGGAACAGCAGCACCCGACATTAGGCCATTATACAAGCCCTGAATGCTCTTCGACGTGCCATTAGCATCGTAGGTAAGCATAAAATATATCGAGTAGTAGCCATTTGCGACATCCACCGATACGTAGCCATCGGTAAAATTATAGCCATTACCATCAGCAACACCTGCTGGGATATAACCCGACGACTCGCTATGGATGATGTATGGGTCGTATGAATTTCCGAGCGAGTACTGGCCGTATGGCAGGTAGCTCGACATCGTCTCATCAAGGGTATAGAAGTCCAAGATGATGCGGTCGCCATTGTCACGAACAAGTGTCACATAGTAGTTAAAGGGCTCATACCAGCGGCCATCCTGCGTCTTAGTGATAGTCACATTCTCAACGCCATCTATATCTGGAAGTTCTGTATTATTGTCGTCGTTGTTATCATCATTATTGCCGCCACCATTATCACCGCTCTTCGCTGTTGTGAACTTTATGGGCTCCGATAGTGTCTCACCTATGCTGTTACGTGCCGCAGCAATAACATAGTAGGTAGTCTCAGGCTCAAGGTTGCTAATACCAAAGCCGAGGCCGTTGCCTATCTCTTTCACGGTCACGCCCTCGTTGAATACTCTCTCAACCGAGATAGCATCACCATCGTAGAGCATATAGGCATACTCATCAGCATTCTTTGCCTGAATAGAGATTTTTGCCGAGGTGCTACCAACCTCAACAAGAGTGACGCTCACCGTTGGAGCAACATTGTCTGTGTTCTTCTCGCAACCACAGAGAGCTGTAACAGCACATAGAGCTACGAAAAGTAGTCTAAAAAAACGATTCATTATAATGTAATTTTTTGGTTGAACACACTTACAGCCACAAAGATAATATAATTTATATGATATGCGCAATAGTGTCATAAAAAAAGGTGTCTTGACTCTTATCAAGACACCTATATAAATATAAGGTATATCACGCCAATGGAGCTACGAGAAGTTACCGCGGGCAACACTATCGGGCGCTGCCATCTCCATCTCGTTCTGCATAGCTATCATCTCGACAATATCATCGGCACGCTCCGCACCGCCAATGGCAACTACCATATTCCACTGAATCTGTATCTGAACGATGCCGTTCATCAGCGAGAGCGTTCCCATCACCCTATTCTCTGGCGCAAGGATTACCACGCCATCGACATCGGTATACTGAGCAAAGAACTGTGTTGCTATTACCACATCGTGCAACGTAGGCACGGTGCGCACAACGATATTTTGCGACTGACACCCCATGTTGATAAACTTATCAATAAGGGGCATTAGGTTAGCGTCGATATACTCTTCGAAGCCGCGTACGATGATTACGCCGAACTTCATATTTGTCGCCGACATATCTACCGTATCGCTTATATTTACCTGTCGATGGTTCATAATGTCGGATAACGACCTATCTTACTACCAAATATACTTAGCGTAGAAGCTCTCGCTCTCGGGATACTTCGCTACGATAGCCTTGTAGTACTTCATGGCTGAAGCATTGTCGTTGAGCATAGCTGAGTATACGCGTGCAGCCTTCTCGTTGTAGGTTACAAATGTGTGCATATCGTCAGATGCCTTGATAGCCTTCTCGAACTCTGCGATAGCAGCCTTGTAGTCGCCACGCTCTACTGCGATATCGCCACGGACACCATAAGCAGCTGCGTTAATCATTGCAGCGAGGTCACCCTCCTCGAACATCACAAACTTAGAGATACGCTCGTTAGCAGCATCGATATCGCCCTCAGCGAGGTAACGAGCAGCAGCCAAGTAGTTTGCGAAGTTTGCCGATGCAGTATTAGCATTCTCCTTGTTATCGGCGATTGCAACAGCCTCTGCTGCACCACCCGATACAAGAGCCTGAGATGTCTTAACCATCAAAGCCTCCTTCTTCTCGGCCTCCTTCTTCTCGGCATAGCTCTTGTAGATGAAGTAGCCACCAACAGCCACAGCTACAACAACCAAAACCCAAAGAAGGGCCTTGCCATACTTCTCAAATAGATTCTCTAACTTACCCTTAGTGTTGACAACAACATCAGTCTCAGGTGCGTTAACATTCTTTGCCATAGTAAATTTATTTTTTAATTATTATCTTTCGCGATACTTAATACGCCATTCAACCTACAAATGTACAACAAAAAGTTTGAATTATAAAACATATTCACTAAAAAATCGACACCACACCATATTTTGTTGCATACAACAGAAAAAAAAGCTATCTTCGCGGTGATATCATAAAAGCTATCAGCGCATAACAATGATTCTCGACACACTATCGATAATAAACTTCAAGAACATACGCGACGAGCGTCTCGAGCTCTCGTCGGGCATCAACTGCTTTGTGGGCGACAATGGCGCCGGCAAGACCAACATCCTCGATGCTATACACTACCTTGCACTCGCCAAGTCAATGTACAGCATTACCGACGCGCAGGGCATAACACATGGCGAGGAGTTCTTCATGTTGGATGGAGCGTTGCATAGCGACGACAACCGCCCTAACCAAGTTGTATGCTCATACTCGCGACGCACGGGCAAGACACTCAAGTACAACGGCAAGGAGTACGACAAGCTATCGGAGCACGTAGGGCGTGTGCCCATAGTGATGGTAGCGCCTTCCGACACGGCACTTATCAGCGACTCTGCCGAGGAGCGACGCCGCTACCTCAACAGGCTTATCTCGCAGATGGATCGCTCCTATCTCGCAGCTCTTGTCAAGTACAACACCGCACTTCAAGAGCGAAACACGCTGCTTAAATGCAACCCGTCAGAAGATATACTGCTTATCTATGACTCGATGTTGGCAGCAGCGGCAGATATTATATACCAACATCGAAGCGACATCGTAACACGCATGCAGCCTCTTGTTGCCCAGTACTATGCCGCCTTATCCGAGGAGCGAGAGAGTGTAGGCATAGAGTACCGTTCCGAATTACAGCGTGCATCACTCGAAGAGTTGCTATTAGCATCACGACAAAAGGACTTCGTAAACGAACATACTACAACAGGCATACATCGCGACGAGGTGGTGCTCACCATAGGCGAGCATCCGCTACGCAAATATGGCTCTCAGGGGCAGCAGAAATCCTTTCTTGTAGCCCTAAAACTTGCTGAGTATACCATTCTTGCCGAGCACTGTAACGAGCGCCCCATACTGCTACTTGACGACCTCTTCGACAAGCTCGATATGCGACGCGTAGCACAGCTACTAAGGCTCGTAGGAGGCGACATCTTCGGACAGATTTTTATAACCGACTGCAACAAACACCGTCTACAAAGCACACTCAACGAGGCGGGAGCAGAGTACAAGCTATTTAACATCCAAAACGGCACATCAACGCTATGAGACGTACCAAGACACAACCCATAGGTGAGGTCCTTCAGGAGTTCTTCGAGCGACCATACGTAGCTCGCAAGTTAGCCGAGGGGCACATGCCTGACTACTGGCGTGAGGTGGTTGGCGAGCGCATTGCCATGTTCACACACGAGGTGCAATATGTAAATGGTGTGGTCTACGTTCGCATGGCATCAAGTGCTGCGCGACAGGAGGTGTTCTATCGCCGTGATGTCTTGGTGCAGCAACTCAACGAGCGAGCAGGGCAACAGCTTGTTAAGACAATCATAGTAAGATAGGCGCTACGACACTGCATCGTCAAGCATCGTTACAAACGCAGAAGAGGTCGACCCCAATGGTCGACCTCTTCGCATATAGGCTGGTATCTATTACCATTTAATCTCAACCTCTACGTTGTTTGTTGGATCCCAAGCAAATGGCTCGTGGAAGTTACCATCCTCGCCTACCCATGTTACATAGATGAGATGCTCATCCTTAGTACCATAGAAGAAGCTGTTGTATACTCCAGGGAGATTATCCTCGCGATATTCTACTAACTCATCGAACTCGATACGGCCATCACCATTAAGGTCCTCCATCTCTGTCCAAGTACGAGAATATCCATCCTCCGAGTACTCGCACTTATGGCCACAATCGCGCTTACCATTATCACAACCTGCTACGATATATGCGATAAGCTTCTCTGGAGTATTGATGTTAGTGCTGTAGTAGTCGCTAACGAGGTTCTCTGGGTGGTCAACCATAGAGTATGCTACGTAGCCCTTCTGAGGCACAGTATACCACGAGATATTAAAGAACTCGCCATCAAATGTATCGCCCATAATAATCTCTGGCTTACCCTCAGCCCAGTTAGGATCGGTACGCTTAACCATATTACCAATGTTGGCAATAGGCTCAAAGTAGCATGTAGCAGGCTTCGAGGTCAATCCCTCAGCATCAACAGCTACGCATACGAGTACATACTCTGTCTCGGTGTTAAGGCCCTTGATGAAGATGTTACCATCGACAAGAGCGTTCTCAGCCTTGGCTGTATCATAAACATCCGAAGCATTGGGGTGCTGGAGAATATACTCGCCAGCCTTCTTAGCCGAACCTCCATAATGCTCCTTCCACTTGCTGTCATCAAGCGCGCAGTAGATGTAGCGATAGCTTACAGCGCCATCACACGATGGGGTGATAATGGTGCTGTCCACCTTATAGTCAACAAGAGTAAGATTAACCTCAAGCTCATTGTACTCAAATGACTTTGTTGTATACTCCTGCTTAAAAGGCTTACCAATCTTACCCTCGGCATCAACAGCTACAGCAAAGAATGTTACATTCTCACCAGGCTCAGTGCCCTGATACTTCGCCTCCACAGACGCATCAGTGATATTCTGGACACCCTCCGAGAGAAGCATCTCGATAATATAGCTATCATCAGGATATGCAGTAGCCATATACGAAGGCATAGCGTTATAGAACAAAGCGATGTGCTGGCCATTAGAATCAAGCGTCATATCGATAGACTTGTAGTCGATAACAGGCTCTCCTGCAACAATCTCAATATTGCCACCCTCAGTAAAGTTATTGGTCTTGAACGACCAGTTGTATACGTTATCCTCGATAACCACGTGAGCATCGTTCTTGGCGATATAGTACAATGTGTACTCAGTGCCGTAGTCGAGCTTCTGCGATGTGCGCTCCAAAAGCTCAAGGATAGAGCCTGAGAAGTTTACATCCTCACGTGTTGCCGAGAGGTAGTCGTAATTCTCGGTGTAGTAGGCAGCGAGCTCCGCAGCGTCGAACTCTGCAGACTCAACAATACCAAGCATATATGGCTGTGAGCCCTTTACATCAAATTTTACGTTAACGTCGAAGAACGAAGTCTCGGTTACGGCAAACTCCACTGAGCTATGAGTGTATGAAAGTGTTGTAAGCTCGGCAGCATCAGCGTACATGTCACCATTCTCATCGGTACGTGGTGCTATGTACCAGAATGTGTACTCGGTACCTGCCACCATAGCCTGAGAACGCATCTCGCTATATGGAACAAACTCGGTGAGTGACTCCATGAACGACAACTGGTATACATACTGTGATGTACCGCCACCGAGAACGTTATTACAGTTCTTAATCATTTGAGTAGCATCAAAGCTTGCAGATGGAATGATGCCGCAGAGAATGTAGTTTGTACCATAGCCCACCTCAAGGTAAACACCCTCAGCTGTGAAGTATGCGTTAGCAGGATTTGTCGAAAGCTTGATGCTGGCAATAGCCGATGAGCCATTGTTGAACACAACCATAAGCTTAGCCACGCCATTAGGCTTAGCCTCACCCGATACGATATCCTCATACTCTGGAGCTACGAAGTTAAGAGTCATACGGTTGTTCTTAGCATCGAGTTCAACGTCGCACTCCCAGCCCTTAGGTGTTGTTGTAAGGAAGTCTGCAACATCATCAACCTCAAGTGTAAATGGCATCTCCGAGCCATAAGGCACGAACATAGAGTCGAAAGGCAAAACGAGCTTGCCATTCTGCATACCAACCTTTACCTTTGAGCCATCAGCGAGTGTAATTGTACAGTATAGACCTACGGGATTACCCTCAGAGTCGGTCTGCCAGTCAGAGTACGTAACCTCGATATCGGTGATGATACTATCGGCTGTTGACTCCTCGTAGCCAGTCTTAACCCAAGTATTGCCGCCATCGAACGACACCTCGATAGCGCCGTCAACAACCTGTGTCTGTGGAGCGACATCCGCAACAGGGACCATCTTGCCACCAACCATAATAGGCTGAGCATTGCCAAGACCATCATACATAGCCCAATATAGAACACCATTCTCGCTATATACGGTAACGAGGTTTGCTGGAATCTTATCGGCCTTAGGATATACCGAAATCTTGGTACCATCCGACAAGGTAATCTGCTTGCTGCCGTCAGCCTGCTGCTGAACGTCAGTAACGGTCACCTGACCATTAACAAGCTCCTTGATAGCAGCAAGCTCCGACTCGATGGTTGCACGCAAATCGGCGAGCTCCTGCTTGATGTTGTCAATCTCATTCCAAAGGGCCTCATCGTCGTACTGACACGACACCGATGAGAGAGCTACAACAGCCGCGGTAACCATTACGGTAGCACGCGACTTAATGTTCATAAAAAATCGTTTCATAGTGTTTGTATTAAATTGTGTCTCTTTTGTTGCACATAAACTATTGAAAGCCAATGTAGCCACTGACCTACAAAGGTATATATTTTTTTGAGATTACACCAATCGAGGCTCACTTTTTTTTACCACCCCCTCATACATGTGGGCAGGAGCGACATCTACTCAATAGCGACTACAAAAAAAACTCCCACCATCACCCTTGACATACAATCAAGAGTGAGGTGAGCGTTTTACTCTTCGTCGTGTGAGAGATTGGCACTATCTGCGCTTGGGTGTTTCGCTCTTCAGACGTGCAATCTCTGCCTTCGAATTGGCCACAGTACTCTTATGCTGCTCTATGACAGCCTTGGTGCGAGCCTTGGCTGCAGTTATCTCCTGCTTACGACGTGTCTGCTCCTGCTTGTAGCGGTGCTTCACATCATCACGCTTCTCACGGGCCATCTGCACACGCTTCTTCTGAGCCTCGACAATGCGCTTATACTCCTCTTTGGCATCGCTAAGCTCATCGCGCACGGTGGCTATGCGGTCATTAGCGGCATCGATAATACGATGCTCCTCATTACGGGCATCCTCAACAGCCTTCTTCTGCTCCGACACAGCCTTGTCGTAGGCTATCTCAGCGGCCGTAAGCTCGCTACGTGGATCCTGTGCCGACAGCGTACCTACCGCCATCATAAACGCTATAACGAATAGTAATCTCTTCATACCCAACTAAAGTTTTAGGTTCGTTACCACAAATATAGACCTTTTTTTTGAAAAAACCAAAGGGGGTGACTAAAAAGTATTTTAGCCAACCCCAATTTGTGTTAGGAGGTTGAATAAAAAGATGTAGTTTTAGGCCTGCGAAGCCCGAAAAAGCGGAGTTTACTCGGCGTAAATGAGCATTTTGAGGGCGAGCATAATGACAAAATACACTTTTTATTCAGCCTCAAAGGTATGATAGTACTACGTCTATCGACTGAACTCGATAACACGTACCGAACGTGGTGCCACCTTGAGGTTCTCCATCACGACACTCTCGCCCGTGATGACATCACGACCCTCGCCGAGTGTCGATGTAATCTCCTTATAGCGCGACCATGGCACGACCTTCTCGTCGTTGCTATTGTTGACATATACGAAGACGACGTCCGTATCGTTATAGCGGAAGAAGGCGTAGGTATTATCGCGGTCGATGAAGTGGAGGGTCTTACCTGTGTGAATTACCTCCTTCGACTTACGCCAGTTCATAAGGTGACGCGTATAGTCGAAGAGCTCCTTAGCATCGCCCTCATGCTGCTCCATATCGAAGAGGTTTACCGCATCGCCCTCCCAGCCACCTGGGAAGTCTACGCGGAGCGTAGGATGGCCCTTCGAACGATCCGTAGAGCGGAACATAAGCTCATCGCCATACAGCATCTGTGGCATACCTCGCATCGTACACAATAGCGTATGCACAATCTTCATTAGGCGAACATCGCCCTCGCATACATCAGCAATACGGTCGGTATCGTGGTTGGCAGCCATAATCATCATATTCTGCATGTCGTGGTATACGAAGTCGTGCGACACGACATCGTAGATGCGTGTCATACCCTGACCCCAGCCACTATTGCCACTCTCGGTCATCGCCATACGTATAGCATCGTGCAATGGGAAGTCCATGATAGACTTAAGGTTCGAGTTGAAGCCATCCTTATTGTAGTTGCCACCCTGCCAGTATGCGAGCTGAGGGATTGACGATGTCCACACCTCACCGACGATATTGAAGTTAGGATACTCCGTCATCACAGCCTTGCACCACTCGCTCATAGGCATCTTCTCGTTATAGGGGTATGTATCTACACGGAAGCCATCCAAGCCCGAATACTCGATCCACCATATAGCCCACTGCTGGAAGTAGCGCAACAGGTATGGGTTGTCGAGGTTCATGTCGGCCATCGTTCGGTCAAACCAGCCACTCTCCATCTGATAGAGGTCTGCCGATGAGGCGTTGTAGTCCATGTTTGTCGAGAATGTCCAGTTCGACTGCGTATAGCTATCCCACTGGTGTGTCCAATCCTCAAAGGGCTGGTCATCGTACCACCAGTGTGTTGTAGAGCTGTGGTTAGGAACGATATCCATGATAACCTTCAAGCCACGCTTGTGGCACTCCTCGACATATGTGCGATATAGCTCGTTAGTGCCATAACGAGGGTCAATTTTATAGTAGTCGCTGCACGAGTAGCCGTGGTACGAAGCACCATTCTCATCATCGAGAAGCAGAGGCGTAGACCATATTGCCGTAGCACCGAGGTCGGCGATATAGTCGAGGTGGTCGATTATACCCTGAAGGTCACCGCCATGGCGACGGCCAGGGTTCGAGCGCTGCACCTTCTCGACAGTATCATCCGTAGAGTCGTTGTCGGGATTACCGTTAGCGAAGCGGTCGGGCATGATGAGGTAGACGAAGTCGGCAGTAGTGAAACTCTCACGCTCGCGAGAGCCCTCCTTACGCTCGGCAATAGTATACTTCACGTCGTGCTTACGGCGACCATCGGTAAAGCGTAGCGTATAGTCACCAGCCTTGGCATCCGTAGCTATCTGAACATCCACGAATAGGTAGTTAGGGCTATCTGCCTTATGCACAGCCGCAACCTCAACACCCTGACCCTCGGGAAGTATCACAACATCGTATGCCGATACACCCTCGCCATTAATCATCAGCTGCAAGGGGGTAGACATACCCACCCACCATGATAGTGGCTCGACGTGCTCAATCTTTAGTTTAGGCTTGGCAGCCGTAGTCGTACCCACAAGGGCAACAATCGCGACAGCCATCATCAAAAATCTCTTCATATCTCTTTTCTACTTAATTAATATCTGATAGTGCCATGGGGCTATATCGCGCTCGACGTGCGTATCGAGCACTACCCTCTCACCACTCATAGCATCGTGGTATGTACCAGCGTATATGCCTGTGTTAAAGTCTGCATGTATAACATATGGCGAGAGGTTTACAATGGCTACCACACGGCTACCCTTCACCTCGCGCACAAAGGTCATGATGCAATCCTTGGCGTTGTTCTCAATCTCAATCATCTCGCCACCACGCTCACCCGCAGCCAACGCAGCGCAGCGATGTTTCAGCGCTGCAAGACGACGATAGAGCTCCGTAGTGCGGTTCTCGACATAGGCCTCGGCGGGTATTGCATCGCGCTCAAAGAACTTAAACGAGTGGTCATAGCCCACCTCCTGACCCGTGTATATGAGTGGCATTGTCGAGGGCATAAGGAAGGTCATCACGCTCATCACCTCCAAGGCAGCGCCAAAGCGCGACTGCTCCGAGCCACTCCACGAGTTCTCGTCGTGGTTCGACGTAAAGCTCATGCGCATAGCCTCCTTAGGGTAACGTGCACGCTCCTCATGTATCGCGTTGCGCATATCCCAGACACGGCGTGCGCCCTTAGCGATGTCGCACATGATGTGGTGGATGTTCCACTGGTAGCTCATATTGAAGGCATCGTCGAAGAGGTTATCCTCCTCGGCCTCGGCCAACATAAAGATATCGCCCTTGATACTATGCAGCTCGCGCGACACCTCCTGCCAAAACTCGATGGGCACAAGCATCGCCATATCGCAGCGGAAGCCATCGACACCAAACTCTTCAACCCAGTAGCGCATGGCCTCTATCTGTCCGCGCCACACATCGTGGTTGGCATAGTTGAGTTTCGCCGTATCGGTCCAGTCCCAGGGGACCTTAGCCATGCCCTGCTCATCGCGCTCATACCAGTCGGCAGGGCGCTCCGTAATCCAGCGAGCATCGCGCGCCGTATGGTTAGCCACCCAGTCGAGGATGACACGCATGCCGAGCGAGTGCGCTATGCCGATAAAGCCACGAAGGTCATCCGCCGTGCCGAACTCAGGGTTTACAGCCGTATAGTCCTGTATCGAGTAGTAGGAGCCGAGCCTGCCCTTGCGACCCTCAACGCCTATGGGGTATATGGGCATAAGCCAGATGGCATCGATACCCACCGAGCGCAAGAATGGCAGACGCTCCGCAGCGGCACGAAACGTACCCTCCGCCGTAAACTGACGGATGTTCATCTCGTAGAGCACCGCCGAGTAGCTCCATTCAGGATTTTTATACATAATCGCACTAAAAAAGGCGTGGCACACCCATCGAGGGTGTACCACACAACATATCGTTTACTACTTTGCAAGAAGCATGAAGCCCCAAGCATCCAACTCTACAACATCACCAGCCTTGAAGCTCTTAGCCTCGTCGCAGATGCATAGGTAGTCACCCGCAGCAGCCTCAGTGATGGTAACCTTTGTAGGCTCAGCCGAGAAGTTGAACAAGCACAACACCTTGTTGCCGTCCTTCTCGCGAGTGAATGCCAATACGTTCTCAGGAGCACCCTCTACGAACTTAACAGGAGCTACGTTAGCGCCAGCTGCAAGAGCCTTGTTGTTGTGGCGGAATGCGCAGAGGCTCTTGTAGAAGTCGCGATACTCCTTACCGTATGACAAGTCAACAAGCTCCACAACAGAGTCCTTCTCGAAGAACTGCAAGCGGCGGTTGAGACCAATCTCCTGACCAGTGTAGATGAGTGGCTGACCCTTAGGCATCACGAAAGTAAGAGCTGCGAAGGTCTTGTGAGCATCACCCATACGCTCGAACTCGGTACCTGCCCATGAGTTCTCGTCGTGGTTCGATGTAAACATAAGGTGCATTGCAGGAGCAGGATACTTCTCGTCGTCGCGCTCCATATACTCCTTGAGGTCCTTAACATACTTAGCATCAGTCTTGATGGTGCCGTCGCCAGCGACGTTCTTAGTCTCGCTACCGCCCTTAGCCATAGCGTTGAAGATGTGGTGAAGCTCCCAAGCGTATGTAGCCTCGAAGCCTGCCTCGTGCAACCATGTCTCCTCGCCCTCAGCCAAGAGGTATACGTCGGGGTTAATCTCGCGTACCTGCTTCCAAGCCTCAGCCCAGAAGTCAGCAGGAACGTTCATAGCGACGTCGCAACGGTAGCCATCAACACCCTTCTCAATCCAGAACTTCAACGCGTCGAGCATAGCGGCACGCATATCCTCATTCTGGTAGTTGAGCTTTGCGATATCTGTCCAGTCGTACTCTACGATAGGAAGGCCAGTATTCTCGTCCATGACGTACCAATCCTTCTTACCCTCTTTCCACCAGTTAGCATCGCGCGAGGTGTGGTTAGCAACCCAGTCGATGATAACCTTGAGGCCGAGGTCGTGAGCCGTATTGAGGAAGCTATCGAAGTCCTCCATGGTACCGAACTCGGGGTTGATAGCCTTATAGTCGATAATAGAGTAGTATGAGCCAAGCGTACCCTTACGGCCATCAACACCGATAGGGCTGATAGGCATAAGCCATACGATATCTACGCCCATAGCCTTCAACTCAGGAAGGTACTTCTCAGCAGCTGCGAAGGTACCCTCCTTGGTAGCCTGACGGATGTTAAGCTCGTAGACAACCGAGTTAAACTTGTCGAACTCGCACGCCTCGTCGTCACCAGCGACATCGGCGCTCTCAGCCGCCTTATTGTTCTGTGCAGTCTGAGCCTTCTGCTTATCTGCCTCTTTCTTCTGCTCCTTCTGGCCACCGCCACATGCCACCAAAGTCATGGCAGCAAACAACGCTACAATTGATAGTAACTTTTTCATATCTGTTTATGTTAGTTTTTGTTTTACTTTCTGTTCTGGAATACGCCATAACCGTACGCTGGCACCTTTACGCGTAGTGAGGAGTCGTACGGACGCTGGAGGCTCGCGCCATTCGAGCCGAGCTTCTTCTCCATGTTCGATGGGATGACACCATAGAGGTAGTTGTCGAGCTTGATATTAACAACACTATCCTCACCACGAACGTTGATAGCCACAATAGCAACATCATCCATATAGTGGCGCATGAATACCCATACAGCGTCATCTACGTAGAGTGTTTTGTAGTTACCATACATGAGTGGCATAGAGGCGCGACGCAAGTAGAAGAGGTCGCGAGTAGCCTCGAACTGCTCCTGCTGGTGGTCGTTAGCGGCCTCGAATACCATCATATCGCGGTTATCGGGGTCGTTAGCGCCAGGAACACCGAACTCATCACCCTGATAGATACATGGAACACCAGGGATAGTCGAGATGATGGCCTTGAGCAACTTGAGCTTAGCATGACCCATATCCATGTCGCCTACGCCAACCTCACGATGCCAGCCCTCAGCCTTATCGTCGGGACACCATAGCGACATGTCGCCACCTGCCAACGAGATGAAGCGTGGTTTATCGTGGTTACCTGTGATGTTACCCATGGTGTGGTGTGAGCCATAGGCAGCCTCCGAGCGCTCAACCTCGGCTACGATATCACGCATCGAGCGGCTCTCGTCGACGATGACGTCGCGTGAAGTATGGTAGATATTGAAGTCGAACTGCGCGTCAATCATACCACTCTTAACGTAAGAGCCGATGAGCGACACATCGCCATAGGTCTCACCAATCTGCCACAACTGACGGTTAGGCATCGACGACTTCATCTTGTGTGTAAGCATACGCCAGTAGTTCAATGGTATATGCTTACAAGCGTCGTGGCGATAGCCATCGAAGTCGAAGTTACGCACCCAGTAGAGTGCTGTATCGGTCATAGGCTCGCACACCTCCTCGCGACGGGTGTCGAGCGTAGGAATATGCTCATCAAACCATGTTGTAAGACGTGTCTCACCATCCCACAAACCGATATTCTTACGGCGATCGGGCAATATAAGTTCGGTAGTCCAATCGGGGTGCTCCTGAAGTACTGGAGAGTTGATATGTAGGTGGTTAGCCACATAGTCGAGGATTACGTTCTTGCCATACTCGTGTGCCTGTGCAAGCATCTCGCGCAACTCCTCATCGGTACCGAAGCGCTTATCAACAACGGTGTTGTAGATAGGCCAGTAGCCGTGGTAGCCCGAGAACTTAGTGTCGGGGTTATAGTTCTGACCCCAAGCATCATATGGATTCTGCGTGATAGGCGAAATCCAGATGGTACTGATGCCAAGCTCGTCGAAGTAGAAGTCTCGAATCTTCTTGGTGATACCAACGATATCGCCACCCTGGTAGTCAACCTTATCCAGTACCTCTGGTGAGTTGAGCTTCCAGTCGTTTGCGGTAGTACCGTTGTTGAAGCGGTCGATCATCAACGAGTAGAGCACCTGAGTGTGCTTATCGCGACGAGTGAGCTTATCGGCATAACGCACTACTGCGCCCTTCTCAAGAGGTATGAGCACATCGTTGAAGCGGCCATCAGCCGAGGTGGCGAAGATGCGCATATATGAACGATTATACTCGTTTGCCTCCTCAGGGGTCTTGAAGTAGATGTTACCGTCAGAGAGCTCCACACCCTCGACGCGCTTATTCTGCCACATGACAACGGCGTCAACTACATCCTTATTACCCTTAACCTTACCGCTATCTACGGCACTCATGTAGCTATCCTTATCGCGCTCACCTGCAAGCACTACGATAGATAGCTTCGACTCACCGTGCCATACATCGATGGTCGAAACGAGCTCCTCGGCCGTGGTCGAGATTGCAAACGTTGACCAGTCGTCAGCCAACTTAGTGAGCACTATTCGCTCGTCGTCGGTAGTAATCTTATCGGCACCCACCCACTGAGGATAGTAGTCCGTGAGATAGTGCTCCGTAACACTCTCGTCGATGTAGAGCGGAATTACGGGGTCCATATTACCAAGCTCGAAGGTCTTGCCGAGATCCTCCTGCACCGCAACATTGGTAGCCGCGCTACCCTGCTGCTGCTGCGCCTCCTGCTTCTTGTCCTTTGGCTTCTCGCCACCACAACCAGCAAATAGCATCGATAGTGCCACTGCCGATAGCGCTAAACTCTTAAACTGCATAGTTCTATTAGTATTTTAGATTATTTATCTTCTTAACGTCTGTCACTCGTTTGCTACTCAACATCCATCATCCAGTCGATACCCTCGTGCAGATTGTTCTGGTTGGTAAAGTCCCAATAGGAGTTATTCTCCCACGTTGAGCCGTAGCCCCACGCTGCAGGATAGGTATAGAGGCCTGTGCCGTGACCCTGCGCCTTGCCCGTGAGCAGGTCGGGCAACGACTCAGTACCCCATGTGATAACACCAATACCACCACCGCGCTTCACATCCTCGGCCAACGCCTTAAGCCATGCACGCTGCTTGGCAGGGGTGTAGTTCGCAGCATTTGTTGCATCGTTCCAATCGGGATAGTTGTATGAGTTGTCGCACCAGTCGCCCATCCAAGTACCATTTACCGTACCTGTGGTGAATGAGTGTGCAGTCTCCAAAATCATTATGCGCTTACCATACTTCGACTGCATGGCCTTGCCCAACGCCTCGAAGTTGGCATACGAGCCCATCGAGTGGCCAATGTTTGTACCCGGATACCACGACAAGGCGATGATATCGTAGTTCGTACAACCATTCTCGGTATATGTATCGACATAGCCGAGCTTCGCAGGGTTGGCGATATGCAGCGCCGAGAGAATCTCAAGGTCGTACTTACGCGCAAAGTCGCGCACTGCTGTATGGCCATAGTTGAGCAGGCGTGCTGTGCGTGCACCATCGTGCGCACCGTTGAGCATAAAGCCTACGTTCACCTCGTTGCCTACGGCCACAATCTTAGGGTCTATGCCCTCGGCATGAAGCGTCTCCAACGACTCAAGCACCCAGTTATAGAGGTTGCCACCGAGTGTCACCTCATCCATAGACTTCCAATCCTCAGGGATATTGTTGTGCGTAGCACCCGTCGACGAGTACTTGTCGTAGTCGGGTTTCAAGGTGAGCATGATATCCATGCCCTCGGCCTGCGCCATCTTGGCATCCTCAACCACGCGAGGCATCTGCTGCCAGTCGATAGTCACACCGTTAATCTCGGCAAAGGGCTGACGGTCGAGCTGCAGACGTACGATGTTTGCACCATGATTCTTAATAGAGGTATATGGGTTTGTAACCTCGCCATTCTCGCGATACTCCAAGCCGAAGTCTATCATGTAGTTTGCAAACGACATTGTCGTACCCTTGTAGAACTTATCGCTCTCAGGGGTAGGCTCGGGCTCGGGTTCGGGTTCGGGTTCTGGCTCAGGTTTTGGCTCCTCCCTGTCTGGGTCATCGGGGAACACAGGCTCATCGTTACCACCACACGCCACCATAGCAAGCATTGTAAGGGGCAATATTGCCCATAGAAGTTTTTTCATAGTCAGCCTCTTTTAATTAGGGGTCGGGAAGCCGATCAAAGCCGCCCGACCAAAGGGATACCACGCGCACGTGTGTACGCGTGGTATTAATTGGGTATTATTAGATAGTAGGCACCTCACCAGCCACCATAACATACATTACACAAGTGGTTGGGTTGAAATAGATATCATAAGAGCCACTAGTTGGAACAGATAGGTTGTCGCTATTGCCACCATGCTTAAGAGTCATTGCCTCACCAATAACAGTTGAAGCACCCTTCTCAAGAGCATAGTCACCCTCAGAGTTCCATGTACCGTCGTTGTAGAAACGAACCTTAAAGCCCTTACCTGCCTCCAAAGCTACATTGGTAACAGCCAAATAACCATTCTGGTAATCTGTAAACAAGATATCGCTGCTGCTACCACCCCAGCCATTGAACTCACCAACCAAACCGTACTGAACAGCTGGTGTTTCAATCTCAGGAGTAGTACCCTCGGTCATAACGTAGAGAGTCTTGGCTGCTGGGTAGAAGTATAGGTCGTAAGTACCATCAGCAGCAACCTTCATATTTTGAGCGCCACTACCACAAACAAGTGTATTTGCAGCATTTGTAGTAAGAATACCACCTGCTGTCTCAAGACCATAGTTGTATGCATCGTTCCACTGCTCATTTGCACGAATCTTAATCTCGTCACTAGCAGTCAAAGCCTGACCAAGAAGCTTGTAACCACCATCACCAATCTCCTCGAAAGGAACATCAGGAGCAGACCAACCATTGATTGTACCTACCAAGCCATACACGATCTCAGTTGGAGGCTCTGGAGTTACAGGAGCCTCACCGTTAACGGTTGCAAGCCACTTGCCTGCACCATCCTTCTCAGTAAGAGTGATAACAACGTCGTCGTTAAGAGCTACGCCAGTGATATCAACAGTCTGCTCAGAGCCGTTGTTGAAGATAACCGATACGGTCTTGCCAATCATCTCAGGAGCGCAGTTGAACACGTAGTAAGTCTTACCATCAACCTCAGCAGTCTCAAGAGCAAGACCTGGCCATGTGCCACCAGTGTAGTTAGCACCGCCATCATCCCAGATCCAAGCGTTGCAGTTTGTCCAGCCAGTAGCCGATACATCGCCATAGATCTTAACGGTCTTAACCTCCACGCCACCAGGAGTCTCGCCCTCGGCCATTACCCAAATGTCGAATGTAGAGATGTTGAAGTAGATATCGTAAGTACCTGCAGGAGCTGAAAGGTTCTTACCACCAGCAGCCAAAGTGAGCTTCTCGCCTACGGTAACAGCAAATGGCTCAACATCGCCAGCAGCACCATAGTTAACAGCCCAGTCGTTGTTGAAACGAATCTTGAACTGATCGTCAGCAGTTACGGTAACACCGTTGCGTACGAAGAGGTTCTCGCCTACCTCGCTCATATAGAGGTCAGCCTGACCACCCCACTCGGTGATAGTACCAACAACACCCCAACGATCTGGCTCAGTTACAGGACCCTCTGGATCATCTGGAGTATCAGTGCCAGCACCTGTATCCTCCTCAGTGCCGTAAGCCTTAGCGTTGAACTCGATAAGACCAGTTGCAGGGTTGAAGTATACACGATACTGACCAGCAGGAACAGCGATATTATCACCACCCTGTGCGCAGTCAACACCCCAGTTGAGGTCCCAACCAGCGTCAGCGCGGAACTTCATCTCAGTAGCAGCAGCAGCGTCGATATCAGCATAGAAGCGAGTCCACTTAGGATTGTACTCCATAACGATATCATTATCCCAGTCACCGTTCAAGCCGATGATGCCGATCTGGTCAGCACCCCAAGCCTTCTTCAATACCAAAGTGGTCTTGTCGAACTCGAAGCCGTAGAAACGCTTAGCATAACGCATGATATCCTGTGAGCCACCACCAGTGATAAGCTGGATAGATGCAGGCTCATCAGCCTCGGTAGCCTTGGTCTCCTCACCCCAGTTGCAAGTGTCATCCCAACCTGCGATACCTGTGAGCTTGAAGCCTGTGTTAGCGAGTGATACGCCCTCAGCGTCAGCGAAGTCGATTACACCTGAGTAAACGTTACCTGATGCAGTGTAGTCGAACAAGAACTGAGTCTTTGCATGATCCCAACCGCAGTAGTTACCGATAACCCATACCTTCTCGAACTTCTCAGTAGGAAGAACGTCTGCTACGTATGACTTGAAGGTAGCCTTAACAACATTCGAACGAAGGTCAGAGCCTGCAACAGCAGCACCCTTATCGGTGTTAAGGTTAGCAACAACAGCAAAGTAGAGGTCAACCTCAGAGCCAGCCTCAGCGAAATCCAAAGCTACGACGTTAATGTCGGCCTGAGTAAGAGTGATAGTAGTGTCGGTGAAGGTAGCCTTAGCCTTCTTCATGTCGGCCATATCCTCGCTCTTAGAGATGTAGAGGTTGTGACCTGAAGCTGTAGCTACACCAAAGTCAGCCTTGGTGTACTCAACAACGATGTCAGCGCCACCCTCCGAAAGGTCGCAACCCTCGATTGCACCCAAGGTAGGAGCAACAGCATTCTCAGGGATGTACTGCACATCGATATGCTCCTGCGTACACGATGTAACAGCTACACCGGCAAGAGCCAAAATGCTATATAATAACTTTTTCATTTCGTGTTAGTTTTATTCGTTTTACGACAAACACAATCTATTAGTAACCAGCGTTCTGCTTGAGGTTAGAGTTTGCGTTAACATCTGCTGGTGGCAATGGGAAGAGGTTGCGGTGGTCAGCAACAGCTGCGCCCTCCTTAACTGAACCCTTGTACTCCCAAACATAGTCAGCAGTTGTGAACTGGCCGAAGCGGATAAGGTCTGAACGACGGCAACCCTCCCACAAGAACTCGCGTGAACGCTCATCAAGAACATCCTGAGCAGTGTATGAAGAAAGAGTAGCAACACCAGCACGCTCACGTACAGCGTTGATTGATGCAAGACCCTTATTAGAGTCAGCCTTGCCACGTGCAGCACACTCAGCCAACATAAGGTGAGCATCAGCAACACGGAACAATGGGAAGTCAGTATCTACGAAACCTGTTGTCTGTGCAGCAGTACCGTCGTGGTTAACGTTGCGGAACTTAACAGACTTGTAACCACCAGATGTGAAATTGAAGATATCAGCGATCTCAGTGCCATAAGCAGTGAAGAACATAGCACGAGCATCACCATCGGTGTAGCGCTCAGCCACCTGCTTAGTTACTGACAAACCACCCCAGCCAGAAGAGATACCAGCCTCAGCAGCGTTCATATCGCCACCAGTACCAGCGAAGATGAGGAAGTTAGTACCACCATAAGATGTAGTGTTGATACCATCGTGAGGAACAGCGAAGATAATCTCATTCTTTGCACCGTAGGTAGCGTTAGCTGTCTCAAGGTGGTTATCAGCAGCGAACAAGTCAGCGAAGTTGTCGTTAAGCTCATACTTAGCAATCAAATCCTCGCAGATAGCAGCACACTCTGCGTAGCGGTCCTCGCCAATGTAAACCTCAGCGTTGAGGTAGAGCTTAGCAAGAATCATCTTCACGAAGCCCTTGTCGCAACGGCCGTATACGTTAGTACCCTCAGCAGCAAGGTCGTTACCCTCGATAAGCTCCTTACACTCCTTCTCGATCCAAGCGAAGAGGTCAGCGCGGTTGATCTGACGTGGACCCACAGCGCCTACTGCATCATTCTCAGTAGTGAAAGGTACGTTACCGAACAAGTCGATAGCGTGGTAGTATGACAAAGCACGCAATGCGCGAGCCTCAGCAATAAGAGCGCCCTTATTCTCGAACTTAACACCAGCAGGGTTAGCCTCTACCTGGCGGATAAGCTCGTTGCAAAGACCTACCTGATAGAAAATACGGTAGTACATAGCCACAACAAACTGGTTAGATGCCTGCCAGTTCATATTGTGCATATCTGGAAGACCAGTATCGTTCCAGCAGCAAGTAGCCTCATCAGTAGTCAAGCACTGAAGGTTGAAGTAAGCACGAAGGTACTGACCGAAACCACCGTCAACACCATTAATATCTGGACCACCGTTAGCGCCATCAGATGATGAGCAAGCAAGACCCTGGTAGCACTTTGCAAGCAAAGCCTCGAATGCTGCCTCATCCTTCAACACGTCCTGTGGAAGCTGTACGTTAGGATCGATTGGAGTAGTCTCCAAGTCGTTAACGCATGAGCTCAAGCCGAGTGTAGCCACTGCGACAAAAGACATCATTAAAATTTTGATATTTTTCATAATACTAATTCGATTTTAGACGATTAGAAATTGAACTTCACACCAAGGATATAGGTGCGAGGACGTGGGTACATATTGTTGTCGATACCGCCAGCGATCTCAGGGTCGATACCCTTATAACCAGTGATAGTAGCGACGTTAGATACAGTACCGAACAAGTCGAGAGTGAGGTCACGCTCGCATGCCTTACCAAGGTTGAAGCGATAGCTCAAAGTGATGTTATCGAGCTTCAAGAATGATGCGTTGCGAACGTAGTAGTCAGACAAGTACTGACCTGAAGTACGGAAGTTTGTAGTAGGAGCAGAAACAACACGGTTATTAGTGAAGTTGTTTGTCCAAAGGTCTGTCAAGAGCTCACCGTTAGACTCGATGTTGTTGTAAACATAGTTACCGATGTTAGCGTGAGCTGCGATAGCCAAAGTAAGGTTCTTCCAAGAGAGCTGAGTATTGAAACCAACAGTTACATCTGGAGCTGCCTTCTTGTAAACATACTTATCCTGCTCGTTTACAGTACCATCACCATTGCGGTCTACGTACAAGCCCTCGATTGGGCGGCCATTCTGATCGTAGATCTGCTGGTATACATAGAATGAGTATGTAGGCTGACCTGTCT
This sequence comes from Rikenellaceae bacterium, assembly GCA_015059955.1. Lineage (GTDB taxonomy): Bacteria > Bacteroidota > Bacteroidia > Bacteroidales > Rikenellaceae > Alistipes. The sequence continues at coordinate 182,723 of SUZK01000005.1, forward strand.
GGTGTACCTGGCAAGTACCACCAACACCACCTGAGTAACCACCAGTATCAACGCCGTAGTAACCCTCAGCCTCATCGTCGTTAGTCAAACGAGTAATCTCGTTCTTATTCCATGCTACGTTAGCACCGATGTTCCAGTACCAATCCTTAGTCTGGATAGCGATAGCGTTCAACTCAACCTCAACACCGATATTTCTCAAGTCACCGATGTTTGCATTGAGGTAGTTAGTAAGGTTAGCACCTGCAGGAACTGGAGTAAAGTTCAAGAGGTCCTTAGTCTCACGGTAGTAGAAGTCAGCGCTTGCAGTCAAACGGCCATCCAAGAAACCGAGGTCGATACCTGCGTTGTAGGTAGTAGTAGTCTCCCACTTAAGGTCAGCGTTATAACCAACAGGCTTAATAGGGAATACAAGACCGCTACCATCAGTGTAACCACCGAATGGGTAGTATGAACCGAGGGTATTATTATAATAGGTAGGAAGAGCGTCGTACAAACCACCAACATCCTGCTGACCGGTCTGACCGTAGCTCAAACGTACCTTCAATGCTGATACAGCGTCAACATCCTCCAAGAATGACTCATTCTTAGCGTTCCATGCCAAAGCTACTGATGGGAAGATACCCCACTTGTTGTTAGCAAAACGTGAAGTACCATCGGCACGCAATGTAGCGGTGATAGAGTAACGGTTTGCATATGAGTAGTTAGCACGACCGAAGAATGATACGAGGAAGTACTCACCCTTAGATACCTTAGGCTCTGCCAACCAGTAGTTAGAAGCAGTTGAATCCAATGCTACATAAGGCTCCTTAGAGTCTACATCCCACTTAGAGACATCAGCTACACGGTACTGAGCGTTGTAGTTCTGATAGTAGTAGTGCTGCCATGAGTAACCAGCCATGATGTCGAATGCGTGGTCACCCCAAGTGTGAGCGTAAGCAGCGTAGAACTCCAAAGTCTGGTCACGCTTAAGCTGTGAGTAGTCAGTGTGGTAACCTGAACCAGCCTCTGCGGTAGAGTGGCGTGACTGCTCAGCACCAGGAGCTACGTCAACAGTACCGTTTGACTTCGATACGTCAACACCGAGGTTCAAGTTAAGACGAAGATCCTCCAAACCGTGGATCTTATAGTCGATCTGAGCGTTACCCACGAAACGCTTAGCGTTCGAGAGGTCAACCTTATCGTTAAGCAAAGCTACTGGGTTCTGGTTAGCCATTGTGTTGTGCTTACCATCAACACCACGCCATGTGTAGTAGCCATTGATGCCACCCTCCTCGTCTGCGAGGTATACTGGCTTAGTAGGGTCGAACTGAACAGCCTGAGATACCGCACCAGTGTTAGCGAAGCGGTTATCCATAATCATACCCTTACCGTTCAAGCTGATAGTAAGGTGGTTGTCCAAGAGGTTAGGGTTAAGGTTAACCGAGAGAGTGTGACGAGACATGTTAGATGTCTTCAAAGTACCATCCTGGTTCAAGTAACCGTAAGAAACACGGTATGGGAGGTTGTTCTTCTCACCCATCTTGATGTTACCAGACAATGCTACGTTACCCTCGTAAGACTGTGCAAGCTGGTAGATCTCACGCTGCCAATCAGTGTTTACGTAGTTACCGTTAGCGTCGGTGTACTTAGTAGCTGAACGATAAGCATCAGTATCCTGAGTACCGTAGTACCACTCCAAAGCCTGACGCATCTCGTCGCCAGTCATAACGTCAACATACTTAGCATTCTGGCTCAACGATGCAGTGAAATCAACCGATACCTTTGGCACTGCTGAATCGTACTTCGAACCCTTCTTAGTAGTGATGATGATGACACCGTTAGATGCACGTGAACCGTAGATAGCTGTAGCCGAAGCATCCTTCAATACGGTGAATGACTCGATATCAGATGGGTTGATAGATGCCAAAGCATTACCTACGCCAGAGATACCTGAGTTAGACACTGGAAGACCATCGACAACAACCAATGGGTCGTTAGATGCGTTGAGTGATGAACCACCACGGATACGAATCTGTGCTGCAGAACCTGGAGCACCATCGCCTGAGGTGATAACAACACCTGCCGACTTACCACGGAGAAGGTCGGTTGGAGATGTAGCAAGACCCTTGTTAGTCTGATCAGCCTTTACGGTAGATACCGAACCTGTAAGGTCGTTCTTCTTTACCGTACCGTAACCGATGACTACAACGTCATCCATCATCGCTGAGTCCTCCTCAAGGACTACACGACCCAAAACCTCAGATGAGGCAACGAGCGACTGAGTCTTGTAACCAATAAAGCTGATCACAACGATAGACTCCTGGCTCTGAACTTTAAGTGTGTACTGACCATTGAGATCAGTGGTTACACCATTAGTGGTACCCTGCTCAACAACAGAGGCGCCAATAACCGGTGCACCGGTAGTATCAACTACCACACCCTTCACCTCGTATTTGCTCTGCGCAAACACTTGGGCGGGAACTGCCATCGCGAGGATAGCAAGACCCAAACACATAGTTAAGAATTTTCTCATAGTGTTTTAGTGTTAGTTAATAAAGTTAGTAAATATGTATCGATTGTTTGTCTCATGTCAAGTAGCCCACCGGCGTTTCACCCCAAGTGGGCTATGATTGTTACTCCTCCCTGCGGCGAGTGGTGATGCCAAATACGGCAGCAGCACCGAGCAAGAGGGCTACACCAGCGATGATGAACATCTTTATCTGGCCGCTTGTAGCCTTTGGCATAATCTCCATCACGTTGTCGACATTCTTGTCGCTCTGCTCCATGACGAAGAGACGGTCGCAACCTGGGTAGAAGTATACCGACACCTTCTCATCCATATCAACCTTATCGCCATTCTCATCTTGCTTCTCGACGTGGATATCCTTGATGTCGACCTTATCCGAGGCAACGGTCATACCGAAGGCCTCGTTAGGAGCGATACGTGAGGTAGCAGCAGCAGCCTTAGTACCATACTCAACCTCACCGTCATTTGCCTCGATATGGAAGCTACCATTGATAATCGATGCGTCGATATTCTCGCACACGAAGCGCTTGTTCTCCTTGTCGTAAGACATCATGTATTCGAAAGGCGCATCTGCATCCTTCTCGTTCTCAGCGACAATAGAGCAGTTCTCAACCTTGACGCTCTTAGGGTACTCCAACTCGTTCACATACGACTCCTCGCCCACCTGCTTCATGATGAACATACCAACCAACGCTGCGATAATCTGTGGAAGGCAGATTGTGCAGTTGAAGAGGCCCATATACGTACCAAGCGACTTACCCGATAGCGAGCTTGTGAGCATCGCAAATGGGAGTGCCAACATCGCAGCCCATGCGCAGCCGATAAGCAAGAACGACACAAAGAGCATATACTGGTCGGTGATGAAATATGTAGAGATGAAGCCCACAGCACCAATCACGAGGCTGAGCGAGTATGCCATCTTTACACTCTTAAAGCGTGGCAACGCCATAGCCCACAAGATAGAGCCAACGGCCTGAACGGCGAAGAGCACACCTGTCCAGTCACCAGCTGCCTGGTAGTCGGGGCTATTAGGGTCGATAGTCTGCCATACTGAGACATTCTCGGCAATACCGCCCGTAGTATATGTCCACATAAACAAGAATGCAAACCACGAGAAGAACTGCACAAGGCCAATCTGCCAGAAGCTCTTAGGAGCCTTGACAAGGAGCTTGAACATATTGGTCTTCTCCTCCTGCTCCTCCTTCTTGATGTTGTTATACTTAGCGTAGTCCTCAGGATTCCACTCCTTAACCTTCGCACCAGTATAAAGAACGCAGAGAATAAGGATAGCAGCACCAATGTAGAACGACCATGTCACCGATGGAGGGATAACGCCCTCGGGTGCAATATTGCTTACGCCAATCCATGTGAGGCAGAATGGCAACAAATAACCCACAAGCGAGCCAGCGTTACACAACAAGCTCTGGATAGAGTACGCCTTGGTCTTCTGCTCGTCGTTGACCATATCTCCGACCAACATCTTAAATGGCTGCATCGCCATATTAATCGAGGTATCGAGCAACATAAGCATAATAGCACCAAATGCCAACGCCGCCTTGATGGTCATATCGAAACTACCAGAGTTTGGCAACAATGCCATCACGATGATTGCCACAATGGCGCCAATGAAGAGATAGGGCTTACGACGACCCCACTTACACCATGTCTTGTCGCTCATAGAGCCTACGATGGGCTGGACAATCATACCCATAAGTGGAGGCAACACCCAGAAGATGCTCAACGTATGGGGATCGGCACCCAACGTTGCGAAGATTCGGCTAATGTTTGCGCTCTGCAACGCGTAGGCAATCTGAACACCAAAGAAGCCGAAGCTCAGATTCCACATTTGGCCAGTAGTGAGATTAGGTTTGTTCATGTCGGTTAAACTATTTTTAAAATTTTCTTATCCTTGTTTTTAAAAAATTTAAATAAATACATATTGTTTATCATACAAATTTTCAAAAAAAAATCATAATATCCAAATTAAAAATACCCAAAGGGGATAAACTTGTGATGAATTGCATAAAATAGCAACCGAATGGTAGGATTTACATGCGAATAACAAAAATCAAAACATTCGATTTGGACTACGTATCATAGATACGGCGAACTCAGCATATCGGGAAGGAGGTCATCAAGTGCCACATACTCAAAGGGAATATATATTCATTTGCGGGATGAAAAAACAGCGCGATACAGCATAGGCAGAGCATACGGAAGTAGAACTAAAATTTTGAAATCAACCAAAATTTTTCTATATTTGCAAAATATGGCAAAAACACAGACCGCAAATAACACGCTCATCGTACTGCTCTTTGCGCTACTACACTTCGTGGTGGCCATTGTCAGCCGTATGCTCAACTACTACGATGACATTCCCCTAACGGTACTCACCATTGCCATGGTCATCGTGATATCCATACGCAACAACATGCGTATCGAGATGATGGCAATCCTCACCCTTGTAGCCACGCTCTTCGGTTTTGTGGTCGGCTCGTGGCTATGGAAGCCAATAGATTCGATACTCTCTGGAAGCATCTTCGCACCCGCCATATCAACGCTTATTATCAGCGCCATATCGGGTCTTGCGATTGACTTCTTCTCGCGCCGTTCTAAGCGCTACCACGCCGATAACCACGCTTGGCGACCATCGGCATACAACGTTGTGGGAATAGCCCTCTCAATCCTAATCCTTAGAATGAGCTACATCGTTTTGTCGCGTGCCGAGGTACTCACCGATGGAGAGCTACTGAGCAACATGCTCCAGATAATGGCGAGCACATGGGCACTCCTAACACTCATCGCGGGTAACATTCTCATCGTACTCTACATTCCCAAACTCAAGTGGAGTATCATCAAACGCTACCCCATCATCGCGATACTAACGCTATCGGCGCTAACCATACCAGCACTTGTCGCGCTCATCATATACTACAACATACCGACCTTTGACAGTGCAATCATAGGCAGCAACGACTTTATATCCACGATACTTGCCGCACTACTATTCGACGTCTTCATAATCACAGCGTGTATACTTGTGCGATACTCCACATCGACACGAAGCGAGCTACTCGAAGAGCGCGAGCTAAAGCGCCGTAGCGAGTACCAGTATGAGCGCCTTAAGCAGCAGATAAACCCACACTTCCTATTCAACTCACTCGGCATCCTCGACTACCTTGTTCAAGAGCACGAGACGGAGCGCGCCAGTGCCTTTATCCGCAAGCTTGCGAACATGTATCGCTATATGCTTAACAACGACCAAAAGCCGCTCGTAAAGCTCAGCGAGGAGATAGAGTTCACCCGTATGTATGTCGACTTGTTGAAGGAGAGATTTATATCGGGAATGGTTGTTGAGATAGATATTGACAGTAGCCAAAACGACAAACATGTTGTGCCCTGTGCAGTCCAATTATTGGTCGAAAATGCCACTAAGCACAACATCGTCTCGGCCGAGCAACCGCTGACCATAAACATCTCTACAGAGGGCGATATGCTCGTTGTGCGCAACACCCTTCAACTGCGCACTCACGGGCAGCCATCGACACACCTCGGATTGAAGAACATAAGACACCAATATATCGACATTACGCGTCGCGATATAACAATAGAAAAGACTGATACTGAATTTATTGTAAAACTCCCAATAGTATGATTAAGGTACTCATCGTAGAGGACGAGATTCCTGCGCAGATAAACCTCAAAAAGCTTATCGACCGCCATTGCCCCGATAGCCATATTGTGATGACGCTGACATCGGTTTCAGCAACCACACGTTGGCTCGAGGAGAACCCCGATGGCGCCGATGTAATTTTTATGGATGTGGAACTTTCCGATGGCATCTGTTTCGAGATATTCGAGCGTGTGAATATCAATGCCCATGTCATCATCACCACGGCCTACGACAACTACGCCATCGACGCCTTCAAGGTCAAGAGCGTGGACTATCTCTTAAAGCCTATCGTGGGTGATGACCTGTCGCGTGCATGGGAGCGTTGCCGCGAACTTATGGAGGCCAAGAATAGCGCCAAGTTGGAGACTCTATTGGACATGATATCGCAGGTTAGCCAGCCACAGAACAAGGAGTACAAGAAGCGTTTTATCGTCAAGGCTGGCGAGAAGATTGTAATCACCCCAGTTGATGAGATAGCATACTGTTACTCAGAGGATAAGAGCACCTATGCCGTAAGCCGCAATGGTGCCTGCCGACTGCTCGACTACTCATTGGATATGGTGCAGGAGATGCTCGACCCACGCATCTTCTTCCGCATATCGCGCAGCTATATCGTATCAATCAACTCGATAGAGAACATATCGAAGCACCTTGGCACACGCCTCAAACTACAACTCATACCTCACACCGATGCCGAGGTGGTTGTGAGCCGTAGCCGTACATCCGATTTCTTGGAGTGGTTAGACAACAACTAACACCGCGACACACTTCAAACAGATAAAAAAAGCGAGCCAATCGCTTTTTTTTATTATATAGCATCTATCTTTCTATTAATTTTGCTATATTTGCACGATTTATGCACGCACGCATGGGTCATTGAATAGAGGTTAGTGTAAACAAAGTTATCTACCATGAAGCATTTTAAGTTTTTGCTATTTGCGATAGCCATCATATTTAGTGCTTGTTCGGCACAGCAGAAGGTACTCTACCTCCAGGATGTGGAGAATGGTGCCGAGATAGAACTTCCGGACAACTACATCATACGTCTCAAGCCCCTCGACCAGATTACCATCGTGGTGAACAACAAAAACCCCGAGCTTGCCATGCCATTCAACTCGGCAACCAGCTACAACTCTTTGAACGGCGGCAACACCCCAAGCACCGCCAACGAGAATAGCCTCCAGATACTCACCATCGATGAGCAGGGATATGTCAACATGCCTATCATCGGCAAGATATATTGCGCAGGCATGACACGCGACGAACTTGCGCGAACAATCGAGCAGAGCATCATTGAGCAGGGATATATGAACGACCCACATGTAAATGTACGCTTTGCCGACCTTACAATCTCGGTATTGGGCGAGGTGAACAAACCGGGCCGTTTCAGCATCAACCGCGACCAGATTACAATATTGGAGGCCATCGCCCTTGCTGGCGACATGACCATTTTTGGTAAGCGTGAGGATGTTGCGGTGGTGCGCGAATGCAACGGCAAGAACATCGTAACAAAGCTCGACCTACGCTCGACAGAGATATTTAACTCGCCATGCTACTACCTCGAGCAGAACGACGTTATCATCGTAAGCCCCAACAAGTATAAGGCTGCAACATCAGAAATAAACCAAAATCGCTCATTCTGGATATCATTGGCCTCAACAGCCGTAGCCGTAGCGACGTTGGTGATTACAATTATCAGAAAGTAACTATACATCTACATAAAGGAGAATAGAGTAATGGCAGAGATAAAGGAGAGTAACGAGAAGAGAGTCGCAAAGCCTCGCTTTACGCTTCACGACTATATACACTTAATACTATCTAATTGGTATTGGTTTATATTGGCGTTGCTAATATGTGGCCTCGCCGCGGAGTACTATATACGCCGCACACCACCGGTATATCAGCGCACAGCGTCACTTCTTATTAAGGACTCTCGCAAGGGCACAGGCGCCGAGCTCGCGGCATTTAGCGATATCGCGGGTGTCATGGGTCGTCACTCGGTAGATAACGAGATTTACATCTTGCAGTCACGCACCCTAATGGAGAAGGTCGTTGAGAAGTATGACCTTGCTACCACATACACATGTAAGGGTAGAATACGCACCACCGACCTCTATGGCCGAGCACCTATGACTGTCGAGTTCCTAACCATCGGCAACTCTGAAAGTGGCTCGTTCACCTACACGATGAATGAGGATGGCACGGCCAACATCACGAACTTCTCGAACGAGTCATTCTCGGCGAAGGTAGCTCCTGGCGACACCATATCTACCCCCTTGGGTAAGATTGTAATGACCCGCACAAAGTCGTTCGACAAATATTCACACTTGGAGGTTAAGGTTGCACGACACACACATAACGACGCTATTGAGCACTATCGTAGCAAGCTGAAGTGCGAGATTGCTGACAAGCAGTCGTCCGTAGTGAACCTCACGATGAACGACGAGGTGCCGAAGCGTGCCGAGGATGTCATCAACGGTGTTATCGACGCCTACCACGCGGATGCTATCAAGGAGAAGCAGAAGATATCGGATATCACCGAGCAGTTTATCAACGAGCGTTTGGCATCACTTAGCGAGGAGCTAAACATCGCCGACAGCGACGTGGCTAACTTCAAGCAGGACAATCAGCTTTATAGTCCTGAGAATGAGGCAACGATGATTAGCAACGAGATTGCTCGCCTCAACGAGGAGTCTATCAAGCTCGGCGTAGAGCTATCCGTAGCAGAGTACATATTGGAGGTGGCGACGGCCGATGGCGACAAGATTGTCCTTATGCCCGCCTTCGACATTGCAGCCCAGGGAAGCTCAACATCTCTATCCAAGGAGATAGAGACCTACAACAAGGGCGTACTTGAGTATCAGCGCCTTACGATACACTCGGTAAACAACCCTGTGGTTACCGAGATGCAGACACAGCTCTCATCGCTACGTAGCAGTATCATCACATCGCTCAAGTCGTACATCCAGACTCTGAAGGTGCAGATTAAGGATATTAGCGAGAAGCAGGACTCGGTATACGCATCGATGAAGGACTCGCCAACCAAGGAGAAGGACCTTATGGCTATCATGCGCGACCAGTCGGTTAAGCAGCAGTTATATATCTACCTCAAGGAGAAGGCCGAGGAGAACCAGATTACACGCGCTACCGTTGAGAGCAACGCTCGCACCATCGACCGCGCCCACGGTAGCGACAAGCCAATTAGCCCCAAGAAGACTCTTATCTACCTTATTGCCATCGTTATTGGCCTTATCGTGCCATTCGCAATACTCTACATCCGTGAGCTGCTCAATACGAAGGTGCGCTCGCACAAGGAGGTCGAGGATGCCCTGTCGGCACCATTTATCGGCATGGTACCACGCTACGAAGGTAAGATTGCTAATGGAGGCATTGTCGTGAGGGAGGATGGCCGCGATATTGTATCGGAGTCATTCCGTATACTACGCACCAACCTATCGTTTATGTCGGTGGACAACCCTGTGAAGGTGATTATGCTCACCTCATCGGTACCCCATAGCGGTAAGACATTCGTGGCAAGCAACCTCGCCGCAACACTCGCCACAGCGGGTAGCCGCGTGCTCCTTGTCGACCTTGACCTACGTCGTCGTACGATGTCGAAGCTCATGGGTCACCGCAACGATAGACGTGGCGTAACAAGCTATCTTACAGGCAACATAGAGTCTATCAACGACGCTATCATGCCAAGCGAGATAGACCCAAATCTTGAGATTTTGTTCTCTGGTCCTCAGCCACCTAACCCTACCGAGTTGCTGATGTCGAAGCGCATGAAGGAGCTTATCGAGAGCCTTCGTGAGCGCTACGACTACATCATCATCGACAGCGTGCCAGCCCTCGCCGTGGCTGACGCTATGGTCATCGACCGCTACGTAGACCACACTATATATGTCGTACGTGAGGGCAACCTCGACCGTAGCCAGCTACCCGACATCGAGACGCTATACCAGGAGAAGAAGCTCCACAATATGAGCATTCTCTTCAACGGAGCAACATTTGCTAAGCGTAGCTACGGCTATGGCTACGGTTATGGCTATGGCTACAACGATGAAGATATGTCACCATGGAAGCGTCGTTGGCGTAACTTCAAGAGCCTATTTAAGAAGCGTTAACAATGGCAAGGGGGGATAAAAAGAATAGCATGATTATCGCCGTCGACTTCGACGGCACCTGCGTCGAGCACGAGTACCCCGCTGTGGGCATGGATGTAGAGGGCGCTGTGGATGTGTTACGCAGACTCAACGCCAAGGGGCATCGCCTGATACTCTTCACCATGCGCTCGGGCGAGCTACTCGCGGCAGCCACCAAGTGGTTCAAGGATCGCAAGATTGACCTGTGGGCCGTAAACGAGAACCCCGAACAGAGGGAGTGGACATCGTCACCCAAGGTCTATGCCGACCTATATATAGACGACTCGGCTGTGGGCTGCCCCATACGTTTCATCGATGGCGCACGCCGCCCTGTCATCAACTGGGCAAAGATACGCACACAGTTAGAGTACGACGGGGTGCTATAACATAGCCCCAACGAAATAAAAAGATTGTCGACAGCCATCCGCACCGGATAACTGTCGACAACTTTTTTATATTGGGTAATGATGCAAAAAGCGGCGCTTGGGATAATAAATAAGTAACTGAATATTTGTAAATTACAGCGATATTTTAGAGATTAGTAGAAAATGTTTTCTACTAATCTCTATTTTTATGTCAAAAT